>NZ_JBHXAU010000031.1:0-111658 GCF_042727395.1 Nocardia sp. NPDC060255 | reverse complement strand
CGCTGCCTGCACCGCAGACACCCCACACACAGCACCAGCTTCCGCGACCGACACACCACTACCAACAAGATCCCAGAACCGACGCATGACAGACTACAACGGCCAATGACTCATCAACACTCCAGATCAGCAGTGTTGCATCCACCACTTGAATCCACCTCGCGCGATACCAGCACCAGTTCCTCCTGATCGTCCGACCAACGCGCGCGTCCACGGCCCACCGATGTGGTGACCCGTTTTCTCGAGCACTCGATCACCGACCGGGGTGAATGGCTTGGGCTACAGCGGATCTCGACCGCTAGCCGCCTGAACTCGCGGGCAATACCGGACGTTCTGCGGTGTCAGGAAGGTGATCGGCACGACTCAGCCCGGGCGGAGGTTGGTGACCGGCAGGCTGTACTCGGCGCGGAGGCGTTCGGCTACGAGCGAGCGGTGGCAGGCCTCCGGGTCGCGCTCGACACAGAAAAGGGCGGTTGCCGAGTCGCGCGGGAGTTCCGCCACGAGCGCGGCGAGGTCGAACGGGTCGAGGATCTCGCGGGTGTAGCGCTCGGCGTACTCGGGGGCCAGTGCGATGCGGTTGCGTTTGCCCACGCCCTGGCGGTCGTCCTCGCGATACTGGGCCTGGCGCATATCGGTGGTCGGTGTCAACTCCCGCACGTGGCGGTAGTCGATATCCGCTGCGGCAAGCGTACTTTGGAGTCGCGCCGAGTTCGCCCAGGAGTATTCGTGGCCGCGAACGCCGCGGCGCTGGCGGAGGTCGAGCAGCAACCCCACGCCCGCGCCGGTGACCTGCTCGACGAAGGCTTCGACGGTGAAGCCGTAGACGCCGATCGTCACGATGCGCCTCATCGCAGCATCCGGCCCGCCGCTACGGCACGAGGTTCGGCTGATCAACGGCAATCAGCCAGGACCCGTCCGGCTGGCGACGGGCGACCTCGACGGTCACCTCGCCGCTGGTCAGCGTGGACGCGGTCAGCGCCAGGTCGCCGCTCACCAGCGCCGGATGCTGCCGACCGGGCGAGAGCACCGGCGCGGCCGCGACGAACTGCTCGTACACCTTGCGGATCTCCGCATGTCCGGTGACGAGGTTGCCCGGCGGAAATTCCAGCACGGCGGTCGGCTCGTACAACGCCACGAGTCCGTCGACGTCGCCCGCGTTGGCGCGCTCGATGAAGTACTTGCCCAGGTCGTTCGGTTCGGTGGCCACGATCTTGTTTGTCATACCGATAAGTCTGCCAACGAATCACGACATCCTGTGTCGTGTATTCCGGTTAAAGTTTTTCGCATGCGAGCGGACCGGTTGGTGTCACTGGTGCTGCTCCTGCGCCGGCACGGTCAGCTGTCGGCCACCGCGCTGGCGCGCGAACTCGAGGTATCCACCCGCACCGTGCTGCGTGACATCGAGGCGCTGTCCACGGCAGGCGTCCCGGTCTACGCCGAACGCGGCAGGCACGGCGGTTTCGCGTTGCTGCCCGGTTTCCAGACCGAGCTCATCGGACTGAACCACGACGAGACCCTGGCCCTGCTCGTCGCTGGATCACGGCGCGGCGCACAGGCCTTCGGACTCGGCTCGGCGCTCGCTTCGGCCATCCGCAAGGTGGTCGACGCGCTACCCGAAAGCTATCGGGACACCGCGACCGGCGCGGCCCAGCGATTGCTCATCGACCCGGAGACCGACCTCTTCGCGCGCAAGCTGGTCCCCGAAGAGGTGCCCGACGCCATCGTGGCCGCGGTCCGGCGCGCGGTGCTGGCCGGACACAAGCTGCGTATCCATTACGCAGCGGTGGACCAGCTCCCGGAGTGGCGCACGGTGGACCCGATCGGCTTGGTCACCGTGCGCGACCAAGGCTTTCTGCTGGCCACCAGAGCCGGCGCGGACCGCACCTACCGGCTGTCGCGGGTCTTGGCCGCCGAGGAACTCCCCGAACTCGCACAGCGACCGGACCGGGTCGATCTGGACCGGGCCTGGCAGGAACGCAGCACGCAGTTCCGGGCCGCGGGCGACCAGGTCTCCGTACTGATACGGGTGAACCCGGCGCAGCGGGCGGAACTGTTGAGCACCGCACTCGCCGTCCGCGCCGAAGAAACCGACGCGGACGGCCGGCTGCGACTGGAGGTGACCTTCCAAGATCCGAAACACGCCGAATGGGCGCTGTGGCAGCTCGGAGCGAACGCGGAAGCCCTTGCCCCCCAATGGTTACGCACTGCTATGCACAACCGTGCCGCCGAAATCGCCGCCCGCTACGAAGCGCCATCCGGAAAGTGACCACGTGCTCGTCGGATTCGATGAAGTCGACCAAGTTCGGGCCAACCCGACGCCACGCCCCAACAACCAACCGCCACTTGACAAATCAGCGGGACTTAAACACTGACCTCGACTTCTGCCAACGAGCCCGCGTGCAGCGCTACACCACCTTCACGGGGCACTGCTGGAACTCCTCGAAAGTGGTGTGGCGGTGCTAAAGCGCTGTAGCGCAATGCGGTGTCGGCTGTCTGAACGACTACAGATTCTTACGTCACGGTGCGACGCTCGTCCAATGACCAGCGCTGGATCCACAGCGCAGGAATCTCTCTGATCCGAGGCCTCGCGATGGAAGCACTCACCGTAGTCGGCGTCATCGCGGCGCTGCTGTTCGTCGGATGGTTGGTCGCGACGGTCACGAACAAGGTCGAGGAAACGGCGACAGACCTCACCGACAAAGCAATCTTCGGTCGAGCGCGCCGGACCGCGAGCGACCTGGGAACGTCGGCGCTGAGAATTCGGACGTCCGTTCCGTCCGACAAACTGTGGGAAGAGCTCGCCTACCGCCTGCCGCTGCCTTCGAGTAAGCCGCGCTCCGTCCAATCATTATACGTCGCAGGCGAATTCCCGAGCTCCACGCCCGGGAACCACGGAATGCGCGTCGACTGGAACGACTGCATCCGATCCGGCATCTTCGTCGTGGGCGAGGAGGACAGCCGGACCGTCTGCGAACACGCGATGCTGCAATGGGCCGACAACGGACAAGTCATGCGCAACGCAGTGACACATTTCGAAACGCTCCGAGAGAACCTCGTCGCGATCGTCCGGTCCATGGATCCGGCATCACGCGCCGTTCTAGTCGACGAGAACGATCGGGAAACTCCATTCACCTCCGCGCGACAAGCGTCCTGAACGAAAGCCGACTCACGATGCAAGGACTGCTCATCATCGTCGGATTCCTGATCGTCGTCACGATGGGAATGTGGCTCCTCGAGACCGTTGTCGGCGGTCTGGTGTCCGGCTTGTTCGCGGTGGTCGCCGCACCATTCAAGGCCGCTGGCCGAGCACGCGAGAAGAACAAGATGGACACCTACGTCAACGGTATCGACTTCGATACCGCGGCGCCTGCCGAGCGACTGCGCGAGGCACTTGCCGATCACTTCAACAAAGGTGAACTACATCCCGCAAACAAAGTCATCGTCCACACCGATGAACCCGGAAGGTTCATCATCGGCGTCGCTTGGCACGAACAAGTCGAATTCACAATGGAAGACGGCACAAAAGGGCACGGCTCCGGTCTCCCCGTGATAGTCGCCGAAATTACCTACCAGCCGCGTGGACCACGCACCATCGGCAACATGAAGCTGACCCGATTCCCACACGACGCGGGCTGGGCGGAGAACGCGGTCATGGAGGTCATCTTCCCGTGGTGCTACGCACCGATCCACGACCTCGACCCAGCCGTGCGAATCAGCAAGCATCAAGCCGTGACACGCACAGGGATCGCATGACCGACTCGCCCTCGCGCGATGCCCCCATCAGTTCCCTCCGAGCAGTGCTGCCGTTATGGACTGTCCGCCTCCAGTACCAATACCGTCATGTCCAGGAGTCTTTGGTAGTACTCGCGACCGTAGTCGTCCAGCTCGGGGATAACCCGAATGAGGGGACGTTCGGCAGACATACTCAGCAGGCGTGGCACGCTGAAGAAGGAACCGCCGCTGGACGCTTAGCGGAATCGGAGGTCTGTCACTGGTGTTCGCCGATGAGTTTCGAGCGCGCAGGAGGTCTAACCGGTTATGAGGAAACTGATCTACGGGTTCAGCGTGTCCCTGGACGGCTATATCAACGACCGTGACGGCACCATCGACTGGAGCAACCCGGACGACGAGCTGCACCAGTTCCACAACGATCGCTACCGCGACATCGAGATCTCGCTGCACGGCCGCCGCCTGTACGAACTGATGGCCGAGTACTGGCCGCACGTACCCGAGGACGCGCCGCCGATCCAGCGTGAGTTCGCCGGGCTCTGGACGTCGAAGCCGAAAGTCGTCTTCTCGCGGACGCTCACCGAAGTCCAGTGGAACAGCACGCTGGTCAGCGAGAACGCGGTCGAGGAGGTCCGCAGGCTCAAGGCCGAGGGCAACGGCGTCATGGAGGTCGGTGGCGCGAGCCTCGCCGCCGCACTGATACCCCACGACCTCATCGACGAGTACCAGATATTCCTCATGCCGATAGCGCTCGGCGGCGGCACACCGTTCTTCCCATTGCTGGACAAGCGCATTCAGCTCCGATTGACCGAGACGAAGCACTTCAACACCGCGGTGATGCTGCGCTATCACGTCGAGTGAGCGGATCATCGCCCGGCTAGTCCACTACGAGCCGCATACTGCCCGCATGAAAGACCTGGTTATCCGGACGGCAGGCCCGGGAGATCTGTTGGCTGTCTTGGCAATCCACGACCAACTCACATCTGACGACGCATCGCGCCACTCGGCGACGGATCGTCAGCAGCGAACCTGGGCGCGGATGATGCAGCGGTCCGGCGATCTCACGGTCTACCTCGCCGAGATCGACGGCGAGCCGGTCGGGACCGCCACCCAACTGCTGATGCCGCACGTGACTTACGACTGTGCGCCAACCGCGTTCATCGAGGCCGTCGTCGTCGAATCCAGCTACCGCCGCCGGGGAATCGCCAGCGCGATGATGCGGCGCTTACTCAGTGACGCGCGAACGGCCGGGTGCAACAAGGTTCAGCTCTTATCCCACAAGCGCCACGCCGCCGACGGGGCACATCGGCTCTACACCTCGCTGGGATTCGAGCCGGAAGCAGAGGGATTCCGCCTGTACCTGCGGCAAGTCCCGGCGGCGGTACAAGCTGCCAAGGACGCCGCGTCCTAGCGTGCGGTAGGCACCGTTTTGTGTCGGTGCCCTGTGTCAGGCTGGGAACATATCGACCCACGGCCGGAGGAGAGTTGGATGGCCGAGACTGACAACAAGCCTGAGGCCAGACTCGTTGCGCACTGTCGGCGCTGCCACGGTTGGCTGCTGTCCACGGAATCGGTCGCACTCGGGATCGGACCGACCTGCGCGATCCGTGAACGTGCCGAACAGCGCGCCGCCGCACGAGAGTTGACGCTGTTCGATATCGCAGCTTGAGTCTGTCTCGGCCTCGAATACCAGAAGTCCCGGTCAGCCGAGTCCGGCCGCCTGCTTCGCGGCGTCCTCCAGCTTGGACCGATAGTGCTGCCACCAGGTCGGGTCGCCGGTGGGCATGTTGTCGTTGCCGGCGAGCAGGCCGGCCGCGCCGTCGATGAGTTCGCGGAGGATATCGGCGTGTCCCGCATGCCGATTGGTTTCGGCGGTCACGTGCACGAGGACCCGGTGCAGTGTGACGGTTCGGTGGTCCGCAGACCACCATGGAACCGAGCCTTCGGCGGCGAGGTCGAGGCTGTCGATAGTGGCGTCGGCATGCGCCCAGGCCCGGCGGTAGAACCCGATGATGTCCGCACGCGACTCCGCGGCGGTGGCCCACATGTCGGCGGTGGGATCGGCCTCGAAATCGTGCTGGTTGATGGCTTCGTCGTTCGGCCGGCCGAAGGTGTCCCCGAAGTAGCCGAACTCGACGGTGCCGAGATGTTTGACCAGGCCGAGCAGGTTCGTGCCGGTAGGGGTCACGGGCCGGCGAACGTCATACTCGGACAGCCCCTCGAGCTTCCACAACATGACTTCGCGAGCATCCCGCAGATAACGGTGCAGATCCGATTTCGGATCAGAAACTGTCATGCCGAGCACTCTGCCAGAGCCCCACCCGAATTTGCCTCGCCACCAACAACATCCACTTGCCGAGCGGCACCCACTGCCTGCGATGGGTGGCCGGATGCGTTCTGGTGATCGGTTCGCTCTCTCCGCATTCTGCGGCCGACACTATGTTCGCCGGGCCGCAAACGGACAGGTCGATGACAGGAACGCCTGTGGCACAATCACTTTGTGTCCGCGACCACTGAGGGTGTCACAGTTGTTGCACATCGAGGTCTGGCGGCCGGCCTCCCGGAGAACACGTTGGCTGCGTTCAAGGGCTCGGTCGCGCTTGGGGTGGACGGTATCGAGATCGATCTTCGGGTGACCGCCGATGGACATGTGGTCGTGATGCACGACGACACGGTGGATCGGACCACCGACGGGCACGGCCGAGTCGTCGATTTGACGCTTGCCGAGATCAAAGCGCTGGATGCCGGTCGCTATGCCGGTCCGCAGTTCGGTGGCGAACGAGTGCCGACCTATCGGGAAGTGCTCGAGGTGCTGCAAGGCAGTCGAATGCAGTTGCTGCTGGACATCAAAGACTGTCCACCAGACGCGATCGCGGCGGTAGTGGACGTCACCGCGCAATATTCCGCATCGCGCGAGGTGATCGTCGGGCCGCGCACTGTCGCCGACTTGCGTGCATTCAAGAAACTCGATCCGCGGTTGCGTGCGCTGGCGTTGGTGCCCGGGCGTCAGGATGCGCCACCGGAATTGCCCGTCATCACGGAATTCGTTGACGCGGGAGCAGATCTCATCCGGCTCTGGCCTGGGTGGATCCTCACCGAGGAAGGTGCGCAGCTCGTCCGGACGGTGCTCGAGTTGGGGACGCCGGTGTGGACTTGCGCCGATACCCTCTACGGCGATATCAGGGCCGACGAGCCAGCGGATGATCTCCGTCGTCTTGTCGACGCTGGTGTCAGCGGCATTATGACCAACCTTCCGGAGCTCCTGCTCGACATCGTGCGCTCGCACTGATCGCCTAGTTCTGAAACGCGAACTGCGCGACAAGTATTGGCACAGTCGACTGCCTGGTGCATTAAGCTCCCGGACACGCGAACTAGAACAGGTTCTCCGGGGAGGGGCTGACGCTATGCGGGCAGTGTGGATCGTGATGTTGCGGGCTGCGGTTGTTGCCGTGGTTTTCGGGTTGGTGGCGACGGGGGCCGGTTGGGCTGTGGCGGTGCCGCTGCCGGATCAGGATTCGTTCTACGCCGCACCTCCCGGTATTGCGGGACTGCCTAATGGCACAGTGGTCGCGTCCCGGGCGATCGAGGCGGAGTCCTTCCTGATACCACTGCCGGCGGACGCGTGGCAGGTGCAGTACAAGACGATCGACAATCACGGGCGGCCCAGCGCTTACGTCGCCACAATTCTTGTGCCGCAGCAAGAATGGACCGGCATCGGTCCTCGTCCGCTGGTTTCGTATCAGGTCGCGGAAGACGGTGTCGGCTCGAAATGTGCACCGTCCTATGCGTTGCGCGGCGGCATCGACGGCGGTCCGAGTAACGCGTTCGCCGAGACGGGGGTGATTCGTCTTGCGCTGCAACAGGGTTGGGCCGTGGTGGTGCCGAACTATCAGGGGCCCGATTCGGACTTCTCCGGTGCCGACGGATATGCCCACGGCGTGCTGGACGGTATTCGCGCCGCCAAGTCGTTCGCACCGGCGGCTATCGACCGCGCCGCTCCGATCGGCCTGTGGGGGTACTCCGGCGGGGCGCAGTCCACCGCTGTGGCAGTCCAGGCACAGAGCGTCTACGCCCCGGAACTGCAACTGACCGGCGTGGCACTGGGCGGGGTGGCGCTGATCTGGAGGCCACCATGTCGGGCTTCAGCGGCGGCGTCGCGGGCGGTGCGGTCGTCGTCGGACTGGGCCGGCCTGAACCGGTCCTATCCGGCGGCGAATGTGCTTCAGTACCTCAATGAATCGGGCCGCGCGATGCTGGCCGCCGGCCACACCGATTGCCTGCATGACGCCGCGCTCGCGCACCCGTTTCTCAACGCGGCGGACTTGGAGGCTTGGCCCGGCTCGATCACGGACAACGCCGAGTTGAGCAGCGTCGTCCGCATGGCCAGCCCACTGTTCCGCGCAGGCTCCCCCACCGCGCCGGTGCTGCTCTATCACGCGATCGCCGACGAGTTCGCCCCCATCGGTGCCGCCCGGGCACTCGCCGGAAAATACTGCGCCGCAGGGATTCCGGTGCAACGAGTGGAGAGCCCGATCGGCGAGCACGGCACCGAAGCCGCGACCGGACTCCCCACCGCCCTGACCTACCTGGCCGACCGCTTCACCGGAAAGCCCGCTCCCAGCACCTGCTGACGAACGCTCATCATCGAGATCGGACGATGCGCCGACGCCGAGAAGACCCGACCCCCAACAGGTTCCGGGTCTTCCGAGCCGACTGCGGTCAGCGCGCGTTGGCGGTGCAGACCACCTTGCTGACCTCGGCGCCGGACTTGTCCGCGGAACCGACATTGGCCAGCATCGCCGGCGGGTAGACCCGGGCGAGACTGGTGTAGGCGGCGAACAGTGCGAGCTGGCGGTCGGTGCCCGCGCCGGTGGCGACGGCGTGCTTGGTGTAAACCAGCGCACCGCAACCGTTCGACCAGTCCACCAACAGGATGCAGTCGGTGACGCCGCCCTGACCGCACGTGTCGAGCGCCTCGTCGACGGCATCCTCACGGCTCAGCGCGTCGATGCTGGTGCCGTAGCTCCAGTCCGAGGCACTGAACGCGATCGCGCCGTACAGGCCGGCCGCATTCGCCGTGCCGGCGCCGAACACCGACCCGGCCGCAAGACCCACCGCCGCGATCGCGACGCCGGCCTTACCCATGAACTTCATCAAGCACTTTCCTTTGTGAACACGTGTAGCGGACGTTGACCGACGAATCATGGCGCATCATTGTCCGATTCGCGCAATTCGCCCTGGCGAGATCACACTCCCCGCCGGCAGCTATCACCGCAACGGTTCGACGACGGTATTCGGGTATGTCGTGGCGGGACGGTGTGCATAGGATCGCCGACATGGCGACACGGCTTGTGCAAGTCAATATCAAGGCTCGGGACGACTCCGCGCTCGGCCAGTTCTGGGCGGACGCGCTGGGCTGGGGCGTTTCCAGCGAGGGCCCCGGGGTGACCAACGTCGGACCCGTTGGCCTGGCTTGGCCGGACGCCAGCACCCTCTACGTCGATGTCGTCATCGTCCCGGATCCCGAAACGGTGAAGTATCGGGTGCACATCGATCTCGCCACCACGTCGGTGGCCCATCAATCGGAATGGGTTGCGCGCCTGCAGGATCTCGGCGCGACGCCCGCCGACGTGGGGCAGGGCGATGTCCCGTGGACGGTGCTGGCCGACCCGGAGGGCAACGTGTTCTGTGTGCTGGAACCTCGGGAGATCTACCGGGACACCGGGCCGATCGCCGCGGTGGTGGTCGACTGCGCGGATCCGCGGGCCATGGCCCGATTTTGGGGCGGGGCGATGGACTGGACCCTGCACGACGTTACCGATGACCACGCGACGTTTCGTTCGTCCAAGGGTGTCGGCCCCTATCTGGAATTCATCCGCAGGCCCGGTGTGCCGACCGTCTGGAACCGCTTCCATCTCGACCTGCTGCCGTATGCCGGTGCCGATCAAGCGGCGGAAGTCGCCCGACTGCGGGCGCTGGGCGCTACCGACCGAGACCTCGGCCAGGGCGATGTGCCGTGGACGGTCCTGGCCGACCCGGAGGGCAACGAGTTCTGCCTCCTCGGCCCGGGGCGCTGACCGCCCTCACAGCATTTAGCAGAACATACTGTGCTGCAATAGTTTTCGACTGTCGAACCGTTATGGTTCGACCGTGTCAGCGCGGAACAGTCCAGTGTCGTTCAGTACGACGCGGACGTCGTGCGCGAAGCCGGCGGTGTCGTCGAGCCCGAAGGCCGTGTGCTGCAACACAAAACCGTGCAGCAATGCCATCACCACCCGCGCACCGCGATCGGGATCCAGCTCGGTCGACACACTGCCCGCCCGCTGACCATTGCGGAGCGCGTCCGCGATACGTCCGCGGACCTGCTCGAAGCCCGCCTCGGCCTGCTGTCGCAGCCCTTCATGGCGTAGCAGCTCACCCCAAGCCTGGACGGCTACGCGCAGCAACTCGTCGACGGGGACGGCCTGGCCCGTCGCGTCGATGGCGACGTCACCGCTCACCGGGTCGACCGCCGCCGCGACCAGATCGGCGACCGTCATATCGCCGTTCACCTCGACGAGACGCTCGACGGGAGCGAACATCACACGGAAGGCGTCGCCCGCGATCTCGACGATGATCTCTTCCTTGCCGGCGAAGTAGCGGTAGGGAGCGCCCACCGAGACGCCCGCTTCGGCGGCGATATCGGGCATCGATGTCTGATGGAACCCGTCCCGCGAGAAACAGCGGCGCGCCGCCGCCACGATTTGCGACCGGTTCGCTGCCCGATGGTCGTCGGTGAGGCGCGGCACGGGACCCCTCTTTCGTTCCGTGAATGAACGATCATTCGCCTTGACAGTAACAGGCTCTCCCCGCCACGATAAAAAATGAAAGGTCGTTCACGGAAGCGGCCGGGAGAGGGAGTTCTGTCATGACCGATCCACAGCTCGAGCTGGGCGTCTACCGGTACGAGCACACCGAGCCACTGTTCGACGGGCGAGTCGCGATCGACGGCGTCGACGCACACCTGAACACCTCACCGCTCATCTCCGATGTCTTCCAGCGCATGGCCAAGGGCGAGCTGGACATCGCCGAGTACGGGCTGACCTACTTCCTGCGTTCGTTCGACCTCGCAGATTCGCCGTTCCTGGCCCTGCCGATCTTCCCGAACCGCAACTTTCGCCACTCGGCACTGTTCGTGAACGTAGACAGCGGAATCGAACGGCCAGCGGATCTCGCGGGCAAGACGGTCGGCGAGTTCGCGCTCTACGGCTCCGATCCGGGCGTCTGGGTGAAGGGCATCCTGGCCGACGAATACGCGGTGACGCCGGACCAGATCGACTGGGTCATCGGCGGCACCGACCATCCCATCCCCTCGTTCGACTGGATCCCGCAGCCGGTCCCGGACGGCGTCCGAGTCCGCCACACCGACGGCGACCAGACCTTGGCCGCCATGCTCGAAGCGGGCGAGATCGACGCCCTGTTGTCGGTCGATGTGCCGCAGAGCCTGCTCGACGGCTCGACGCAGACGATCCGCCGACTATTCGTCGATTATGAAGCGGTGGAACGGGATTACTACCGCCGCACCGGCATCTTCCCGATGATGCACGTCGTCGCGATCCGCCGGGAACTGGCCGCGGTGCCCGGCCTGGTCGCCTCGGTCTGCCGGGCCTTTTGCCAGGCCAAAGACATTGTGCAGGAGCACTATCGGGTTAATGCGGCGAAGCAGCACATGGCCGTGATCACCCCTTGGTTCAGCGAACTGTTCGCGGAGAACCGTGCGCTGCTGGGCGAGGACTGGTGGCCCTATGGTCTCGACGCCAACCGCAAGGTCGTCGACACTTTCCTCCGCTATCACCACGAGCAAGGCCTGTCCAAGCGCCTCCTCACCTGTGCGGATATCTTTGTCCCCGGAACCTATTGAGCCTCAACGTCTTTGCCGCGTAAGCCACAGCCGGTCGGGGTCACGCTCAGTCGGCGATGGGGTCGAGCGGGTTGCGGCGAGTGACGAGCAGCGGGTCGGCCGGGGTGAAGGGGAGTTCGGGGAGGGCGTCCAGCGCGACGCCGAACGTTGCGGCGAGGACCTTGCGCGAGTAGGCGCTCGTCGACGCCCGGTAACCGATATCGGCGGGAGTCGGCTGGTCGAAGAAGATGAGCAGGTGAGTTTCCGGTGCCTCGACGACCTCGATGTGGTGCGGGTAGGCGCGCGGGACGAAGTAGACCTCGCCCTCGCCGACGATGTAGGTGTCCAGCGCACCGTCCGGGTTCATGATTGTCATCCGCGCCGAACCCTTGTGTACGTAGCCCATTTCGGCGGTCACCGGATGCCAATGTGGTTCGCGCATACCGTCTTCGGCGATTCGCAGGGAATACATCGAGATGTCGTGCAGCGCAGGCCAATACTGTTCCCGGGCAAAGCGGACCGACCCGGCCGAGGACACCAGCGGTGGCGCCATCGCTTCGACGGCGAAGTGGTGCGGGTCGCCGAAATGGGCGTTCGCCGGGATGTCGGGAGCACCTTCGCGGCCGACGATCAGCTTGGCGGTGGTGCTGCGCCGGATGTTCGTGAAGTCCTCGGACGGCAGGTCGTAGGTGTTGCCGAGCACCGCATCGGTCATCGCGCCGAGGGCGGCGCTGAAGCCGAAGTCTTCCGGTCGCTCGTGCCGGAACGCCAGGATGAATTCCGCGTCGGTGTCGCCGACGTTCTCCACGTGGTGCAACGCACCGGATTCGATGTGGAACATCTCGCCGGCGCTCACCAGGAACGAGGAGAATTTGCTGCCGTCGTCCAGTACCGACACCAGCGCTTGGCCGGCCGTGCAGTAAGTCAGTTCGGTGGCGTTGACATGCCAGTGCGGCTCGCGGATCGCGCTGGGCGCCAGCGTCAGGCGTTTGATGGACAGCCCGGACAGCACCGGGAAGTTGTCGGCGGTGAGCCGGTGGATCGAACCGAGCTCGCTGCGATATACCTCTTCGCCATCCAATAGTGAGGCGACATGGATCGACGGTTTACGCATAGCTCCACCTTGTTCGCAGGGACAAGATCATGCGCGTCGAGCATCCCGATGTTACTCGCGCGTTCGATCAGCGCAGTACGCGGAATGGCAGCGTGTGGCGCACCGTTCCGTCGAGCCGCGACCGAGCTGACGAGCCTTCACCTGATCACGAAAGGTGAAGGCATCAGCCAACTTCGACCATATCAGCGGAGACAGGCTCAGCGCCGCCGGTGTGCACCAGCCCACACGAGGGCTCAGGGGTGCAGGGTGGGCCGGTAGACGAGTTCTTGGATGTTGCCGTCGAGGGTGCGGCTCTCGATCAGCTCGAGGTCGAAGTCGGCCGCGCCCTGGAAGATCGGGGCGGCACCGTTCTGACCGGTGATCACCGGGAACAGCGTCACCTGGACGCGGTCGACCAGGCCGGCCGCCATCAGCGCCCGGTTCATCGACAGGCTGCCGTGCGAGCACAACGGCACGTCGGACTCCTTCTTGAGCCGGGCGATGACGTCGACGGCGTCACCGCTCGCGACGGTCGCGTCCGGCCAATCGAGCGGTTCGTGCAGCGTGCTCGACACCACCGTCGCCGGCAGGTTCCGCATCCGGGTGACCCACGGATCACCCACCGTCTCCTCGAGGCCTGAAGTCAGCAGTTCCACGAACATCCGATAGGTGTTGGCCCCGAACACCATTCGCTGCTCGGCCTCGAACAGGGCGAGGCGATGGTCGAGCAGTTCGGGGCCCTGCTTGCCCCAGTAGCCACCCCAGTCGCCGCCGCTGACACCGCCGAAGCCGTCGAGGCTGGAAAAGACGTCGAAGGTGTACGTGGCAGTCATGATGTTCTCCTCAAGCGTGGTTGATCGGGTACGTCGATAGAGACGGGACACCACGGCGAAACTCATCGCCGTTCGACTCAGGAAGTCCGGTCGCCTCGGCGCCAAGCCACAAAACCATCAGAACGACTGAACACTGTTCGTCTACGAACAGTGTTCATCTATTGAACAGTGTTCGTCCGCCGTGCTACGGTGGGGACTGTGGCCGAGAAGAGTCCCCCGAACAGGGCTGTTACGCGTGATCAGTGGGAAGCGCAGATCGCGGCGCTCGACGCGACGGAAGCACCGCGGCGAGTTCGTAAGGAGCCGATCACGGTCGGCGGGATCCTCGCGGCCGCGTTCGGGTTGGTCGAGGCCGAGGGGTTCGACGCGTTGACCATGCGTCGTGTCGCTGCGGCGCTCGGGACGAGTCCGGGTGCGCTGTATGCGCATGTGCGGAACAAGGCGGAGCTGGACGATCTATTGATCGGGCAGCTGTGCCGGAAAGTGACTATCCCCGAGCCGGATCCGGCGAATTGGCGCGCGCAGATCGCTGACGTGTGCGGGCAGTTGCGTGACCAATATCTGCGCTATCCGGGGATATCCCGCGCGGCACTGTCGGCGGCACCGAACAGCCTCGACACGTTGCGGATCGGCGAGGGCATGCTTGCGATCCTGCTGGCCGCCGGGGTGTCGCCGCAGAACGCCGCGTGGGCGGTCGACTCCGCAGTGCTGTACGTCGCCGCGTACAGCTTCGAGGCCTCGCTGCGCCGCGATCCGGTCACCGACACCGACGGACGGACCTTGGATCGAGCCGAACATATCGCTCGACTGAAGATGTTGCCTCCCAAGCACTTTCCCAACATGGTCAGCTATGCGCACGAGCTGACCACCGGCGACAGACACGAGCGGTTCGACTTCACCCTCGAACAACTGTTTCGCGGACTGGACTAGGTCGCGACAGACCACAGCAATCGACCGGCCCGCACTCGGGCCGAGGACGGACGACAATCATGAAGGCAGCTCGTTTCGACCGATTCGGGGGCCCGGAGGTCCTGGAGATCGTCGATCTACCCGACCCGCACCCGGGCCCCGGCCAGGTCCGGATCGCGGTGCAGGCCGCGGGCGTCAACGCCAGCGACTGGAAGAAACGCGAAGGGCTGATGGATCAGGAACTTCCGCAGACCTTGGGTTACGAGGCGGCGGGCGTGGTGGATGAGCTCGGCGCGGGCGTCACCGACGTCGCGCTCGGCGACCGGGTGTTCGGATTCAGCGCCGACGGCGCCGCACAGGCGGAACTGGTGGTGTTGTCCTACTACGCACCGATTCCGCCCTCGGTGGGATTCGCCGAGGCCGCCGCATTGCCCGCAGCCATGGAGACGGCCGCGCGGGCGCTCGACCAGCTCGGCGTCGAGGCCGGTCGCACGGTACTGATCAACGGTGCGTCCGGCACAGTCGGTAGTGCCGCAGTGCAGTTGGCAGTCGCCCGCGGCGCGCGGGTGATCGGCACCGGCAGTCCGGCCTCCCATGATCTGCTGCGCTCACTGGGCGCGGAACCCGTCGCCTACGGCGCAGGCATGAGTGAACGGGTCCACGCGCTCGCGCCCGAGGGCGTCGATCTGGCGCTCGACATCGCGGGCAGCGGTGTGCTGCCCGAGCTGATCGAACTCGCCGGAGGTCCGGAACACGTCATCACACTCGCCGATTTCACCGGCGCTGAGACATACGGCGTGCGGTTCTCCCGAGGATCTTCCGGTCGAGCGCTCTACGTAATCGACCAGATCGGCGAGCTGGTCGAGTCCGGACAGTTCACACTTCCCGCCGTGCAGACCTTCCCGCTGACCGAGGTCGCAGAGGCACACCGTGCCGGAGAGTCCGGTGGGGTGCGCGCGAAGCTCGTGCTGCTCCCCCACTGACCTCCGCTACCCGAATAGC
This sequence comes from Nocardia sp. NPDC060255, assembly GCF_042727395.1. Classification (NCBI taxonomy): domain Bacteria; kingdom Bacillati; phylum Actinomycetota; class Actinomycetes; order Mycobacteriales; family Nocardiaceae; genus Nocardia; species Nocardia sp. NPDC060255. The sequence goes on along the minus strand of NZ_JBHXAU010000031.1, from coordinate 96,213 downwards.
TCCTGCGTGACCCGAGTGTGTCGCGCCCACAACACGATTCGCGATGCCGCACGCCCGCATCGGCGTTGACGCCTGCACACCTGACTGAGAGGTCACCATGAGTTCTGCCATCTCATCGATTCGTTCCGACCACCCGACAACCGGCAACGCCGGCCGCAACCGCTGGCTGGCCTTGATCGTGCTGAGCCTGGCCCAGCTGATGGACATCGTCGACAACACCATCATGAACATCGCCCTACCCAGCGCCCAGCACGACCTGGGCTTCTCCACCGACGACCGGCAATGGGTGGTCACCGGTTACGCGCTCGCCTTCGGCAGCCTCCTGCTCCTGGGCGGCAGGCTCTCGGACTTCTTCGGACGCAAGCGAATGTTCCTCATCGGCGTCGGCGGATTCGCCGCCGCCTCGGCGCTCGGCGGGGCGGCCGGTGGTCTGGAAATGCTGCTCGTCGCGCGGGTCGCCCAGGGCGTGTTCGGTGCGCTGCTCGCACCGGCCGCGCTGTCCCTGCTCTCAGTTACGTTCGCGGACAACGCAAAAGAACGCGGCCGCGCGTTCGGCATCTTCGGCGCGATCTCCGGCGCGGGCGGCGCATTGGGACTGCTGCTCGGCGGGATCCTCACCCAGGGACTGTCGTGGCGGTGGTGTCTGTACGTGAACATCGTGATCGCCGCGATCGCGTTCGCCGGTGCGCTGGCGGTCCTGCGTGACGGCGACCGCCCCGAACGAGTCCGGCCCGACATCGCGGGCACAGCGACTGCGGTCTTGGGCCTGGCCGGTCTCGTCTACGGACTCGGCAACGCCGAATCCCACGACTGGCACAACCCTGCGACGCTCGCGCCGATCATCGCGGGAGCCCTGCTGCTGGCCGCCTTCGTGCTCATCGAACGCCGCGCCCCGCATCCCCTGCTGCCCCTGCACGTGGTGCTCGACCGCGTCCGCGGTTCGGCTTACCTGACCGTAGCGATCACCGGTACCGGCATGTTCGCGGTCTTCCTGTTCCTCACCTTCTACCTGCAGAACACGTTGGGGTTCAGTCCGATTCAGTCCGGTGCCGCGTTCCTTCCGATGATCGCCATGGTGATGGTGGGTGCGGTGTTCTCGGGAACGGCGCTGCTGCCGCGCACCGGGCCGCGCCCGCTCATCCCCGGCGGTTGCCTGCTCGCGGCGACCGGAATGGCGCTGCTCACCGGCATCGGCACCGACTCCGGTTATGTCACCGGCGTGCTGCCTGCTTTGCTCGTCATCGGCCTCGGATTCGGCTTCATCTTCGGCCCGATCCAGAACGCCGCGACCAGCGGCGTCGCACCGCATGACGCCGGCGTGGCCTCCGCGACGGTCAATACCGCCCAGCAGATCGGCGGGGCCATCGGGTTGGCCGTGTTCAGTTCGCTCACCACGACCGCCATCAACGACTACCTCACCACCCACGCCGCGACCGCGACCCAACCGACGACCATCGCACAAGCGACGATCAGCGGCTACCACCTGGTGTTCTGGATCGCCGCAGCAGTGTTCCTCGGCAGTGCCGCGCTGGCCGCACTACTCTTCCGCTCGGGCCCGCTACCCGCCAATCCGAATGTCGCCGTGCACTGAAACCGGATTGGCAGCCGCGCCACCCCATCCGTAGCCACCGAGGCGAGTTGCCCGTCAGTTTTCAGTAACTCTGCAGGTCACAGGGTTTGCGGCGCCTTGATCGGCTCCCATAGGCTCGGCGGAAACGAGCAAGGCGTCGTAGATCACCGGCTCTGTCCGTCCAGACGGGATAAACCCGTTGCCGTCAACGTGTGTGAGAGTGCTACTGGGATGTTGGATTACGGCATTGACATGTCCGACGTGCAGCGCGACGTCGCACTGCCCGACTTGGTGGCCGAGGGCTACGAGCTCGACGCCCTGGTATCGGCGCAGGCCGACTGGTCCGAGGACACGCCCGCGGTGGGGTGGACGATCGCCCACCAGATCGCCCATCTCGCTTCCGCCGACGCGAACGTGCTCATCGCCATCCGGACCCCGGAGGCGTTCGACGCCGTGCTGAAGCACGCGGAAACCCTTGGCCCCCAATACCGTGATATCGATGCCGCCGAGGGTGCGGCCCTCCCCCGAGCGGAACTGCTGGAACAGTGGCGCGCCGGTCGCGTCGAGGTGGCGGCGGCGCTCCGTGACATTCCGCTGGACCAGCCGTTTCCGTGGTATGGCGCGGAGCTGACCGCGAAGCTCATGGTGCCGCTTCGCCTGATGGAAACGTGGGCGCACGGGCAGGACATTTTCGACACGCTGGGTGTCACCCGCCATGCGACGAATCGGCTCCGGCCGATAGCTTCGATGGGCGTCGTAGGACGAGAGCTGTCCTTCTACACTGCCGAATTACCCACTCCCGCAGAGCCTTTCCGGGTCGAACTGACCGGCCCCGACGGCGCGGCCTGGGCGTGGGGCCCAGCGGATGCCGAACAACGGGTGCAGGGCAGTGCCCTCGATTTCTGTCTCCGCGTCACCCAGCGCAGGCCGCTGGCCGAGACCGACCTCACCGCAGTCGGCGCGGACGCCCAGAAGTGGCTCGACATCGCCCGTATCTTCCTCTGAAGCTCAGTTCATCTGCACCGAGCGGATCGAGTTGCCCATGACCATGCGGTCGATCGCACTGATGGCACTGCCGGGATCGCTCGCGGCGCCGACCGTAACCAGCAGGGGCACATAGTGATCGGCCGTCGGATGCGCGACCGCGGCGCCGGGCGCCTTGCGCCGGTAGTCGGTCAGGGCATCGACATCGCCGCGCCCTAGCGCGTCGACCGCCCATTCGTCGAAAGCTTTGGTGTGTGCGGCGAGATCCGGGCGGCGGAACACCGCGAAGCTGTGGGTCATGAAGCCCGAACCGATGACCAGCACGCCTTCGTCGCGCAGTGATCGCAGGCGTGCGCCGAACTCGACCAACGCCGCGGGATCGAGGCTGGGCATCGACAGTTGGACGACCGGAACGTCGGCCGCGGGATACATCGCCATGAGTGGGATGAACGCACCGTGGTCGAGGCCTCGGTCGGCGCGCTCGTGCACCGTGGTCGCCGGACTGAGCGTGGCCGTCAGCCGACGGGCGAGGTCGGTCGCGTCCGGGGTCGCGTAGGGCAGGGTCTTGTAGCGGGGATGGAAGCCGCTGAAGTCGTAGTAGAGCGGGGTGCCCGCGGCCGCGCCCGAGATCGCGGCCGGTGCGTCCTCCCAGTGTGCCGAAATGATCACGATGGCTTTCGGTTTGGGCATGGACTGCGCCCAGGTGAACAGGTCGTCGAGCCATTGCGGGTCGTCGAGGGTGAAGGGTGCGCCGTGGCTGATGAACAGGCTCGGCAGCGCTCCGTCGGCGGGGACCCAGAGCCGGTGCTCACCGGCCTGAGGGAGGACCCGTGCGAGGTGGTCGTCGTAGGCCCCGGCCGGGCGGTGCGAAGTGGTCATGTCGTTCCTTATCGGAAGCGGGTGCGACTCCGGGCGGCCTGATCGTCAGATCGCCCGGAGTCGTTGGGGCTCAACCGAAGATCGGGGTTTCGGTGGTGTAGAGGAAGCGGGTCTGCGAGCGGTCGATGAACTTCTCCTCGTCCGCGGCGATGGTCGTGGTGTAGGTGTCGGAGGTGAACCAGCGGGCGGCGTCGGCGATGTCGTCGACCCATACCTCGGCGACACCGTCGTAGTAGGCGGTGGTGATGCCGGGGATCTCGTCGTCGGTGGGCAGCAGCTGGACGTAGCGCCGAACCGGGACCTCGCCGCTGGGCACGCTGGCGATCAGTGGCGTGTGCTGCTGCGTCCAGTACTCCACGAACTCCTCGTGGGTGAGGTCTGCCCGCCGGGTCAGGAAGACGCTGAGCTTGATCATTGGGAACTCCTCGAGATTGACTTGCCTGGGCAACTCGAACCATAGACCCTCTTCACTTGCCTAGGCAACTACTTTCTCTTGCCTGGGCAAGTAGTCTGGACCGCATGGACGAACCGACACCCTGGCTCGACGCCGAACAGCAGGCCCTCTGGCAGGACCTGCTCACCGTCGTGATCGCGCTGCCCACGGCCCTGGATCGGCAGTTGCAGCGCGACGCGGGCATCTCGAACTTCGAGTACAGCGTGCTCGCCCGGCTGTCGATGGCCGATCAGGAGACCATGCGGCTCAGCGAGCTGGCCAAGGTCTGCAACAGCACGCTCCCCCGGCTGTCGAAGCTGATGGACCGCTTCGAGGTTCGCGAGTGGATCGTTCGTAAGATCGACCCGAGCGACGGTCGCTACACCTTGGCGACACTGACCGACAGCGGTCGGCAGAAGGTGGTCGACAGCGCCCCGGGACATGTCGAGCAGGTGCGCCGACTCGTGTTCGACCCGCTCACCACCGCGCAACGCCGCCAGCTGGGTACGGCACTCTCAGGCATCGCCCAGACCGTGCGACGGGAAACCGGCGGTAGCCCTGCCGAATAACCCTTCACCACAGTCGAATCCGATTCGCGCTGTCCACCTGCGCCCGCCGCACGCAAGGTTGGCCGTTTCGAGGTCTTAGATGGCCGTCCACCGCCAATCCGCCATATTAGCCTTGCCTTATAACCAAGCCCGTAGGGAGGCCGCCCAATTTACTTTGGGCCACAACGGATTAGGGGACCTGATGATGACCGACACGCACCGCCCGCTCCGCGACCCCGCCGTCGATGCCGTCATCGCCAGGCTCGCTGCGGCGCAACAGTATCGGCCAGATGACCCACGCGACGGTCGTGCGCGCGATCCGCACGACTACAGCAAGTACGGCTACTCGATCGCGCAGGAGCAGGGTGACCTGATCTACCTGCTGTGCCGTGGCATTCGGGCCACCCGGACCGTCGAATTCGCGACCTCCGTCGGCATGTCGACGCTCTACGCGGCGGCCGCCGTGCGCGACAACGGCGGCGGCACGGTGATCGGCTCGGAGATCGTGCCGACCAAAGTCACCGTCGCCCGGGCCAATCTCGCCGAGGCCGGACTCGCCGACTACGCCGAGATCCGCGAGGGCGACGCGCGCACCACACTGCGCGACCTCGGCGGTGCGGTCGACTTCGCGCTGATCGACGGCTGGCTCGGCGCCGAACCGTCGCTGGCCCGCGAGGTCATCGAGATCATCACGCCGCAACTGAACATCGGTGCCTATGTCATGAACGACAACGCCGAACCCGATTTCCTTGCCTACGTCCGCGATCCGGCCAACGGCTTCCTGTCGGTGACCTTGCCGCTGCACGGCGGCACCGAACTGTGCGTGAAAGTGGCTTAGCCATAGGCAACCTCAGCGGAAAGGTCGCACTGGTCACCGGCGGCAGCCGCGGCCCGGTCGAGCTCCTCACCGCCACGCGGAGCGCCCCGGTGCCATACCCAGCGCATTGAGCCACAGATGCGTAAGGGTCACCGCGGTGTCGTCGAGTGAGATGCCGGACTTCGATGCCTGATAGAATGCGCGCTCGGTCATCCAGACGAGCGCGGTCGTCACAGCATGCGCGCCGGTCGGGGCGTCGTTATCGGGCAGCCCGGCGCGTTCGGCGATCGCTCGGGTGATGTCGCGGATAGCGGTGACGGCGGAATGCCAACTCTCGCCGACAGCCGCGACAGTGGGGGTGAGCTCGACGGCCGCACGCATGACGTTGCCATGATCGCGCCACATGTCGCGGGTCTGGTCGATGCTGCGGCACAGGGCGTGCGCCGGTTCGCCGGAGGCGTCGGCAGCTTCGATTTCCGCGCGCAGCACGGCCACGGTTCGTTCGACCAGCGCGGCCAGGACCGCGTTCTTGGAGGCGAAGTAGAAGTAGAACGCGCCCCGGGTGATGCCGACCGCCTTGGTGATGGTCTCGATCGTCATACCGTCGAATCCGATGGTGGCCAGCTGCTTTTCGGCGGCGTCGAGGATGTCCCGCTCACGCTGGTCACCCTTGGTGGGCGTGGCGCGGCGGCGGCCGCGGGTAGTTCCGGTCTCGGGCACGGACATGATTCTACCCCGAGGCGATTATTTTCTACACTGTGTCAATAATGAGTGACAGAGTGTAGATTTCTTGACATGACTGATCCGACCACCGGCAAGACCTTCCTCATCACCGGCGTGAGCTCCGGCTTCGGACAGGCGATCGCGCGCAAGGCCATCCAGGACGGTCACGTCGTGGTCGGCACGGTCCGGCACGAAGCCGACGCCGCGCGGTTCCAGGCGCTGCATCCCAGCCGCGCCATCGCGCGCGTTCTCGATGTCACCGACGACGATGCGGTCCTGGACACGGTGCACAACATCGAATCCACGATCGGTCCGATCGATGTCGTCATCGCCAACGCCGGATACGGCCACGAAGGGGTATTCGAGGAGTCACCGTTGGCCGAACTGCGAAACCAGTTCGCGGTCAACGTCTTCGGTGCGGTCGCCACCATTCAGGCAGTGTTGCCGCACCTGCGAGCCCGGCGATCGGGCCACATTCTGGGCATCACCTCCATGGGCGGGCTGATGACGGTGCCCGGCCTGGCCTACTACCACGGCAGCAAGTACGCCCTGGAGGGCATCCTCGAGACGCTCGGCAAGGAGGTCGCCGGATTCGGCATCCACGTCACGGCCGTGGCGCCGGGCTCGTTCCGCACCGACTGGGCGGGACGATCCATGGTCCGCACCGAACGCTCGATCCCGGACTACGACGAGCTGATGGATCCGGTGCGCGCACGCCGCCAGGCTGCCGACGGCAATCAGCTGGGCGATCCGGAAAAGGCTGCGGCCGCGATACTTTCGGTGATCGAGGCAGCAGATCCGCCGGCGCATCTGGTACTCGGCTCCGATGCGCTGCGTCTGGTGCAGGCCGGCCGGGCGGCCGTGGATGCCGAAATCGAGAAGTGGGCCGACCTGTCACGCACCACGGACTTCGCCGACGGGGCGCAACTACCGGGCTGACTCGGTAGGCGGCCGTACCGCGCCCGCAGTCCGGACGAAGGTCCGGACGCATGCGCGCCGAAGGTCAGCTGTAGCGGGGATTGAGGGTTTGGAAACATACCTAGCGGCGGGAATCCGGGCGGGCGGCCTGCGGCCACTCGCGTTGCGGCACAGGTCCACGTGAGTCAGCTCTGTTCATGTTGTGCCGCCGCTCTTTCCGGCCGCGCGGATCCATGGCCCGTGCCGTCGCCCAGAGCAACAGCAGCACGAGGAGCGCGGCGCCTCCAGTGGTTGCCCAAAACAGCATCTACTCCCCGAATTCCTTAGCTTTGCTACGATGCGGTGGCAATGCTTTCCGCATTCCGATGATCAACTGGCAGAGATGTTTTCACGCCTCGGGTAAATACGCGACCTGACGGCGGACGAAGCTCAAACATTTGGTTGTCGCACAATGAAACCCTCTTGTTCCTAGAGGTTTTCACAACGACCGAGCGTTGATGCTCGCCCGCAGCGATAACCGGAATCAATCCGGTCGGGTGACCAAATGCGAAGGCTGGTCTAGTTATTCGTGCACGGCACAGTTCTTGATTCCTCAGATCCACAGCCACGGTTAGGCCACCAGCTGGAGCCAGGCGTCGGCGATGGCAGCATGACCGGCAGGAGTGGGGTGCACGCCGTCGGCGGACCAGTGCTCCGGGTCGGTTGTCGTGGCGAGCTTGGCGAACATGTCGTCGGCGGTGAGCAGGTATGCGCCGTATTTGTCGGCGAGTTGGTGTACGACTTGGATCTTCAGGTCCAGGTCTGCGCGCCAACCCTTTCGGACCTCATCGTCGATGCGCACGTCACGCTTCTCGATGACGCCGCGAATAGGCAGGAGGAACGGCTCGATGAGGATCAGCTCGACACCGGCCTCGGCCAGGGGCGCCAGCAGTCGGCCGTAACCGGCCGCGTAGTCCTGCGCGGGGATCACGTAGCCGTTGCCCGGGTCGAGCGTGTGCCAGCCGACATCGTTGATGCCGGCAAGGATCGACACTACGTCCGGGCCCGCGTCGAGTACATCTGCCTGCCAACGGGATTCGAGGTCCATCACCTTACTGCCCGCGATCCCGGAGTTCAGCCAGGTCACGGCTCGCTCCGGGTGCCTGCGTCCCCACTCGTCCGCGATGCGCAGTGGGTAGCCGAACCTGCCGCCGTCCTCGCTCTCGAGCCGGTCCGGGTCGGTGATCGAATCACCGGTGAACATCACCGTGGTTCCTGGGCGAAGGGTGATCGTCATGTGTACTCCTGAACTTTATTGGGGGAAAGAATGATTCACATCGCAGGACTGCCGAGCCAATGGCCTGCGATGAATCAATGTTTTTCGAGGACTCTTGCACCGTCCTGGCGCGCTGCTTGCGGAGCGCTTGCGCAGGTACCCGCGATACCGAGTCGATCACGCCCATACGGGCCGATTCCCTGCTCGCGCACCAGGGCCACAGCTCCACTTTCGGGCACTGACCGACGCGCGACAGGTGTTGCGCTGCAACAGAATCACCCATACAGTTCAAGGTGGGGTAAAGCACGTCGGCAAGGGGGGCAATGTTGTGTTCGTTGCGTCCGGAACATCTCGGGTCGAGGCATGCGAGGCATTCGCTCTCCATCTCGCCCGGCGTACCTGACCACTACGCGAACCAGCTCCGCCGGAGCGAGCAGGCGTCTGCCGTTACCCACATCCAATTGATCTCAATGGTTCACTGAGGGGCGACAAATGGACACTCGACTAAAGACCAGCAGCCGAGCCCGCCGAGCTTGGACCTGCGGTGCGGTGGCGGCGATGGCGGGGACCATCGCGATCACAGTGCCGCCCCAAACGGCCTCCGCCGACATCACCAGCTTCGATCGCAGCGTCGTCATCGCCGCGGACACCCTGCACGCGGGCACCACCTATTCGGTGAGCGTTTTCACGCTGCTCGACACCTGCACCGCGAAGCTGCAATCCATCGTCGGTGGCCAGCGTGTGCTTCTCGGCCAAGCTCTCGGTCAGGGCCCCTACGGATCCGCCAGAGCCACCATCCAATGGACCCCGGCCAGCCCAGGGACCTACGAACTGATCGCCCCGATCCATTGCACCAACGGCTATTTCACCGATCAAGGCGAGATGACTGTCGTCGTGAACTGAGCGTGGCCCAAGAGCGGAGGGCCAGGACCAGGCGAGCGCGCGGCCGAATTACCGTGAACCGCAGGCCCTGGCACTCATCCGTCGTGAGCTCTACTCCTGCAACCCTATTGGCCGAGCGAGCGGAAGAACTCGCGGATGTCGGTGACGAGTTCGGTGGGGGCTTGCAGGGAGGCGAAGTGTCCGCCTACTGGATACTCCGTCCAGCGGACAATGGTGTGGGCCAAGTCCGCGAGGCCTCGGACAGCGCGGTCACCGTGGAAGTTCGCGACGCCGGTCGGCACACCGGAGGGCGCGGGCTTGCTACCCCACGACGATCCGGACTCCCGGTATAGGCGGGCGGCCGAACCGGCGGTGCCGGTCAGCCAGTAGGTCGTGACGTTGGTCAAGATGGTGTCGCGGTCGATGGGCGTTTGCTCGGTGGCGGTCGGGTCCCAGTCGACGAACCATTCGAGGTTCCAGGCCAGTTGGCCGGTCGGAGAATCGTTGAGGGCGTAGGCGATAGTTTGTGGGCGCAAAGACATTTGGGTCGCGTAGCCGTTGTGCCCGAACCACCACATCTGATTGGCGACGGCCTTCGCCCGGTCCGCTTCCGACAACCCCGCAAGCTCCTGTCCGGAGCCGGTCGCCGTCGCCGCGTCGGCGAGTGCGTTGACATGGACGCCGATAACATTTTCCGGCGCCACCCGCCCGAGCGCGGGCGAGATGAGGCTGCCGAAGTCGCCGCCCTGCGCGCCGTAACGCTGGTAGCCGAGCCGTGCCATCAGCTCCGCCCAGGCTCGCGCGATCCGCGTCACGTCCCAGCCGGTGGCGCGGGTCGGGCCGGAGAACCCGAATCCCGGTACCGACGGGGCCACCACATGGAACGCGTCGGCCGGGTTCCCGCCGTGTGCCCGCGGATCGGTCAACGGTCCGAGGATGTCCAAGAAGTCGGCCGGTGTGCTGGGCCAGCCGTGGGTGAGGATCAGCGGGGTCGCGTCCGGCTCGGGCGAGCGCACGTGCAGGAAATGCACTGTCTGCCCGTCGATTTCGGTGGTGAACTGCGGGATCGTGTTCAACCGCGCCTCGTGCGCCCGCCAGTCGTAGCCTTTGCGCCAGTACTCGGCCAGGTCGGTCAGGTAGTCCTGGTCGACCCCGTAGGACCAGCCGACACCGGGCAGCGCGTCGGGCCAACGGGTGCGGTCGAGTCGGTCGTTCAGCTCATCGAGGGCGGACTGCGGAATGTCGATCCGGAAGGGCGTGATCGCTGTTGTGGTCATTACTCAAGCATCTCCCTGTATAGGACAGGAACGGTCCTAGTCATGCGGGAAGATGTGTTCATGCCGGAAACCACCTCCGCCCGCCTGCTGCGGCTGCTGTCGCTGCTGCAGATGCATCAAGACTGGACCGGAACCGAACTGGCCGAACGACTCGACGTCACGACCCGCACCGTCCGCCGTGACGTGGATCGGTTGCGGGAGTTGGGGTATCCGGTCCATGCCATGCTGGGCCCCGTCGGCGGATACCGGCTCGGCCCGGGCGCGTCGCTGCCTCCGCTGCTACTCGATGACGACGAGACGGTGGCCGTCACGCTCGGCCTGCAGGCCAACGCGACCGGCAGCGTCACCGGCATCGAGGAAGCCTCGCTACGCGCGCTGACCAAAGTAGAGCAGGTGCTGCCGACGCGGCTGCGGCATCGGGTCGACGCCCTGCACAACGCGGTAGTGGCGATGCCACCCCGGTATGGTCCCGGCCCCGCCGTCGACGCCGCCACGCTCACCACCATTTCCGCCGCCATCCGCGCCGCCGAAACGCTGCGTTTCGACTACCTCAGCCATGCCGGTGGCGAAACCCGGCGCAGCGTCGAACCGCACCGCATCGCGCACTGGGGCCACAAGTGGTACCTCGTCGGCTGGGACACCGACCGCGCCGACTGGCGCACCTTCCGAGTCGACCGAATGTCATTGCGCACCCCCAACGGCCGACGCTTCACCCACCGCCCCTCCCCCGGCGGCGACGTCGTCACCTACCTACGCCACACCATGGGCTTCGCCCTGTGGCCATACCGTTCCGTCATGCGCGTCCACGTCCCAGCCGAGGACCTCATCGGCCGCGTCGAAGGCATAGTCACCCCCCTCGACGAACACACCTGCCGCCTCGAAATGGGTTCGGACTCGTACGCATTGGTCGCTCTGGCGGTCGGCATGCTCGACGTAGAATTCGAGGTCGAATCCCCACCAGAACTGATAACCCACCTCCAGGCCCTCGCCGGCCGCTTCACCCGCGCCACGAGCAAGGGATAGATCATCCTTTGCGCGGCGCGCGAATTCGGTTGTCAGTGTTGGGATCTAGCATCAGCACCAGCGAGACGGAGATCTCGGCGGTGCGAGTCGGGGACAATCGCGGACCTGTCTTCGATATCGGACGTGGCGTCAGCCCAGCGGCGGTACATGATCGAAGTCGGGTGGGCGATCGTAAGCCTCGATCGCGGCCTTACTGGTGGAAGCATCTTGTAGCACCAATTCCCAAGGCCCCGAGTTGATGTCGAAGTTCTTGCCGTAACCGATCCACTTGCCGACCATGCGATGACCGGTCGGCTCGATCAATAACTGGATGGCACCGCTGTACCGCGCGCCTCGATAGTAGCCGTTCGGGTTTGTGTCCTCGGTCCATGTGCCGGTCGCTACTCCGCTGTCGACATCTAACTCCATGGCCACGGTCGACGGTGCAGAGCCGGACAGGCTCCGCACTGTGAGGTGGTCACCATGCTGAAGGATCACGACGTAGTGCCCCGTGCTAAAGGTCTCCTGCCGCCCCGAGGAGTAGTACTCGTAATGCGACAGCCAGATGCCCGAGCAGTTTCCAGGGTTGGGGCGTGGTCGTGATGCCGTGGCTGCGCTCCCGACCTGAGCCGACTGCGGCAACTGCAGGTCGTGGCCGCCTCGGCCGTCGTCTGCGACACGCGCCATGACGAACCCGAGATGCTCGATCGGCATCCCCAATACCCGCTCGAGAGCGCTTGCGTGCGATGGGTGAGGCGTACGGGTGATGCCGGACTCCCAGCGCTGCACCAGTCGTTTGTTTGCGCTGGTGCAGCCGATCTCTCGTAGCGCACGGGCAAGATCGTCCTGACTCATCAATCGCCCCATTCGTGCGGCGCGTAGAGCTGTGTTGGGTGCGGTCGCCATAGCCGCCACGATAGTCCTCAACTCTCAGAAATGACACCCAAATGTCACCCTGATCAGCACCAGTAGGACACCCGAAGTGACGTCGCATGGCCGCAGCATGTTCGGACACGCTAGAGGCGGCCCCGCCGTCGGGATGACCAACTCCCCGTTCGGCCCCGGCGGCGGGTGCTCACCAACCGAACATCGAACACGGCAGGGGTGACGCGATGAGGTTCAACTGGTGGCGAGAATCCGAGTCGGACGGCACATCTGTGCAAGAAATCGTGGACCGCGTACAGGCCGAATGGAGAGCTGAGCGCCGACGTGGCCGGGCCACGGATGACCACCTCGCCGACACGAGTATGTGGCCACAGGGCTGGCCGCATGAAGCCCCGGACTACAACCTCGGCATTCTCGAAGCCCACAAGATCATGCAGCAGCATCGCGACTGCCGCGCCGACATGTGCCCTCGCAAGGCGGCGGCACGACGAGCACTGATCGCCGCCGGGCGGATGAAGCCCGACACCTCACGGGAGTACTGAGCGGCACACGCCGTTTGGGGGACGGTATGGAAACCCTTTGCTTTACTTCATTTTCCGGGCCACTGTCGCATTCGCCATGGTCGCCGTCGGTGCCGGTCCGGCACTCGCCGTGCCGATACCAGTCCGAGCGCAGCGTGCGACTTGCGTATCGGTTACGACAAACCGACCTTGCATGGGTTGGCGGCGGGGATACGAGATACACTGCCGGACAAGCGATCACATGAAATTGAGGCCTGCTGCTGGACTGGAGTCGGTGTGGGTTGTCAGGCGTCGGGTGACGGCAGGTGACCCAGGTGGCCGATTACGCGCTGGCGCAACAGGAGGTACTCGTCCCAGCGGCGTGGGGATGGGCCGCGCGGACGTTGGATGGTCCGGGGGGTGGTGATGAGCTGACCGTTGCGGAACTGGCTGCGGGTCAGGTCCAATTCGATGCCGGTGGGTAGGCGATTCCACCAGTGGAAACCGTGCTGCTCTCCCGCTGATCGCACCTCGCCGACCAGGAGATCGCCGCCGAAGATGTCGTTGACGATCAAAGCTGTGATGTCGCAATGTCCCCATGCGGGGTTGTCCGGTTGCCAGCCGGACCTGACAAGGTCGTCCGGGGAGCAGGTGTCGGCGGCCCAACTTGCGCGTAGTGCGTTGTCGATGGCGAGGAGGTCCCAGACTGTCATGGGGCACAGGATGCCATCCGCCACCGACAAATCTCGCCGTGGCCGAGCTGGCCCCATCGGCGGGCTCAGGTTGCGCAATCCTGTGCACCCCAGCGGCCGACCTTCCCGGGGTCTGTGACGGAGGCAACTTTGACTGCAAGATAATTAGGTGCCATATTACTTTCATGGCCACGGATCCGGAAGCCCCGGAAACACCTACCCTGGGGCAGGCGCGGACGCAGCTGCGGCGCTACGGGCTGGAGTCCGAGATCGATCCGCAGGCGGTACTCGTCGCGGTGCGACTGCTGGCCACGGGGGCGCGGCTCGGGCAGGCGACCGAGACGCACTTCGCGCGATTCGGGCTGTCCACCGGGCGGTATCGGTTGCTGGCCGACCTCGAGGACGCGGACGGCGAGAAGTCACCTTCGCAGTTGGCGGCGAGCCTCAGGGTAACGCGCGCAACGGTTACCGGGCTGATCGACGGCTTGGAGCAGCAGGGTCTGGTGTGCCGGCGCGCTTCGGCCGAGGACGGTCGCGCCGTGGTGGTGGTGCTCACCGCCCGCGGCGCGCAACTGTTGCGCGATATGGCCGCCGAGCATTTCGGGCGCTTGCAGTCGATGGTCGGCGGATTGACCCGCGCGGAACGCACGGTCTTCCTCGACCTGCTCGAGCGCATCGGCCACGGCATGAGCGCGCTCACGGCGGACTGACCGCCGGATACTGTTCTCGAGCTTTTGCCTGTCCATATAGTTAGGGACCTAATCAGATGAACACAGCTATTGCACCTCCTCGATTCATACTGTGGCAAGAGGCGCTTTTCGCCTACCTGGCCCCAGCGGTGTGCGCGGGCGCAGGCGGATTGATTACCGGGCAGGCAGATCTACTCCGCGCCGCGGTGACGTCGATCGCCGGGACATCCGCGCTGGTAGCTCTGCTGCTGGGAATGTGGCTGCGGTACAGCGGAATTCGACGCCTTCGCCTACGCCGCGCGTCGGCCCTCGCCCTTACGGCGACCTTCGGGTTCAGCGCAGCCGCGCTCGCCGCCTTCGCGGCCCAAATCATCACCACCACAACCTCATTCCCCGACCGCATTCGCATCGACTTCCCGATCGCCGCCGCACTGGCCGCCACGATCATCACCTGGCGCTGGTGCGCGATCCAACGAAAGGCCTGCACATGATCGTCGTCATGGGAGCCACCGGCGCGACCGGCAACGCGCTCCTGACCCGCCTGCTCGCCCTCGGAGTACCCTGCCGGGCACTGAGCCGGAACCCAGATCGCCTGCACGCCAATGGATATTCGCCTGCAGCCGAAATCCGGTACGCCGACGCAGCAGACCCGGCCTCGCTGCGAGCCGCATTCCAAGGCGCGACCCAACTCTTCCTCACCATGACCAACAGCCCCGCCCAGGTCGAACTCGAAACGCGCACCATCGAAACCGCCGCGGCGTGCGGTATCGAACACATCGTCAAACTCTCGGCACCGGCAGTCGCCGCCAACTCGCCGGTGACAGTCGCACGCTGGCACTACGCCATCGAGGAGGCCTTACGCACCACCGACCTGACCCGAACCATCCTGCGCCCCTACGCATTCATGCAAAAACTGCTCCTCCTCGGCCCCCAGGTGGCAACCCAGGGCACCATCACCGGAACCATGGGCGAGGCAGCCTGTAACTACGTCGACTGCCGTGACATCGCCGACGTCGCCGCAGCAGCCCTCACCAGAGACGAGATCGCCGGTGGCACATATCTTCTCACCGAATCCCAAACCTACAGCTACCCCCAACTGACAGCCCTGCTGACCTCCATACTCAACACTCCGATCCGCTACATCGACCTATCCCCCACCGACTTCCGCCAACACCTCACCGAAAACTCTGGCCTACCACCCTGGCTGGCCGACCACATCACCGAAATCCAGCAACTGGCCATCGCCCGACCAGAACACCCAACCGACACCGTCTCCACCATCCTCGGCAAACCCCCACGTACCTTAGAGGTCTTCCTGACCGAAAACCTCGACACCTTCCGGCATCTCCCAGTTGAAGCCTCTCGAAACGTTATGTGACGCTTATGGTTTGGCCGATGCGGCGATCGGCGGTCCGGCCGGGGCCGTGGAGCCCAGTGTCCCCGCGTAGTCGGGCAGCTCGACGCCGTTGATCGCGCGCTCGATCAGGTCGGTGAACCATTCACCGGCGTAATCGATTTCCGGCTCGGCGTCGGTCTCGGAACCGTCGCGGCTGCGCGTGTGCAACCGGCCGATCTCCTGGTTGGCCTCCACGTACGAGCGCATCTGTCGCTCGTAACTGGCGAACCCGGCTTCCGGATCCCACCCGGCGGCGGCCAGTTCTCCGGCCAGCAGGTAGGCGCCGACCAGGGCCAGCCCGGTGCCCGCCCCCGACATCGGCGACGCGCTGAACGCCGCATCCCCGAGCAGCACCACCCGTCCGCTGGACCAGCGATCCATCACCACCTGGGCGACCTGGTCGAGGTAGAAGTCCGGGGTGTCGTCCAGGTGCGCGAGGATGTCCGGGGTCAACCAGCCCAGACCGGCGATCCGCTCGCGCAGCAGGCGCTTCTGGGCTTCGACGTCGCGGTAGTCGACGTCGAAATCGGCTGAGGGGAAGGAGAACATGGCCATCGCCCGGGTGGCGTCCTGGATGGGCCGCAGACTGGCCGAGCGCCCGGACTCCTGGTAGTCGAGCAGCCAGCGGTCCAGTTCGAACTCGTTGGGCACGCTGTAGAAGGCCAGCACCAGCCCGAGGTGGCGGACGAACTGCTCATGCGGCCCGAAGACCATCGCGCGCAACGCCGAGTGCAGACCATCGGCCCCGACCACCAACTCGAAACGCCGCCGGTCACCGCCCGCGAAGGTCACGTCGACGCCGTCCGCGTCCTGAGTGAGCTCGGCGATACGGTCGCCGAAGATGTACTCGACGCCGTCGCGGGTGTCGTCGTAGAGCACCCGGGACAGGTCCCCGCGCAGGATCTCGATCTCCGCGATGTAGCCGTCACCACCGTTGTCGTCGGCACGGAAGGTCTCCAGCACGTTCCCGTCCGCGTCCACGGTGTGCGCGCCGGCGGTGTCGGTGCAGGCTGCGCGTACCGCCGCGTCCAGCCCCATCAGCTGGATGACCTCCTTGGCCACACCACGCGCATCCACCGCCTGCCCACCCGGACGCAACTCGGGAGCCCGCTCCACCACGGTCACCTCGGCACCCCACCGCCGCAGCCAGTGCGCCAGCGCGGGTCCCGCGATGCTCGCCCCCGCCACCAACACCCTGGGACCATTCACCCGGATCGTGTTCTCCTGTGCCGAGTTGTCGACGCTCATCACTGCCTCCATACGTTTCCTCCCGCACCGGAACAGTCCCGGCACAGGCCCACCGCTATCGGTGTATCCAGCCATACCGACTACGTGTCCACACCGAATTCATCGGTATCACCGAAAATCGTGTCCACTCTCCCGCAAACACCCTCAACCTTCGGTCACATCCTGCCCTTGACTCCGCTCATGCAGGCCGCGCGGAGATCACGGGTCGTCCGCAGCCCAGGACGGTGATCGCAGAGATAACACTGTGACGGGGCATGCTCGGCGAAGATTCCGCTGCGCGTCGAGTTCTCTATCGGCCTAATTCCGCATAGCAGCACTCGGCGCAGCGCAATGCGGATACCGTCGATCAGATCGCCTCGGAGTTTCCTGAGTCGGGTTTGTGTGGTGCGTGGACGTATTTGCTGTCCGCCCACCGAAGAAAGGGAATCCCGTGCGTCGCAAGCTGTTCGCCGCCGTTATGCTCACCGTCCTCGCCGCCTCCGGGCTCAGTGCCTGCGGCAGTGCCGACCCGAACGTGTTGAAGATCGGCACCGAAGGCGTTTACGCGCCCTTCAGCTACCAAGGCTCCGATGGCAAGCTCACCGGCTACGACATCGAGGTAGTGCAGGCGGTCGCCGAAAAGCTCGGCAAGAAGGTCGAATTCGTGCAGATCCCATGGGATGCGATCTTCGCCGGACTCGAGTCGAAGCGCTTCGACCTCATCGCCAACCAGGTGACGGTGAACGATGAGCGCAAGACGAAATACGCGCTGTCACAGCCGTATACGTTCTCCGAGGGGGTGATTGTCACCCGAACCGAGAACAACACGATCACCACACTCGCCGACCTGAACGGCAAGACCTGCGCGGAGTCCGCGACAACCACCTGGGCCAAGGTCGCCACGAACGCGGGCGCGAAAATCGAAGCGGTGGAAGGCTTTGTGCAGGCTATTCAACTGCTGAAGATCGGCCGGGTCGACGCCACCGTCAACGACAATCTCGCCGTCGCCGAGTACACCAAGAAGACCGGCGATACCAGCGTGCGGATCGCGGGCAAAACCGGTGCTGCCAGCCTGCAGGCGTTCGCGGCCCGCAAGGGTGATGCGCTGATGACCGATGTCGACAAGGCGTTGGCGACCCTGAGCACCGACGGGACGCTGGCGAAGATTTCGGAGAAGTACTTCGGCACCGACGTCAGCAAATAGCCGTCCAGATACGTTGCCGGACAGGCGATCAGGAATGCGCTGAATGCGGCAGGCGGGCTGTTCGGGCGCCCTCCTGCCGCACTCGGCACGCCTACCGAATCGATGCTAACGGTGTCCCATGGTGGGGTCGCCCGCACCACCCCCGGCCCCAGGGTTGCTCGGCCCGCCTTGCCCGGCGCTCGGGTTGCCCGGCTGCTGCCCCATATCCGAATCACCGGGACCGCCCGCCAGCACGGAACCCGAATGCCCGGCGGGCACGACGTTCGAAATGGGGGCTACCGCTTGACCGGTAACCAACGCGGGAACTGTCAGCGCGACGGCCGCGGCCGCACCGGCGATGCCGACGACAGCGATGCCGCGGCGAACGGTGAACAAGCTCATCGAAACTCCCGATCCAGAACGACGACGGATCGTCGCCGTTGTCCAGGCCGCGACCGTTCGGCCGGGCCACCGTCGAGACTAGGCAGCCGAGGGTAAGGACAGCGTCAGGCGGATATAACAGTGCGTCACGAAGCGTGAACGTCGAATATGCTGGCGGGCAACAGGATTAATCCGCAATGGACCGCGACCACTCCGCTGATCTGGCGTTTTTGCTGGCATTGAAACGCGCCTTCTTCTGCCGATTCCCGCACGTGTTCATGTCACACCATTTGCGGGTGCGACTCTGGCTGGTGTCGAAGAAGGCGGCTCGGCAGGTCGGCGATGCGCACAACGCCAATTTTCCGTCTCGTTCGCCCGCGATGATGCTGATCGCATCGGCGGCGATTACGCCTAGGGCATCTACTACGCCCGTAGTCGAGCCGAGTCGCCACTGCCGATTGCGCTCGAGCGTCAGGATGGCCGACGCCCGACCCTGAATGCTGCGGTCATTGATGATGCGGACGGCAGACGCGGGGAGCGCGTCGTTGCTCGCGGACGCCGTCGCGGCGGCGTGAATTGCTTCCCTCAGTTCCCGAGCGAGTTCGAGCTGGGCGGTGGTGCAGGAATCCACGGCGAGGCCGCTCACTGCCAGCCAGTCGACGAGTCGCTGCGGCGTGGGAATGCGTTCGACCGCGTCGCCCTGACGCTCCGTCAGCGTCGCCGTGAAGCTGGTGGCCAGCACGGCACCGAGGCGAAAGTCAGGGAACCCGGCATGCATGGAACCACCTTAGCTGGTTGCACCTCGACCTCGAGACATGTTAGAACCGTCTTAGCCGGTTCGCGGAGGCTCGTGGCCGGTCCCCGATGGCCAGGAGGTCTCATGAACCGTCCAACCAGCGACGTGCAAGCATTCGAAACTCACGCAACCGACGCCGACCTCGACGATCTATGGGCACGATTGGTCGCAGCGCGGCTGCCGGAAACCGAGACGGTCTATCGCGCCGCGCCCGACCCGCGTCGATGGGACCAGGGCGTGCCGCTCGCCGACCTCGTCGATGTCGTGCACTACTGGCGCACCGGGTACAACTGGCGGTCGTTCGAAGAGCGCCTCACTCGAATCGGCCAGTTCCGCACGACAATCGACGGTCTGGGAATCCACTTCCTGCACCGCCGATCCACGCGCACAGACGCCACTCCGCTGATCTTGACGCATGGTTGGCCAGGCAGCATTGCTGAATTCATCGATGTAATAGACGAATTGGCAGATCCGAAAGACGCAGACGCGCCGCCGTTCCACGTCGTGGTTCCATCGCTGCCCGGCTTTGGTTACAGCGACAAACCGGCCACCACCGGGTGGGGCACCGAAAAGATCGCGGCCGCATGGGTGGAACTGATGGGGAGGCTCGATTACCACAAATTCTTAGCCCACGGCGGCGACTGGGGCGGCAATATCACCACGGTTCTCGGTGGCAGGTTCCCGGCGCACATCCTCGGCATCCACACGACGTTCGCGGAGGCGCCGCCCGGGCTCACAACCGACGGACTGACAGCCGTCGAGCGCAAATGGACCGAGGAAACCCGCCATTTCTGGCGCCACCGCGCGGCATACGCGAAACAGCAGGCGACCCGGCCCCAAACCATCGGCTACTCGCTCGTCGACTCACCGGTCGGGCTGCTCGCCTGGATCCTCGACAAATTCGCCGAGTGGACAGATACCGCCGACAGCCCGTTTGAAACGATTTCCAGAGACCGCATTCTCGACGACGTCACCCTGTACTGGCTGACGCGCACTGGCGCATCGGCGGCCCGTATCTACTACGAAAGCCACAACTCGCTCGACCCCGAACTTCGGGTCGACGTCCCGTCGGCAATCACCATGTACCCCCGCGACATCGAGAAATATCCGCGGCCCTGGGCACAGGAGCGGTTCCGAAAGATCGTCCGATGGAACTCGCCCGAAACCGGGGGACATTTCCCGTCGCTGGAGGTTCCCGAGTATTTCGTCAAGGATCTGCAAGAAGGTCTCGCGGCAGTGCTGGCCGCTGCTCGGTGAACGCGGCCGCCGACCGTGGGTAACGCGAAACCCCCTGTCGGACAGGTTGTCCGGCAGGGGATCGGGGGTGGTTTACTTCTCGCCGTGGTGTCCCGGGGCGGCGCTACCGCTGTATTCGCCGAGGTCGGAGACCAGCTTGGTCAGTTCCGGGTCGCTGTCGTAGCGACGCTGGTGCAGTTCGGCGATCTTCTCCGCCATCGCCGGGTCCTCGTCGTCGGTGATGTCGAAGGAAGCGAACTTGTCGACCAGGGGCAGGCCGACGCGGTCGGTGTTGCGGTGGGCCGGGTGGATCAGGTATTCCCAGTAGCCGGCGAGGTCCTCGATGACGAACACCGCGCCCCACTGGTATTCGCCACCGAAGTCGGGGCCGACCACGAACGACTTCACCGAGGGGATGGACCGGCCCTGGTTACGCAGGCTCTCGAGGGCTTCCTCGACGGCTTCGGGGGAGGCGTCGGCGCGGAGGGTGAAGCGGTTGCCGTGGTAGATCATGTCTTTCATCCTTCATCAGGTGAGCCGCAGGTTGTGCGTACTCGGTGGTTGGTGGTGAATTCGTTCAAGCCGTGCTCGCTTGCTGACATCGAGATTTCCATCCGCGCACCGGTGTCCGCGTCGGTGATTCCTACCTAGATACGCAGTCGAGTCGGTGACTACGTAGTTGAGGCCGCGTGCTCATCCGAGGGCGATCCCGTGGATCCAAAATCTAGCAACGCTAGACAAGCTAGCCGACGACTGTTACCGTTGCTTCAGTTGCTAGCACTGCTAGAAAATCGAAATGCACTGAGGAGTAACCGAAATGACCTTCACCAGCAACGAACAGCAGTTCCTCGCGGAGGCCGGGATCGGCCGACTGGCCACGGTGTCACCCGACGGCGTTGTGCAGAACAACCCGACCAGCTATCGAGTGAACGCCGACGGCTCGATCGACATCGGAGGCATGCGGATGCGGGCCAGTCGAAAGTTCCGCAACGTCGAGGCGGGCAGCCGGGTGTCGTTCGTCATCGACCAACAGGTTTCGCTGGAGCCCTACGTGATTCGCGGCATCGAGGTACGCGGCACGGCCGAGGCGCTCGGCGACGAGGAGCCGCCGTTCCCGCCCCAGGAACGCGCGGTCATCCGAATTCACCCCGAACAGATCATCTCCTGGGGCATCGACGGCGGATCCTTCGACTTCGTCAGCCGCAGCGCCCAGTAGTCAACGGGCGCGTCGCATTGCTCGGTACAGCAGCCACAGCGCCAACGCGACCGGGGTCAGGACGGCCGCGAACAGGATTCCGGCGAACATTCCGTAACCGTGCGGATCGAAGGACAATCCGGTAACGCTGAGCACTATCTCGCCGACGAGCAGCACGATCAACGTGGCGGTGCAGGCGAACGCGCCGAGCACCACGCGTCGCAGCACTGTCCGTAAAGTGCTTGTGCGAGTATCGCTTTCCGGCATGTTCATGTTCGGATCCATGGGATTGGCTTGTCCCGCAATCACTTCGGGTCGGAAGTGCAGATGGCCAGGAACGACTTCTGGTTCTCCCGTTGGACTTCCGGCGCGTCCAGCCAGCCACGCTTGCCGAACAGGTAGCTTCCGGACGGGTGCTGGGCCGACTCGCGCAGCACCTGGGCGACGTCGACCCTGGCGCCGTAGGCCTTCGGGCCGTCAACGGAGAAGTTGAGCGAACCCGCCTTGGTCCAGTCGTAGTCCGCGGGCAGCAGTTGCTGGACCTGGAGCGGTCCACCGGTGTCCGGGGCGGATCCCCCGGCGGTCCGCAGCAGGTCCATGCGCTCCACCGGCACCCCCGGCCGCGGCGCGGTCCACGTCTGCTCGGCGCTCTGCTTGGTGCCGGAGTCGAAGATCAACGTCAGGCGGGTGACGCCATCGCATGGAGTGCCCGTCCACAGTTTCAGGACGCCGTCGTCGACGCGGAACCCGGCCGCAGGCGGCAGCGACGGCGCGAACTGCGCCTTGGTGTCACACGCCGCGGTCACCGCCGCCAAGACGAACGCAGCGCAGGCGACGCGCAGCCACCTAATATCCACCATCGGAAAGTCCCGCGTCCCTTTCGGTCTCGTCGCCGCCGGTTATCTGCTCCCACACATAGGAGGCAAGGAACCCCGTATAACCTTCGCGCGCCCACTGCTGGGAGTGGCGCTCCTCGTGGTGCATCAGTCGGTCCAGATCGAGATTCCCCCGGTATGGGCCATTATCGCCGTCGTACCACGCGTAACCCGACCGCGCCACCTCTCGAATCTGTTGCGCCGGATCTTTCGGGTCGTCGACGTTCAGCATGAACGTGTCGCCCCAGGTCGTTCCGCCGTGCTGGCTGAACTGGTCCTGAATGAGGTTGCCGCCCAAGCCCATCATCATGCCGTTCGGGGTGGTCACCAACCGGCCGCCGTTGCCGTGCACGAAGCTCACATCGTCGTCGTAGCTCCAGGAGTTCTTCTTCTGCCGGTCGATGATTCGCCGCAGTTCCGCGGATCCGTACGGGGTCGGCTTGAAGTCGGTCGATTCGCCTTCGGTGCCGTAGTCGGTGCCCGCGTTCAAGATATAGGTCATCCGCACCGCCTTGGCGGCGTCGTCCCCGCTGATGTTGGTCGGCATCAGGAAGAACGACTTGAAGATCCCGTCGCCGTCCTCGTCCTCCCGGATCTCCTCCAAGCCCTCCAGGATCTTGAAATCATCAGGGGTGATGTGGTTTTCGGCGATCATCTGCTTGATCGTGTCGATCGACACGCCCCGGCGCACGGCGTTCTCCAGCCACTGCCGGTAGTAGCCGGACACCGGCGGCCCGGTCAGCAGTCCGGCGTCGCGCAGCGCCTGTTCCATCTCGGCCACTTGCGCGTCGAGTTCGCCGCCCTTCATGGCATCGGCCAGGGTGCTCGCGCCGTGGTCGCTGATCTTGTGGTCCAGCGCGAGTTGCATCACCCCGGCGACGGTGCCGTCGATGTTCTTCGCCGTGGTGAGTATCGCCTTGGTTTCCTGCTCCAGCTGCCTTTTGATGGTTTCGCGGTAGCGCTGGGTCTCGGCGCGGTCTTCGGCCTCGGTCCGCGACTTCGGCGGCGGGTCGGCGGGCTTGTTGTCCACGATCGTGCCGTCGTCGGCGATGCGGTACTGATAGGTGTCGGCGAGCGAATCATTGTTGGCGACGCGGGTTTTCAGGGCGGACACGTCGTCCGAGGCATCCTGCAGAGCCCGCTCGACGGCGGACAGCTCCGCGATGAGGATCTCGGCGTTATCCCGTGTCTTCCCCAGCGAACTGCGGGCGAGTTCACTTGCGGGGCCGTGCCATTCGGGCAATTTCCGGGCGTCGTCGAGCTCGTCCTGCAGCCCGATGAGTTTGTCCCGCCGCCCACGCAGATTGGTAGCCGACGTGTCGAGCGCTCCGGCGTCCCATTTGCGGACGTCGTCGTAGCCGATAGTCATCGCCCGAAAGCCCTTGCCGCCTCGGCCTCATTTTCGGAGTACAACTTCGCGGCCGCGGTTATCGTTTCGTTCCACCGGCCGATCTCGCCGGCCCATCCCTTCGCGCGCTCATTGAACGTCGTAGCCAAGGTCGGCGCCTTCTTTGCCACCTCACCACCTGGCAATGCTGTCGCGATCGCCTCCATGCCGGTGCCCGGCTCCACCTCCCCGGCCTGCGTGGCGGCCGATCCTGCCGCTTTGGCCGCCTCCCGCAGCTGATTGATCTGGACCTCGAACCCACTCACAGTCCGTGACCTCTATCCCTGTCGTCGATTCCGCGAAAAACCTTGCGGCTCATCGGCGATCGAATCTGCACATTACGAATAACCGCTGCCGCAACGGCAAGCTGGTCGGCCAGACTATGCATAGCTTCGTTGTCGGCCTGCATCTTCGTGTCCGGCATGAAATTTCCCCCTGGCGCACTATCAATTGACTACGTAGTGCGTGGGGACGATGGTATCGCTCATCGAGATCCACATCTCGCCCCTGATTCCGGGGGCTTCACGCGACGAGATTCATCAAAGATATTCTGCTGGAATACTTCCCGCATACCGTGCAGGGAGTTGCCCGGGGTGATACCAGGTCGGCGATCCGCTCGCTGCGCTACCGAGACCAGTCGAGGCAGCGGCTCATGATGGAATTGGGGCATGGACGAGATCATCTTCCGGTCCGCGACGATCGATGACCTTTCAGCGCTGGTGACGATGCTCGCCGACGACACACTCGGCAGTTCGCGGGAGTCCGCAGACGATCTGAGCGTGTATCGCGCGGCGTTTGCCGAGATCGAGAACGATCCGCGACAGGAGCTGCTGGTCGCCGAACACCACGGTGCCGTGGTCGGAACAGCGCAGCTGAGCATGTTGCCCGGACTGGCCCACAGGGGAGCAGTACGGGCGCAGATCGAGTCGGTGCGGGTGGATCGACCACTGCGTGGCCACGGCCTGGGATCGCAGCTGATCGAGGAGTGCGTGCGGCGGGCCCGCGAACGCGGTTGCGCCCTGGTGCAATTGACCTCGCACGGCAGTCGGGTGGAAGCACATCGTTTCTACGGCAAGCTCGGATTCGAGGCCAGTCACGTGGGTTTCAAGCTGAGCCTGGCCGACAACTCGGATCGATGAGCCACACTTGCCGCGATACTCACACGCCCGAATATCGAGACGTTCCCGAATTCCATTGAGTCACAGGCGAAGCAACGATTGCCTCGCATCCCTGCGGCGAAGGTCGACCGGATGAAACTCGAGATGCGGCGTCGTTGGACGTTCAGGGACCCGGCGGCCGGCGCAGTACATGCGCGACGAGTCGGTCGGTGAACTCCGGCGAGACGGGCTCGCCGGTCACCAGCACCCGGTAGTAGATCGGGCCGACCAGCTGGTCCACCAGGAAATCGATGTCGGTGCCGGGCGGCAGTTCACCGCGGTCGAGTGCGCGCTGCAAGGGCAGGCGATCGCGTTCGCGCTGCTTGCCGAGATGGTCCGCGCGTAGCCTGGTCGCGATCTCCGGGTCGTGCTGCGCTTGTCCGGCGAGGGCGCGGAAGACGGCTCCGGCGTCGGAAGTCGTCAGGAATTCGGCGAGATTCCGTAGCTGGCAGCGCAGGTCTTCGATGAGGTCGCCACTGTCGGGCGGCGTGAGGTGCTGCGCGGCGTCGTCGGTGAAGGCGTCCAGCAGGATCTCGGTCTTGGACGGCCACCAGCGGTAGATGGTCTGCTTGGCGACGCCGGCCCTGGCCGCGATCCCTTCGATCGTGAGCCCCGCGAACCCGCGCTCGACCAGCAGATCGTCGGTCGCTTCGAGTACCGCTCGGCGCGCCTCTTCGCTGCGCCGATGCCGATTTCCGCGATGGACGGCACGGTCGGTGTCGCCTGCCATTCGAGTTCTCCTCTCCCGGTACTGGAGCGAGCGTACTCAGTCCTAGCCACAACGCAACGTTGCGTCTACTCTAGCGGCATGACCAACACCTTGCAGAGCGAATCAGTACTGACCGTGCTCGACCGTTTGTTCGCCGCGGCCGCCGTCGAAGACGAGCTCCCTTCCCCGTGGCCCGCAGGCCGTTCGTACGCCGACGCCTCCGCACAGGAACGCGCGGACGCGCTGGCCGACGTCCTCATGCCGATCTCCGCACGCGGCGGCACCCTGCTCTACACGCTCATCCGAGCCGCGCGGCCGGAGACGGTCGTGGAGTTCGGCACCTCGTTCGGGATCTCGACCATCTACCTGGCCGCCGCGGTCACCGACAACGGCGTCGGCCGCGTACTGAGCACCGAGCTCAGCACGGCGAAAATCGCAGCCGCGCAAGCGAACCTGACCGAAGCGGGAGTGGCCGAGCCGGTGACGATCCTGCCCGGCGACGCGCTCACCACCCTGGCCGAAGTGCCAGGGCCGATCGGCCTCGTACTGCTCGACGGCTGGAAGGACCTGTGCCTGCCGGTCTTACGGCTCCTCGAGGATCGGCTCGCCCCTGGCGCCATCGTGGTCGCCGACGACACCACCATGGCTTCCATGGGCGACTACCTGAACTACGTCCGCGATCCGGCCAACGGCTACGCCTCGGTCGACTTTCCCGTCGAGGACGGCATGGAGATCAGCTGCCGGACAGCTTCCGCCTGAGCGGAACCTCTTGGCGGCCAACTGATCAGCGGTTGGCCGCCGGTCACGTAGCACGGCGTCGACCTGCCGTAAGCCAGGCTAGGCGCCCGCGAGGTCTCGCTCGGCAACCATCGCCAGCAGGCCGAGCACGAGCTTCCGTTGCGACGCGGGCACACCGTCGAACGCGCGGGCTTCCGCCGCGTCGCGAGCCACGGCGAACTCGGCATAGGCCCGCTTGCCCGCCGCCGTGATGCGCGGGATCCGCACGCGGCGGTCCGTCGGATCGACGGTGCGCGTGACGAGCTCCTGCCGTTCCAGCCGATCGAGCACGCTGATCAGCGTCGACTTGTCCACGCACACAATGCGACTCAGCTCGAGCTGGGTCGCGTGCTCCCCGTCGGCGAGTGCCGCGAGGACGAGCCAGTCCCGCATGTCCTTCAACCCGATCTCGACCGCGGCGCGATCGAGATGATCCGCCATGCGCGCGTTCGCGGCATGCAGCAGGAAGGCGAGGTCGGCCGGTCGGCCGTACATGTCGGAGACCTGATCGCTCGCTACGACGTCGGCCGGTCGTGAAGTCGCCATGCGATGCACGGTAGCCGGTCGAGCGAGTTAGGTCAAGTTCAAATCAATTGAATCAAGATCATCTTGACTCAAACGATTTGAACTCGTATGTTCGACCTGCCCAGGACGTGGCACTTCGCCGCGTTGCCAGCCTCCGGCATCCGAGAGTCCTTCGGGCACGCAGTAATTGGCTCGACACAGAGAGGAATCACTTGTGCGGATCGGCATCGGACTTCCGAATCAAGTGCGCAACGTCAACCCATCGGTCATTCCGCGCTGGGCGGCGCGGGCCGAGGAAGCGGGGTTCTCCACCCTCGCCACCACCGGGCGCTATGCGTAC
The DNA here is from genome assembly GCF_042727395.1 of Nocardia sp. NPDC060255. NCBI lineage: Bacteria > Bacillati > Actinomycetota > Actinomycetes > Mycobacteriales > Nocardiaceae > Nocardia > Nocardia sp. NPDC060255. The sequence continues at coordinate 68,975 of NZ_JBHXAU010000031.1, read as the reverse complement.
CCGAGCGTGAGCGACACCGTCGCGCTGGCGGCCGCGGCAGGAGCGACCACCACGGTCGGGCTGCTCAGCGCGGTCCTGCTGGCCCCGACGTGGCCAGCCGCCTTGCTGGCCAAGGAAATCGCGGGCATCGACGGTGTTTCCGGTGGCCGCCTCACCCTCGGCATCGGAGTCGGGTCGCGCGCGGACGAATTCACCGTGCCCGGGCACGGACTGTACGCTCGCGGCGCACGCTTGGCCGCCGACCTCGCGACCTACCGCGAGGTATGGGGCGGCGAGCCGGTCGGCAACGGACCGAATCCCGCTGTGCCAGCAGGAAGTCGGCAAGTTCCCCTGCTGTTCGGCGGTTACTCCGCACCATCGCTGAACCGCATGACTCGCTGGGGCGAGGGCTATATCGGCGGTGCGCTGCCGCCGGCGATGACGGCACCGACCTTCGAGGCGGCGAGACGAGCCTGGCAGCAGGCAGGTCGCCAGGGAGCCCCGAAACTCGTCGCGCTGGCCTACTTCGCAATGGGCGACACCGAAACCGGTCAGGCGAACGTCCGGGACTTCTACCGGCTGGCCCCCGAAGCCCTTGCCGCCGAAGTGGTGCTATGCACCACCTCGAAAATGATCGAGCAGTCGATCGCGGACAACGCCGACCTCGGTGTCGACGAGATCATCTTCCTCCCCGCCACCGACGACCTCGACGAGGTCGCCCGGCTTGCCGACATCGTCGGCAGCGGAGTCGCACCAATCACCGAGTCAGGAGTTGCGTCGCATGGCGCCTGAGCTGCAAATATCCCGGGACATTGTCATCACCGCACCGCCGTCGGCAGTGTTCGCCGCACTGGCCGACCCACGCAAACACGCGGACTTCGACGGGTCCGGCACGGTCAGGAACGCCATCTCCGGCCCGGATCGACTGACCTTGGGAGCCCAATTCGGCATGTCGATGAAGCTGTTCGGCGTCCCTTACCAGATCACCAACACGGTCGTGGAGTTCGACGAGGACCGTCGCATCGCCTGGGCGCACCCCGGCAGGCACCGCTGGCGCTATGAGCTGGCGGAGTTCGATGGCGGGACCCGGGTCATCGAGACCTGCGACTTCTCCACATCGCCGATCGGCGTGGTGCTGGTGCGCACGCCGTGGCGCCGCTGGAATGTGGAGGGCATCGAGAAGACGCTGCCGCGACTGAAGGCGCTCATCGAGAACAACTGAATCAGTGCTTTCGGATGTTCGAGAGACGTTGGCGGCCAACCGATCAGCGGTTGGCCGTCGGTACGCATGACCGCGTTTCTCCGGGTCAGCTCCGTGGAAATCTGATCGTGCGCCCCACACCGTCGGGATGGCCCGCCGCCCGCTGTTCACCAGCGAACCGGGTGAGTCGGTCGCGGACGTCGACGGGTAGCGGGACGGTTCTTCTCGTCCCGAGGTCGACGTGCAGGTCCAATTGTTCGGAGACGGCGACCCGAGTCCGGTCGCCGAGGTTGTGTACTTCGTGAAAGAAGTGCAGCCGCTTGGCATCTACGCCGAGCAACCAGGACTCGGTCGCTTGGGGCAACCGCCGCCCACGCACCCTGCCCGAACCCTGTTCTTGCGAAACCGCTTTGGGTCCTCGGCGCAGCCGGGCTCAACGGTTGTACGGCTGTTCCTGGACCCAGCTGAAACCGCGTTCGAGCAGCGGGAAGGACTTCGGGTCGAGTTGGGTGAACGAGGTGTGGATGCGATGATCGGCATAGTCGTCGGCGTCGATCACCATGCGGCCGGAGCTCGGCCACCAGTAGGTGAGACGTACCCGGACCGGGGTTTCCTCGTAGGTGCCCAAGGCAATTCGGTGGCGCAGGTCGATGAAGTGGCGCTTCGGGTCGATGGTGCCGCCGTACACCTCGAAGGAGTCGTCCATGTGCTGGATGGTGAGCACCATCGGGTCGGAGACATGGAAGGGCCGGTCGATAATGACTCGGCGCCAACGCAATTCGTCGGTGAGCAAGGGGTCGCGGGGATAGCCCTCGGAGGAGAAGCCGTCCACCCGGTAGATGCCGTACAGGTTGGGGGTTTCCTTCGACCACTGCTGCCAGTTCTGCGCACCGAGCACTGCGAGCAGGAGCAGCCCGACCACCAGCTGTGCCACGACCGCGAACCGGTTGGCCCGCGCGGAACCGAACAGCGGCACGGGCCTGGTCGCAGGCGGGGCTTGGCCGCCGAACAGCACCGCCAGCAACCGGCGCGCGTAGGGGGCGAGCAGGAACAGGCTCAACAGCAGGAACTGGGATGAGACCGTTTTCAGGCGGATATCGTAGGTCATGTTCAGCAGGAACACCTGCGTCATATCCACCGCACACAACAGCGCTCCCGCCGCAGTAGCCCGCGGCACAAGCAACAGTACGCCCGCCAGCAATTCCGCTGCGCCCAGCGCGATTTCGTACGGTTGCGACACACTGACCTGCGACCACAGCACGCCCTCCGGGCTGAAATTGCCGTAGGGCTCCACCAACCGATTCAGCACGAACGGCATCTGCGTCGGGATCGCCTTGGCCATCCCGAAATAGAACATCGCCAGCGCCAACATGAACCGCAGATACACCTGGGTCCAGGCGAACAGCCGGGTGTAGGTCTGCCTACGATCCAAGACCGACCACACCGCCGTGGCCACCGCCGACAACACCATCAGAAGAAACAGCGCGGTCCACTGAAACGCGCTGTCGCTGCCCACCTGCGTACTTGTCACATGCAGACCGAGCACATGAGTAGCCGTCCACTCGATCGGCGGGCGCGCGAGGGTCAACACGTGTAACACCGAGCCCCCACCGATTCCGATGCCCGCCAACAGAATCGGCGTCAACCCGAGCACACACGCCAGTCCGAGCGCACCGAAATAGCAAACACCGAAACGAAACCCGATGCGCGTCAACGGATGCCAATATCCCGCGACCACTCCCCCATCCTCCTGCGGCACCGGACCTCCCCCATCGACAACATTGCGTCGTGACCGTAGGCGCGGATCCTTAACGAGGACCGCCCAGTCCGCTTAACAAGCCGCATTGCTGTCCCACGAGGACTGTTACGGGTCCCGATCGCGGCGGCTCTCGTGGGTGAGCACGTCGAACAGAGTGTCCAGACGGATTCGCAGCGCCTCGTTCGGCATTCCGGTGATCGCGACCGAGACATTCGCTCGACCGTCCTCTCGCTGCACTCGGACGGTCAGCGAAGTCGAGCCGATCAGCGGATAGTCCAGCGCCGGCGCCTGCTGGACGGCAGCGGTGATCGCAGTCCAGTCCGAGTTGTCGAAGTCGTAATCGATGTAGCTGCTGGCGAGTTCGAGAAAGAGGCGGAGATCCTGCGAACAGATCCGACCGGATGCGAGCAACTCGGCGCCGACCTCGTCGGAGGCAGTCGCGTAGGGCAGCGGCATACCGTGCTCGGTGAGCGTCGCGGCGTACAAGGCAAGGATCTTGGAAAGCTCATCAGCAAGCTCCTGGACCTCGGGTGCCGTCCTGGCGGCCGCACGGGCAGCAGCCTCGAGGATCGAGAACGAGTCACCCTGAACGAAAACCCCGGGAAACCTGCGCCAAGGCAATCGAATAACGGTGACATTGCCTCGCGGAGCAAGCAGTTCGACATCGACGCGTTCCATCCGGCCATCATGGTCGACGATGCCCGGGGCTGCGCCACTTCAGCACAGGACAGCAAGCGGGCGGTCCGGAGTAGGCTCGCGCGCGGATAGATCATGCGAAGGGGCGAACATGGCCAGCGAGAATATGTTCAGTGTCTACGGGCGAATGACCGCGCTGCCGGGTCGGCGTGACGAGCTGATTGCCGTGCTTCTCGAGGGATTCCGCGCTGGCGACGAGGGTGGCGGCCTGCTCTCGTTCAGCATCAACACCGCCCTTGACGATCCGGACACGATTTGGCTGACACAGTTATGGATCGACAGGGAAGCGCACGACACGACCACCCGTACCGAGCCGGTCGCCGCAGCGAGTCGCCAGATACCTCCGCTCCTGGCTCAGCAACCCGAAGGCAGCTACGGGCACGCCATCCATGTGCACGGTCGAACCCACGGGTGACGAGGCACAAGTCCGGATGCCCATACCTCGGCACCCGTGATCGACTGTCCAGCAACGTATCTCGGATGCCGTCAGGCAACCGCACGGCGATGTCGCATATCGCGCGTTCTCACTGGCACATGTCCTGATCGAGTGAGATCGCAGTGGCGCCGAATCGGGCACACCGAGCAAGCCGAATAGTCGAACATATGTTCTATCCTGCGGTAGGGTAGCTCGCGTGAACATACATTCGACCGCGCTCGCGCCGGATGCTCAAACGGCCGGATGGCCGAAGCTGGCCGATGTCGACTTGCTGCGCACCCTCGTCGAAACCGAACGCCGCCGGAGGCAACTGGATGCCGCCATGCGCGCTGCCGTCGCTGAAGCCGAGCGTCGTGGCCTCGCCGCAGACACCGGCTATCGGGACACCGTGGAGCTATTGACCGATCTGCTGCGGATCAGTGCGCACGAAGCGCGTCGGCGAATCGGATTCGCGGCTCCGCAGGCCCGCCCGCGTTCTAGAAAGGTGTGGAGGGTGCTGGCAGCCGCAAGCTGAGGTCGAGCTCGGGTGCGTCGACCGGCGCCCGGAGTGCCCGACCTCACCTACCCCGCCGGTCGGCGGAGTTGTTCAGCCGGTTGACCGGCCGCAAGGCCCGCCGCTGATGATCGCCGGATCGGGAAACCGCCTGCTACGCATCGCCGCTGAGCACGCCGACGTGATCGCCCTCCCCGGTGCCGCGCTGCCGAAGACCGGGCTGCCGAACGCCATGACCCCGGACGAACTCGCCGACCGTGCGGACTATGTCCGCGGCCTGCTCGACGAACGCCGCGATCAAGTGGAATTCAACCTGCTGGTGTGGGCGGTAGGCGCTCCGGCCGAGTGGAACACCGTGATCGATCGGCTGCGCCAGTTCCAGCCGGGCTTCACCGAGGACCGAATCCGCACCGCCCCCGGCGTTTTGGTCGGCACGCCCCAGCAAATCGCCGACCGCGTGCGCGAATGCCGCGACCGCCACGGAGTCACCTACTTCACGATGATGGAAATGGACATGGAAACCTTCGCGCCCGTGATCGAACTCCTGAAATAGGTCCTGCTTCAGGAGTTATCGACCGCCCCCAACCTCTTCCAGTATGGGCTTGACGCGATGGGATTCGGCTCGGAATTCGGCGGCTGTAGCAGGAAGCCTCGTCAGGTAGCCATTGAAGCTGGTGCCGAAGCGGGCGCCCGATCACCACACCGGCCGATATTCGGTCGCACTCCGCACGACCTGGTTGCTACCGTGCAGCCATGAAGGTCAATTCACGAATCGCCGCCGCGGCCGCACGAGCTCTTCGCTCGCCGGTCGCGCCTGCCTGACCTCTTTCTTCCTGGCCGGCGACCGGAAACGGTCCGCCGGTGTGCGTCGGTCTTGTTGCCGGACTTGCTATCTGCGGTCGCTTCCGGTCGATTTCACATCGATGGAGCAACCACCGTGATAACGACAGACCAAACCATTCAAACCTTCCTCGATTTCTTCCGCGAACGCGGGCACGAACGCACGCAGGGCGGATCACTCATCCCCGTGCCGGGGGATCCGGTGCTGTTCACCACCTCCGGGATGCACCCGTTGACCCCCTATCTGATGGGCCGACCCCACCCGCTGGGTCAGCGACTCATCAGCCTGCAACGATGCCTGCGCACCACCGACCTCGATGAGGTCGGTGACGACACCCACCTCACTGTGTTCGAAATGCTCGGGTCCTGGTCGCTCGGCGACTACGGCGGCCCGCAGAGCCTGCGTTGGGGCTTGGAACTGCTGCGCGACGGCTTCGGCATCGACCCCGGCCGGATGCACGTCACAGTGTTCGGCGGTGACGAACAGGTCGAGCCGGACTACGATTCCTGGCGCACATGGGACGAGCTGGGCCTACCGGTGGAACCGACCACTGACGAGAACTGGTGGTCCAACGGCCCGACCGGACTCTGCGGACCAGATTCGGAGATCTTCATCTGGACGGGAGACGAAATGCCGCAGGGCACACCGACTTCCGATGACCGATGGGTGGAGGTGTGGAATCACGTCATGATGCGATACTTCCGGCATCCCGACGGCAGCCTCGAACCACTGCGCCGGCCCGGCATCGACACCGGCCTCGGCCTGGAGAGGCTGGTGCGAATCCTGCGAAACACGCAGTCCGTCTTCGAGATCGATGTGTTCCAGCCCTGGCTGAGCACTCTGCCCCGAATCTGGGGCCCGCTGGACGACCCGTCGCTGCGACTGCTGTCGGACCATCTGCGATCGAGCATCGCCGTCCTCGGCGACCGGGTGACGCCGTCGCCGTCTGGTCGAGGTCACATACTCCGCCGTTTGATCCGCCGCACCCTGACCACGCTGTGGCGCGACGATCCGACCCGCACCCTGTCCGACTTGCCGATCGAGCTGGTGGAACACACTCTCGGGCACTTCCGGCAAACTGTGCCCTCCCACGAGGTGCGCACCATCCTGCTCGACGAGGAACGCAAATTCGATCTGCTACTCCAGCGCGGACGAAAGGTCCTGTCCCGCAGCCGTTTCACCCGGCCGTTGACCGACAACGACTACCACTACCTGCATGACACGCACGGCCTGCCCCGCGATCTGGTGGTGTACTTGAACACCCAAGCCGATGTCGGTTGACCAGGCAGGACACTGCCAGGCCGTAGCAGATTCGATCAGCGCAGGGTCTCGCCGGCCCGCACTCAGCGGTGTGATGCGGTGACAGGCACAGGGTAGTCCGAGGGCGCGCCTCTTCGGTCGACGGCGCGGGTCGGTCCGGTTTTGAGGTTCACCGGTGGATACCACACGCCGCGCCACACCGGGACTCCGAGATAGTGGGGATTCACCGGCAGTGGCTCGGCCAGCGAGATGTCGACGGTAATTCGGTGCACAGGTGGCAGCAGTCCGTCCGGGAACAGATCCGCAACCATCGACAAGCAATCCCGCACATCGAAGCCGGTTACGCCGACGCCCTGCCAGAACCGAGCGTCGAAGGATTCCTGCGGGTCGAATTCGATCCAGAACCGTCGCATCGTGGTCATCCGCGTTTTCCTCCCACCGGCACCGATGTCGAATGCCGAGCCCGATGATCCCAGAGTTGATCAGCGTCTACCACTCGATAATTGGCAGTAGCGCGCGTTCGGCCCGGGCGCCAGAACTCCTCGGCCCGGCTCAGCCGAATGGTTCCTCGCGGACGAACCGGGTCAGTGCCGCGGCGAACGCCTGCGCTTCGGACTCGGGCCATGCGGCGAGATGCTTGTCGAAGCGGCGGGCGAGCCGGTCGCGCATCACATCGACCGCTCGCTGTCCGGGTTCGGTCAAGCTGAGCAGGGTGGCTCTGGCGTCGTCCGGATCCGGTGCGCGTCGCACCAGCCCGGCCTGCTCGAGCCGGGTGGCGTGGCGGCTGGTCACCGACCGGTCCAGGCCGATCTCGGCAGCCAGCGCGGCCGCACTGCGTGGGCCGAAGCGGCCGAGGGCGCTGAGCACCGGGTAGGTCGTCGTGTCCACCGCCGGGTCCAGTCCTTCGGTGAGTTCGGCGTAGATCCCCTCCCTTGTCCGTCTGCGCAGCAACTCCGCGATGGCGTCGGCGACGTGGGCACCGGGTCCCTGGTGTGACATGTTTCAAGAATAGCGTGCATCGAGCACGCATATGCGATAGCTTGATATGCGTGCACAGAGCACGCATCTGATTGGAGAGTTCTCATGGCCACTACCACCAGCATTGCCACCGCACTCAACGACCTGCTGTTCGACCGGCAACTCGATGTCGACTCCGCCGTCACGCGTCACTTCGCCGACGGCTATCGCCAACGCACCGACGGCGTGTGGAGCGACCGCGCCGAATTCGCCGCGCACATCACGCATCTGCGCGAGGTTCTCGTCGGCGGACACGTCGAGGTGCACGACGAACTGATCGTCGGCGATCGCTACGCCGACCGGCACACCGTCCACGCCAGCAAAGTCGACGGCACTACAGTCGCCTTCGAGGTGCTGGTCTTCGCCGAATTGACCCCCGACGGTCGCTTCCAGCAGATCATCGAAACAACCAGCATGGTGTCCGGACGAGAAGAGGATCAGAATCTGGGCAGTGCCCGCTGACCGTTCGCCGATGCGCGGATGCCACGGTGCGGCAGACGGCAGACGGCAGACGGCTCAGGGCCGAGATTAGCGTGTGGGAAGTGTTGTCAGCCAGTCGGTTTGGATGGTCGACCGACGCGTGCCGCAAGAACGGCGGTCGCTTACAGTGCGATACCCATCGCCCACATCGCGGCAGCGGGTTCTGGCATCGCGACGGTGAAATCGCGGCCGTTGGTCAAGTGCAAACACAGCGCTGGTCCCATGTTCGGGGTGAAGAACCACGTGACCGAGCGATCAATGCGCGCTACTGGGCCCCGGTGAGGACCGCGGCGTCCACGTATCGTGGATCGCAGGCGATCGCGGTGAAACTCCACTTGTCTTCGGCGTCAACCGATTCCTCTGCCTCGGCCAAGCGGTCGAGCAAATCGAAATAGCTTGTCTCGGCCGGCCGTAGGTCCGCGATCGTCGCCGTGAGATCGATATCGGTGGCGAATCGGGCGCCGTCGACACCCACCGACAAGGTCGCCAGCCATCCGTTCGAATCGGCTGCGAACATCGACCCGCTGGTCTCGGCCCAGAACAACACCACGCTCGGGGCCGGCTCGGAGCTCAATCGCCCTGCTGCGGCGAGCATTACCAGCGCGGTATAGATGTTCGACTCACAGAACCCGAAGTGCATCAGATACGCCTCGAGCGCCCCCTCCTGATACCGGAGGACATAGGTCAGCCCGCCGGTGTCCTCGCCGAAACAGTCGGCGAAATATTCTCGCGGCGTTATCCCCTCCTCGGCTTGGCGCCAATCCGGCACCTTCCCGTCCCAGAACCACCGGTCATACATCGCGTCGCGATTCTCGATGACCTGAGGACCCGGCGCAGGTGTCGCCAGCCACTGCTCGAATGCCACCCGCCCCATAGGAATTCGAGCAGCAACGACAAACGTGTCCGACACGACCCGGCTCCTCATCGATCTCGACGGCGCCCACTGTCCCGCGCCCACGCGCCATCCTAAGATCGAACACTCGGCAACGGGCCGAGATGATCTCGGCCCGTTGACCTTCCAGGAGTCGGACCGCCGAGCGAGCAGGAGATCGGTCACACCACGAACGGGAGCAGCAGTAGTCATGGAGCCACAGAACACATCGGTACAACGCCCTGGAACATCCAGCACGGTCGGGACGATCGATACCGACGCCTACATCGCCCGAGTTCAAGCCGAAAACGCCGCCGGTCAGTGTTTCATCTGCGAACTGGCCGACGAACAGACAACCCGCACCCACGAAACCGTCGCCTACCGTGACGAACACTGCATCGTGTTCATTCCGCCCTACCCTCGCCTCTACGCCTACTGCCTGCTCGCACCCCGGCGCCACGCGACAAATGTCGTCTCGGACTTCACCGAGGACGACTACCTCGCCATCCAGCTGCGTGTCCATCGCCTCGGCCGGGTCCTGACGCAAATCACACCCACCGAACGCCTCTACGTGTTCAGCTTCGGCAGCATGCAAGGCGTTTCACACGTGCACTGGCACCTGGCGCCGCTCCCACCCGGAACACCCTTCCGTGAACAGCAGTTCGCCGCAGTGGACACACCCGACTACCTCGTCATCGCACAGGCAGAGCGCGATGAACTGGCACAGCGGATCGGAGCCGGTATGGCCGCCCTCGCCCAGCCGAACGAGTCGCGAGCGTAACCGCATCAAACTGCCGAGCGTCGCGGGATCATGGCGATGCCCGCCAGCACGAGTGCGCCTGCCAGGCACAGCCAGGCGAAGATGTCGCCGGTGAGCCGGTAGAGCGTGGTGGTGCCGTGGGTCGGGACGTCCACGATCCACGGGTCGTGGTCGACGGTGGTGTCCTGGGTCGAGATGGGTTGTCCGTGCGGGTTATAGGCGGCCGACCAGCCGTTGAAGTCCTGCCGGACCAGTGAGTAACCGTTCTCGATCGCGCGCAGGCTCGACATCTGGGTGTGCAGCCGGCCGAACTCTGGCCAGTCACCGCCCGGCACCAGCATGATGTCGGCATCGGCGTGCATCATGGCGGGAAAGTCTGCGTCGTAACAGATTACGTTCGCGATTCGACCGTAAGGGGTGCTCACCACGGGCACTTTTCCGTCGCCGGGTGTGTAGGTCTCCAGGCCCGGAATCGGGTGCGCCTTCTGATAGCTCCAGAGCAGGGCACCGTCCGGGCCGATGAAATGTGTCTCGTCGCGACCGTAGGGCGCGGTCGGCAGGTAGACGTTGGCGGCGACGTCCAGATACACCTGCTCGTCTCGGGCGACGGCCTGCGCGGCGGCCAGGAACGCCGATTCGTCCGAGACCGAGATCCTGGCCGCATTCTCCGACCAGACAACGATTTTCGCGCCGGCTCGCGCGGCGCGCCGAGTGCCGTCGAACAGGCCGTCGATCACCGCCTTCGATTCCAGTGGCACCGTGGCCGGGTCGAACTGAGGTACGTGCATCGGGTCGAACCCGGGTTGGCCGAGTGCCTTCATTTCCACGTCCAAGGCCGCTGTGCTGGGATTGATACCAGCGATGCGTACGGCCTGGGCGGTAGATACCGGAAAGAACGCCAAACGTGCGCTGCCGCCGACAATTACGACGCCGAGCACCGCCGCGTAGACGACGGGCACGCGCGCGGTGCGCCAGGACAGCGGACGCTCCCACACGTGGTTCACCACGGTGGCGAGGGCGCCGATAACGAATCCGATAGAATACGGGCCGGTCAGTGAGATCACCTGCAGCAGAGCGGGATTGGTGTACTGAGCGTCGGCGAGCAGACCGTAGGCCGTGCCGAACGGACTGAAAACTCCCATCACGAACTCGCATACGGCCAGCAGCATCGGAAACAACAGCAGGCCGGCGACCGTGCCGAGCCGCGGCGCGAGCAGGCGGTCCACCAGGTAGGGCAAGGCGAGCACAGTTCCGAAGCCCACCCCGCCCAGCACTGTCATGCCGGTCAGTGGAACGGCCACGTGCCACAGAAAGAACATCGCGGCTCCGACACTGACCAGCCAGACCAGGCCGACGCCGACGGCCACCTTGCTGGTACGCGAAAAACGCAGCAGCAGTATCGAGACCAGCCAAGCGGCCAACGGGATATCCCATCGGCCGTTGACCGCGAACAACGACAGCACCGCACCGGCGCCCAGCCACAGATAACGCCATCGATCCGGCGGTCGCCCAGCACTCGGCGAAGTGCCGGGCAGCGCTGTGGAGCCAGTGTCGACGGGGTCGGATCGCAGATTGCTTGTGCCCGTGGCCATTCGAGATCTCCTGAATCAAATGCTTGGATCGTCCAAGTGTCGGTAGTCTCTCACGCCAATACTTGGAGTTGTCAAGTGTTTGAGTGACCAAGTATTGTCGGGTGGTGGCGAAGCAGGCAGACGCGGAAGAATCGTTGATCTATGACGTACTGGACCTGGTTTTCGCCGTGGCCGAGCAGACCAATGCGCTACTCGCCGACGCCGTCGGCGACCTGGGACTGACCGCTGTCATGGCCAACACCCTGTGGAAGATCGAACCATCCGCGACCCCGTCGATGCGGCAGCTCGCCGCCAGCCTGGGCTGCGACCCGTCCACGGTGACCTTCCTCGCCGACCGCCTCCAGGACAAGGGCCTGATCACCCGAGAGGTCGATCCGGCGAACCGGCGGGCCAAGATCGTGACCCTCACCGAGCGCGGCCTCGACGTACGGCGACGACTCGCCGCGGCAATGCGCACCCAGTCGTCCATTGCCCACCTCAGCCCGGCAGAGCAGCGACAGCTCAGCCGGCTACTGACCAAAGCCGCACGAGCGAAATAGGCGGAGACCGAAGCCATTACAGACCGGTATGGTGCTGGCGGCGGCAGTGGAGATGAGGCGCGATGACGAGGGATGACGGCTTCGATCGTCGGATCGAACCGTTCCGGACGGAGCTGCTGGCGTACTGCTACCGCATGCTCGGCTCGGCGCACGACGCGGAGGACCTGGTCCAGGACACGTATCTGCGAGCCTGGCGGGCGCGCGAGCAGTACGACGATACGCGCAGCTCACTGCGCACCTGGCTCTATCGGATCGCGACCAACGCCTGCCTGACCGCGCTGCAACGTCGCGGCGGCCGGCCGCTGCCGTCGGGCCTGGTGGCCCCGGCGGATCCGCTCGGACCACTCGTCCGGGGCGAGCACGCCTGGCTGCAGCCCCTACCGGATTCGTTGCTGGACACCGGCGATCCGGCCGGGGCCGCGATCGATCACAGCACCCTGCGTTTGGCATTCGCCTCCGCCCTGCAGCACCTGTCGGCACGGCAGCGCGGTGCGCTGATCCTGCGCGAGGTGCTCAGCTTCTCCGCGGCCGAGTCGGCGGAAATCCTCGGCACCACAGTCGTTTCGGTGAACAGCTCGCTGCAGCGGGCGCGTACTCGCCTGAAGGGGATCGGCGTCGGGCCGGAACGGATCAGTGAGCCGTCCACGGCCGAGCAGCGCGCCTGGGTCGAGCGCTACATGACGGCGTTCGAGCACGCCGACGTCGAGGGCCTCAAGCGGTTGCTGACCGAGGACGTCATCATGGAGATGCCGCCGATGCTCAACTGGTTCGCGGGCCGCGGCAACTACGGCCTTTTCATGGAATGGGTCTTCGAGGCGGCCGGGAAGGACTGGTCGCTCGAGCGGGTCACCGCCAACGGCGGCCAACCCGGATTCGCCGCGTATCGGCGTGTCGATGGCGGGTACGAACTACACACGCTCCAGATCTTCACCGTCACCGCCGCGGGGATCAGCCGGAATTCGGTGTTCCAGGATCCCGCGGTTTTCGCGGCCTTCGGACTGGCGGCTCGACTCGACGATTAGATCCGAGATTTCTTTCCGGCAAGCGCGATGAGTTCGGGCGCCGCCGCCGGTATGTACTCCCGAGTTCGCCGGAACACTCCAGCGAGCCGATCAACAAGGGAGACTTCGATGTCGAACAATCATGCCGCCGACGAGGCCGCGATCCAGGCCGTGCTCGCCGATTCCTACAAGGCGTGGGCGGCGGGCGACGCCGACGCCATGGTCGCCGACTACACCGCCGACGCGACCGCCATCATCACCGGCTCGCTTCGCGGCAGCCGCGAGGTGATCCGCCAGAACATGGCACTGGCCTTCGAGGGGCCGCTCGCGGGCAGCTCGACCTACAACAAGCAGCTCAGCATCCGCTTCCTCGGCCAGGACGCCGCGATCATCATCAGCGAGTCCGCCATCCTGTTCGCCGGCGAAACGGAGGTTCCCGGCGACGAGCGAAAGGTGAACGCGACGTGGGTCTTCGAGAAGCGCGACGGTCGGTGGCTGATCGCCGCCTACCACAACAGCCCGGTGCTGACGCCCGCTCAGTCAACCGCGGCGTGAAGTGAGCAGCTGGCTCTCATCCGCGGATGAGAGCCAGCTGGCTCGGCAATCAATTACACTCTCCCCCAGTGGATTTCGCTTCGATATCGACGACCGGGATGGTACATCGCGCGGACCTCGACATGAGGAAGACAGGGCGACTTCGGACGCCAGCGCAGGCCGTGCCGAATGCCGGGGTCAGAGGGCCGTGAGGAATTCGTCGACGGTTTTGGCGAAGCCATCGGGGTCGCTGGTGTAGATGAAATGGTCGGTGTCGAGTCCGGCCAGGCGGGTGTTGAGGCGGCGTTGAATCATCGCGTCGGCCTGTTCGCGGGGGATTACGCCTTGGGTGGCGCGGATGAGCAGGGCGGGGCAACCTCCAGAACTCTCAAACGCATTCATCCGCCGGACCTGACATGCCCCCGATTCAGGTGACAATGGTTCAGCTGTTCGGCGCCGAGGCGTTGATGCGGGCGACGAGCGCGTCGAGCGTCAAGTCCATCGCGAAGTCGAACTCCGCCTGGCTGTCGAACCGCGCCAGGTAGGGAGCGGCCTCGACGACGGCGGGTAATCCCGACTGCGCCAACGCCTCTCGGCGCGCGGCGATGCCCGGGAGGTCGCTGGTTCCGTAGGTCGGGCCCGCGTTCACCTCCCGCAACAGCGTGCCGACCAGGGTCGCCAGCATCGTTCGCAGCAGATGGACCGCTTGGTCCGGCTCGCACCCCACGGCGAGGAGCACCTCGAGGACCGCCTGGGTCGGCGCCAAGCCCTCCCGCGATCCCAATTGCCGGGTGAGCACCAACGCCGCGGCCGCCGGATGCAGCAGCGCACGCTGCCGGAACGCGTCCGCGATGGCACGCAGGTCGGCGCGGAGATCACCAGTGCGCGTTGGTAATTCGATCGATCCCAGGAGATGTTCGGCAACCGCGTCGAGTAGTCCATCTTTGCCATCGACGTGGTTGTACAAGCTTTTCGGATCGACTCCGAGCACTCGAGCCACCGCCCGCATGCCGACCGCGCCGACTCCCTCGTCGCCGATCACCGCGAGCGTCGCCTCGACGATCCCCGCACGGCTGAGCTGGCCGGCACCTTTCGGGGGTCGGCCGCGGCGCGCCGGTGCAGCGTGACTGGTCATCAGACCATCCTGCCGCACACCGTTGATTAAATCCACACCGTGGGTATATGGTCGGCGGTACATAAACCCACGCTGTGGATATCGAAGCCCCGCATGCGTCTCCCAGGAGTCACTGATGTCGACACGATTCACCTTGCCCCCCGAAGACATCCTCCGCGCACGGGAGAAACTCGTCCTCGACCATTTCCATGACGAGGTGCTGCAGGACTGGGACGCAACACTGTCGACGTTCCCGCATCCGCATTACGAGCTGATCGCCCCGATGGTCGTCCACGACGGCGACGACGAGGTCCGCGACTACTACCGCGACACCCGTCGCGCCTTTCCCGACCAGGACCACGAGATCATCGCGCTGCGCCACAGTCACGATGCGGTGATCGTCGAATTCTGGCTGCTCGGAACACATTTGGGCCCGCTGGGGAAGATCCCACCGACGGGCTCGGCGCACCGGACCAGAATGACGGCCTACTTCGTCTTCGACGAACACGAGAACCTGGTGACAGAACGCATCTACTTCGACCAGCTCACCATCCTGAAGCAACTGCTGGGCGGACTGGACAAGCGCAACCCCCGCGAGCTGCTCACGCTCGCCCGAGCAGCAGCCGGCGCCGTCGCCACGGCAGGTGCCCCGCCGGATCCGCGACTGCTCACCACCACACCACCGAATCTCGGTGCGTGACGGATGAAGGTGCATCACCTCAACTGCGGCACCATGCGCCCGCTGGGCACACCCGACGGCCTGGTCTGCCACGTCCTGCTGGTGGAAACCGACACCGGCCTCGCGCTCATCGACAGCGGACTAGGCCTGCGCGACGTCGCCGATCCGGGCGCCCGGTTCGGGCCGAGCCGCTTCTTCGTCCGCCCGCGGTTCGACGAGAACGAAACAGCCATCCGCCAGCTCGAGCGCCTCGGCTTCGACCCGCGCGATGTCCGCGATGTCGTCATCACTCATTTCGACGCCGACCACAGCGGCGGACTCGCCGACTTCCCCTGGGCCAGAATCCATCTCACCGCAGCCGAAGCGAATGCGGCACTCAATCCGAGAGGTTTCGTCGAAAGAGGACGGTATCTCCCCACGCAACACGACCATCACCCGACGTACGTTCTGCATACGCCCGGACAAGGCGAGCCGTGGCACGGTTTCACCGCCACCGAAGAGCTCACCGATATCGCGCCGGGTGTTGTCCTGATCAGCCTGCCCGGGCACAGCCGTGGCCATGCCGCCGTCGCCGTAGACACCGGCAAACGGTGGATCCTGCACGCCGGTGATGCGTTCTATCACCGCGGGCAGATCGACGGCACCGGCCGGGCACCCCGGGCGCTGACCATGCTGGAGCGCGCCGTCGCGCACAGCATGGCCGATGTCCGGGCCAACCATGAGCGGCTCGCCGAACTGTGGGCGACACCGACGCCCGATCTATTCCTCGTCAATGCGCACGATCCCGTTCTTCTTCGCCGCGCCCAGCAACTCGACGAAACTGCGGCGATCAGACGCCCGGACGGTCGAGTTCGACAACCAGGCGACTAGTTCTCACGGAACATGCTGCGACAGAGTCGATATCGGCTCAGAGACACACGCTGAACGGGTTTCGGATACAGCCGAACTCACTCGATCGTCGAGATGGCAGACTCCCAGACATGATCGATACTCCGCCGAAAACGCCGACCCTCGTCTGCGGCGCCCGCACCCGCACGCAGCCCGAAGCCCTGCTTCGCGCAGGTCGGCTCGGGTCGGCGATCCTGGCCGCCGGCATCGATCGCGGTGACAAATGCGTCATCATGGCTCGCAACGACCTGGAATTCCTCGAGGTTTCGGTCGGCATCGCGTCCACCGGGGCCAACCCGCTGCCGATCAACACCCGTTGGACGGCAAGCGAAGTCGCGCACGTCCTCACCGACGCCCAAGTGCGCCTGATCTTCTCGCACACCGAGTTCGTGCCCATCCTCGAAGCCGCTCGCGAACTGGCGGGCAGTGCAGCCCGCATCGTCGAAATCGCCATGACCCCAGAGCTTCTCACCGAGGGCGGCTGGGATCTCGCCCTGGCCGAGCCCACCGGTCGCCACGACTCGCTGGAAGACTGGATCGCCGCGCACCCCGAACCCGTCGGGCACATCGAAGGCGCGATCGCCCAATCCATGGGCGTCATCTACACCTCAGGCACCACGGGAAAACCCAAAGGTGTTGCACGCGAACAGATGACACCGCACCAGCTGCTGAGTATCGCGGGCGCGACCGCCCAGCGGATGGGCTTGGCCCCCGGCGTGCCGATGCTGGTGGCCGGACCGCTGTACCACACCTCCCCCAACGCGATCGCCGTGCTCGGACTGCGGATGGGCGCCGACATCGTGATCATGCCCAAATGGGACGCCCGCAAGTTCCTGCACTTGGTCGACCGCTACCACATCCAGCAGGTCAAAATCGTGCCGACGATGGTCTCGCGCATTCTGAGCGTGCCCGCCGAAATCCGTGCCGCCTACGACCTTTCCAGCCTCACCCACGTCATCCATTCCGCCGCACCATGCCCGCCCGCGCTCAAGCGGGCCGCCATCGACCTGTTCGGCGATGCGCTCTGGGAGTTCTACGGATGCAGCGAGGCAGGCACGATCACTTGGATCAGCGCCGCGGACTGGCTCGACCACCCCGGCAGCGTCGGCCGCGCCACCGACGGCTCGGCAGTGCACATCGGCGACGAACAGGGCAACGCGCTGCCCGTCGGCGAGATCGGCCGCGTCTGGGTGCGCGGCGCCGACTACTGGCCGCAGTTCGAGTACCTCAATCAGGGCGCACCGCACTCCCCCGTCGAGGGCATGCTGTGGGTCGGCGACCTCGGCTATCTCGACGAAGAAGGTTTCTTGTATCTGACCGGCCGGGACGCCGAAGTGGTGATCCGAGGTGGAGTGAACATCTACCCCGCCGAAATCGAGAACACCATTGCCGCCATCGATGGCGTCGAGGACGTGGCCGTGTTCGGCATACCCGACACCGGCGATCTCGGCGAGCTCGTGGCCGCGCACATCCTGGCCCGCCCCGGTGCGAACCTCACCGCAGATGCGGTCCGCCGCACACTGTCCGGTCAACTCGCGAATTACAAGATGCCCGCTCACATCGAGATCGTGCAGTCGCTGCCCCGCGACGACAGCGGCAAGGTCTACAAGCGCCAGCTCCGAAACCGTTACGCCACAGACGCATCCGGGGCGTTCATCGACGGATGACCGAGGTCCGGACCGACTCGTCGGCTTCGGCGTACCGGAGGTGGGGTTCGCCTTTCCCCAGACCGGGTGGCTGATCTCCGAACTCGACTCGGTCGCGGCGTGGCCGAGATTCGCGTTCCGAACGCCGTAGCCCGGTTCCGGCGCGATGCGTACCCGATGGTGGGGACCCGCCCCACTCGAGCACGCATCGCGCCGGGTCACCCTCGGCGACAGCAGAATTCGGCTACGCCGGGCTGATTACTGCTTCCAGATCTTTATGGCTTCCATCCGCTTGCCCTGCCCCGACGTACCCACCCAGAGGTCGGTACCGCACCTGGCCTCCTGCCAACCGTCGCCCTCCACATGGGCCTCCGCACAAATGGGCGGGGAATTGGCAATATAGATATGAACGCCCTCCAGGCGGCGACCCAGCCCCTCGGTTCCGGTCACCGCGGGGGTGCCCCCGCTTTGGCAGCTCCAAGAAGGATCGTCGCCCTGGTCCTGGATGTGGCCTTTGAGGCAGAGATAGCCGATGTTCGCATGCACTTCGAGCTTCTCGATCCGACGGGATTCGCCGGTCGTGCCGGCAACGTAGCCGTCACAGGACTGGCCCAACCAGCCAGCGTCCTGAACGTGGACCCGATAGGTGATCAGCGGGTTGCTGACTGGACAATCTGTATTGCGTAACTCTGCGGCACTCGGGGGTGCCGACCCGGCGGGCGCGGCCTGAGCGGGTACAGAGCTCATCGACAGCACCGTCGCGGCGAGAACGGATGCGCCCGCAATTACCTTGACTTTGGACAACAGATTCATCGTGAATTCCTTGCTGATGATCGGCGTCGCACCTCGACACGCGTCGAGGGCTCGGAACCTCAGCCCACTCCCCTCCTGAAGGCTGTCGACGACATCGGCGGCCAGCTCCAAGTGGGGATTCCCCTGAAGGTCTTGCGGTGTGGACTGCGTTAGGTTTAGCCCGGATTCGTTGTTCAGCGTCGATCTCCTTGCGCTGAACAACAATTGCCGAACAACGGTGTGGGATGCGGAGGGGGCACGGTGCCACGCTCGGAACGCCTGCTCGATGCTGATGGCGGGCAATTGTGCCTGTTGGCGATGGATCTACGCGGCCTGCGAGCGAAGGCGGGCGGGCCGACCTACCGCGAGTTGGCAAGGCGGGCACACTATTCGGCGGCGGCGCTGTCCGAGGCGGCGTCCGGCCGCAAGCTGCCGAGTCTCGCGGTAACGCTGGCGTACGTGCGGGCATGTGACGGCGACGTGCCGGCATGGGAACAGCGCTGGCGCGCGCTGGCCGCCGAACTCGCAGCAGCCCAAGCGCTTCCGCCCGCGCTCGCGAACGACGGGCAGGCGCCGTATGTCGGGTTGGCGGCGTTCGAGCCACAGGACACCGACCGCTTCTTCGGTCGCGACAACCTCATCGAGGACCTGCTGGCGCAGCTGCCACGCCACCGATTCCTCACCGTCGTCGGCGCGTCCGGGTCGGGCAAATCCTCCTTGCTGCGCGCCGGTCTGATCGCCCGAGTCCGCGCGGGCGCGACCCCGTCTAGTGCCGCGCTGGTGTTCACGCCAGGACCGCACCCGATGGAAGAGTGCGCGATCACGCTGTCCACCCTCGTCGGCCACACACCCGGCCGCGTGCACACTGATTTGCTGGCCGACGCCCACGGCCTGCACCGGTTGGTGCGCCAGGCGCTGGCCGAACAACCCGCCGAGGCCGAGCTCGTGCTGGTGGTCGATCAGTTCGAAGAGGTGTTCACCGTCTGTCCCGATCGCGTGGAACGCGAGCAGTTCATCGATACGCTGCTGGCCGCGGCGCAGGCACCGACCAGTCGCTGTCGCGTGGTAATCGGTGTGCGCGCGGACTTTTACGGCCGCCTCACCACGCATCCAGGTTTGGTGGCCGCCTTGCGCGACGCGCAGGCGCCGGTCGGACCGATGAGCGTCGACGAGCTACGGCAAGCCATCACCGGTCCGGCAGCGCGGGCCGGGTGCGTGGTGGAAGGTCCGCTGCTGGCGGCGCTGATCGCGACGACCGCCGGGCAGGTGGGCGCGCTGCCGCTGCTGTCGCACGCGCTGCTGGAAACGTGGCGGCGGCGCCGCGGCACGACGTTGACCCTGTCCGGCTACCACAGCGTCGGCGGAGTCGACGGAGCCTTGGCGCAAACTGCCGAGACGTTCTACACCGGCCTCGACATCACTCAGCGCGTGGCCGCCAAACACCTACTGCTGCGGCTGATCGCGCCGGGCGAGGGCACCGAGGACACCAAACGCCGAGCCGCGCACGACGAACTCGACGACGATGTCACTCGCGCGGTACTCGACCGGATGGCCGCCACGCGACTGGTCACGGTGACCGAGCACGGCGTGGAACTCGCGCACGAATCCCTCATCCGGGGTTGGCCGCGCCTGCAAACCTGGTTGGACGAGGACCGGGACGGCCTGCGCACCCATCGTCAGCTGGCCGAGGCGGCCGAGGCGTGGGAGGCGCTGAACCGGGATCCGACGCTGCTGTATCAGGGAGTTCGCCTGGCTCAGGTGTCCGCATGGTCGCATCCGGGCCGCCGCAACATGGCCGATCGGGAGCGGCAGTTTCTGCACGCCAGCATCCAGGCTCGAATCGACGAGCAGGCGAGATCGGACCGACGGTCTCGCGTCACCCGCCTGCTCACCGTCGCTGTCGTGGTCTTCGCGGTGCTGGCCACCGTCGCCGCGTTCGTTGCCGTACAACAGCGATCGACCGCGCTGCACCAGCGCGACGATGTCGTCTATCGCAGTGTGATGGCCGAGGCCGACCGGATCACGGAGCGTGAGCCGTCGCTCGCGGCGCAATTGGATCTGGTGGCCGCGCGTCTGCGACCAGCCGATCCGAACAGCCGCAACCGACTCGTCGCCACCCAGAACACGCCATTGGCCGCCGCGGTCCACGGACATGGTGGCGAAGTGACGCTGACATCTTTCAGTCCCGACGGACACACGCTGGCCAGCGCCGGCGAAGACCACACCGCGCGGCTGTGGGACGTCCGCGACCCGGCGCGGCCGCGACCGATCGGCCAGCCGCTGACCGGCCACACCGGCTGGGTGTTCGCGGCGGTGATCAGCCCGGACGGCCGCACGCTGGCGACCGCGGGCGACGACAGCACCATCCGACTGTGGAACATCTCCGACCCCGAACACACCACCGGTCTCGGGCCTCCGCTTACCGTCGGTAGTGGCTCGATCTATCTGGTGGCCTTCAGCCCGGACGCACGCACCCTCGCGGCCGCCGGCGACGACCACACCGTCCGGCTGTGGAACGTGGCCGATCCAGCCCATCCGATATCGTCCGGTCCGCCCTTGACCGGTCACACCGGGCCGGTGCGCTCGCTGGCGTTCAGTCCGGACGGCCACACCCTGGCCACCGGCAGCGACGACACCACCGTGCTGCTCTGGCACGTCGCCGACCCGAGCCATGTCACACGCGTCGGCCCCGCGCTGACCGGGCATACCGCCATCGTGCTCGCGGTGGCATTCAGCCCCGACAATCGCCTGCTCGCCACCGCGAGCGGCGACCGAACCGTCCGGCTGTGGGAGGTCACCGACCCGGCCGGCCCGATCCCGGCCGGCCAGCCGTTGACCGGGCACACCGCGGGCATCTGGTCGGTGGCGTTCAGCCCCGACGGCCGTCGGCTGGCCACCGGCAGCGACGACGGCACCGCCCGGCTGTGGAACGTATCCGAGCCGGCACATGCCGGGCCATTGGCCGTGCCGCTCGCCGACGGAAACAGCACCGTCTACACAGTCGGTTTCAGCCCCGACGGCCACACCCTGGCCACCGGCAGTGCCGACGGCACGATCCGGCTCTGGTCCCTGCCGATGACCGTCCTGGCCGGGCACCGGGCCACCGTGAATTCCATCTCCTACAACCCACGCGGCACGTTGCTCGCCGCTGGCGCCGAGGACAACACAGTCCAACTCTGGGACACCACCGATCCGACGCAGCCGATCCAGTCCGGCCGCATTCCGGCAGCACCCGGCTACTTGCAGTCCTGTAGCAATTGCAACACCTACGTGCGATTCAGTCCGGACGGACGAACTCTCGCCGTGCTCAGCTACGCCAGAATCGTCCAACTATGGAACGTCGCCGACGCGGCCCATCCCACGATCCTGGGACCGACGCTGGAACTGAACACCAGACACGCCAGCTTCTTCGCGTTCAGCCCCGACGGAAGAACGCTGTCGACCGGACACGACGACAACACCGCGCAACTGTGGGACGTGGCCGACCCGACCCACCCCGCGCCACTCGGACAACTCACCGGCCACACCAGCTACATCACCTGGACCGAATTCAGCCCGGACGGCAAGACTTTGGCCAGCGCGAGCACCGACGACACCATCAGACTCTGGAACGTCACCAATCCCACCCACCCCACACCGACAGCACAACTCACCGGCCACACCAACGGAGTCAACACCCTCGCCTTCACCCCCGACGGTAAGACCTTGGCCAGCGCCAGCACCGACCACACCATCAGACTCTGGAACGTCACCAACCCCACCCACCCCACACCGACAGCACAACTCACCGGCCACACCAACGGAGTCAACACCCTCGCCTTCACCCCCGACGGCAAGACCTTGGCCAGCGCCAGCACCGACCACACCATCCGATTCTGGGACGTCACCGACCCGAACCACCCCGAACCCGAAGGACAACCGGTAGCCACCCGAGCGGACGCACCACTCGATCTCGCCTTCAGCCCCGACGGACACACCATGGTCAACGCCGACGGCACCGACACCATCCTCCTGTTCGACCTCGACACCGACCACGCAGCCCAACGCATCTGCCGAATAACCCACGGCACAATCACCCGCCAGCAATGGCAAATCCACCTCCCCGACCTCCCCTACCGACCCCCTTGCCCCTGACAATCACCGCTTCCCCGTCACCCAATTTCACTCTGCTACAAGACTATTGGCAGTAACAGGCGTGCTGATGGGCAGGGCGACGCGGCGGAGCTCATCGCCTCGCAGCCGGATCAGCAGGCAACATTCGAAATCTCAATTAGGCCCTGCCGCTTCACCTTCGAGAACCTTGTCAGAAAAACCAGCTAGGAATTGGAGCGTCCGAACGCCTCGCGGCGGAGGATATCAATAATTGTCGGTGTGCCCTCAGTGGTGATCACTTCGACAGTTTCCCGGGTACGACGCCCGTCGACGACTGCGCGCAGCAGCGCGTCGGCGAGGTCTATGCGCGCGGTGTAGTGGCCAGGCGTGGGTGGGGTGCGAATCTCATAGCTGGTGCGGATATTGCGATCGAACAGGCCCGCCGCCCGCATGATGGTCCAGTCCATGTCGCTTGTCCGCACGATGTTCTCCATGCGCGGCCGTCACCGTCCGGGCGCAGCGAACCGCCGATAACTCGCGCGCGAATCATCGACGCCGCAGTCGCCCTGCTCGATGAGGAGGGCCTCGAGCGCTTGACCATGCGGCGCCTCGCCCAGCGACTCGGCACCGGCTCCACCACGCTGTATTGGCATCTCGACACCAAGGACGATGTGATCGACCTCGCGGTGGACGCGATCTTCGGCGAGACTCCGATTCCGAAGCGGCACAGCGAGGACTGGCGCGCCGATCTCACTACCCTGCTGACCGAGTGGCGCACCACCTTGCTCCGCCACCCATGGACTGCCGGCCTGGCGGCCAATCGTCGGCCGCTGCTCGGTCCGAACTTCCTCGCCTGGATGGAATTCCTCCGAGCGACGCTGGTGCGGGCCGGGCTCGTCGACCCGCATGTCTCCGCCGCGAGTTGGGCGCTGGTCAGCCATGTCGCAGGCTCGGCCGCGAGCGAGTCGAGCCTGCGACTGTCCGAGGCGGACATTCGCGCGAGCGAGGAACTCGTTGCAGCACAGTCGGATCGGTATCCGACCCTCGCCCAGGGCGGCTATCTTGCCGGGTCCGATTGGGCCGCGAACTTCGAGAACGGCCTGACCTATCTGCTCGACGGGCTCGGCGCACATCTACAACGGTGAGCTCTAACCTGACGCCCGATTGGTGGAGATCGAGGACAAGTTACACACTGCTGTCCGAAGACCAGCCGGAAAGGCTCACCGAGGTCATCACCGAATTTCTCGCCCCCACAGCCGACAGGCTCCACCGGTGAGCTAGCCGAGACCGATGCACCAGGCATGGACTTGTCACGAATCCCCCATCACGCCGGTTCAACCTTGTGATCGCATCGGCGACCGTAAGGAGAGATTGTGGCGCACCGAATCGTTGTACTGGGAGCTGGATACGGCGGGCTCACCGCTGCCGTTCGCACTGGGCGTCTGCTGCGCCGCCAGGACGTTCGAGTGATTCTGGTCAACCGCAGTGACCGGTTCACCGAGCGCATCCGGCTGCATCAACTGGCTGCGGGGCAGGAGCTCTCGGATCGGCCCCTGGCACGGATGCTGACCGGGACCAAGGTTGAACTGGTGGTGGGGACGGTTGTCGGGCTCGATCCGGTCGCGCGGCGGGTGCGGGTGGCTGATGCGCCGGAGCCGCTTGGATATGACACCTTGATATACGCGTTAGGCAGTGGAGCGGATCTGGATGCGGTGCCAGGGGTACGCGAGCACGCGTATTCGCTGGCCGAACTAAACCCGGCTCAGCGCTTGCGCGCTCGGCTGCGAGAACTACCCGGCGGCGCGGTTGCGGTGGTGGTCGGCGGCGGGCTCACCGGTATCGAGGCGGCTGCCGAACTCGCTGAGGCATATCCGCAGTTGACCGTTGAGATGGTGACCGCGGCACCGGTCGGCGGCTGGTTGTCCGCGCATGCCCAGCGACACCTGCGCCGATCACTACAGCAGCTGGGTGTCGCCGTCCAGGACGGACGACACATCGTGAAAGTCGTTGCGCGCGAACTGCTTTTCGACGACGGATGCCGCAGAAACGCCGATCTGATAATTTGGGCCGCCGGTTTCCGGGTGCCCGCCCTGGCGGCCAACGCAGGGCTGGCCGTCGACGCCGTCGGCCGGATGATCGTCGACGACCGGCTGCGGTCGGTCTCGCATCCCGATATCTACGGCGTCGGAGACGTTGCCGCGGCACCTACCCCGGGCGGTACCCGAACCCGCATGTCCTGTCAGACCGCGATGCAGATGGCACCCTATGTGGCACAGGAGATCAACCGAGCACTACACGGCCGACCTTCGAAACCCGTTGCCATCCGCTACATCTGGCAAAACATCAGCCTGGGCCGTCACGACGGGGTCACGCAGTTCACCCACGCCGACGACAGCCCGGCCGGTCCAGCCCTCACCGGGCGAGGCTCGGCGCGATTCAAGGAACTGATCTCGCGCACCGCGCTGCGACAGGCCCAACGCTGAGATGCGGCCACCGGCACGCGCGTGGCAGGCTGCGGTGATGGGGGCGCAGACACTCACGGAATTCCAGGCACACCGGGGTCAGCTGTTCGGGCTGGCATATCGGCTGCTCGGCGACGCCACCGAAGCCGAGGACGTCCTGCAGGACGCCTACCTCAAATGGGACGCGCGGGCAGCGGCCGCCGAGCCGGTGCGGATCCCGTTGGCGTGGTTGACCAAGGTCGTGACCAACCTGTGCCTGAACCGGCTGGCCTCAGCACGCAGTGTCCGGGAACAGTACATCGGATCATGGCTGCCCACACCGGTGTTCACAGCGGACGGCGTATTGGGCCCGCTGGAGACCGTCGAGCAGCGCGAAAGCGTCACCCTGGCCATGCTCGCGCTGCTCGAACAGCTCACCCCGCCCGAGCGGGCGGTATTCGTACTGCGCGAGGCATTCGACTACCGCTACCGTGACATCGCCGACGTGCTCGACCGAGACGAAGCCCATGTGCGGCAACTGTATCGACGTGCCCGTACTCGAATCGGTCAGCAGCACAAGCGATTCAACGCCGACCCCATCCGCCACGCCGAGATTGTCACCCGTTTCTTCGCCGCCGCGGTCCGCGGCGAGGTAGCGGCTCTGGAGGAGTTGCTGGCAGCGGACGTTGTCGCCTGGGCCGACGGAGGCGGCCGAATGTCACTGGCACGACGTCCGATCCACGGCCGCGACCACGTCACACGCTACTTCGCCGCACTGTCCCGCAACCCCCGCGCGACTGGTATCACCCTCACCATCGGCCTGATCAACGACCAACCCGCCGCCCTGGCCCACCGAGACAACAAATTACTCGCCATCGTCTCCATGGTCATAGTCGATGACCTGATCACCGCGTTCTACTCGATCGCCAACCCGGACAAACTCACCTTCGCCGCCGCCCAATACCGAACGAACCCCGGCGGCGCACTCTCGTCGACCGCCATAAGAACTCAGGTGCGCGTGGAGAGTGAATCCCCCGGCGGTCGACGCGACTAACAGCGCGACTGCGGAAACTCCCTCGTCGCCCACGGCCTCGGCATCGCGCTTGTCCCCGAACCAGAAACACCGCATCCCGACCTGCTCCGTATCGCCCTCAATACCCCCACGACCGCACGATCGGTCTCGTCTCCGGCCGGTTCGACCGGCACGGGTCGCGGCATGTTCCGACGGCCTGGTTGTTACCCGTCGATAAGGTCGTCGCTATCGTGAATGGCGAGGTCGCCATTCAGTCGAAAAGACGGCTAGTCGACTCGCGGACAGGAAAGAGCGGCGTCGGATCATGGTGGAGGACCTGACCGTGACTCGGGGGCTGGTGATAGCCGGGTCGGAGTTGCGTGAGCGGTTCTCACGGTCGTCCGGTCCGGGAGGGCAGCACGTCAATACCACCGACAGCCGGGTGGAGCTGTCGTTCGACCTTGCCAACTCGCCCTCCGTGCCGGAGTGGCTGCGCACCCGGATGCTCGACCGGCTGGCCACCCGCCTGGTCAACGGGGTGCTCACGATCGCCGCATCGGAACAGCGCGCACAGTTGCAGAACCGCGCAGCCGCTCGCGAACGCCTGGCCGCGTTACTGCGCGACGCCGCTGCCGCCCCGCCACCCACACGCCGAGCCACCAAACCCTCACGCGGAGCAAAGGAACGGCGCATCGCCGCGAAGAAGCGGCGCGGCGTCACCAAACGCAACCGCCGCGCCTCCCCCGACGACTAGCCGAGGTCGGCGTAAGTCGAAACGCGATTCCCTCGGCGTGCGTTGTTTCGACCGAGCGCACTCGCCACGACACGATCCGGATGTTCACGACCCCCAATAGATCTCCCAAACTCCGTCGTCCCCCTCGTGGATGCCTTCGAAGAAGATGTGATGCACGTCGACGCCGTCGAACCACTGCGACTGCTGGCGAGTGCTCCGTTCCGTCTCGCCGACAGCGGCGACAAGGTCACGCACCGTGAACCACTTACCGTTGGGGGCTCGGTGTTCCACGGGATCGCCGAGCCCCCGCAAGTTCAGCACGGGCAGGTCCAGGACGACGCGGTCGAACTCGTCGTCGGTCAAGTCCCGAAAGTCCCCGTCTTCGAACACATTCGGCACAAACGAGACTTTCGTGATCGTCGCGGTTGCGGTCGCACTCTGGTTAGACAGGTTCGCGACATTCTTGGTCGGTTCCGTCAACTCGATCGCCAACGTCCCGGACAACCCATTGAAGAACTCCAGTGACATACGAGGATGATGGCACGGAGCACCGACACCTCGCGCCCGCCGACCTCCCCTCGACCGCGCGCACACCGCATAGGATGTGGTGGTGTCGCGTGTGCGCGCCGGGTGGACGGCGTCGGCATGGAGGCACCGCATTTCAGGAGGCAACCATGGGACCACTTTTCCTGCCCTGCTGACACCGGGCGCGTAACAACCGCTGCCCTAACACCTTTCAGACCTTCGTGCATTCCTGCCATCAGCGAAGGCTGTCTCCTCCGCGAAAGATGTCTCCATGCCCACCCCTCCCCAACGCGCCCACGCCCTGGGCCGCGAACTGATCGACACTCACGACCGGTTGCGTAGCGAACTACGCCGCGTCGCCCGTGCACTGGACGACTACCGGGGCAACGAGCCGATCGCCCCGCTCCGGGACCTGCGCGCGCACTGCCTGGCTTTCTGCCAGGCCCTCACCGACCACCACACCAGCGAGGATAAAACAGCGTTTCCCGTTCTGGCCCAGCGCTTCCCGGACCTGGCCCCGGTACTCACCGAGCTCTCCGCCGACCACCATTTGATCGCGGACATCCTGACCCGGATGACCACCACACTCGCCGATCTCAGCGCCGAGAATCTAGCGGCAGTACGCGGCGAGATCGCGGGACTGTCGGCCATTATGGAATCCCATTTTCAGTGGGAGGAACGTCGAATCACCGCTGCCCTCGACGAACTGCCGAGCGCCGAATACACCGCTGCGGAGCTGTTCGACCGCAGGCAACGATAGGTCAGGGATTTGGGCGGGCGTGGTCGTCCGCCGGTATCCCCATCGCGCCCTGCGAACTCATCCTGCATTCGGTGCAGGTTCAAACGATCATCGCGACACTTCGCCTGCTTGGGCGGTCACGGCTTCCACGCGGCGCTTGCCGATTGAAGGCTGCGAACCCCTCATCTCCGCCCGCCGGCCCTTCCTTGGTCAGCCAGGCCAGCAGCCCGCTGAAGTGCTCGCGGTGCGTCAATCTCGCACCGTCGTCCGGCAATTCGGTGAGCACGAACTCGTGCACGCCTCGTCGCGATCGGCTGGACAACGTCTATCCCGGTCGCCTGTCGCGACGTCGCGCTGACTTGTCGGTCCCCTGCGGTACGTTGCCTCATGTTGCGGCAATACGGTTGCAATGCTTGATATTTCGACACCCCGGACATCGGGGCAGATAGTGGGGGGACTCCATGGGATCACAGGGGCGACGGCCGATGCACGCGGTCGTCAGATATGGAATCGCGGTCGCAGTGGCGGTCGCGATGGCGACGGTAGGCGGAACGATGGCGACAGCCGACGCCGACCAACCATCCTCGGGCTGTACTTATGCGTCGGGGTCGAACCCGATCAACCAACCTGCGGTGTCCAGCACGACCCCGCAAGTGAATTCGACCTATACGGTCAGCGCCGCCGTACTGAATCCGAACACCACCGTCGTCTTCAGTGACGTCGGCCCGGACGGAACGAGCGTGCCGATCGGCTCACCGGTCGTGGTAGCGGATGGCGTCGGCACCACAGCCAGCGTCCAGTGGACTCCCACCACCGCGGGCACCCATCGACTCTATGCCGCGGAGTCCGGCCCCGGCTGGAACTTCACCTACGGCCCGACCACCTGCGGCGTCGCGCCAGCGGGCTGCACCTATGCCTCGGGGTCGAATCCGGCCAACCAACCCGCGGTGTCCAGCACGACTCCGCAAGTGAATTCGACCTATACCGTCAGCGCCGCCGTACTGAATCCGAACACCACCATCGCGTTCAGCGACGTCGGCCCCGACGGAACGAGCGTGCCGATCGGCTCACCGGTTGTGATCGCCGATGGCGTCGGCACCACCGCCAGCGTCCAGTGGACTCCCACCACCGCGGGCGCCCATCGGCTCTATGCCGCGGAATCCGGCCCCGGCTGGAACTTCATGTACGGCCCAACCACCTGCACGGTCGCGGCCTAGCGGCATGGCGGCACAGACGTGCGGTGGATCCAGCGCCTCTGTGCCCAGAGTAGGTGCCGGGAGAACACTCTCCGATAGAGACGTGACCTCTCGAGTGCGCGCGGTCGCCGCTCCCCTCTCGATTGAGGGGTGCGGCGACCGTGACGGTTGTCGGGCCGGTCCGCCCGCGGTGCCGCGCAGCCGCTGCGGGATCGGATCGCCGGTCTCGGCCCGCGTAAAAGCGTTCTAGGACTTAGCAATTGGCATGGGTGCCCCAGGCGGGAGTCGAACCCGCTCGCGGCCGCTTTAGAGGCGGCTGCTCGTCCGTCGAGCATCTGGGGCTGAGGTGAGGTGACCGGCACGCTCGCGCTGCCGGCCACCTCACATGATGACCGATCAGGCTGCGTCCGGATCGTCGATCCGGTCCCGCAATTCGGTGTTCGCGGTCGCGGCTCTGGCGGCTCGGTACTCCTCGGCCGTCAGGGATCGCCCGAGCTCGTCGAGCGTCCGCAGCACGAACCGTTGCGTGACGACGCGGCGGTTCAGCACGTCGAGCGCGGCGGTCTGCCGCCACACCTTGCGCTGCAGCCAGCGCGTGGCCGTAGGCATATCCCCGGCGAGTTGGGCGCGCAGCGCGTCTCGCTCGGCGGCAAGTTCGACGAGTTGAGCACGCAGGTCGCTCAGCTAAGTATCGATGGAATCAGTCATGTTCTCACCTCCCCTCGTTCAGCGAAGGCGAGTGGGAGGTGGGCGATTAGCCGGCGAGCGGCTGGTTCGAAAGCGGCAGCCGTCAGAGCACCGTCGAGATCGGGTTCGTGAACCCGGACCAATCGGTGGCCAGCCGCAGCGGCATCGGCGCACAACCATCCGAGAGACAGTTCGTCAGGTGCGGTGAGCACCACCAACACATTCGAGGTAGCGTGCCAGCCAGCGACCACGTCGGGATGGGCAACGGCAAAGTCGAACGCGGCATGTACCGCCTGAGCAACCTGTATCCCCGGTGCCAGATCGGCGCGAGTAACCAGATAGAGGCGGAGCGGAACCTAAAGATGCGGCACGAGATCAAGGATAACCCCTCCGTGGCCTACGGCACAGTGCCTGTTCAGGTTTCGGCACTCTAAGGTCACGTCGTGCCCGAGCTCGAGAACGATACGAACGTCCCGTAGGCGGAGCCGGGCGCGTTGCGCGGAATGAATCAACGCCGAGGAAGACGACAAGCGTCGAGCCGCCGCAGATCGAATCATGCAGCGACACCAATTACCCTATTGCGGAACCAGTTCCGGATTCGCGGGCGGCGATTGCGGCTTGGATTCGTCGTAGGGTGCGGAGGCCCTTCTTCGCGGCGACGCTTACCATGCCGTCGAAGACGGTGGAGCCACGGTCATTGGCCATCAGCCGTTCCAGGGTCGGCACGGCGCGGTCGTCGCCGGTTGAGCCGAGTGCGACGGCCGCCCAGTAGCGCTGGTCTGGGTCGGCGCTGTCCGCTGCCGCGCACAGTCGCGGGATGACGTCCGGGGCGAAGGTGGCCAGGGCGCTCGCGATGTAGCCGATGCGGTAGTAGCGGCGGTGCTCGAATTCGTTCCAGAGTGCGGCCAGGGCCGCCTCGCCGCCGATCAGACCGAGGGCTTCGGCGGCACGTTCGCGCATCCCGACGATCGAGTCCTGCAGCACGGGTGTGAGCGCCGGGACGACCGATTCGTCGGCGAGCGTGCCCAGGGCGATCACCGCTTGCTCGCGAGCCATCTGTTGTGAGTGGTCCAGCATCGCGACGAGACCGGGAACTGCGTCGCGGAAGCCGAGCGCCGCGCAGCCCATGGCCGCCCAGGCCTGGCAGTTGTATCGAGTGTCGGCCAGCGCTGCGAGCAGCGGTGCCCGCAGCGTGTCGTCGCCGAAGACCGCCGCCCGGTTCAATGCCCGGCTGTACAGGGACCGGTGGTAGTCGGGATAGTCGCGCACGAGCGCGCACAGTGCTTCCTTGGCGGATGCGTCGCCATCAGCGGCCCGCACGAGCAGCAGGCGCAGATTCTCCTCGCGGGTGTCGAGATCACCATCTTTGAGGAGTCGCACATCAGCTGGGTTCACCGCCCAACGGTACCTGGCCACAATCTCCTCCCCTGACCACGTTCGAGGTGGTCAACACCGCACGTGAACCGATTCGACGGAGTCGCGCCGAGGTGTTTTGGCGGTTCGTGTGGCCCTGACAGATCATGTGCGGGTGAATTCAGATCAAATCAGCATGCAGACTGCGGAACTGGCCTCGCGATTCGGTGTGCTGGCTCCGCATGTCGAGTCGGGCGATGTACCGGACTGGTGTGCGGATGGAGTGCAACCGCGCTTCCGCACAAGGCAGCCGGTTCTCATCATCGGGCCTGCTTTCGACAAGCTCTCGCCGGCCGAGCAGCAGGGGGCGCTCGCGGCGGCGATGCTCAGCTTGGATCTCCAGTGGACCGGGCGGTACAAGCCCTTGATCGCTACGATGCTGTTGGTCATGCCGCCCTTGCTGACGCTCATCTTCCTTGTCAGCGGAGCTATCGGACCTGTATCAGCACCATGGCACTGGGCGCTGGTGGCCTTGATGGCATTCATTGTCGTTCGGTTCGTGGTGCATCTTGTGTTGGCTCGACGCATCATCTACGTGCTCGACCGCCGGATGACCGAGGCGTTCGGCCAAGGGTTGGTCCATGCGATATTTGATCTCGACGATCGCAGCCGAGCCCAGGCCCGAGGCGCAGTAGGAATTCTCATCAAACTCGGCGTGCCCAGCAAGATTCAACGAACGAATCGACTCGGCACAGATCTTCTGAAAAATCGGGCCGCTTCGTAGGCCAACCGATCAGCGGCCGACCTCCACAGGCGTCAGTCCGGAGACGAGCCGCCCCCGACCGGGCGGTACCGGCCCGGTCGAGAGTGGTTGTGCGGCTGGACACCGCCATCGAGGAGGGCCGGAACCTGTCCTCGATGGCGGCATCCTGGGCCGACAGTTCCTATCGACTGCTATCGGCCTGGCGGGCCGCCGTTACGTCAGGTGCCGGGTGAAGAACCGGTTCCCCTCCTCCCCCGCGTGCTGTGGGACGCCGGTGTGCCCGCCCATATTGGCGTTCAGCGTTTTCTCCTTGGAGCCGAAGGCGTCGAACAGGTCGAGGGCCATTTGCCGATCGTTTCCTTCGTCGTCCCATTGCAGCAGGACGTGCAGCGGAATGGTGACCTGCCGGGCCTCTTCGATAATGGCGCGGGGCACGAAACTTCCCGCGAACAGCACGGCGGCGGAAATGCGCGGCTCGACCACCGCCAGCCGGACGCCGATGGAGATCACCCCGCCCGAATATCCGACCGGGCCGCCGATCTCCGGCAGCGCGAGCAGGTCGTCCAGGGTGGCCTGCCATTCCGGGACCGCCTTGTCGACCAGCGGGAGGATGAGCCGGTCGACGATATCGTCGTCGACCGGGCCGCCGGCCGCCATCGCCCGATGCAGGTCGGCGAGGGCCTGATCGCCTGCGGCGGAACGAGGTCGATCACCGCTCCAGGGGAGCTCGATGGTGGCCGCGGCATAGCCCTCCGCCACGGCGTGCCGGGCTCGGGCCGCCAGTCGCGGGTACACCTTGCGCAGCCCGAGAGGAGGCGGGCCGAGCAGGATCAGCGGGGACGGTGTGGCGGCGGATGCGGGCGTCCACAGGATGCCGGGGATCTCGCCGAGGGTGAATTCGCGCTCGAGGACGTTGTCGAGGCGCTTTTCAGAAGTGAATTGCATGGTCGTGCCTTTCGGGAGCTCATAAACGGCGCTCCCGGACGACCTATCGCCCGACCGTGACCCCAGAGGGGAGCACCCATATCGATATTGCGTTCACGGGTACCACCTCCTCGTTGTCCAACACGGTTTCTGAAAACTAGCAGTGATCGTCGTTGTCCGCCAACAGGTTTTCGCGGAGGGGCGGTGCGGCGCTTCTCAGAGCCTGCTGGCGTCCTTCCTCGGATGAGTCGGGAACCGAGAGGTCCGCTCGATGCGGCAGGATGTCGTCATGCGTTTTCGTGGCAGTCTGCCGTTTCGCGGCCATGTCGTGTGGCTTACTGCCGACCAAGGCGGTAGGTCGTCGGCACCACCATCCACTCCGGCCGAGCAGGACTATGCCGCAACAGCATTCGTCCCTCCATACGGTCTGGACGACGGGTTGGCCTCGTTTGTCCTGCGAGTCGATGACCGATCAGCGTGGTGCTCACCCGCCAGCGCTGGATGGCTGACCGTAGCGAACACGGGTGCCCACACGGTCCGGGCGGGCTCCGTTGTCGTCGTCACCGAAGGCCCGCGCAACGTCGGCTACTTTCACGTGAGCGAACTGCTCGAAGGCGCTACAGACGACTGACTTCACACGGCCGCGCGTATCTGCTCGACGACACGATCATGGACATTCACTCCGGCCTGGAGTCGGGTCGCGGATTCTGTTGCACCCCAGCGGAATACCGCATCTCGATGTCCGCGACGAGCCGACCGTAACCTTCCTGAGCTTCGCCGAGGTGGCGCCAGGCCGCGCGTTGCACCTGCTCGTTGACGGGATGCAGGACCGTCCATCGTGCCTGGACGTATGTTCCGACGACGCGACTGAGGACTTCACCGAGGGAGTGGGACTCCTTGCGCGCGTCCAGGTTTCGATGCACGTGCAACGCGGCCCACGAATCGATCGCGGCGACGATCCGCGCGATCTCGGCGGCTGCGTCGAAGTCGACCGGATCAGCTTGCTCCGATATCCGAGCCGCGTGCAGACCCCCAAGTTCACGCGCCCACTCGACCAGTGGCGTCGCCGCGTCGAAATGCCCGGGTATCGCGGCCAGCAGCGCCTCCGGCGACAGCACCGCCGCCGGTTCCACCTCGTCGAGATCATGACGGCGCATGTCTCCCCCAGATTCATAACAGTGTTATGCCCGTAGGATAACGTCGTTATGGAGCAGTGGCAAGAGTGACCGCGGAATCGGACCAGTCGCCGAGTAGACGCGCGCAACTGATCGAGGCCAGCATCCAGTTGCTGGAGGAGGTCGGCCCGGAAGCATTGCGGGCGCGCACAGTTGCCACCAAGATCGGCGCGTCCACGATGGCCGTGTATACCCACTTCGGCGGCATGAACGAACTACTGGAGGCGGTCGCGGCGGAGGCCTTCGCGCGCTTCGGTGCCGCACTGAGCATCCCCGATACCGACGATCCGGTCGCCGACTTCTTCGTCGCCGGCGATGCGTACTGCACCTACGCACTCGCCAATCCGCAGCGCTACCGGCTGATGTTCGGCCTCGTGTCCCCGCAGATGACCCGGCCGGCGGCAAGAAACCTCGGCACCACCGCCGTGCCCGTCGAATCTGGCATCGACACAACGTCTTTCAACCAGATGATGCACGTCGTCGAGCGAATGGTCGAAGCAGGGCGGATCCGTCCAGACCCGATCGCCGATATCGCGGGACGGCTGTGGAGTTTGGTGCACGGCGTGGTGCTCCTCGAAATGACCGGCTACCTCGGTCAAGAAGGACACGCCACCACCAACATCCTCGGCCCCGCCACCATGGACCTACTCGTCGGAATGGGCGACGAGCGCACCCGCCTCGAACAATCGAGAGTCCGCGCGGCCGAACGACTCGCCACGCATACACCGGACACCGGGTAACCCAGCTCGCACAGGCAATACCGGGCGCTCGCTGCCGAGGATTGCGATCGCCGCCGCCGAACCCTGTATTGACAGTTGCGCGACGGCGGCGACCTTGAAATTCAAATCCTGGAAGTATTCGGCGCTATCGACTCAGCGCGCGGCGGGCGCGGTGGCGTCTTCGATTCCGGCGGTCGGGATCTGCACGGGATGACAGTCGGCGGTCGGTGATTGAGCGGACAGGGACTGCAGCAGGCAGCCGATATTGATGAGCGAACCGGACCCTGAGCTGCCCGTTCCAGCCTGAGCCGCCGGGGCCGCAATGAAAAGCGCGGCAGCGCAAAGCAATCCGCCTGCCATAAGTTTACGAGTGATCATGGTGGATTAATCGGCGACCGCGGTAGGCCCGTTGCACGCCCAGCTGCCCCCAATTCACTGGTGTTTCGCTCCGGCTCACCCTCAGCCGCACTCTGTCTCGGGATCTGCACTCGCAATAGGGCCCTATTGCGAGTGCAGATCCCGAGAGTTGGTGCGGCTGATGCTTCCGGATGTCGAGAACGCGACGCGGGCTCCGTCCCAGGGGTACAGCGGCCACAACGGGCCGCGCGACGAAGGAGGATCACGCCATGCGCAAGCTCGTAGTCCAGCAGTGGGTTACCGTCGACAACATTGCCGCGGAGGAGGACGGCGGGCTCAGCTTCGTGTCCGGGGAGTCCTTTTCCGAGTCGACCGACCCTGTGTTCAATGCGAGCGTGCTGGGGCTCATCGACTCGGTCGACACGATGATCCTCGGCGCGAATACCTACGCCCAGTCCACGGGGTGGGCGTACGCCGAGGACCAGGGCGAGTACGGCGAGAAGCTCAACAACCTCACCAAGTTCGTTGCCTCGTCGAAGCTGGCGGACGCCCCCTGGGGCGACTTTCCCGCCGCGACCATCACGCGCGACCCGGCCGCCACCATCCGGGAACTCAAGGAGCAGAGCGGCAAGGACATCTGGCTGTGGGGCAGCTTGACACTCATGCGCTATCTGTTCGACGCGGGCCTCATCGATGAAGTCCGGATGCTGGTCAGCCCGGCCGCACGCGGCAAGGGGACACGCCTTTTCGAGGATCGGCGAGACCTGGCGCTCATCGAGGCCGCCGGCTTCGAAAACGGCGTGGTACTTCTGCGCTACGAGATCAAGAAATAAGCGGAAAGTCCGACCTCCATGGGCAGGCGTCGCGCCGCCCATGGAGATCGCGGCGGCGGCCTGACCAGCGGCGAAACGGTATTCCTCGATGTCGAACCAATGGTTGACGCCCACTCCTGGCCCAGCCGGTCGACACGCTGCGGTGGTCGTCGCGAGATAGAATGTAGCTGCATGATTTCCGGCTGCGGATCGTTCAGTAAAGGGAGTCCGAGCGGATGGATCGCCGGAGCAAGGGAATCAGCCGGCGCAGTGTGCTGGTGGCGGGCGGCGCCTCGATCGCACTCACGGTGCTGGCCGAGCCGACGGAAGCGATGACGATCACGCGGAAAATAGCCGCGGGTCCCGACGAGCCGGCCAAGCGGGCGAGCCTGGCCGAACAGGCGATCGTGCAGCGACACGTACGCACGCTCTGGGGCCAACCACAGATGCGACTCGGGATGCTGTTCTGGCCCGCGTCCTTGGTGGACCGGTCGTTCGTGAAATGGTGTATGTGGTGGCAAGCCCACCTGCTCGACTGCGCGGTGGACGCCGCGTACCGCGCCCGCACCCCCGAACGCGTCGCCCGGGTCGCCGCCATCGCCCGCGGTATCCGCACCCGCAATCTCACCGGCTGGACCAACCGGTACTACGACGATATGGCCTGGCTGGTGCTGGCGCTCGAACGCGCCGACCGGCTGCTCGGCATCCGATTCGGCGGCGCGGTCGGCGAACTGAAGGCCGACTTGATCGACGGCTGGAACCCGTCCGTCGGCGCGGTGCCCTGGCGCGCAGGCGACGAGTACTACAACACCCCCGCGATCGGTCCGACCGGTATCGCGATGGCCCGCTTGGGCGAACTGTCCCGCGCCACCGAGCTTGCCGATTTCATGCACACCCGATTGCGCGACACCGGCAGCGGCCTGATCCTCGACGGCGTCCATGAGCCCGGCGGACGGGTAGAGCGGACCGTGCACACCTACTGCCAGGGTGTCGCCATCGGCCTGGAAACCGAATTGGCTTTGCGCACAGGCGAATCGGACCATCACAAGCGCGCGACAGACCTCATTGCCGCGACCGGCGACCGGCTCACGAAGGCCGGAGTGATCGCCGCGGCCTCCGGGGACGATTCCGGCCTGTTCATGGGCATCCTCGCCAGATATCTCGCGGAAGCCGCACTGGCCCTGGGCGACCCGACCGCCGCGCGCATCGTCCACGCCTCCGCGCGGGCGGCCTGGGAGAATCGCGCCGAGGTGGACGGGCTACCGCTGTTCGGTCCGGACTGGACCCGCCCGGTCACCGTCCCGCAGCTGCCGGGGACCCTTACCCAGCTCACCCGCCCGACCGCAGCGACCACGAACCTGAGCCACGATCTTTCGGTACAGCTGAGCGGGTGGATACTGCTCGAAGCAGATCACCAGCTCACCGCCGCGGGACTCTGAGAACCCAACGCCTCACGAATATGGTTCCGACACAGCACATCTGGTCGCGGGATCCACTCCGGACCCCGCGATAGCCACCGCCCCGGTTATCTAGTCACCATTTCGTGCAGCGACTGTCCGACTGTCCGGAGGAGTCGTCGTTGTGCCAGTTACCTTTTCGGTCATAGTGCCAGCTGTTGCCATGCGGATCGCCGGGATCGGTCGCACCAGGATGGTTGCGTCCGTACCAGCCGGAGTAGTCAGGTGCGGTCGCGCCTCGTCGACTCCCGCACCGTGGCCGTCCACCCGGCGTCGAGCAGCCCGAAGATTCCGTCGAGTGCCGACTCTGGGTCGTCTTGTCCGTGCACGAGGGTGACAGCTTCGAGGGCGAAGTGGGCCAGCGCTTGGGCGACGGGATCACCCTCGGGCAGTCCGATGTCGGCGACAATCGCTGCGGCCACGGCGTTTTCGTGGCGCAGCCAGATGCGGCGAGCGTGCTCGCGCAGCGCCGGAGTCGAGTCGATCAGGTGTAGAAAGTCTGCGAAGCGAGGGTCGGTGCGGACCTGCCGGGAGCGCTCATCGTGCAGCAGCCGGCGCAGCGCCTGCGGAATGGAATGCCCGGCCGGACGCTCGCGGACGGCGGCGACGAGCGCTGCCTCGCGGTCTTCGTCCTGGTCGAAG
The DNA here is from genome assembly GCF_042727395.1 of Nocardia sp. NPDC060255. Classification (NCBI taxonomy): domain Bacteria; kingdom Bacillati; phylum Actinomycetota; class Actinomycetes; order Mycobacteriales; family Nocardiaceae; genus Nocardia; species Nocardia sp. NPDC060255. The sequence continues at coordinate 30,770 of NZ_JBHXAU010000031.1, read as the reverse complement.
ACCAGTGCTTCCTTTCCGTCGGGAAAGTGCTTGAACAGCGTGGCCACCGAGACGTCGGCGGCGTCCGCGATCTCCCGCACACCGACCGCGTCGTAGCCGCGCTCCAGGAACAGCTTCACCGCCGCGTCCGCAATGGCTTGACGGTTGGCGGCCTTCTTGCGCTCGCGACGTCCCGGTTCGGTCATGAGCTCACCTTACCTTGTGGGTAGAACAAATATAAATGTAGAACAGTTGCACTTTTAGAACGGATCAACCTATCCTGAACGAGGCAGGCCACCCGGCCTGCGCCCAGCAGCGACAACCCACACCGCCGCACCATGTTCGGAAAGGATTTACTCGCATGACCACACCCAGAATCGCCATCATCGGCGGCGGCCCCGCCGGTTTGATGTGCGCCCGCATCCTGCAGGGATACGGCATCCAGCCGACTGTGTACGACGCCGACGACGCCGTGGACTCCCGCGACCTGGGCGGGACACTCGACCTACACGCCGACGCAGGCCAGATCGCACTGGAAGACGCCGGGCTGATGGACGCCTTCCGGGCCTTGGCCCGAGTCGAGGGCCAGGCCAAGAGCCGCCGGGACCAGCACGGCACCGTCCTGGCCGTGTTCACTCCCGACGAGGGCGACGAGGCAGCTCCCGAGATCGACCGCGGCCAGTTGCGAACGATGCTCTATGAACACCTGCACCCCGGCACAGTCCGCTGGGGACACAAACTCCTGCAGGCCAATCCTGCCGAAAACGGCACGCACCGACTGGAATTCGCCAATGGCGCCAGCGCGGAAGTGGACCTCGTCATCGGCGCCGACGGCGCGTGGTCGCCGGTTCGCCGGTTACTCACCGACGCGATACCGCAGTACCTCGGCGTCTGCTTTCTCGACGCCCGATTCGACGACGTCGACACCGAACACCCTGACGTCGCCGCGATCGTCGGCAACGGTCACATGTTCTCCAGTGACGGCGCAGGCCGCGCGGTGATCGTCCAGCGCAACAGCAACGGCGTGGTCCGCGGCTACGTGGCCTTCCGCGCCGAACTCGACTGGTATGTCACGGCAGGCGTGGACATCACCGACCGTTCGGCCGTCCGCGCCTACCTCTTGCGGGAATTCAGTGAATGGTCCCCGATCATGCGCCCCCTGATCACCGACAACGACAGCGACTACGTACTGCGCAGCTTCTGGGCCCTGCCCGCCCCGCTCACTTGGAACCACACCCCCGGTGTCACCCTGATCGGCGACGCGGCCCACCTGATGGCCCCCTTCGGCGGCCACGGCACCAACCTCGCACTACTCGATGGCGCGGAACTCGCACACGCCATCAAAAAAGAGAACACCCTGGACGACGCGATCGCACGCTACGAAACAACGATGTTCCCACGATCCGCCGAACTCGCCGTGAGCTCGAATACCGCGCTCACCCGGTTCTTCGCCACCACTTCCCCCGACGCACCGCACCTTCCCCCAGACCACGCACAGGAGCACAAGAACTACGAGGCGAGGGCGGCCGAATATCGGCGCAGGCAAACCGAAAGCGCATAGCAACCATCCCCCGGAAATCGAAACTACGGGGTGTCGGGTCGGATTCTCCGAGGCTTGGCCATGCGCCGGATACCGGCGGCCGGGCCGTCGTCACCGGCTCGTTTCCGCCGCAACGCGCCGAGGTCGATAACGCTCGCGTCCTGCTCGGCTCCGCTCGGATCGTGCTCCGGGGCGCGGGCGGGGTCGACCGGCCAAGCGCCTGTCTCACCCTGTAGTTCCGATCGAGTTACGGGTCTGGTCGGTGCCGGGTCGAAGTGGGAGCCGCCCTCGGCACGCCAAGTTTTACGCGGCCGCTCGCCGGCGTCCTCCGTCATACGCCGCGGGCGGTGCGGCAGCCGGATGAGTTTCGACGCGCCGTCGCCCGCCTCGGCCCGACCGGTCTCGGTCGCCATCAGTCCTTCCAGTTTCCTGCGCAATCGTTCCACCGCGTCGAATCTGTTTTCCCCTGGCCCGGGCAAGGATCCCGGATTTTCCCGCTCCGACATCTAACTACCAGCCGACGAGTGCCATGGCACCCGCCGACGCCACGACCGTCGGTACTACCCCGAGCTGATCTCCGAACTTCATCCTGCTCACATCACGCACGCCCGTATTCTCCCCTAGGACCGCCACACTCGTTCCATACCCCCGTCCCCACTTCGCACCAGAGCAGGTCAGCGCGACAGTCGCGGATCGAATTTCCGAAGAGTTCACTCCCGATGCACGGTATTCGGATCTCAGCTACGCGCAAATATCTGTCACTGTGACGGCACCGTCCGCCCCACCCGAATCGGTACCACCGACCTCGCGATCCGCGCCTGAGACTCGTTCACCCGGCACCAAACGTTTGCAAAACTTACAGCTGTTACCTCTTGCCTAAAATCGACTTACAGCCGTAGCCTTACATGTGTTACGTCAGAGGATCGCAGCATGGGAGTCGTCGTATGTCCGCAGTCATGTCACAGGCAGTTCGTCGGCGCTGGTGGTGGTCCTTGTGGGGTCTGCTGACCGCACTGGCGATCGGTATCGCAGTCTTCTTCGTGACGCCGTACCTGTTCGGTAGTTCGACCGTGCCGATCGACCGCGGCATCGTGGGGTACTACGCGAGCCTGGTGGTGCACGCAGTGCCTGCTGGTCTGGCGTTGATCATCGGGCCGTGGCAGTTCGTGCCGCAGTTGCGGATTCGTTTCCCTCGGTTACACCGGATAGCGGGCCGGGTGTACCTGGTCTCGGTCCTGGCCGCCTCGGCCGCGGCGTCGTATGCCGCCGCAGTGACGCCGAGCGGTTTCCCGTTGCAGGTCGCCTTTTACATGCTGGTGGTGGCGTGGTTGTACACGGCCGCGAAAGGCTATCGAACGATCCGCCGCCGCGAAGTGCAATTGCACCGCATCTGGATGATTCGCAACTACGCGTTGACCTTCGCGGCAGTCACGCTGCGTCTATACCTGCTTGCCGGTACGGAAGTGGCGAAATTCATCCCGTCACTGGAGTACCGAGACATCTATACCGCGAGCGCATGGGCCTCCCTCCTGGGCAATGTGCTTGTCGCGGAATACTTCATCATCCAGCGCACGCTGTCGCCGTTGGCCCGCCGCGGCCCCTCAGTAGTCCGCCGAAAGGCAGTCCCACAAGGCCTCGCAAAAGTTGGACAATCGTGAATTCCGGATCGAGCGAGTCATCCACGGGTATTCGGAGCGATCGGTGCCGCGGATGGCTACGGACGGTACCGGCAAAATTGCCCTTGATCCGGCTGCGGCGGCAGCGTGACTACGGGAAAGCAGAGCCCTGGCCCGGGCATCGCAGGGTGGTCATCCCCGATGGTCGCGACAAACGTCGCCGCGATGATGGCGATCACCATTGCCGCTGCCATGCCGAGCATGACCTTCAGCTGGGTGTTGGTCATCTCGCACCTCGATCACTGGTCGATACCAGCTGAATCGCACCTGGCGCCACCGTGTTACGCACGCCGCGCGGTGCGCCTGCGCGCGAACAACTTCCATGGCGCGTCGGGTTGATTCCCGTTGGGCGTAGTTTGGGTCGGCGGACCTAAGATCGTGCCGACCGTTCGTATTGTGCTGTGCCATAGCTACTTATCGGAGGAAATGCCGTGCGTGCTGAGGGAGACTCCTGGGACATCGTGAGCAGCGTCGGCGCCACCGCACTGGGCATCGCCGCCGCCCGAGCCATGGAGACCGCCAAACCTGACCCACTGGTGCGCGACGAGTACGCCGCACTGTTCGTCCGGGCCTCCGGTCATGAGCGAATGATAGCCATGCTCGAAGGCCCTGCGGCCCAGGATGATTGGCTGCTCGGCTCGGGCATGATCGGCCTGCGCACCAAGTTCTACGACGACCATTTCCTCGCCGCGGCCGCCGACGGAGTACGCCAGGCGGTGATTTTGGCTGTGGGCTTGGACGCGCGAGCCTATCGGCTGCCGTGGCCCGCGGGCACCGTCGTGTTCGAACTCGATCAGCCCGAGGTGCTCGAATTCAAGCGCCGAGTGCTCATCGACAACGACGCGCAGCCGTCGGCCGATCGGCGCGAGGTCGCGGTGGATCTGCGTGAGGACTGGCCCGTCGAACTGCTCGACGCGGGTTTCGACGCGTCCGCGCCCACGGCGTGGCTGGCGGAGGGCCTGTTGCCGTATCTGCCCGGCGCGGCGCAAGAGGGGTTGTTCGATCAGATCACCCAGTTGTCCGCGCCCGGAAGCCATTTGGCCTTCGACTGGATCGGCGACTATCAGAATCTGGATCAGGTGACCGAGCACCAGGGCGACAACACCCAGAACTCACCGATGGCCGAGATCGATCTGAGCGAGCTGTTCTACACCGATCACCGCATCGAGCCAAAGGACTGGTTCGCCGCCCGCGGCTGGTCGGCGAACCCGGAGCAGGTGCCGACACTGGCCGCCCGTTACAACCGCGAATTGCCGCCGATCCCGGAACCGCTCGCGCCGATGTTCCACAGCTCGCGCTGGGTGACGGTCGCGAAACCGCGCACACCATGACGCAGTCGGCCACCGAACGGGAGCACGATTCGGCCGCGCCCAGCGGCAGGTACGGCACGGCTGCGGCAGATCCCGGATGACTCATCCGAATTCGGTGGCGGACATCAGCCAGTCAGGCCGTCCGTCAGCCGATCACGCTGTGCCGCAAGACCATTGCGCCATCAAACGGGCCACAACACAAAGCTGGCGAACGCCTGCGGTTCGCGCGAATCACCCATTTCGTTGATCGCGGCACGGATCTCCCGCAGCTGGTCGGTCGTCATCTGCAACGGCGGCTCATCGGGCTGATAGGTGGTGCGAATCGGATAATCTACCCCCGGTTCGCTGGTCATTTCGATGTGACAGCCGAGAACGTAGGTAACCGGTCGCCGATCAGCGAACTCGATCAGCCGGTCGATGCTGCGAGCGAAAGCCGACCAGTTCTGAATGTAGAGCCGCCCGGGATAAACCGTGTCGCCGGTGAGCAGGAACCCGGTCCACGGGTCGTAGAACGTGACCGCCGCCTGATGATGCCCGGGCGTAGCCAGGCATTCCAGCACGCGTCCGCCCAGGTCGACCCGCGCCACAGCGTCGGGATTCTCGGTGAACCCGAAGAACTTCCACGCGGTCGCCAAGTCACCGCCGATCACCGTGGTGTCCGGGCGGCCGATGAACTGACCGTCGCCCGCGACGTGGTCCCCATGCGCGTGCGTGTGCAGCACGAGCAGCTGATACCCCGCTCGCGGATGACGCGCGAGCCAGCCCTCGATCAACTCGTCGACCACGCGACGCAGCGGAAAGAACTCGGCGGACGCGGTGGCACCGGTGTCGATCAGCACCGCACGATCGTTGCCGAACAGCAAGAACAGAAAGGGGGCTTCGTAATTGACCGCCATATTCTGCCGGAGGATGACGGTGTGCTCGTCGTAGCCATGAACCTGGATGTCATCGTCGGTGTTGTGCTTGGCCGACTCCGAACCGTGGATCCACCGGACGTCCAACACATGACGCTGGGGCGTTCTCCCAGCGAAATCGATCAGCGATGTGCGCGCGCTCATGACGCCTCCTCGTGCGTCGTCTTGGCAGGCCGGGTACGGCGCATCTCGTCCGGGGCAGGCGCGTACAGCCGCCGCTGCGAAATTACCACGGCACTGCAGGTCGGCCGAATGCCATGCCCGCCAACAGATCCACGACCGCTACGGTCGCGCCGCGGCAGCACGGACATCGGAATCAGGATCGGCGGCCAAGCGGGCCAGTAGTCGCCGTGCCTCGCCGCCACGATATCTGCGCAATGCGAACGCGAACGCGTATCGAACCTCGGGGTTGGCATGGTCGACCAGGTACGCGACGTCGGCGACAGCGCCACGACTACGACGGCCCAAGCCGTAGAGCGCGTCCATCAGCTCGTCATCATCCGCCGCATTCCGAAGTTGTTCCAGCAGTTGCGGTTTCGTGAGCTCCGGGGATTCGGTGGGGTATCGTCGGCGCAGGTCGGCAGCCTTGAACCCGCCGCGCCCCAGGCAGGCTGGACAGGCGCACGGCCGACGACCGTGCGCGTTCGGGTGATAGCGCCACCCCGTCACCTGCCGTACATGTCGAACCCGATGCAGCTCGGCAGGGGTGATCGGACGGGGTACGACGATCTCGTATCCGCGCGCATCCTCGGCGTGCAGGATCAGCGAAACGGCCTCAGCCGCAGTCATTTCCGTCCCGGCTGCCGAGTAGTGCCCCACGCGGACGGGTTCGTTGTCGGATATCCGGAAATGCACCGCGACAATCAGCCGCTGTCCCCCGCGCCGCAACTCACGCAACCACTGATTCGACAGCACATAGGACGGCATCACCGGCATACAGAACACCCCGCCGCCATAACCGGACATGGCAATGCCCGCCCGGCGGATTCGACGAGCATTCTTCTCCGGTGTCAGGTGCACCAACAGGGCCACAGCATTAACCGTAGCGATCTTGTGCTATGGATCCCAGCCGATATCGGCGATGCCTACGCGGGGTATCGAGCGTCCCCTTCGTCTTCGGCGTGGTGCATATCCCAGAGCAGGTCGGCAAGATGAGCGGGGTCGACGGTGGGCACCTCCCAGAACGGCTCACCCGCAGCCTTGGCGCGTTCCATCTCGGCGTGCCAGGCACTGTTCTCGATACCCGCACCGATATAAAGGCCGCCGACATAGACGCCCTTCTCGGCCACCTCGGCATGCAACGCCTGGAGATAATTGCGTTGCGCGGCCAGGGTGAGCCCGCCTGCGACGCGCGGATTGCCCTGCAGGGCACTGGCTCCTTGCGCACTCAGGATCGCGCCGCTTCCTCGGATCAGCATGGCAGGCAAGAACTCTCGCACCAGTTCCAGCAATGTGTAGACGCCGAGCCGCATGAGGTCTTGCACGCGCTGCGGCGTCAGGTCGAGCACTGGGACGAACCCGTCGGCCGCAGCGCCGTAATAGAACGCGTCGACATCGCCGACCGCAGCGCGAATCTGTGCGGCCAGTGCGGGAACGCCATCGGTGTCGGCCAGGTCGGCGGTGATGACGTGCGCTGTGGCACCCAGGTCCTTGGCGAACAACTCGAGTGGTTCGCGGCGTCTGGCGACGAGCACCACCTCGTAACCCTCTTGTGCGTAGCGGTGCGCGACGGCTTGACCGAGGCCAGGACCGGCGCCGAATACTGCGATCGATTTGGACATGAAACACCTTCGATAGCAACGAGAATCAGAACACTCGTCATGGTATCTGATCATCAGCATTACTGACGATCAGAACCGTATATGGTTATGCCGTGCCCATCCAAGACCAGCCGCACCCCTCTGACGAAGGCGAAGTCCCCCGGTTGGGGTATCTGCTAAAACACGCAGCCCTGCGCTACGGAGCGCTGACTTCGACGGAACTCGCGCCGATCGGCATCGCCCCACAGGAGTGGGCGGCCTTGAACTGCCTGAACGAGCAGGATGGCCGCTCCCAGAAAGAAGTGGCAGAGCTGCTCGGCATCGACCGCACGACCATGGTCGCGTTGATCGACCAGCTCCAAGTCAAGGGCTGGGTCGAGCGTCGCCCCCATCCCGGCGACCGCCGCAAGAACACCGTCGGCCTCACCAAAAAGGGACGCGACATCTTGCGACGCGGCATGCGCGTCATCGACGAGTGCGAGCGAATGTTCTTGGCCGCGCTCGGCGAATCGGCCGCCGAACGGCTGAAGCACGACCTGCACACCGTGATCGTCGCCAGCCAGTAGCGGGCCGATCCGCGGCACCCGGCCGCCAATGCGCGCAGGTGTCGGTGGGTATCGGTAGCGTCTGGTGCTGTGGAAACTGGGGAACATATCCAAGAGCTCGCGGATCGCATCGTGGCGCTGCGCGACGCCTACTATCAGGGCTCGCCGCTGGTCGCCGATGCCGACTACGACGCGGTCGAGGACGAACTACGTGCCCTGATCGAGGCGAACCCGGACCTCACACCGGACCCGAATCCGCTGGATCAGGTCGGCGCGCCCGCCGTGCTGCACGCCCCGATCCGGCACTCGCGGCCGATGCTGTCGCTCGAGAAGGCGACCAAGCCGGAGCAGGTCGAGGCGTTCTTCAATCGCTTCCCCGGCCAGTCGGTGGTGGTGATGCCGAAGCTCGACGGCTTGTCCCTGGCTCTGGTTTTCGAGGACGGGCGGCTGGCCCGCGCGGTGACCCGCGGCGACGGCACCACCGGCGACGACGTGACCATGCTGGTCCGCGCATTGGTCGACGGCATCCCCGCGCAGATCGACGTCCCCGGCCGGGTGGAGGTGCGTGGCGAGGCGGTGATGCTGCGTTCGACCTTCCTCGCCTACAACACGGCGCATCCGGACAAGCCACTGATCAATCCGCGCAACGCCGCCGCGGGCACGCTGCGCGCGAAGGACCCGGCCACGGTCGCCGAACGACGCTTGCAGTTCTTCGGCTTCGACTTGGACACCGCTGACGACGAGGCTGCGGTCGACCTCGAAGAGGGGCTGCGAGCTCTCGGCATCGCGGGTGCGCAGATGCGGCACTGCGCCGACGCCGAGCAGGCGCAGGCGGCGATCACCGCGATCGAACAGGGCCGCAACGACTTGGACTACGACCTCGACGGCGCGGTGCTGCGACTGGCCGACCGAGATGCCTACGCGGCGGCCGGAACTCGCTCGAACTCCCCGCGCGGCGCGCTCGCGTTCAAGTTCGCCGCCGAGGAGAAGACCACGCTGCTGCGCGAGGTGATCTGGGACGTCGGCAAGACGGGCAAGATCGTCCCGGTCGCCTGGCTGGAGCCGGTGTTCGTCGGCGGCACCACGGTCACCAAGGCGACGCTGGCCAATCAAGAGGTGATCAAGGCCCGCGACATCAAGGTCGGCGACACGGTGCTGGTCCGCCGCGCGGGTGACGTGATCCCGTTCGTCGCAGGCGTACTCGATGCCGCCAAACGCACGGGCGAGGAGGTCGAGATCGTGCCGCCCGCCGTCTGCCCCTCATGCGGGCAGCCGGTGACCGAGCAGGGCAACAGTCGAGAATTGTTCTGCACCAACGTCGCTTGCCCCGCACAGACGGTGCGCAGGCTGATCCACTGGGCGTCGCGCGCGGCCGCGGACATCGACGCGATCGGTGGCGTGTGGATCGAACGCCTTGCCGAGGCGGGCATTCTGGAGAACCCGTCGGACTTCTACACCCTCACCGCGGAGCGCCTGCTCGAATTCGACCGCATCGGCGAGGTTTCCGCCGCGCGCATGATCGACTCGATCGATGCCAGCCGCCAGGTCGGCCTGCGCCGCGCACTCATCGGCCTGGCGATCCCGATGGCCTCCGACGGCACCGCCGCGCGCCTGGCCCGCTCGGGCTTCGGCTCACTGGAGGAGGTCGCCGACGCAGGCGAGGAACGCCTGGTCGCGGTGGAGGATATCGGACCGAAGGTCGCCGCCTCCCTGGTCGCACACCTCACCCGCCTGCGTCCTGAACTGGAACGGCTGCGCGAAGCGGGCGTTTCCCTCGACGTACGCGAGGAAGACCTTCCCCCGGTCATCGCGGCCGGCGCCCCCTTGGCAGGCAAGACGGTGGTGATCACCGGCGCCATCAGCGACCCACGCTCCGGCGAAAAGGTCGCCCGCCCAACGTTCCAACGCCTGTGCGAGCAGGCGGGCGCGACCGCGGCATCCTCGGTCTCGGCGAACACCGACATGCTCATCACCGGCGCGGGAGTCGGCGACAGCAAGCTGACCAAAGCGGAGAAACTCGGCGTCGAGGTCGTCGACCAGGGCGAGATCTGGAACCTATTGATCGACGCCAAAGTCGTCTAGACCTCGCCGGGCCGCATATCTCGGGTGCGCGCGGCCCGGCGGGTGCCGTACCGTGGCTGAGTCCCCGCCCCGAAGAATCCTTCGGCGGCGGTTCGGACTCCGGTTCATTCTGTAGAGGATTCGAGGTGGTGACTTATATCCCAGGCCATGTAGCCGTCCGTTGTACCCCCACGTCCTGATTTCTGAACGTGTCCGGGGCGGACGTCGCGCTGGCCTGAGTTGCGTCACCCATCCCTGCTTTTCGTCATTTCCTGACCCTGCTCGCGATGGCGGTCCCCGTTCTGCTGCTCGGGTTCGGTCTCGGCATGATCGGCGGACCGGTCGCCGACCTGACTCTCGCGCAAGTTCCGCACGAAAGCGCCGGTTCGGCCTCAGGCCTGTTCAACACCGCCTTACAACTGGGCGCGGCCTTCGGCGTCGCCCTGACCGGGCTCGGGTTCTTCGCCGCCACCGGCGGCTCATCCGCGAGTGCGCTCAACCGCGACGCGTTCACCGGCGTGCTGTGGTGGGTCGGTGGCGTCTTGATCGTGATGTGGGCCTTGATGTTCTTGCTGCCCAAACACGCGGGGGTGGAAGCACCGGCCACTGTCCGGTAGGAATACTCATGATCTGACTGCTGTGGGTGTATCTGGCCGGGCTGACGATCTTTTGCTGGTTCATGTCCGACGGCGGGGACGCCGATGATTGGCAGTGCCCCGCCGGGCGGCTGCTGGGGGTGGATAGATACAACAGCCGCACGCCGGAGTACCTGAACCAGGCGCAAGCGCTCGCTATGCCCGCGTTGGGGATTGCGTTCGTGGCCTTGTTCGTCGCGTCGATCGCGTATGCGGCAACTAGCAGCCGTGTCTGCAACCCGGCGATGGCACCAGATAACGCGCGATAGACGACATCAGTCGGCGAAGGTTTTCACCACTGGTTGCCGCGGGTCATATGCGCCCCAGCCCGGATCCCCGGTCCGCGCGAAAGCTAGCCAGGCACTGTGCATTTCGGCCGCGAGACCGACCGGCACGTCGCCGGGACCGAGCAGGCCGGTGTCCCCGCGCAGCCACGGCTCGTCGACCACGTCGAACACGAACGGCAGCTCGACGGTGTGGGTAGCGCCGAGCCGCCCGTCCAGAGCTGTCGAGCGGAACCCGAACGAGTAGACGTGGGTGCGACCACCCGAGATCCGCGTGTGCGCCTGCACCATTCGCGCCGTCCCGGTCTCGAACAAGGCGTCCCCGAGCACCGCGGAACGCAGCTCGCCAGGTGTCGCATCCGGCCGTTCCGCACGGAACTCGGCGACCGCCGCCGCCGGGTCTTGGTACACGCGGTCGGCGACAGCGAGCAGGTCGGCCTCGGTCGAGGACTCCAAATTGCCTGCAGGCACAACGTATAGGCGCCCCTCCTCGGTGTTGGTGCCGATCAACAGATCGACATCACCGGCCGGGCCATCGGCCAGACCGTCGGCAGGCTGGACCGGAAGCACCAGGCTGAACGGGCTGAGACCGACCAACGGATCCGTGGCGGTGTCGGTGCGCAGGTCCAGGCCGCCCAAGGCAGGCAGTATCGCCAGGAAACGCTCGTCCGGAATCGCGGCGAACGCCTCGGCAGTCGGGGCGACACCCAGCGCGGCGGCCGCCGCCGAGGTAACCCGCCGCGCCTGCTCCGGCGTGAAAGCACCAGTGCCATTACCGCTTTGGATAATCGCCCGACGGAACAGACCTTTCGCCTCCGGTGTGGCGAGCAGAGCGCCGACGATCGTCGCACCCGCCGACTGACCGAACACCGTGACGTTGTCCGGGTCACCGCCGAAAGTGGCGACAGTGTCGCGCACCCAGCCGAGCGCGGCGACCACATCGAGCAACCCACGGTTGGCCGGAGCGCCTTCCAGGTCGAGGAAACCAGGAATGCCGAGACGGTAATTCACCGTGACGAGCACGACGCCGTCGCGAGCGAAGGCGCTGCCGTCGTAGAGCGCGGCCCGGGTCGAGCCGGTGACGAACCCGCCACCGTGCACGAAAACCATGACGGGTCGTTTGCCGCTGTCGCTGGCAGGGGTGCGGACATCGACGGTCAGATATTCCGCGCCCCGCACCCAGCCGGGTCCGAAGTAGGGAATCATGTCGAGCTTGCCGAAATCGCGGGCGGGCTGGGGAGCCGTCGGCCCGGACCGGGTGCCGTCGCGGACATACGACCAGCCCGGATGCGGCGTGGGCGGCGCGAAACGACGGGTACCGGCCGGGGCCATCGCATAGGGAATGGCACGGAAGAACTCACCGGACTCGTCGCGCCCGCCGCGCACGGCGCCCGCCGGGGTTTCGACGACCGGGTCTGGATATTCAGGCATCGGGAAACACTTCCTAATCTGGGAGGGTTCAGGAGATGCGGGAGAAGCCCGCCCACTCTTTGATCGAGAACTTCGACCCGGTGCGCTCGACCGTCGCCGCACCCTGGCCGCCGAAGTGCGCGGGAAAGACGAGCGCGTTGGTCTCGGCGGCCTGACCGAGCAGCTTGTGCCGGGTGGCGCCGGCTTCGGCCGGGTCCTCGCAGAAGCAGGAGTTGATGTCCGGCTCCACGATCTGCAGCGGGGTGTGCATCAGGTCCCCGACGAACAGCGCCCGGTCGGCGCCTGACTCCAGGGTCAGCACGGACGAACCCGGTGTGTGGCCGGGCGCGAGATCGAGCCGCAGGTTCTTGTCGATCCGATACGACCCGTCCCACAGGTGGGCCTGCCCGGCCTGGTGGATCGGCGTGACACTGTCCTCGAAGACGTTCTGGTTGCCGCGGCCGAATACGGTCTCGGACTCGTTGACCGGGTTCCAGAAGTCGAAGTCCCGCAACGGCATCAGGTAGGTGGCGTTCGGGAAGGTCGGCACCCAGGTGCGGCCGTCGAGGCGGGTGTTCCAGCCGACGTGGTCGATGTGCAGGTGGGTGTTGATGACGACGTCGACGTCCTCGGGGAACACCCCGGCGGCGGCGAGGTTGTCGAGGTAGTTCGTGTCGAGGCGGCTCCACACGGGTGCGTACGGCCGGTCCTTGTGGTTGCCGACGCCGGTGTCGACGAGGATCGTGCGCCCCTCGCTGCGCAGCAGCCAGGTCTGCAGCGCCGAGTGGCACTCGCCGGTTTCGACGTTCCAGAAGTCGGGTGCCAGCTCGCCGCGGTGCTCCTCCCACGAGCCCTCCGGGCTGTCCGGGAAGAACTGGTCGGGGCCCATCTCGACCGTGCCGTAAAACTCCTTGATGCGGGTGACGGTGACGTTGCCCAGGGTGATCTGTTCCATGTGGTCAAGCCTGGACATCGAAACGCGGACCAACCACTCCCGCTTTGTCCTACCACTGGCAGGGTGTGGCTGCGCCCGACCCGTCCCTGGATACTGGAGAAATGGACGGACCCGGACCACTCGGCGACTTCCTCCAAGCCCGACGGGCGAGGCTGCGGCCGGAGGACGTCGGATTGCGCGAGACCGGACCCCGCAGGCGGGTGAGCGGTCTGCGGCGCGAAGAACTGGCCCAGTTGGCGGGGGTCAGCGTCTCGTATTACGCACGGCTGGAACAGGGGATGTCGCGCGGGGCCTCGGCCGAGGTACTCGACGCGGTCGCCCGTGCGCTGCTGCTCGACGACCACGAGCGCGCACACCTCGACCGCCTCGCCGACGCCGCGCGCCATACCCCTCGGGTGCGCCGGCCACGGCCCGAGAAACTCGTCGACGAGACGCGCGACCTGCTCCGCGCCGTCGACGGCGTCCCGGCGCTGGTGCTCGGCCGACGCACGGACGTGCTCGCGTGGAACGCCCTCGGACACGCCCTGCTCGCCGGACATCTGGACTTCCACAGCCCGGACGACCCGGCGCGGCGGCCGAACATGAGCCGGATCGTCTTCCTGGACCCGCACTGCCGCGAGCTGTACGCGGACTGGAAACGCAAGGCGCGCGCGGTAGTGGGCAACCTGCGCATCGCCGTCGGCAAGTACCCGGACGACCCGCTGCTCGCGGAACTGATCGGCGAGCTGACGATGAAAAGCCCGGAGTTCGTGGCACTGTGGGGCGATCATCGCGTGACACCCTGCGACGCAGCGTCTTACGAACTGCACCATCCCGTCGTCGGCGCCATGACGGTGACGCAGCAGACCCTCTCGATCGCCCGCGCCCCCGACCAGGCGCTGATCGTGTGCACGACCCCCGCGGGTTCGCCCGCCGAGGAAGCCCTCGCATTGCTCCGACAGGCGAGCGAGGGCGTTACCCGGACGACGTCAGTATCTGTATAACACAGCGCTGCAACAGATTTGGATGCTTACGGCAGGTCGGAGAAGTGCACGTCGTGCGCCACCGCGGTCACCTGAAGTCCGTTGGGGCCCGGCTGGATGGCCGTCAGCTTCGCGCCGAGCGGCAGCTTCTGTAGCGGCACAACGAAGGTGAGGGTTCGGCGCAGCATCGCCAGGGGCATCGCGGGTCCGCCCGCCGCCGACTGCACCGACACCGGCGTGACCTCGATCCCGTTGTCGGTCGGCGCGACGGTGACGACGATCGTCGCGGGCACCGGGATACCTTCCACCGAGAAGGTCCCGGTGACTCGCAGCCCGTCCGGGCTGTCCGACATCGACTCCACTCCCTTTGGCGCGTAACCCTTTACGGTGTCGTAGGGAACCACGGCCGTCGCCGTCGCCGTTGCCGCAACAAGATTCGACGTCCGGTTGTTGAGCAGGTCGGTCAGCGGCGCGGCCACATCGGTCAGTGTGACATCGAGGTTGTGCACGGAGAGGTTCTGCTCGCTCCAGTCGCCCACCCGGATGCCGATGTCGTGATACTTGCCGTCCAGCGCCTGGGTCAGGAACGGGACGCCGCGAATATCAACGCTCGGTTGCTGCGGAAGCTGGTAGTCTGCCGCGATCTTGCGGCCGATCTCGTTCTGCGCCAGCACGACCGCGACTCGGTCGCCGGCGACCAGCGCGATCGCCAGCACAATGATCAATATCAGAAATGCGCGCATGCGCTCACCGGTTCGGTCATCCCACCATCATGCTTGCCTGGTCGAGTACATCTCGGCTCCGGCGGGGGTGTCGATGGACACGATCAGTCGGATAGGCCCGAGGAGCTGGGGCGATCCGGAGGCCGCCGTCGTGGACAGCGAGAGATTTCGGCGCCGAACGCTGGCCTTACCGAGCGGTTGCGTCGAGTTCGAGCATGCCCTCGATGGCACGGCCGACGACGACTAGCCTGGGCCCGGTGACTGTTACAGAGTTGCCCTTCGGGTCATGGCCGACCGCTATCACCTCCGAATTCGTCGTCACGGCCGCGGTGCGGCTGTGGGAGGTACGGGCGGACGGGACCGATGTCTATTGGCCGGAGGGACGTCCCGCCGAGGGCGGCCGGACCCAGATCGTGCGCCGCAGCGCGGACGGTACCGTCACCGACCTGCTGCCCGAGGGCATGGACGCGCGCACCGCGGTCCACGAATACGGGGGCGCGGCCTGGTTCGTGCGCGACGGCGTGCTCTGGTTCACCAACTGGGCCGACCAGCGGCTGTACCGGCTCGAGCCCGGCGGTGTGCCCGTACCGCTCACCCCGGTCCCCGCCACGCCGCGCGGCGACCGATACGGCGACGGCGAGCTCGCCCCCGATGGCCGCACCGTCCTGGTCGTCCGTGAAAGCCATCCGGTCGACGGACGCGGCGCGGTCGATGTTCGCAACGAGATCGTGCGCCTGTCCGCGGACCGCGAGTCGCAGCCGGAAGTCGTGGTGACCGGACCGGATTTCGTCGTCGCGCCCCGGCTCAGTCCGGATGGGGCTTCGCTCGCGCTGGTGTCGTGGGATCACCCGTCCATGCCATGGGACGACACGGTACTACGGGTGCGCGACCTCGCGACCGGCACCGACACCGTCGTCGCGGGCGGTCCGGGCGAATCGGTGATGGAACCGCGCTGGCAGCCCGATGGCTCGCTGCTGTTCCTCGCCGACCGCAGTGGCTGGTGGAATCTCTACCGCTGGGCGCCCGGCGGCACCGTCACCCCCGTGATCGAGCTCGATGCCGAGATCGGTATGCCCGCTTGGCAATTGGGCTCGTCGCGCTACACCGTCCTCGACGACGGCAGCATCGTCTTCGCCCGCTGGCGCGACGGCTACGACGGTCTCGGAGTACGCCACCCGGACGGCGCGGTGGCCGACCTGGACCTGCCCTTCTCCACGATCACCGCGATCGCGCGTGCCGATACGAACGCCGTTGTCGTGGTGGCGGCCACGCCGACTACCGAATTCGGCGTCTACCGCATCGAATTCGGCGGCAGCACACCACATGTCGAACCTCTCCGCCCACCACGGGAACTCGGCCTCGACCCCGCATCGCTCTCGGTGCCCGAGCCGATCTCCTTCCCCTCGACGGACCGCACCGGCGCACCACGGACCGCGCACGCGCTGTTCTACCCACCTGCGAGCAACCAGTACGGCGGCCCAGCAGGGGAATTGCCACCGCTGTTGGTCATAATCCACGGCGGCCCAACAGCTTCCGCGCTGCCGACACTGTCGCTGGGCACCCAATACTGGACCAGTCGAGGATTCGCGGTCGTCGACGTAAACTACGGCGGCTCAACCGGATACGGCCGCGACTACCGCGATCTACTCAAAGACGCATGGGGCATCGTCGACGTAGCCGACTGCGTCGCCGCGGCCAGCTGGCTCGGCGAACACGGCCGAGTCGACCCGCAACGGCTCGCCATCCGCGGCGGCTCGGCAGGCGGCTACACCACCCTCGCCGCCCTCGCCCGCCCGGACACCCCCTTCGCCGCCGGCGCAGACCATTACGGAGTCGCCGACCTCGAAGCCCTCGCCGCCGACACCCACAAATTCGAAAGCCGATACCTCGACGGATTGATCGGGGAATTCCCGGCCAGGCGCGACATCTACCGCGACCGATCCCCCATCCACCACGTCGACCAACTCCGCAAACCCCTGATCGTCTTACAGGGCAGCGACGACCCGATAGTCCCGCTCAACCAGTCACAAATGATCGTCGAGGCCCTAAGAGAACGTCGAATTCCCGTGGCATTCCTCGTCTTCGAAGGCGAACAGCACGGCTTCCGCCGCGCCGAAAACATTCGCCACGCACTAGACGCCGAACTGAGCTTTTACGCCCAAGTCTTCGGATTCAAACCACCCCCGGCCGAAAACATCGACCCGGTAACCGTTGAAAACCTCAGCTAATGCGTCTGACTGCATTCCCCCCGCGGAGGTACTCGGGGCGCCCGAGTACCTCGGTAGCTGATCCATAAGTCCGGCAGTTACTCGGCCTACACGACGTTATTATTCGAAAATTACTGTGCGCCTGTAGGTTCCCAGCATCCGGTTGTCTCGAGTGCAACGATGCCTGGAGGAGTCTTGACATCAACAATTGCGACCGCTCCGAATAGACTTCCGCTGTTGGGCCATTTTGTTCCGATGCTGCGTGATCCGGCGGGATTTGTGGCATCGCTGCCGGCTTACGGTGACCTGGTTCGCATCGGCATGGGGCCGATCACGGCCGTCATGGTCTGTGACCCGTCTCTGACACAGCAGGTGCTGCGGCACGATCGCGTCTTCGACAAAGGCGGGCCGGTGTTCGATCGCGCCAGGGAGGCGATCGGCGATGGCCTGGGTACCTGTCCGTACTCGATGCATCGCCGGTTGCGGCGCCTGATGCAGCCCGCGTTTCACCCGTCTCGCATGGCCGAGTACGCGTCGGTCATGAGCCGGCAGATTACCGAGATCGCCGAATCCTGGCACGACGGGCAGATCGTGGATGCCCGAGCACAGATGAAAACGCTCACCTTGCAGGTGACCACCGCGACGTTGTTCGCCCATTCGGTGCCGAAGTCGAGTCTGCATCGCATCTTTCGCGACGTCGATACGGTCGTCGACGGCGTGATGCGGCGGGCGATCATGCCGGCCCCGCTGCTGCGGTTGCCGATCCTGGGCAACCGCGCGTACTGGCCGGCGATTACCCGTTTGCGTGCCGTCATCGGTCAGGTCATCGCCGAGCGTCGCGCCGCGGACGTGCATCCCGCGGACCTACTCTCGGCCGTGATCGACGCTCGCGACACCGACGGCGGCGGACTGAGCGACACCGAGATCATCGACCAAATCCTCACCCTGTTCGTGGCAGGCACCGAAACCACCGCCAGCGCCCTGCAGTGGGCGCTACACCTGCTCGACGAACATCCCGACCTTGCCGCGCGGCTGCGGATCGAGCTCGATACCGTCCTGGCCGGGCGGCCCGCCCGCTACGACGACCTGCCGCACCTGCCGCTCACCAGCCGAATCATTACCGAAACCTTGCGCGTGCGATCACCGTTCTGGCTCGCCACCCGCACTGTCACCGAGGACACCGAGCTCGGCGGGCATCCACTGGCGAAGGGCGCAATCGTGGCTTACAGCCCCTACCTTTTGCATCATCGCGCCGACCTCTACCCCGATCCCGACCGTTTCGACCCCGACCGGTGGGATCCCACCATCGCGACCCCAGCGCAACGCAGCGCCCTGATCCCCTTCGCCGACGGTGCCCGCAAATGCATCGGCGACACCTTCGCCGTCACCGAAGCCTGCCTGGCGCTGGCCACCATTCTTGCCCGCTGGGAGCTGCACGCCATACCCGCCCAAGACTCCAGTCCCGCCCTGTCCTCGATATTGCGCCCCAGGAAGCTGCGTATGCGTGTCACTGCCCGGCACGCCCCTGCGGTCTCGGCCAGCGATCCCGATGTGCTCGGGACTTCGTCGCTCCCGGGCCGCTGACAACGCTCAGTGCTCCCGAAACCGAGATGACCCGACAGCGCTCGAGCGAGGACCTCATGACCGACATCCCCACCACGCACCGCGCCATCGCTCCCGACGTCCGCTACGTGATCCCCAGGATTGTCAGCAGTTTTCCGAGCGAGGTTCATCCTCTCTACGACAGGACCGTCGCGTCGGTGAACGCGCGGTTCCGCCCGTTCCTGCTGGACTACTTCGAGGAGCGCGAGAGCGACAGCCGCCGCACCGACAAATTCCTCGGCCAGAGCCACCCCTACTGGGGCGCCTTGTGTTTCCCGCACATCCTCGAAGAGCGGTTCTTCGGGTTCATGACCTGGATGCTCGCCACGTCCCTGGTGGACGACTCCTTCGCCGACCCGCGTATCCACCAGGTGCCCGGCGAAGCGGAGGCCCTGAAGCAGTCCTACGTCGCCCTCCTGCGGGGGGAACCGTATGCGGAGAACCGGCGCACCCGCGCACTGGCCGCCGCGGTGTCGCACTACGGCGGTCCCTCCTCCCAGGCAGTGATCGACCGCATGCTCCGAGCCTTGGTCGACGTCATCGAATCGAGCCTGCGGGAACTGCAGGGCGGGGTATCGGCCAGCTTCGCCGATATGGACACCTATCTGCGGTTCCGCCGCACGAACGTGTACGGGGAGTGGCTGAAGCCGATGACCGAGTGGGGGCTGGGCATCGACCTCGACGAACGCGCGACCGAAGCCGGTACTCTCCGGCATCTCCACGATCTGGTCATCGACCACTGGATCCTGGTCAACGACATCTTCTCGTTCCCCAAGGAACTCGAAGCCGGGGAAGACATGAACTGCGTCTTCCTCCTCATGGACCGCGAAAACCTGTCGCTGCAACAAAGCCTCGACCACGCGGCAGCCCTCGCTATGGCGACCGAACAGGAATTCGTCACTGCCAGAGGCACACTGGCGACCGACCACCTCCCACCCGACCACGACGTGCGGCGGTACCTGCTGGAGCTGGAGCACATGATCTCCGGCAACCTCCAATTCCACCGCTGGACGAGCCGCTACCACGGCTACACCCGAACCGACCGCCAACAGAACGGCTCCGCCGAACAGACGTCACTGTACCGACGCGGAGACACACACAACCCCCTGTAACAGTTCATCTCTCATGTTCAACGCCACTTCTCGTGCTCGATCAGCGCTGTCGGCGACGGATGTGCATGTGCTGGAAGCGGCTGCGCGCGGGCAAAACCGGCTCCGGCAAGGGCGCGGCGTCGGCCGGTGCAGGACGGGCCGCCGGATCGATAGAGTGTTGCCGTGAAAGAGAACTTGGGCAAGGGCGATGGTTGCGAACTGCCTGCCAGCGCTGTCCATTGGCTCAGCGACGATCCGCAACCGGGCATCGTTCTAGTCGAGTTGGTAGATGCGCATGGGCGACCTCACCAACTGGTCGGTAAGAGCGCCTACTTCGGCGCGGAACTGCTTCCGACATCGGCCTATCCGTGCCCGACCACGGTCGAGTGCACTATCGAGGACATCGACGACGGCATAGCTACCGTCAGCACATGGTGGTTGTCCGGTGGCCCCGACGACGTGCCGTTCGTCTTCGATGTACGGCTGGACGTTCTCAGTCCGACCGACCGCCTGCCACCCCGGAGATTCTGACCTAGAGCGTATCAGCATCAACTATCCGAACCAGGTAGCGAGTCCATCAGGGCTGCAAGGGTTTTCCCGAGGACGTCGTCGGCCTCCCAGTCGTAGAACTCGCCCTGGATTGCCCGCAGATCGAACGGCGGATCGTCCTGCTTGCGGTCCCAGCCCCACAACCACCGGACATGGGCTGCCGCAACGGTTTCCACGGCAGTCAGCACGTGGACTGCTCCCCCATGGCCCAGCACCCGATCTTCTGCATCATTCGCTGCTCGTCTCATCAGTCGATAATCGGCAGCGAACAGCCGTACTGCCAGGCTGCCCGCCTCCTGGTACCGGGACACCCGCAGCGCTATCGCTTGCTCAGGGCAGATACCCGACCAGAGCTTCGCCGATACGACGCGCCGCGGCACATGGTTCTTGGGGCGCATCGGGCTGCAGATTCCGCGTGACGAAGACGGCCAGGCCGCTCGGTACCGTGACGCCGATGTAGCAGCCGATTTTGTTCGTGTCTTGGGCGGCGTGGAATTGGTAGGCCGCTCGGTCGCGGATCGGTACGGGATTGACATCGACGTAGCGTCCGGTCTGGATAAAGTCCTGGACCGTCTTCCTGGTCGACACGATCGTCAATTCGGACTTGCCCGTGACGGACGGCCAACGACACGTACTGTCACCCGAGCTGTCGGATCCGGTAAGCACCGTCTTGCCGTCGGGGCGAAATCCCACCTTGGTGATATCCGCCGCGGCTATCCCACAGGGATCCCAGAGCGCGGCGGGTGCCGCCGTCGCGGGCTGCTGGGCAGGCGCGGCCGTCGCATTCGGACTCGCGGTATTCGAATCTTCGCTTCCCGCAGGCGGGTTCACACTCCCGGCCGACGTGCTCTCGACCACAGCGGTTGTCGGCGCCTGCGAGTTACCCGGGGCCGGTTGACCGTTGGTGGAACTGCTGCCGCATCCCGCGAGAAGCACTGCGGCACCGACGGCCACGACCAGGGCACCCACCGATTTCCTTCTACCGGACATTCGCGAAACCCCTTCATCACCAATCGTTTTGGAGAGCGATTCACCTCCCCCGAATCCGACTCTACGGTTGGCATCGATAGCGCAGCAAACTTACAGTTGCCCCCAAAACGGCTGCCCCGAAAACTGTGGCGGCCCAGCCGAGAGACGTCCGGCTACGGCCCGTTCCCTGAGGCACGCGCCCGATCACCTGGTTCAGTCGAGTGTCACCAGCACGCATTCGTCCAGGTCGGCAGCAAGTCGATACAACTTCGCATACTGGGCAAGTAGATCAAGAAGATATTCGCGATCCTGCGGACTCTTATAGACACCGGCTGCCACCATCGCGTCAGCGTCGAACAGTCGAGCAGCGCTGTCCACACTATTCTCCACATAGTCGGCTACGGTCCGCGCAATAGCTGGGCGGACGAATCGGAGCGTAATCCCTTGCCCCGCAGTCGCACCCGAGGCGAAGGGCTCGGCCCCGAATACGGTGATCTCGGCCAGCCCGCTCGGATTGCGTCCATCGCCCTCCCGGCGGTTCGGCGCAAGTAACCAGTAGACGGCATCCCATGCCCGCGTAGTGAAGGTTCGGTCGAGGATGCCGGGTCGCTCGAGCACGATCTGGCGAGCGACGGGCGCCAGCTCTTGCCAGAGGGGATCGTCCCGGTATGCGGAGTGGGCCAGATCCTCGGTCGCCAACCTGCCGAAGAACACAATCGCATCCTCGGCCGCCGCACGATCGCGCATCGCACGTGCCAGCAGCGGATCGTAAGGAATTGCCTGGTATCCAGCGTCGAGCCCCATCCTCAGACCATAGAACTCGGCACCATCAGCCCCGCAGGGTGACGATGGCCTTCTCGATGCGCCGCTGGCGCGTGTCGGGCTTCTTCGCACTCTCGATGGCGTGCACGTGCTCGCGTTTGCGGCTATAGGCGAGGTTGTCGTAGGCGGCGCGGGCGACGGGGTCGTCGTCCAGGGCTCGGGCGAAATCCGAAGGCTCGACGACGACGCGCGGCTGGCTGTCGAGCTCCAGTTCGACCTCGACCTCGTCGCCGATCGCTACTCCCGCGGCCTGCCGGTTGGCGTTGCTGAGGCCGAGCAGGTAGCGGCCGCGCATGAGGGCGACCCGGCTCTGCCAGGAATGCCCGTTGATCGTGATCGTCACCGGCGGGCGCGCACCCGCACCGAGCGCTGCGACCATTTCGGGCGGAACTTCCAGACCCCGCATGGGCTCGGGTGGCTCGACGTGGGTCCGAAACTTCATGTTCTTTCTCCTTGTTGGTCGCGGCTGCTCGGTGGGGTTCAGTTGGCCGCTTTCGCGACCAGTGCGCCGATCATCTGTTCGTCGGCGGAAGTGAGGCCGGTGAGGCCGAAGGAGGTGGGCCAGACGGTGCCTTCGTCGAGGGTGGCCTTGTCTTCGAAACCGAGGGTGGCGTAGCGGGATTTGAACTTCTCGGCGGATTTGAAGAAGCAGACGATCTTGCCGTCCTTGGCGTAGGCGGGCATGCCGTACCAGAGCTTGGGCGTCAGGTGCGGGGCGTGTTCGGTGACGATGGCGTGAATGCGTTCGGCGAGCGCACGATCGGCGTCGCCCATCTCGAATCTTGGCGAGGACGTCCGCGGTGCCGTCGGCCTTGGTGGCGCGGGCGCCGCGACGAGCGGCGGTCGCGAGTTCCTGAGCGTGGTCCTTCATGGCGGCGCGTTCCTCGGCGGAGAAGCCGACGGTGGGCTTGTTCTTGGTGGTGGTGCGAGTGGTCATTGTTTCCTCCGTGCGATTTTGCGGGTTGGGTTGCGGGGTAGACACTTTCAGCGATCTTGGAGCAGACCGAGGATGTTGCCGTCGGGGTCGATGACCTCGGCGACTCGGCGGCCCTGGCCGACATCGCGCAGGCCCTGCTGCACCGTTGCGCCCGCGGCGGTCAGGTCGGCCAGCGTGGCCTCGATATCGAGCACTTCCCAGTAGATGACCGGGGTGGTGATGGCCTGCGGGCCACCGTCGGGAACCAGGCCGATGTGGTGACCGTCGATCTCGAAGCCGACGTAGTAGGTGCCCTCGATCTGCGGCGGCACGCCGAGCAGGGCGGTGTACACGGCGGTGGCCGTGGCCAAGTCGGAGACGGGGTGCAGCACGGTCTTGATGCCCTTGGCCGCGGCGGTCATATGTGCTCCTGTAGGTCCGGTGTTTGTGCTGGTCGGTACGGGAACTACGTTAGGTTCGGCGAGACTGCGTGACATCCGTGGTGACCACGGAACCCGCCACTGAGCGGGCGCACGGAGATGCTCTCGCGCGAGTGAAGTGGCGGTAGGTGAGAATGTGGACGTGTCGAAGTCGAAGCTTGCTGCCGGGATCTCGGACCGTGAGGCCGAGGTACTCGCCCTGGTGGGGCAACATCGCAGCAATGCCGAAATCGCCGCGCAGCTGTTCATTTCCGTGCGCACCGTGGAGACCCATGTGTCCTCGCTGCTGCGCAAGGTCGGGGTTGCGGACCGGCGGGCGCTGGCCGGACGGGCGGACGAGTTCGAACAGGCAGCGGACCGCGGCGCGGCGGCCGCCGTGCTCCCCACGCCGCTGACATCGTTCGTCGGCCGCGAGCGGGAACGCTCCGCGCTGCGCGAGGCTGTGCGGGCGCAACGGCAGGTGACCGCGCTGGGGCCCGGCGGAGTCGGCAAGACGCGGCTGGCCTTGACTGTCGCCGCGGACCTGGCCGGCGAATTCACCGGCGGCGCATGGTTTGTGGACCTGGTGCCGGTGACCGACCCGGCGATGACCGGGGCCGCGGTCGCGCGGGCGCTGGGGCTCGGCGAGCAGCACGGGCGCAGTCTCGACGACTCGGTGTCGGCTGCGTTGGGTGAGCGCCGGGTGCTGTTGGTGCTCGACAACTGTGAGCATCTGCGCGACGGGGTAGCGCCGTTCCTCGAACACCTGCTCGCGCATTGCCCGAACGTGACCGTGCTGGCCACCAGCCGTGCGCGGCTGATGGTGCCGTTCGAGCAGGTTTTCACGGTGCCGCCGCTGTCGCTCGGCGATGACGTCGACGACGCCGTGGCATTGTTTGTGGATCGGGCCGCAGCACTGGGTTGGCCGGTGGACGCCAAGCACCTGGACCAGGTGCACGAGATCTGCGGGCGGCTCGACGGGCTGGCGTTGGCCATCGAGCTCGCGGCCGCTCGGCTACCCACCCTCGGACTCGACGGACTCGGCGCGAGCCTCGCGGATCCGTTGCGGCTGTTGGTCGGTGGCCGCCGCGCCGACGAACGGCATCAGTCCGTGCGGGCCATGCTGGATTGGAGCCAGGCGCTGCTGACCGCCGAAGATCGGTGCGTGCTGCGGCGGGTCTCGGTGTTCGTCGCGCCGTTCACCGCCACCGACGCTATGACAGTGGCGGGATCGCCGGAACTGGATCCGATCGTGGTCGCCGACGGGCTGGCTCGGCTCACCGAACAAAGCCTGCTGACCATGGTGCGTTCCGCGCACGGCACCCGGTACCGGGCATTGGAGACCATCCGCCAATACGAACGCGAAGAACTGGCCACCGCCGGTGAACTCGACGAAGTCCTTGCGCGCCACCTGAATTGGTGCACCGCGACCGCCGAACGGCTGCTCGCCGATCCCGCGCCGACTACCCGCGAATGGCGCGCCGCGTTCGACGCCGCCGCCGACGATATGCGCGCGGCACTGACCTGGGCGGCGGTGTTGCCCGAGCGTCGGGCTGAAGCGCATGGTCTGGCGATTTCCCTGGCGCAGTTGGCTTTCAGCAGAAATCTGATCACTGAATCCCAGCGACGCTACGAACAGGCGGCGGCGCTGACCGATGACCCGGCCAGCGCCGCCGCAGCGTTGCGGCGAGCCGCCGAGGTGGCCGGTTGCCGGATGCGCGGCGCGGACATGTATCGCCTCTACCGCGCTGCCGCCGAAACCGTCGGCGGTGCAGGCGATTCCGCGGCGTCAGCCCGGGATCTGGCGACCGCCGCGATCACCGTCTACCGCATGTCCGACACTTTCGCGCAGCCGGTTGCGCCGGGCGAGGCCGCGGCGCTGCTGTCCGAGGCGCGCGAACTCGCCGGTGCGGACGCGGCCGCACTCGCCGCCGTGGCCCTCGCCGAATGCGGTGTGCTCGCCGATCCCGCCATCGCCGAGGAAGTGTCGAAAACCGTTGCACCCGAGCCGATCACGTCCACCGGTTTCACGAGCACGGAACTGCCGGAATCGGGATCGCCCGGCACTGTGGCGATTTCGCTCGCGCACCGGGCGGTAGAACTGGCCGATCGCACCGGCGACCCGCTCGCCCACAGCGCGGCACTCGACGCCCTTGCCGCGGCCCAGCTCTGGGCTGGGGATGTCTTCGCCGCCGCCGAGACCACCCGTCGGCGAGTCGCCTTGCTGGCCTCCCTGCCGCTGACGCCCGCCAGTGCGCTCGAACGCGTCAACGCGCTTTCCGAGGCGGCCGACATCGGCATCGGCGTCGGCGACCTGCCGAATTCCCGCCGCTGGGCCGAACAACTGCGCGATCTGCCCTTACTGGCCGAGCGTGGCGATTTCGCCAGCTCCGCGCTGCTGGTCGTGGACGCCCTGCTCGGCAATCTCGATGAAGTACTCACCGGCAGTGGACGATTCGCCGATTCGTGGGAGCGCTCCGGCCGCCCCTCCGTCGCTAATCTCGCCCCGGCCGCCGGGGCCGTCGCGATGGCCCACGGTCTGCGCGGCGACGACGCCGCACGCGCCGAGTGGCTGGCTATCGCGGATGCCCTCGGCGGCAAGTCCGGCCATCAGGTCGCCTACCGTGCTGTCTTCGACGCCATCGTGCTGCTCGACCGCGGGCAACCCGAACAAGCGCTGGCCGAACTGGTCACCGAGCCGGATGAATTGGACGAGCACACCATCTGGATTTGGCGACACTGGTATGTCGCCCTGCGCGCCGAAGCCGCGGTCCTGGCCGGCCATCCGGATGCGCGCGGCTTCGTCGCCGCGGCTCGGACCACGGTGTCCGGCAACCCGATAGCCGGTCCGATCGTCGAGCGGGCTGCCGCCCTACTCGACGATGACCGCGGCCAACTGCAGGCCCTCGCAACGGAATTCGAACGAGCCCACTGCTCCTATCAGTACACCCGTAGCCTGACCCTGGCGGCTGACGGGTCCTGATCGACCGTTCAGGCGATGGCATCCCATACGTACCCGTCCGCGTCGGTGAACGAGCCGATGCCGCTGTCCATTACCAGGCGGTGCGATCCGCTGCCTTCGAGCGCGACTCCCGCCTCCTTGGCGGCAGCCTTGCGCGGGTACAACGCCAGGGTGACCGGCGAGCCCGGCTTCGCGAACTCGGCGTACTTGCCGCCGAAGCTCTTCGACGCCGTCAAGCCGCGGTCGACATAGAACTGCTTGCTGGCCTTCACATCCGACACGCCCATCAGCAACACGAGGTCGTCGATCTCACGGGTGAACGGGCCCTCGTCCTTCTTCTTCGAGGTGGCGATCTTCCAGATCGTCCCCTCCGGCGCCTGCAGCACCGCGCTGTAACCCCACAGGCTCTTCTTCGCGGGCTTGAGGACGGTGAACCCGACGTCGACCGCGGTGCCGACGAGACTATCGACGGTGGAGGGCTGCGACACCACCAGCGACAAGATGAAGCCGCGGAAGCCGGTCGTCGGCGCCTGCGCAGCCAGGAACCCGAGCCGGTCACCCAGTCCGAACGCGGCGTCGTAGATCGCGGCGGCGGCCTGCGGATCGGCCACCTCGAGGTGAATGTTGATGTCGGTGCTGATGTTCGTGTTGATTTCCATGCTCATAAAGTTAGATTCGGGGCCGCTCGGTCACATCCGTGCCGACCACGGAACACACCACTGAGCCGAGACTACGGGAGTACGGATCGACCACCGCCCGACCCACGCCTTAGCCCTTCCGAGATATGTTGCTGGACAAGCGATCAGAGGGAACTGAGGCAATTCGCCTCGGCCGATGCCGACCTCAGTCCCCTCTGATCATCTCACCAACAGGGTCGGTACTGTTTGGGCGAGCGGGTTACAGATACCTGACTGTCAGGGTGACGTTGCCGTCGATGGGGACTTCGTCGTTCAAGGTCAGGGTGTTGGTAGGGGCAATTATGGTGTGCAGGACCAGGTCTACTGTCAGTTGCCGACAGCGCAACGGTTGACTGAGGTCGTCCATGGATGCCACCGAGAGGAGTCGGCCTGCCCTCCAGACGGCATCAAAGTTCCAGGTGTCGCCTTGGTCATCGGAGGTAATGGGTAGTACCTCCACACCGTCGGCGACCGCATTGCGCAAGACGACGACATACCAGCCCAGCTTTTCGGTTTCGTTGATCAGCCCAAGGCCATAGTTGCCGGGCTCCACGGCCGAGTACGCGCGGTTGTCGATCGACTCCAACGCAATGAGGGTCGCGGCGTCACAGGTCACCGAGAGCGACGTCATCTGCTGGCCGAGCACCGTCGGGCTATCCGGGTTCAAGTCCTTGACAGAGATCTTCCCGTAATCGACCACACCGCCATTCGACAGGCTGGGTTCGCAGGCGCTGGGGGTGATCAAGCCCCTGGTCGTCTGATCGGCCGCCTGAGCGCCGGATAGCACGCGGAGAGTGAGGCTCGATCCCTCCGTGTTCGTCACCTTGGGGGACGTCGGAACGGTCACGACCGGGGACTTCAGTTCCGCACCCGAGTCGAGCCGCACGACGTAGTAGAACTCGCCGGTGATCGCTTCCTTCTCGGGAGCAGCGCTGCCGCTTGGGGATTCGACTGTCGGCCGTGACTGCACCGGCGCCGACTTCGCCGACCCCTGCCAAAATGCCGTGATGGCGGCGCTCGTGATGGTGATACCCCTGTCCTGCTCCTGGATCATCCAGTCACCCGGCAGGGTGTAAGTGATACTGTCCCCGACTTGTTCGACGATCGGTGCGGGCAACTGCGGTCTGGTTTCGGCGCTCATGTGTGTGGGGCTCCTCGGTCATCCATGGGCAGCCACCGACCGTTCGGCAACTGCGCAAGTCCAAGTACTGCAACACCTGCCGAACCACCGAGAAAGGATTGCAAGACAATAACTCTCGGCACGATCGACCGTGCTCAAGATTCTCACAGGTCGCCCGCCCGCGCAGTCGAATCCACTTCCGCGCTCGACGGCTCCCCTACGAGCGACCAGTCAAGCCGACTCGGCAGTCGCGACCGACCAGCAGCCGCCCGCGCCGCAGCCTTGCCGACGCGCGCTCATCGACAGAACCGGACATGACTGACCGGCTGGCCTGTCCCGGACGACGGACAAGCTGAACACACTCGTTTCGACAGGTGCGCGCGTTGAAAACACAGGGGCGATGCTATGACCCCAGTCCGCCCCGGTACCGGGCAACGGGTGCCGCCTGGATCGACGACTCGGCCATCGAGCCCCTTACCGATATGCTGCGGATATGGCTGACATCGATTGGAAGGGACTGTGGCGCAACGAATACGGCTCGCGCCTCACCATCACCGACGACACCGGCGGCACGCTGACCGGCACCTTCGAAACCGCCCTGCGCGACAGTGCTTTCGCAGGCTCCGCAGTCCCGATCCAAGGACTGCACATCGGCCCCTGCGCCCAATTCTCCTTCGTAGCCGCGGGCGACATCCCCGCCATCTGCTCCTTCACCGGTCTGCTCCGTGACGGAAACCTGCACGCCGCTTGGCATCTGGTCTCCGACCAGGCCGTCAAACCCCCAAGCCCCGGCGCTCCACCCGAACTGCTCACCCTCCCCTGGGCCCACGCGGTGCTCACAAACAGCGACACCTTCACTCGCGCAAGCGACTGACCGCGAACCCACCGAAACCCCAGACCGCCGAGCCCAGCGCGCGAGCCAATGAGATCTGCGCGCAAGCAGCTCGGTCAGGGCAGCAGCAGATGTCTACCGTTCACTCGACCGTGGGGTTCGCGTGCAGGAGTTGTTCAGCGATCGATCGGACGCGAGCCAGCGTGATCCCGGTCCGCTGTTCGACGGCCAGCGGATGGTCAGTGGGCTCTAATTCGATGAGTGGCCGACTCCCTACCGGCTGGGTATGAAGATTGGTCTCCAGATCCACAGTCGTCGGTTCGTACAGAGGAAGTTCCGTCGCCAGCCACCCGAAATACGGTGGCTCCTCGGCCCGCTCGGGCTTCTCCCACAACTCCGACATCCTGTCGAAATTGTGCTTGCTGACCGATACCCACACTCCCCAGTCGAACTCGCCGCCGGTATCCACGATCGGCAGCACCAGGCGCGCCCGCACGAAAAAATGCGTGTCAGCGATGACGCACTGTTCCTCTCCCAGCACGCTGCCCGGTTGGCACGCAAGGTCGGCGTTCCAAAACGCGGGTGCGAGGGCTCCGTAGCTGAGTGGCGGACCCTCATGTAGTTCCGCGCAGCACGAGCAGGAGAAGGTGGAGCTGATAGACACGCCAGAAGCGTATTGCCCCACCATAGATCAGCACCTTCCGGGGGCGCAGGGGTGACGCCGGCAGTCGACCGGCCTAGTCCGGGGCCCGTCCAACGTCCGCTCGGAACGCGCGGGTCGCGGCATAGCGGACGTTGGACTTCTCGCGAGTCCCGCAACAGCCCGGCGCGTGGAACCGGCTTGTCCGCCGCTACTAGAGGATGGCCCCGGGCCAGATGTCGGTGGCTCATGGCAGTGTCAGCCGCTGTGATTGCTTCAGCTGATGACGACACCGGTGGCCTCGGGTGGCTGTACGACAGGAATCTGCCGCTGGTCGGCCTCACCTTCGCGCGTCAGATCAACGCCCGAGAGCTATTGGAGCGGATGGGCGTCGACCGAGACACGGTGGCGGTGCGCGGGATGGACGACTTCCATTACGAGCTGGGCGGCGTTCTCTACGAACGTGACGGATATGTGGTCACCGCAGGGCATTACCGAAGCTGGGCCTGGGCTCAGGAGCACGGTAGCTGGAAGTCGAGGGAAGACCGAGGACTGGTGCTGCGCGCCTCGATCGGGACCGCGGCACTGGAGCTGCACGCCACCATGAAACCGGGATCGGTGTTCGGATACGCCGAGAACGGCCACCTCATCACCGGCCTCGACACCACCGACCTCTTCACACGGACAGGCAGTGACCCGCACCGCTTCGACACCGAGATCCAGGCCGTCGGCGCCCGACCCGAAGAACACGAATACGGCCCCCGGGGGTCCCTCGGACTGTTCTACCGGCTCGCAGAGAACCTCGGCGTCGGGGTGCTTGAAGAAGATGCTCGCATCGACCGTCCCGTCCTCAGCGGTCGGCTCCTGCCCCCAGCCTCGCAATAACTACCGAGTCACCCGACACGCGCGCCGACGTTTCGTGTTGGTGGGCGAGGTCGTCCATGTTCTGCACAGCTACTGTGCGCGCACGGTCAGCGACCGGGAGTCGCTCGCCCCATGATCGAGATGATCTCGCCCCGTTGATCTTCCCAGGGCGAGCGGGGAGAATTCGGCGAAGTCCAATACTTACCAGACCGGAAACCGGTGGGGGCGGGCCCAAATATGCCCCCCCCCCCCGCGTCGATAACCAAACCATCCTGGCTAGAAATAAATATGCCGCCCCCCCCCCCGGCGTCCCCACGCGCCCAACAAAGCCCCGGCCCCGCCGACCA
>NZ_JBHXAU010000030.1:0-117464 GCF_042727395.1 Nocardia sp. NPDC060255 | reverse complement strand
CAGAGAACTCCGGTGGTGTGCTGGCTCAAAGGTTGTCGACTGGTTCATCAGATGACCGGAGTAGTGCTGGGCGCGTCAGGTGGGGTACCCGACCTTCTCTTCCGCGGCTTGTGATGGGCAACGCTTGTGTTCCAGCGTGAGGACTGGCTGTGGTCCGGTTCAAAGAGGCTCGGGGAGAACGAGGCGAGTCGAATGGTCGTTGGGCGTGATCGAGCAGAGTCATATGGTTGGTGTTGAAGATCTTTCAGCGACCATATGACTCTGCTCGATGGTCTGGCTAGGTGACTGAGGCGAGGGCGAAGGGGAGTACTGCGTCGGCGCCTGCGGTGCGGAGGGCGTGGGCGGCGAGGGTTAGGGTCCAGCCGGTGTCGGAGAGGGTGTCTACCAGGAGGATTGGGCCCTTGACGGTGGTGAGGTCGGGGACGTTCCAGGAGTCGAACAGGCCTGCTACGCGGTGGGCCGAGTTGGCGGCGGATACCGGGGGGCGGTCTGGGCGGTTGGGGAGGGTGCCGAGGTCGTTGAGGCGGCCGATCTCGGCTAGGCCTGCCGCTAGGGTGGCGGTCAGGACCGGGTAGCGGGGGGATTCTAGGGCCATTACCGAGGTCGGGCGGGTGGTCCAGTTCCAGTCGCGCAGCACGGCGACGCAGGCTTCGAAGACCTTCTCGGGGATGGGGTCGTCGGGGCCGTCGAGCAGGGTGCGCAGGCGCTGGCCCCAGCCGAGGTCGGTGAGTCTGCCGAGTACCCGGCCGGTCTCGGCGCCGCCGGTGATCTTGCCGGACAACGGAACACCGAGTTTCGCCATGCCGGTGGGCCACTGCTTGCGCGGGCTCAGGTCCAGTCCGGGACGGTCGAGGCGGGCCCGGGTGGCGGCGACCGCTTCGGCGTCCACCGAGACATCGGGTCGAGTGCCGGTGCAGTTGTCGCAGCGGCCACAGCCGGACGAATCCGATTGTTCCGCAGCCAATCCCGGGTCGTCGAGCTGACCGCGCAGGAATTCCATCCGGCAGGCGCCCGTCGACTGATAGTCGACCATCGCCTGCTGTTCGACCTCGCGCGCCTCGGACAGTCGCTCATAGCGTTCGGTGTCGTAGGTCCACGGCTGGCCGGTGGCGAGCCAGCCGCCGCGCACCCGGCGCACCGCACCGTCCACGTCGAGCACCTTGAGCACCATCTCCAACCGGGAGCGGTTCAGCTCGACCAGCGGTTCCAGCGCGACCGTCGACAACGCGCGGTCGGTATCGAGCGCGTCGAGCACCGAACGCACGATGTGTTCGCGCGGAAAGGCAACGGAGGCAAAGTAACTCCAGATCCGCGCGTCCTCCGGCCCGGGCAGCAGCACCACCTCGGCGCGCTCGGTGCCACGGCCCGCACGACCGACCTGCTGGTAGTAGGCGATGGGCGAGGACGGCGCGCCGACATGCACGACGAAGCCGAGATCGGGCTTGTCGAAACCCATGCCGAGCGCCGAGGTGGCGATGAGCGCCTTCACTTCGTTGTTCAACAGCGCCTGCTCCAGCGCCTCGCGTTCGGCGGGATCGGTCTGGCCGGTGTAGGCGGCGACGGTGTGCCCGTGCGAGTTCAGCACGTCGGCCAGGTCATGCGCGGCGGCGACGGTGAGTGTGTAGACGATGCCCGAGCCGGTGAGCGTGCGCAGATGTCCGCTGAGCCAGGCGGTGCGTTCCACCGCGTCGGCGAAGCGCACCACCGACAGGTGCAGTGACTCGCGATCCAGCGTGCCGCGCAACACCAGGGTGTCGGTGCCGATCTGAGTGGCGACATCGGTGACCACTCGATCGTTCGCGGTCGCGGTGGTGGCCAGCACCGGCACGTCCGAGCCGAGGTCGGCGATCAGCGTGCGGATCCGCCGATAGTCGGGCCGGAAGTCGTGCCCCCAGTCCGAGACGCAGTGCGCCTCGTCGATCACCACGAGTCCGGCGTCGGCGGCGAGCTTCGGCAGCACCTGATCACGGAAGTCCGGATTGTTCAGCCGCTCCGGGCTGACCAGCAGTACGTCGACTTCGCCGGACGCGACCTGACTGTGTATTTCGTCCCATTCGGTGACATTGCCCGAATTGATCGTCGCGGCAACCACACCCGCCCGTTGCGCGGCGGCGACCTGGTTACGCATCAGCGCGAGCAACGGCGACACGATCACCGTCGGCCCGCGCCCGGCCCCGCGCAGCAGCTTGGCAGCGATGAAGTAGACCGCCGACTTACCCCAGCCGGTGCGCTGCACCACCAGCGCGCGGCGCCGCTGCACCACCAGCGCCTCGATCGCCGTCCACTGATCCTCCCGTAGCCGCGCATCGGGTCCGGCCAGCTCGCGCAGCAGGTGTTCCGCGCGCTCGCGAAGGTCGGGTGCGGTGAGGTCGATCGCCGGGACATCGGTCGCCGTGGTCATGCGCTCCATCGTGCCCGACGGTACCGACAGCAACCGCGCTCGTCGCGCCCGCCCGCCCCGACCGGGCCTGTCGACATCGATACCGGTCGGACTCTCGGTATGTGCGGCGATCTGTCCTACACTGCGTGAATCGCCGCGATGACACCGCGATCACCGGCTTCCGCGGCGGCGTTCACCACAAGTGAGTGCGGTTCGAAACGATACGAGGCTTCCCTGTCGACGCCGAGGACGAGTCGAATGATCGAGCGTAGCGAGCGAGTCGGAGCACAGCGCGGGCCAGCGCCGAGCGTGGGCGAGGCGCGGTCATGAACGGCTATCTGCGGTTGCTGCGGGATTGGTGGCACGACGGCGTCGACTACCGCTGGGTGGTGAACGCCCTCGCCGACCGCTCGGCGCTCGGCGTCGTGAAATTCGCCATCGGACTGTGCGGGCTGGCGACACCGCTGATCAGCATCCTGACGGTGACCTCGTCGGCAGGCCCGCAGACCGTGCTCGGCCGGACGGTGCTGTGGGGCATCGTGGCGGCCGCAGTGGTCTGGGTGGTGCGCTGGTGGTGGTTACCGTGGCCGAGCAGAGTGGAATCGCTGACACTGCTCGCGGTCGGCGACCTGTGCATCACGCTGGTCTGCGTGCTGAGCCCCGGCTATGTCGTCCGGTCGGTCGGGATGATGCTGCTGCTGATCGTCGGCATCTACGTCAGCGCCTTCCACAGTCCACAGGTGCTGGCCGGGCACACGGCGTGGTCGTTGGCGTCGGCCGCGGTGCTGTCGATTCCGCTGTTCGGCGTCGGTGATGCCGCGTCGGCGGTGATCATGATCCTCGGCATGGTCGCGGCCACGGTGGTGCCGCCGGGATTGCAGTTCTGCTACTGGGTGCTGCGCAGCGACATGCTCTCCGATCCGTTGACCACGCTGTTGAGCAGGCGCGGATTCGAGTACCACTCCGCGATGGTGGTCGGCGGCTCCGGACCGGTCCCGGTCTGCGTGATGATGGTCGATCTGGATCGCTTCAAAGCGGTCAACGACACCTTCGGGCACTCCGCCGGCGACAAGGTGCTGGTCCGCACCGCCGATCGGTTGCAGCATGCGGCACCTACCCGCAGCATCGTTTCCCGGCTCGGCGGTGAGGAATTCGCGATCGTCGCGCGCCTGCCCGTCCCGACCGCGGTCGACGCCGCCGAGCGACTACGCAGCGCCGTCGCCGAACCCGTCGGGTCGATTTCGGTCACCGCCAGCATCGGCATCGCCGTCGCCGACGCGGGTGCCGACGGCTACCGGCAGAGTCGTCAGCTGGTGCAGGATCTGATCCGGTGCGCCGACAGCGCGATGTATCAGGCCAAGCAGCGTGGCGGCAATACCGTTGTGGTCGAGCACATCACGGCGTTGCAGGGCATCGACACCCACGATGCGACACGGTCGGCTTAGCGTGCGGCGGTTTCCTCGGCGAGCGTGATCAGGCGGGCGCGAATCAGATCGGGCCGTTCCTCGGCGATGAAGTGACCACAGTTCGCCACCCGCTCCAGCGTGTAGTCATCGGCTTTCGCGGTTTCGGCGGCGGCCAGCGAGTGGTGGACCGCACTGTCGTCGACACCGAACAGGGCACGGATCGGGACAGTGGCGCGACGCGTTTCCCCATGCCGGGCACCGCGCGGCAGTTCGCGCAGCAGAAAGGTGCGATAGGTGTCGACCCCGGCCCGCGCGACATTCGGATCGCGGAACCGATCGGCATACGCGCGAACAACTTCCGGCCCGAACTCCGCCCGATTCTTGACGCCCTTGGCCAGCATCACCTCGAGCACCCGGGTGCGCTGCTGCAGGTACTGCCCGACCGTGGCGACGAGCGGTTGATAGACCAGGAACCGCCACAGGTGCGGCAGGAAGCTGCGCGGCGTCTGCCACGGATGCGCCATGTTCAGCACCAGGTATCCGTCGAACCGCTCCGGCTCCCGCAACACCAGGAGGTGTCCGATGTAACCGCCCCAATCGTGGCCGATGAGCAACACGTGGCCGAGGCCGAGCTCATCGAGCAACGCCAGCACATCCGAGGCCACCTCGTCTTTGGCCCATCGATGCGGCGCCGGACCGGACCAGCCGTAGCCCGGCAGATCAGGGACGATGATGCGCAGATCCTCCGGCGGGTCGGCCAGCAGATGACGATAGGCGTAGTGATGCTGCGGCCACCCGTGCAGCGCGATCACCGGCCGACCGTCCACCGGACCGGACTCGGTCACATGAAAGTCGACGCCGCGTGCGCTGACGAAGTATCGGCGAACACCCGCAATAGCCGGAGGCTCCGCGGCCGCCGCAGGGTGGATGGTTGAGCCCGAACCTCGTTGTCGCTGGCGCATACTCGATGGTAACCAGTCGTGACGTGCGCGTCTCCTCGGTCGCGCCGGCAGCACAGCCCAGAGCTGAATCGGCGCGGCATTCGAGGCGAAATGACCATGAACAGCGGACAATAGGGCCGAGATGATCCCGAAAGCGGGGTCCGCGCAGGAGGCCAACCATGTCGAGCCAATACCAGCCGCCGGCGGGCTGGTCGCCGCCAGGCAGCCAGTTCCAGAGTCGCAGCGGCTTCGGCCGGACGCTCACCGGCACGCTGATCTCGCTGGTGATCACCCCGATCGGGGTCGGGCTATCCGCGCACGGCGCGCTGGACACCAGGCAGTGGGTGATTCTGGGCAGCTCGGCGGACCGGTGGGGTTCGAACTTCCAGATCATCGGCGGCGCGGTGCTGCTGTTCCTGGTGGCGGCGCTGGCCGCGTTCTCCCCGGTGGGCACGGCGATCGCGGGCCTGGTGTGGGGTGTGATCCCCGGGATTTTGCACATCGTCTTCCCGGACGACACCTACCGGCAGATCGAGAACCTGCCCGAGCTGTCCGACGATTTCCATCTCGCACTGCACAATTGGGTATTGAACGGCTTCGCGTTGCTCACCGGCATACTCCTGATCGGCGCGGCATTCGCGGCCACCTTGCGGCGCAAGTGAATCGAGGCCGCGCCCACATTCCATGGGCGCGGCCCGGATTCAGCCCTTGACGCAGAGCACCTGCCGCAGCGTCGCGACGACGTCGACCAGGTCGCGCTGTGCGGCGATGACCTCGTCGATGTCCTTGTAGGCGGCCGGGATCTCGTCGACCACGCCCGCGTCCTTGCGCGACTCGACGCCCTCGGTCTGGGCGACCAGATCGGCGAC
Source organism: Nocardia sp. NPDC060255 (assembly GCF_042727395.1). Taxonomy (NCBI): domain Bacteria; kingdom Bacillati; phylum Actinomycetota; class Actinomycetes; order Mycobacteriales; family Nocardiaceae; genus Nocardia; species Nocardia sp. NPDC060255. The sequence goes on along the minus strand of NZ_JBHXAU010000030.1, from coordinate 111,868 downwards.
GGTGAACTGCCTCTTCGCCGCATTACGGCTCATCCGCCGGCCCGCGCCGTGCGAGGCCGACTGGAACGAGGCCGGATTTCCCTTGCCGCGCACCACGTATGAGCGGGTGCCCATCGAACCCGGAATCAGCGCGAGATCACCCGCGCCCGCCCGGACCGCGCCCTTACGGGTCACCAGCATCGGGATGCCATCGATGAGCTCCTCGGCCACATAGTTGTGGTGGCAATTTCCGGTAAGGATGTTGCCTTCCAGAGCAAAAGAGTGTGTGCGCTCCACGACAGCGCAGAAGACCTCCGCCACGTCCGCGGTCAGCCTGACGAACCGAACAGTCCATCCCCTCCGCTCGACAGCCTTACTGCCCGCGGCCCAACGCTGGCGGTGGTGTGCATGGATGAAGAACTCGGGAGTGAGGTCGCCGCGCGAAATGCCCATGACGAATATTTCGGCCTCGGTCCGACTGAATCCCGCGCGTACCCTCCGCCGAATCGGCAGGGTGAAGATGCCCAGCACATCGCAGGCAGCCTTGAAGAATTCGAGATCCTTGCGCTCGGCGGACCAGATGGCCGGACGGCCGGTTTTGCCGACCTCGCCATCTGCCGCAAAGTAACCGGCGAGCCAGCCGTAGAGATCGGAATCCGATCCGTCGAGCGCGGGGTACTCGCGCTTCCACTCGCGCGGAAGCCCGCCAAGTCGCTTGAACTCCTGCACCGAATGGCCTTGGCGACGAAGTGCAGCTGCCGCTTCCGGCCGCACGTGAGCCTTCCGCGTTGTATCGGCCGCGTACACGTAGTAGTAGGTTCGCAATCGCTCGCCACAGTCGAAGTAGGGCAGCAGTGCTTCGTCCTTCGCGCCGAAGAAATTAGCGTGCGCCAACGCGTCGCCTGAGATCGATCCGTCTCCGAACACGAAGCCGCGGGCGATGCCGTCCCGTGATGGCCGGAGGCCATCCGCGCGCTTCGGGTAGACGTAGGCGAGGCGGTCTCCGACGCGCAACTCCGAAGTGATTGCCTCGGTGCGGTTGTGCGCCACTTTTGGTCGGAGCAGCCAGCGATGGTCGCCTGTCGCGCGGATCGTGCGTTCTTGCCCGTAGCGGCCGATGACCACGTCCCAGAGCGGTTGATTTCCGAATGACTTGAAGGGTGCTTTCACCCACTCGCCGCCATCTGTGAGCACAGTGTGCGTCGCGCCCGCGAGCTCCGCGATGGGTCGGCAACCCTGGTCCGTCATGACCGAGGTCTCTCCCGCAAAGCAGGAGATCGGCTGGTCGAAACGCACCTGACGCCCGGCGAACTCGTCGCGCACCGCACGGCACACCAGGGCAAGCATCACCGCGCGGTTGCGTGCGGCGTACTCCTGCGCCCAGGTGAGGTCGCGGCGGTAGGCATCCATTTCCGGTGTCCCGGAAAGGAATACGGCCAGGTCGCGGTCGGGCAGGTCGACGTTGTGCGACAGCGTCCGTGCCACGGCCATGTGCCGCTCGGCGAGTTCCTTGCCGATGTTGCGGCTGCCCGAGTGCAGCAGGATCCACACCGCGTCGTCCTGGTCGAGGCAGACCTCGATGAAGTGGTTGCCGCCGCCCAGGGTACCCATCTGCTTGTGCGCCTTGGCTTCCCGGTTCTGCACGCCGTCGTCGAGCGAGGCGAACGAGCCCCAGAAGTTGTCCCAGCCCGCACGCAGCGTCGCGGTGCTCGCGCCCAGCGCGGAAACCTCGCCGCCGAGCTTGGTCACGTTGACCGAGCTGTCGTGCGCGTTGAAACCGACCGGGACCGCGGCCTCGATCCGGGACCGCAGCGAACGCAGGTCGTCCGGCAGATCCGCGGCGGTGAGGTCGGTCTTGACGCTCTCCATGCCGCAACCGATGTCCACGCCGACCGCGGCCGGGGACACCGCGTCCTTCATCGCGATCACCGAGCCGACCGTTGCCCCCTTGCCGAGGTGCACGTCCGGCATCACGCGGACGCCGTGGACCCATTTCAGCGCGGCGATATTGCGCAGCTGCTGCAGCGCGGCCTGCTCGACCGCGTGCTCTTCGGCCCACATAAGCGTCTGCGCGCGGGTGCCGCGCAGCTCGACGGGAAACATTTGTCGATCCTTTCGTTGGTTTTCCTGATCAACGGTAAAGATCGACGCGGCTTATCGCACTCGATTAAATACGGGTGACGGGGTGAGTATTTCTACTCGGCGTTACTGGGCGGGGTGCTCGGATAAGCGTCCTCGGCGTTGATGTGCGCGATGCCCGCGGCCAGGCGTTCGGCATCGGCGGTGGTGATCAGATCCTCGGCGAGCCATTCGTCGAGCAGCCTGCCGAGGCCGCGGCGCCACCAGAAGGCGCCGAGAAAGTGCAGTTCGGGCAGGCCGTAGCCGTCCGAGGAGTAGCACAGCGATCGGAACGGGGCGAGTTCGAGCGCCTCGGCCAGCACGGCCTGGGTGCGGTGTCCGACGTAGGGGGCGGTGAGTCCGATATCCATCCGAACATGTGCGAAGGCGTGCGCCAGGTAGGCGGCATTGCGATGAAACGGCCAGCAGTGCAGCAGCATCACGATGAGGCCGGTATTCGCGGTTTTGCGGAGAAAGTCGGTGAGCAGCAGCGGATCCGCGCGATGCAGCCGCAGGTCGGTATCGCCGAAGCCGGTGTGGAATTGCAGCGGCAAACCGAATTCGGCGCCGATGCGGGCGCCGAGGCCGACCAGCCAGCCGAGTAGGTCCGGATCGGTGAGCCGGTGCTGGGGGATAACGGCTTTCGGTGGTCGTTCGCGGAGTGGGAAGTCCAGACCGCACCGGTAGGCGACGATGGTTTTGAGTCCGACGGCATTTCGGGCACGTTCGCGCAGCCTGGCTTCGATGTGATCGAACACCGTCTTGCCCGCGCCCACCTCGGCGATGACCTGCTCGGCGACGTGTTCGATGCGTACGACCTCGCGCACCTCGCCCTCGATCAGCTCGCTGAATTCCGCTGTGCCGCCGCCGAATCCGGTATCGATGAACCAGCTGGTGGTGCCGGTGGCGCCCAGTAGTCGCACGGCGACCTCGCGCCAGCCGAGTTCGGCCCGATGGGTCAGGTACGCGTCCGGGCCGACGTGCGGCGGGAGATCGAGAGCCGGTGCGCACCAGCGGCGGACCGCGAGGCCGATCGCGGAATCGAAGGTGCCGGTGGGGCCCTCGCCGAGTAGTCGCTCGAATCCGGCCCGGTCCAGATCGTGCGGGACGACGCCATGGCAGTGGTGATCGGTGAGCGTCAGGCCGTCGGTCAGCACGTCAGAACCGCCAACGGGTCAGCGCGACAAGCTCTTCGGGGGTGGCGCTCTGATAGCGGTCCGCCTCGGCGCGGCGCACGGTGAGCAGCGCGTCGTGCAATTCGGGGCCCATCGCCTCGGCCAGCACGGCGGAGTCCGCCAGCCGATCGGCCGCCTCGGCGGGGCGGGTCGGTAGCCTGCGCACGCCGGAGATCAGCAGCTGTTCGGCGTCGAACGTCACCGGGTCGCCGCTGATTTCGGCGGGCAGCCGCAGTTCCTCGGCCACACCGGCCAGTCCGGCGGCGATCACCGAACCCACGATCAGATACGGATTCCCGGTCGCGTCAAAGCATTTGACCTCGGCGTTGGCCGCCCACTCCTCGGTGCCGCGCACCCCGGTGATGAAACGCAATGCCGCCTCGCGGGTTTCCCGGCCCCAGCATTGCCAGACGCCCGCCCACCGCGACGGCTCCAGGCGCAGGAAGCTCGCCGGATTACCCGCGCCCACCGCGACGAGCGCTGGCAGCTCGCGCAGTATTCCGGCGAGGAATGCCTCACCGGTCCGGCGCATGCCGTACGGGCCGTCGCCGGTGGCGAACAGCGGGCCCTGGTCGTCCTGTGCCGAAAAGTGCAGGTGCGCACCGGAACCGGTGCCGCCGGGCGCGAGGCAGGGCGCGAGCAGCGCGCGCCAGCCGTACTGCAGGCTGACCTGCCGGATGGTGTGCCGCACCAGCACCGCGTCGTCGGCGGCGCCGACCGGATCGGACGGCTGGACGGACAGTTCCAGTTGGCCCGGTGAGTATTCCGGGTGGAACTGGTCGACGAGGATGCCCTGCCGGTCCAGTATCGCGACCAGCTCCCGCGCGTAGTCCGCCACCGGCCCGAGTCGCACCAGGCCGTAGGCGGGTCCGAAGGCGGCCGGGGTGAAGTCGTCTGTGTCGCCCTGACCGACAGCCCATTCGGTCTCGAACGCCATGGACAGCTGAATTCCGGCCTGCCGCGCCGCCTCGGCCTGTCGAGTGGCGAACCCGCGCTGGCAGGCGGCGAAGGGCGTCCCGTCCTGGGTGTATTTGTTGGTAGGCGCCCAGGCCCAGCCCGGTTGGCAGGCAAGCTCGGTCAGCACCGACAGATCCGGGACCAGCCGCAGATCACCGTCCGGCCCGCCGAGGTATTTACCGGCCGTCATCAGATCATCGAAGGCGAACGTCTCGAAGCAGGGCGACACCCCGACCCCGTTCCGCGCGGCCTGCGCCAGCCGCCGCATCGGCACCGTCTTGACCCTGGTGATCCCGGCGTTGTCGACAAAGGTCAGCGCGACGATATCGGCATCCAACCTGCCGATCACCGCTTCGTTGTCGCCATCGGACGGAATGCGCTCCGGCATGGTGGGCATGAACGTCAACGATAGTCGGCGAGTTGGGCTTCGGCGTGAGCTTTCACTCGTGGCGGTGCGTCGCCCCGGTCGCAGTGCGCGCCATCGCATTTCCGTACGGATCAACGGGGCATGCCGATGGCTTCCACGCGCTCGGCGGCTCGAACTGCCGACGCGTGTGCCGAACACGCTGTGCGCCAACGGATTCACGGCGAAATCCAGTGTGCCTGTCGGCTAGTGTGCGGGAAGGGCGGCGCGGATCTCGGCTTCGGTCGGGATGGCGGAGCTGGCACCGAGCTTGGTGGTGGCCAGTGCGCCGGCGGCACCTGCCCAGGTCAGCGCGTATTCGGGGCCGCGATGCCAGGCGGCGGCCAGCGCTCCGGTGAAGGTGTCGCCCGCGCCGGTGGTGTCGATGACGTCGACCTTTGGGCTGGGCTGGGACAGCTGCTTGCCGCCCGGGCCGCGATAGGACGCGCCGTCCGCGCCGCGCGTCACGACCACGTGGGCGACCGGGTCGAGTGCTGCGCCGAGCTGTTCGGCCTCGCCCGAATTCACCACCGCCACATCGACGTTCGCCCACAGTTCGGCGGGAAGGTCTTGGGTGGGGGAGGGATTGAGCAGCACTGTAGTGTCGTTCGCGCGGGCGTGCCGTGCCCCTGCTACCACCGTATCGATCGGAATCTCCAACTGGCACAGCAGAATATCGGCGGCGGCGATCGCGTCGAGGTCCGCCGCGGTGAGCTCGGTCATCCTGGCGTTCGCGCCGCCGACCACGATGATGCTGTTCTCGCCGCCGCCGTCCACCACGATCGCGGCGACACCACTCGGCCCGTCCACCGTCCGCAGCCGATCGACGCCGACCCCCGAATCCGTCAGCACGCTCCGCAATTCGGCCGCGAACACGTCGTCTCCGACCGCTCCGAGAAACTGCACCGCTCCGCCGGCCCGCTGGGCGGCGATCGCCTGATTCGAGCCCTTCCCGCCGGGCACCATCGCGAAGCCGGTGCCGAGCACCGTCTCGCCGGGCACCGGCCGCCGATCGGTGGTCGTCACCAGATCCATGTTGATACTGCCGAGCACCGCGATCGAGGGAACGTCCGTCTTTTCGGCCATGTCGTCAAAGGCTAGTGGAGGCGCTGCTGCGTCTGATCCGTCCACCGGTACCCGTCGAACCAGCGGACGATGCGCGGATCCGCCGGGTCGGGGTACCAGCCCGGGCCCGAGACCGGCGGTGTCGCGCGCCGGGAACCGGACTTCACGGCGACCACGACGACACTGGTAATCACAATGATCAGGACGATGGCCATGACCAGCAGCAGACCCAGTTCCATCACCTGAATATGTGACCACGGACCGGACGGCGGGCGATGCGCAGCGGTGGATTCGGCCTTGGACCGGGTCAGTAGGCTGTACCCATGACGGTAGGAACGACGACCGAGCCGGACGTCCGCGAGGTGGTGCACGAGGCCGCACGCAAGGCTCGGGTCGCGTCGCGTGTGCTGGCGCAGCTGACCACGGCGCAGAAGAGCGAGGCACTGCATGCCGCCGCCGACGCCCTGCTCGGCGCGGCCGACGCGGTACTCGACGCCAATGCCGAGGACGTGCTCGCAGCGCAGGCCGCCAACGTCGAAGAATCGCTGATCGACCGGCTGCGGCTCACCAAATCCCGGATCGACGGCATCGCCTCCGGCCTGCGCCAGGTGGCCGGTCTGCCCGACCCGATCGGCGAGATCGTGCGCGGTTCGGTGCTGCCGAACGGCCTGGAGACCCGTCAGGTCCGGGTGCCGCTCGGCGTGATCGGCATGGTCTATGAGGCCAGGCCGAACGTCACCGTCGACGCGTTCGGGCTCACCCTGAAGTCCGGCAACGCCGTGCTGCTCCGTGGCTCCTCCTCCGCCGCGCACTCCAATGCCGCGCTGGTCGCGGTGCTGAGGGAATCCCTTGTCACACAGTGCCTTCCGGCCGACGCGGTGCAGCTGCTGCCCAGCGCGGACCGGTCCAGCGTCACCCACCTGATCCAGGCCCGGGGCCTGGTCGACGTCGTCATTCCGCGCGGCGGCGCCGGCCTGATCAACGCCGTCGTCCGCGACGCCACCGTGCCGACCATCGAGACCGGCACCGGCAACTGCCACGTCTACGTGCACGCCGCCGCCGACCTGGACATGGCGGAGCAGATCTTGATCAACGCCAAGACCCGCCGCCCCAGCGTCTGCAATGCCGCCGAGACGGTGCTCATCGACGACGCGATCGCCACCGTCGCGGTCCCCAAGCTGATCGAGGCGCTGGAACGGCACGGCGTCACCGTGCACGGCGACCTGCCCGGCCTGGTGCCCGCGAACAGCAAGGACTGGGGCGAGGAGTACCTCACCCTCGACATCGCGCTCAAGGTGGTCGACGGCCTCGACGCGGCCATCGAGCACATCAACACCTGGGGCACCGGGCACACCGAGGCCATCGTCACCGGTGAGCTGGCCGCGGCCCGCGAATTCACCGGCCGAGTCGACGCCGCGGCCGTCATGGTGAATGCTTCAACCGCGTTCACCGACGGTGAGCAATTCGGCTTCGGCGCCGAGATCGGCATCTCCACGCAGAAGCTGCACGCCCGCGGACCCATGGCGCTACCGGAGCTGACCTCCACCAAGTGGATCGTGTGGGGCGACGGCCAGATCCGGCCGGTATAGGTATAAGGAGCGAGCGCCGCTCGTTCCCAAGGAAGGACTGCACGTGGCCCCCACCTCCGAGACGACCCAGGAGCCGATCTTCACCTCGGTCGACGATGTGATCGATCAGCTGGCCAGCACCGGCTACCTCGCCGATAAAGCCACCGCCACGTCGGTGTTCCTGGCCGACCGGCTCGGCAAGCCGCTGCTCATCGAGGGGCCGGCCGGTGTCGGCAAGACCGAGCTGGCCAGGGCGGTAGCCCAGACCTCCGGCGCCGAACTGGTCCGGTTGCAGTGCTACGAGGGCGTCGACGAGGCCCGCGCGCTCTACGAGTGGAATCACGCCAAGCAGATCCTGCGTATCCAAGCGTCCAGCGAAAACGATTGGGAAGAAACGAAGGCCGACGTTTTCACCGAGGAGTTCCTGTTGTCGCGGCCGCTGCTCACGGCGATCCGGCGCAGCGATCCGACGGTGCTGCTGATCGACGAGACCGACAAGGCCGACGTCGAGATCGAGGGCCTGCTGCTCGAGGTGCTCAGCGATTTCGCGGTGACCGTGCCCGAACTGGGCACCATTGTCGCCACCCGCAAGCCGTTCGTGGTGCTGACCTCCAACGCCACCCGCGAGCTGTCCGAGGCGCTCAAGCGTCGCTGCCTCTACCTGCACCTGGACTTCCCGGACGAGGAGCTCGAGCGTCGCATCCTGGCCAGCCGGGTGCCGGAGCTGTCCGCCGCCGTCGCCGCGCAGCTGGTGCGGATCGTGCACGTGTTGCGCGGCATGCAGCTCAAGAAGCTGCCCTCGGTGGCCGAGTCGATCGACTGGGGTCGCACGTTGCTGGCGCTCGGCATGCACGACCTGGACGATTCCGCGGTGCGGGCCACGCTCGGTGTCGTGCTGAAGCATCAGAGTGATCACCAGCGTGCGCTGGCCGAGCTGAAGCTGGCCTGAGCCGATGGCCGCGCGATCGCAGCCCGCGCCGGATGCGGAACTGACCGCGCCGCACGGTCTGCCGGGTCATCTCGTCGGGTTTGTCGAAGCGCTGCGGGAGCGCGGTATTCCGGTGGGTCCGTCGGAAACGGTGGACGCGGGCCGGGTGGTGACTGTGCTCGATCTGCTCGATCGGGACGTGCTGCGCGAGGGGTTGGCGTGTTCGCTGCTGCGCCGGACCACGCATCGCGCGACGTTCGATCGGCTGTTCGACCTGTGGTTTCCGATCGCGATCGGTCAACGTACCGGCGCTCTCGACGAGGTCGAGCTGCCGAGGACGCCGACGGGTGAGATTGATATCGCCGCGCTGCGGGAACTGCTCGCGGAGCTGTTGATGCAGGAAGCGGGCGATGCTCGGCTGGATGCGCTGGCGGCTCAGATCGTCGATCAACTCGGTCAGTATCAGTCCGCGAGTGGGTCGTCGTTCTCGGCCTATCAGGCGTTGAAAGATGTTCAGCCGCAGACACTACTGGCCAAGATCCTGGCCGGGCTGGCGGCCGGACCGGATACCAGCGCGTTCGACACCGAGATCGCCCGGCGGGCCGCGCGCGGCCGCATCGATGCGTTCCGTGCCTCGGTGGAGGCGGAGACGCGGCGGCGGGTGGCCGAGCGGATCGGCCGGGAGCGGGTCGCCAGCTACGGTGTGCCCCGGCAATCCGAGGACGTCGACTTCCTGCGGGCCTCGGAATCCGAGCTGGTCGAGATGCGGCGAAGCACACAGCGACTCGCGCGCATCCTCGCCTCGCGACTCGCGGTGCGGCGCAGGCATTCTCGCCGCGGCGAGATCGATCTGCGGAAGACGCTGCGTAAGTCGATGTCGACCGGTGGCGTGCCCATCGACCTGGTGAACCGCAAGCCGCGACCCGGTCGGCCGGAGTTGGTGCTGCTGTGCGACGTGTCCGGGTCGGTGGCCGGATTCAGCAACTTCACCCTGTTGCTGGTCAGCGCGCTGCGCGAACAGTTCTCGCGGGTAAGGATTTTCGCGTTCGTCGACCAGACCGACGAGGTGACCCAGTTCTTCGATCCACGCACTCAGCTGGACAAGGCGATGAACCGGATCTTCACCGAGGCGCGCGTCGTCGGGATGGACGGGCACTCCGACTACGGCAACGCGCTCGCCGGATTCGCCAGGGACTTCCCCGACGCCGTCACCGCGCGCAGTTCACTGCTGATCCTCGGCGACGCGCGCACCAACTATCGTGATCCCGAACTCGAGACGCTACGGTCGCTGGTACGGACTGCCAAGCACGCGCACTGGCTCAATCCGGAGATGCAAACCAACTGGGGTTCGGGCGATTCCGCTGCCGACAAATACCGGCAGGTGATCGAGATGCACGAATGTCGCTCGGCCAGCCAACTGACGGCAGTGGTGTCGATGCTGCTGCCCGTGTGAGGAGTGGACATGAACGGCAAGCAGCTGCTGAAGTACTGCCTCGCGAAACCCGGTGCTTGGCAGGACGAACCGTGGGAAGGCGATGTGGTCGCGAAGGTCGGCGACAAGATCTTCGCGTTCATCGGGGAGACCTCGGTCGGCCTCAAGTGCGGGCGCACCAGGGAAGAGGCCAACGAGCTGATCCGGGTGTATCCGAATGATGTGACGGCGTCGTCGTATATCGGGCGATACGGCTGGAACGGGGTCAAGCTCAACGGTGCGATACCGGACGATGAGGTGCGCGAACTGATCGACCAGTCCTATGAGGCGGTGGTCAGCAGGCTGCCGAAGTCCAAGCGGCCGAAGGTCTGATCAGCGCCTGGTCGGCGTCATCAGCGATTGTTAAGCGAACCATTGGGGCTTGCCGCAAGGATTGCGGACCATGGTGGAGAGAACGCCCAATGGTGTGGCGGCGGTGGAGGACAGCTATACGTTTCAGGTGGATCTGCGGGGGATCGTCGACTTACTCTCTCACCACCTGTATTCCAGCCCTCGGGTGTATCTGCGTGAGTTGTTGCAGAACGCGGTGGACGCCGTCACCGCGCGTGCGCAGCGAGACCGATTGGCGCCCACCGCGATTCGGATCAGCATCGATGCGACCGGCTTGCGGATCACCGATCCCGGTGTCGGCCTGACCGAGGCGGACGTACACCGCTTCCTGGCGACCATCGGCCGATCGTCGAAGCGGGACGACATCGAGGGGGCACGGCGAGAGTTCCTCGGGCAGTTCGGCATCGGACTGCTCGCCTGCTTCACCGTGGCCGAGCAGATCCGGGTGGTCACCCGGTCCGCCGACGATCGGGCGGCCGCGCCGGTCGAATGGCTGGCCGCGGCGGACGGCACCTACTCGGTGCGTCTGCTGGAGCCAGCGGAGTATCCCGAGCCGGGAACCACGGTGCATCTGACGCCGCGGGCCGGTGCCGAGTCGTGGTTCGTGCCGCGCCGGGTGATCGAACTCGCCCGCGAATACGGTTCACTGCTGCCGTACGCGGTGACGGTCGAGTCCGACGGCATCATCGTACCGGTGACCGATGGCCCGGCCGTGTGGCATCGGCACTACCCGTCCGCCATGGAGCGGCGCGAGGCGCTGCTCGAATTCGGCGAGCGCACACTCGGATTCGATCCACTCGACGTGATCGACTTGGACGCCGAACTGGCCGGCGTCAGCGGTGTCGCGTATGTGCTTGCGCAGCCGGGCAATCCGGCCGAGAGCAGCGCGCACCGGGTGTATCTGAAGGGCATGCTGCTCGGCGACGCGGTGCGCGGACTGCTGCCGGACTGGGCGTTCTTCGTGCGGTGCGTGATCGACACCGATTCGTTGCGGCCGACCGCGTCACGCGAAGGGCTCTACGAGGACGAACGGCTCGCCATCATCCGCGAGGTGCTCGGCGATCGAGTGCGCGACTGGCTCACCGAGATCGCGGCCGAGCAGCCGCAGCGGCTGGCCGCGTTCCTCGCGGTGCATGCCCTCGGCGTCAAGGCGATGGCCCGGCATTCGGCCGAGCTGTTCCGGATCATGCTGCCGCACTTGACCTTCGAGACCACGGATGGGCGACTACCGCTGACCGAGTTCGCGCGAAAACACCCGGTCATGCGGGTGACGTCCACGGTGGAGGAGTTCCGTCAGGTGGCGTCGACCGCGGCGGCGCAGGGGATCGGGATCGTCAATGGCGGCTACGCCTATGACCGCGAGCTGGTCGCGTTGCTGCCGCAGCTGCTACCCGGTGTCGAGGTGGCCGACCTCGACACCGACGCCATCACGGCAGCGCTGGACCCGATCGACCCGGCCGAGGAACTGGCGTTGACGCCGGTGCTGTCCATTGCCCGCGCGGTACTCGATCCGCTGTCCTGCGACGTGATCGTCCGTGCCTTCCATCCGGTTTCGGTGCCCGCGCTGTACCTCGAAGGGCGCGGCGCGCGCCACGAACGCGCCAGGGCGGAGACCGCGCTCGGCGCGAACGAGCTGTGGAGCGAGATCCTCGGCGCGCTGGACGCCGCCGCACCGCGCGCCCAACTCGTGCTCAACCATCACAGTCCGGTCGTGCGCAGGCTGACCCGCATCGGTGACCCCGCCTTCCTGAAGACCGCGGTGGAATCGCTGTACGGGCAAGCACTGCTGATGACCCACCGCCCGCTGCGGGCGGCCGACACGGCGCTGCTCAACCGTGCCTTCGGCGAATTCCTCAGCTGGGCAACGCAACGTGCCGCGGGCACCGGCGAAGAGACGGAGTGAGACGTGGACACCGCCGAGATCAATGAGGCGCTCGCGCAGGTCTACTCGTTCCCGCACGGTCGACTACGTGTCGAACGGCTGGAAATGCTTGCGGCGGCAGCGAAGTCGGCCCCCGACCGCAACCTGGAAGGACGAGTCCTGCTGGAGCTCGCCGAGTCCTACACCTACGCGGGCGAACGCGACCTGGCGCCGGTCGCCTACGGCAGGCTGCTGCGGATCTACGACGAGTTCCCCGCCGAGCTCGGCTCGCTCACGCATTCGGTGCACTGGTACCTCAAGTGGATGACCTGGGGGCTGATCGACAACCCGGCGATACCGCTGCCGACCGTGTATCGCTGGTTCGACGAGCTCGAAACCCGTTATCGGCAGCGCGGTTACAGCCTGCGCCCGGTGCTGGCGCTGCGCGCGCAATTGGCGCGGAAGCTGGGTGACGTCGAGGAGGGTGCATTTCTGCAAGAGGAGGCCATGGCGGCGCCGCGCGACGGCATGTCGGACTGCGATGCCTGCGAACGCGACGAATGGGGCACCAGCAGAGCGGCTTTGGGCGATGACGCGGGTGCACTCGACCACTGGCAGCCGGTCATCGACGGCGAACGCACCTGCGCCGAAGAGCCGCATCGCGTGCTGGCCCAGGCCCTGCTCCCGATGATGCGCACCGGCCGCTTCGCCGACGCGCGCGGCGCACACCTGACCGGGTACCCCCTGGTCCGGCACAGCGACAGTTTGCGCCCGTCAGTGGCACTGCACATCGAGTTCTGTGCGCTGACCGGCAACGAAGGACGCGGCCTGGAGATCCTCGCCGAACACGCCCGGTGGCTCACCGATCCCGGTTCCGACGCCGGTTCCCGCCTCGCCTTCATCACCGGCGTCTGCGTACTACTGCGCAGACTGGCCACCCTCGGCCTCGGCTACGTACAGGTCGCTGGCGAGACGGTGGATTCCCTACTGGCGGAACTCGATACGGAGATCGCGGGCCTGTGCGCGCGATATGACATACGCAACGGAAACGCGGCGGTAAGCACTCACGTCGCGACCCGATTGGCGAGACAACCACTACTGGAACGACTTCCGCTCGGATTACGCAGCAGACTGCCGCAGGGCAACGGGATTGCGACAGGGGCCGGTCGCCTTCCTGCTGCGGAGGGTACGGAAGGCATGCCATCCGCCTCCGGTGCCGCTCCTGACGCGGATCCTGCGGATGGCGCAGCAACAGCCGGTAGCGCTGGCGCTGCGAGCGATACGTCTGCGGCGGCCGGTGTGGCTCCCACCCGTGGTGTGGATTCAGCGGATGACGTCGCAGCCAGCGGTGGAACTCGTGCCGTTACTGGTACCGCCGCAACTGTCACGGGTGGTGCTGGCCCGGCTGCCGCGGGCAGTGCCGTTCCCGCGGGCGATGCAGCTCCCGCAGGCGGCTCCACGCACGGGAGCAGTGCTCCTGACGTGGATGGATCGGCCCTTACGGATAGGTTCGGGGCGGGCGGTGCCATGCGTGGGAGCGAGACGGCGCGAGTGGGTGGAGCGACCTTTACGGATACTTCGCTCGTGGGTCGTACTGCGTTTGCGGGCGGTGCGGTACTCACCACCGAGGTGGGTCGGACAGCGACTGCCTTTCCGGAGGAGTGGCCGGAGAGCGTCGCTTCTGTAGCTGACCGGGTAACTGAGGTGCAGCGGCTGGCTGAGCTCGGTGCCGCACGGTTGGCTGATGCCCCGGAGCATGCCGAGGCGCGGCTGCGGGAAGCGTTGGCGGTCGGTGCGGGGATACTGCCCGCAGAGCACGTTGCGCGGCTCAGTTCACAGTTGGTCATCGCGATTGCCGCACAACCGGATCGCGAGCTCGACCTGGCGGATGCGGCCGTGCGTGCTGCCGCGAGGTGGGAGGGGGTGTCCGAGCCGGATCTGCTGCACCACACCGTGATTGCCGCGCGGGCGTTCCATCGCGCTCGGCGCCACGGTGAGGCCGCCGCTCTCTTCGAACAGGTGATGGCGGCAGAAGGAATTCCCTATCCACCCACCGAACTGGCCACTGTCCGCGCCCAATTCGGCGACTCTTTGAACGCACTGCGCCGATATCAGGACGCCGCAAGACAATTCGCTCGAGCCGCCCAACTGGTCGAGCACGATCCCGACCGTCGCGAACTACACGCCGACCTCGCCATGTCCGCCGCCACCGCCCTCGACTACTGCGATCAGGACGCGGCGGCGGTCGCCGCATACCAGCGGGCAGCCGAACTGTTCGGCGACCTCGGAAACATGGTGTCGCGGGCCCGCTGCGTGCGCTCGGCGGCCTGGCTGCAGCTGTGGGGCTCCGACGAGCGACCGGGCCGACCGTGGTTCACCGCGATGCAGGCGCTGATCGACGAGCTGACAGACAACGGCTCGTCGACCGCAATAGCCGAGGAACTCGCCCAAACCCGCCGAGAACTGAGCGAGATGCTCGACGCGGAAGACGGCTACGGGCTGGCGGGCGAATAACGCGCCAGGGCACTGGTCGCCCCCGCGCGGCGTGAGCCGCACGCTTGCGCAGGCGCCCGGCGCGCACAAATTGTCCGGTCGCGCACGAATTTGCCAGCCAAATCGCGCGCGCCAGGCAAACACGTGCGCGCCATCGGCGGATCCAGCCATTGTTGGCGTCGTCGGTCCGCCCGCGCCGCTCCTGGCCGCCCGGAGCCGACCAGTTAAGCTCGGCACTCATGCAAGAGACAGGTCGGCGCGGCCGCAAACTGGGCGTGATGGGCGGCACCTTCGACCCCATCCACCACGGTCACCTGGTCGCCGCCAGCGAGGTCGCGAATCGGTTCGCGCTCGATGAAGTGATCTTCGTCCCCACCGGTCAGCCCTGGCAGAAGGCCGATAAACAGGTCAGTCCGGCGGAGGATCGCTACCTCATGACCGTGATCGCGACCGCCTCCAACCCCGGTTTCTCGGTCAGTCGCGCGGACATCGACCGGGAAAAGGTCACCTACACCGTCGACACGCTGCGGGAGATGCGCGACCGGCATCCGGACGCCGAGCTGTACTTCATCACCGGAGCGGATGCGCTGGCCAACATCCTGACATGGCAGGATTGGGCCGAACTGTTCGAACTGGCGAGGTTTGTCGGGGTGAGCCGTCCGGGGTACGAGCTGAATACCGATCATCTCGAGGAACATCTGCGCGATCTTCCGGCCGATGCGGTGACGATGGTCGAAATCCCGGCGCTGGCGATCTCGTCGAGCGAATGCCGTCGCCGCGCCGCCGAGAACCGGCCGGTGTGGTACCTCGTCCCCGATGGCGTGGTGCAGTACATATCTAAGCGGCACCTCTATGTGCCCGCAGGAGCGGAAGGTAGCTGAGTGAGCGAGCGTAGCGGGGGGCAGGCATGAGCGCCTCTGTGGAGTCGGTCGAGATCGCGCAGGTTGCGGCGCGGGCGGCGGACGAGAAGTTGGCGCTCGACGTGGTGGTGCTCGACGTGTCCGAGCAGTTGGTGATCACCGACTGCTTCGTCATCGCCTCCGCGCCGAACGAGCGTCAGGTGAACGCCATCGTCGACAACATCGAGGACAAGCTGCGCGAGGCCGGGCACAAGCCGGTGCGGCGCGAGGGCACCCGCGAGGGTCGCTGGGCGCTGCTCGACTACGTCGATGTCGTGGTGCACGTCCAACACAACGACGAGCGCAATTTCTATGCGCTGGAACGGTTGTGGAAGGACTGCCCGGTGGTGCCGGTGGACGGCATCGGCGGACCGGACGCGCGGGCCGCGGCGGTGAACGGCGACGCGGAGAGCGACGCCGAGTGAACGAGCGAGTCATCGGCAGGGCAGCGTCGTGAGCGAGCGTCAGCGAGCGAACCGAAGATACGGCGTGCCGTTGCGCACGGCGGATCCGAGCGTCAGCGAGGCGCAGTCGTGAGCAAGTACGCCCACGTGCGCAACCTGATCCTGTTGCGGCACGGACAGACCGAATGGAACGCCGCCGACCGGATGCAGGGCCAGATCGACACCGATCTCACCGAACTCGGCCGTCGTCAGGCGAAAGAGGCTGCGCGCGAACTGGTTTCGCATAACGCGATCGCCATCATCTCCTCGGATCTGCGCCGCGCCTTCGAGACCGCTTCCGCGCTGGCCGATCACACGTCACTCGATGTGGTGCCCGATCCGCGACTGCGCGAAACCGATCTCGGCGACTGGGAGGGGTTGACCCACCTCGAGGTCGACGCCGACTATCCCGGCGCGCGCCAGGCGTGGCGGCTCGACGCCACCTTCCGGCCGCCCAACGGGGAAAGCAAACTCGAGGTCGGCGCGCGGTCGCTGCCGGTGGTACGGGAACTTCTCGTCGAGCGGCAGGACTGGCCCGGCCGGACTATCATCCTGGTGGCGCACGGCGGGCTGATCGCCGGCCTCACGGCCGCGCTGCTCGACCTGCCTCCAGCGAACTGGCCCGTCCTCGGCGGACTGGCCAACACCAGCTGGGTGCAGCTCAGCAGTCACGGTCCGAGCATCGACCAGCCCGGCTGGCGCCTTGACGTGTGGAATGCATCGGCGAAGGTGGCCCCGGATGTCCTCTGAAGATCCGATTCGGCAGGTGCCGGATGAACTGTTCCGGAAGGCTTCGGCCAAACCGGAACGTTCTGTCCCGGACGCGCTGTTCGGCCCGCCCCCGGTACCTCCGGCGGTGGAGCCCGAACCTGCTGAGTCGGGCACGGACGAGGGCGAAGGGCCGTCCGAACCCGAGGGTTCCGTTCCCGCCAGTTCTGTTGACCCACCTCCTGATCGGGCTGCTCCGGTGGGCGAAACCACCGCTGCGACGGGTGAATCCGTGGCGCAGGGTGCGGATGACGCTTCCGATGTTGCGGACAGTCGGGTTGATTCTGCTGAATCCGCAAGTCGGGATACGTCGGCTCGCGAATCGGTCAGCGCTGCAGTCGGTTCCGTATCGGCTGCGGCGGCTGAGAAATCCGTACCGGTTGTCGTATCAAGCGAATCGGGCGATGCCGCAACTGATTCTGCCGTCGATGTGGACGCACCGGTTTCCGCGTCTGCTGAACCAGCTGTCGGGGCGGACTCCGCGACTGAGCGTGCGGCTGTTTCTGCTGCGGCTGCCGGTTCGGCGATCGGGGCAGGAGTGCCCGTGGCGGCGGACGGATCTGGCGCCGTCGTGTCCGATGGTGCGTCGGGGCGGCCCGTGCTGCTGGTGATCGCGGATTCGCTGTCCTACTTCGGGCCCAAGGGCGGGCTGCCCGCCGATCATCCGCGGATCTGGCCGAACCTTGTTGGGGCCGAGCTGGATTGGGATGTCGAGGTGGTCGGCCGGATCGGCTGGACCTGCCGGGATGCGTACTGGGCGTTGATCGGCGATCCGCGGGTGTGGGCGGCCGTGCCGCGCGCCGGTGCGGTGGTATTCGCCGTGGGCGGTATGGATTCCCTGCCCTCACCGCTGCCGACCGCGTTGCGTGAGCTGATCCGCTACATCCGTCCGCCGGTCCTGCGTCGTGGCGTGCGCGCCACCTACACCTGGCTGCAGCCCAAGCTGTCGAAACTCGGTCGCCCCGTTGCGCTTCCGCCGAAGGTGAGCGTGGACTACCTGGAGCAGTCGCGGGAAGCGTTGGCGCACTTGCGACCTGAGCTGCCGTTCGTCGCGGTGCTGCCGTCCGTGCACAACTGCGATGCCTACGGGCGGGTGCACTCCGGACGTGAGCGCGCGGTACAGGCGTTGCGCGCGTGGTCGGCTCGCACTTCGGTGCCGCTCGTCGATCTCGGTGAGGCCGTGCGCGACAACATCTTCTCCGGCGATGCGAACCCGGACGGTATCCACTGGGGCTGGGCCGGGCATACCGCGGTGGCCAACGCGATGGTGAAGACCCTGCAGGAGGTTCGGTAGTCCGTGGCCGTCGTGGTCGTGACAGATTCGTCCGCCAGCCTCCCTGCCGAACTCGCCGCCGAGCTCGATATCGCCGTCGTACCACTGCATGTGCTGATCGGTGACCGCGCGATCCGCGAGGGCGTCGACCTCGTCGACATCGACTACGCCTCGGACACGGTCACCACCTCGGCGGCATCGCCGGGCGAGCTGCGCGCTGTCTACGAACAGGCATGGGAGCTCAGTGGCGGCGATGGTGTTGTCGCGGTGCATATTTCGCGCCAGCTCTCCGGCACTTGGGAGGCTGGTAGGCAGGCTGTCCGCGATATGGATGCCGCCGATCGAGTGCGTCTCGTAGATTCGCTCGGTGCGGGCCTGGCCACCGGGCTGCCGGTTTTGGCTGCCGCGCGTCGCGCACGCACTGGAGCGCCGCTCGATGTCGTCTACGACACCGCGGTCGCCGCGTCTAGCCGAGCGCGCACGTTCATCCTGGTGAATCGCACCGAACAGTTGCGTCGCGGCGGCCGATTGAGTTCCGCCGCAGCGTTTTTCGGCAGTGAGCTGGTCACCAAACCGTTGCTGCAGATCGTCGAGGGTCGCCTCGAACTCCGTGAGAAGGTCCGTACGCGCTCCAAGGCTTTCGCGAAACTCGTTGCCGCAGCGGTCGATGCGGCGGGTGAGGACGGTGCTGCCGTCGCGGTCCAACATCTCGGCGCTGAAGAAGCCGCCCAAACTGTCGCCGCCCAACTCCGCGACCTGATCCCCGGCATCCGCGAACTGATCGTCGCCGAATTCGGTCCTGCCCTGGGCGTCCACCTCGGCGTAGGCGCGGTAGGGGTTCTAGTCCTCCCAGGCGGGGCCTGACCCCCGGTCGTTGCGTCGAACGGGACATGGCTGAGGCGAATCGCGAGTAGTGCCGCCATCATGTCCCGCCGTGCGCGGGACCTGTCGTTGTACAACTGTTTCGCAGAGGACCTGGCGCGAGAAGCCGATCAGCGAACCGCGGACGCGGATTGACGCAGGGCGCGGGCGCCGATGCGGACGGCGTCCCAGTCCGTGTCGGGTCGCCGGTCCAGCGCCTGTGTCAGCCAGCGCGTTCGCTCCTGTTGCTCGTGCCGCAACAGGCCGAGGTCGATTTCGATGCCGTCCGGTGGACCGGATGATTCGAATTCGCGAAGGCGTTCGTTCATCGCGGCGAACAGTGCGCGATCGAATTCGATGACGGCCGTGCGGAATTCGTCGGTTGGCACGCTCATCCTACCGGTCGGGGGGCCGGTGAATTCGATCTCGCTCTCCGGATCCACCGGGTAGCGCCAAGCGACAGTGACGGAATCGCAGCCGTCCTCGACGGTGCGCCACCATCGCAAATGCGGGCCGAACCACAGGTATCCGGTATCGAGGGTGCGGTCGCCGTACCAGGTCGACGCGGCGTCTACCTCGGGCGTGTCCGCCCACGACCAACCCGTCGATTCGGTGCCGACGAAGTCGATCAGGTCGCCGGGCACCGGCTCCAGTGCGCCCGGCAGCAACGTCAGGATGTCTTCCCATAGGCGGGCGACGTAGTACTCGACGTAGCAGTCGTGCGGAGTCTCGTGGTGTCCGGCTTGGGTTCGCAGTAGCTCGGCCGTGCGGTCTGAAACGCGCAGCAGGTCATGGTCGCCGACACCGATGTAGTACCAGCCCTCGGTGAGCGCGAACCAGTGCAGAGCCCGGTACTGATCTCCGCCCGGCCCGACTCGGTCGAGCGGCGTCAAGCCGAAACGGAATCGGATCACGGACCAAGTTTTGCACCTCCCGGTCCGCCACGCCCGCCGACCGACCCGCGCGGCGTCGGCGAGTTGTCCACACCCCCGCACTTATCAACAGGGCCGCTGAATTGCCTGCTCGGCCAGGGCCTTTCGCCGCCGACCAGAACTACCGTCGCCTCCATGCCACGACAGGACGAACGCCAGCGGATGCAGCGACGACTCGGCGCACTGACCAGCCGTGTCAGTGCCAGCCGGAGGGGAATCGCAGGTGCGGCCGAAGCCGCACGTCCCCTCAGCGGCCGCCGAGCGCATCTGGTGAGTCCGCGGCCAACGGCGACCAGGGGATCCGGACTCCGCGATGTGCTCCCTACCCGAGCATCCGAGGCGTCGTTGCAGCCTGCCCGGTCATCGATAGGTCTGTTGCACGGTGCGAAACGGCGGTCGACCGAGTTGAGCCCTGACGAGAGCCTAGTGGCGCCTGAAAGCGCAGGGTCGCTGCGGAATGAGCCCCTGATTGCTGACGCGTCGGCTGTAGATCGCCGACCGGGTGAGCGGGGCTCGGGTGTGAGCCAGGTGATCGAAATGAACCGAGCGTCCTGGGTAGCGGCGAAGCCGTCGGGAGCCACCGCGCTCCGTGCAGGCGGGTGGTCGGATGAGGACGGATCGGCCGGAGATACGACGTTTTCGGTTGCGCAAGGTACGGTCGCGTCATCGCTGGGTGGCGTGCGCGATCGAGACTGGCGATCGCGTGAGGAGGTTCCAGAGGGCCCGGTGCTCTCTCTGAGTGCGTCGTCGGAAGTTGATGCCGAGTCGTCAGTGGATCGGCGGTGGGGATCTGGTGCGAGCGGGATACCTTCTCAGCGCGCGGGGCGGTGGGGTCTTGCGGAGTTGCCGTCCGAGGCGGAGGTCGAGGATGGTGATGACGAATTCGGTGAGGTGCGTTCGCCGGGGTGGCTGGATGAGCCCGCTGAGGGGAGGGGGTGGCGGGATCGGGTTGTGCCGGAGCGGTTTCGGGGGATGCGGCTCGATCCGGGGCGTCGGGGATTGTGCACGCTGCTGGTGATCGGGTTGGTGGCGATGGTGGTGGCCGCTGTCGTCATATTCCGTGAGCGGCCGGTCGCTCGACCGGTGCCACCGGTGCCTGCGGTGCGGACGATCACAACTCCCGCTGTTGCGCAGATGTCGGGTGCGGTACCGCCGAGCACGGCCGCATCGTCCGGTGCCGGGCCGGTACCCATCCAGCCCGGTGGTGCGACGGCATCACGCGGTGATGCACTTGCTGAGCCAAGTGCCGAATTGGTGGTCAGCGTGGTCGGTTTGGTGCACCGCACCGGATTGGTGCGGCTGCCCGCCGGTGCGCGCGTCGCTGACGCACTGGTAGCGGCAGGCGGCGCGCAGGATGGCGCGGACCTCGCCGGACTCAACCTGGCGCAGCGGCTGGTCGACGGCGACCAGGTGCTCGTCGGCCCACCCGGACCGAACCCGGGCCCACCACGACTCGGCAGCATGACCATCAACACGGGCGGCCGCACCTCGGCGGGGCCATCCGGATCCGCCCATCCGACAACCCCTTCGGGCCGCATCGACCTCAACACCGCGACGGAATCCGAACTCGAAGGGCTCCCCGGCATTGGCCCGGTCATGGCGAAGGCGATCATCGCCTGGCGCACCACCCACGGACGCTTCACCGACGTAACCCAACTCGGCCAAGTAGACGGCATCGGCCCCGCCCGCCTGTCCCGCCTGCGCGAGCTGGTGAAGGTATGAGCTCGACAGAACATCGGCCGCGCACTCGACGGCCTTGGAACTGGCCTCGCCCACAGGATCTCGGCGATGTGGTGGCGGACATTACCGCGCGTGATCGAGAAATCAGGCGTCGCGACGGGCATGGCATGCGCGATGGGCAGGCTGGGGACGGGCAGCTAAGCAGTCGGCACGCCAGCGTTGGGCAGGTCGAGGCCGACGATGGCGAGGGGCCAAGTGGTACGGGATTCGAGCTGGCCCGTCGAAGTGAGCGAGTCCGTGGCGAACGTGGTGCCGGGCGGCACCTCGACGGCCGGTATGTGGGTGGCGGTGGTGCCGGGCCGGGCGGGATAGATGGTTCCGGGCGCCCGGACACGACAGACCGGAGCCGGCGAAGGTCGCTGGGCCGTGGTGCGGAAGGCGATGACTCCGATGATGAGCCGCAGGTGCTCGATGCTCGGTTGTTGCCTGCGGCGGTGTGTTGTTGGGGGGCAACGATTGTGGCGGTGACGGCTGGGTGGGTGGCGGGGTTGTTGCTTGCGGTGGCGTTGGTGGTGTTGGCGATAGGGTTGTGGGTTCTGCTGTTGTGGGCGATGGCGCATCGGGGGGAGCGGCGGCGGGCTGTGGCGGTGGTGGCGCTGGCGGCGATGTTGTTGGCGGCAGGGTTCGCGGTGGCTGCGGCGTGGCGGGAGCATCGGGTGGCGACGCATCCGCTGCGGGCGGCGTCGGGGTACTCGTTGCGGGTGGTGGTGACGCCGAGTGGTGATCCGAAACCGGTGCGCGGCAGCTCATTCGGGGGTAGTCGGTGGGTTTTGCGGGGCGGTTTGGACGAGT
Organism: Nocardia sp. NPDC060255; assembly: GCF_042727395.1. NCBI lineage: Bacteria > Bacillati > Actinomycetota > Actinomycetes > Mycobacteriales > Nocardiaceae > Nocardia > Nocardia sp. NPDC060255. Next base: position 89,791 of record NZ_JBHXAU010000030.1, on the reverse strand, counting down.
ATCGGCTCGGCGAGACGACGGTTAGGGCCGGTGGAGCGGTGGTGATTCTGGCATCGGGTGACGGGTGGGGCGAGTTGCTGCCTGGGCAGGCGGTCGAGTTCCAAGCACGAGTGGATGTACCGGGGCGGCGTGATCTCACGGTGGCGATGCTGCTGGCGCAGGGATCACCGCGGGTTATCGGCGCATTGCCGTGGTGGCAGCGGGTAGCCCGTTCGGTGCGTTCGGATTTCGCGACGGCGACGGCTCGGGCGCTACCGCCGGAACCTGCCGGACTGCTGCCCGCGCTCGTCGACGGCGACACCTCCGCGCTGCCCGACGAGCTGCGCGAGGAGTTCGAAATCGCCGGCCTCGAACACCTCTGCGTGGTCAGCGGGGCCAACTTCACCATTTTGCTCGGAGCGGTGCTGTTGGTGGTGCGGGTGCTGACCCTTGGTCCGCGGGCCGGAGCGGTGGCCGCCGGGGCGGCGCTGGTGCTGTTCGTGATCATCGCGCGACCCGATCCGAGCGTGTTGCGGGCCGGGGCGATGGGCGCGATCACCTTGCTTGCCTTGGTAACTGGGCGTCGGAAACAAGCGCTACCCGCGCTCTGTGCGGCGATCATCGGACTGCTTGCCGTATGGCCCGCACTCGCGGTGTCGGCAGGCTTCGCGTTGTCGGCATGTGCGACCGCCGGATTGATCCTGCTGGCACCGAGTTGGGCGGACTGGCTGCGGGCGCGAGGTTGGCGGCGCGTGCCCGCCGAGATCGTCGCGGTGGCGACGGGCGCGTTCGTCGTCACGACACCGCTGGTGGTCGCGTTGGACGGAAAGCTCAATCTGGTCGCGATATTCGCGAATGTTCTGGTGGAGCCGGTCATCGCGCCCATCACGGTGATCGGCGCGGTGGGTGCGGTGCTCGCCTGTATCTGGTTGCCGCTGGCCGAACTCGTCGTGCACTGTGCCGCACCGCCTATGTGGTGGTTGCTGTTCGTCGCCGAACACGCCGCCGACGTGCCCGGCTCGTCGGTCGAGGTGCCCAGCGGAATGCTCGGCGGGCTGGTCGCCCTCGTGGTTGTCACGGTGGGCATCCTCGCATTGAGGTTCGCCGCGATACGGCGGGTGATCCTGACCGTGGCATTCGGTGTCGCGGTGGTGGCGATCCCGGTACGGATCTGGCATCCCGGCTGGCCACCCGCGGGCTGGGTACTCGCGGCCTGCGACGTAGGCCAAGGCGACGGACTCGCCTTGTCCGTCGGACCGGGCACCGCCGTACTGATCGACGTCGGCCCCGAGCCCCGCCCGATCCGAAATTGCCTGGACCGCTTACACATCTCCCGCGTCGCACTACTGGTATTGACTCATCCGCACGCCGACCATATCGGCGGCATCAGTGGCGCAGTAGACGGACGAGCCGTAGCCGCGGTGGCTGTCGGATTGCATGAGCTCGAGGGGGTGACGGCGAACACCGGCGGCATGGCGGCCACTAGTGGCAGGCCGGATTCCAGCGGGGCGGGGGTCGTCAGCGGCACGTCGAACGTCAGTGGCATGGCGGCCACTGGCGGTACGCCGAACTCCGGCGGTACGCCGAACTCCGGCGGTGTACCGGAATTTAGCGGCGCACCGGATTCCAGCGGGGCGGGGGTCGTCAGCGGCATGTCGAACGTCAGTGGCATGGCGGCCACTAGTGGTACGCCGAGCGCAAGTGGGGCAGCGATCGTCGGTGGCGTGCCGAGCGCTATTGGCGCACCGGTCGCTAGTGAGAGGGCGAGCGACAGTGGGATGGTGGACCCGAGCGGGGCGTCGGTCTCCGACGATGGGCGGTCGGCCCGGACCGCGCAAGCAGATTCTGCCTCGGACGGTGGTCGTGAGTTCGGGGGTGGATCAGTAAGCGGCGGTTGTGGATTGCCAGAGGCTCAGCATGATTCGGCGAAGCGGGTGGATGGCGCTGCGAGTGGCGGATCAGGTTCGGTGATTGGGGAGGTGGGCGTGCAGTGTCAGCGGACCGGTGATTCGTGTGAGTCGCCGGGCGAGCGATGCACGCAGGCAGTCGATCAATCCTCATCGCGCGGCCCGAATGGGGCGGCTTCGCGGCATGGTGCGCGGGTGGAAGGACTGGCCAAGGTGGTGGCGGTTGCGGGGGAGGCGGGGATTCCGTTGATCGAACTGTCGGCCGGACAGGTATTCCGTTTCGGCACAGTCGAATTGGAGGTGCTCGCGCCTGCGGTGGGTGGGCCGCGGCCCACCCCGGGAGCCGAGGCTGAGGAAGCCAACGACCGTTCGATCGTCCTCGCCGCGACCACGGCCGCCGGACGCATCCTGCTGACCGGAGACATCGAGGCGGCCGCGCAACGCGCATTACTGCAGAGCGGAGTCTCGTTGCAGGCAGACGTGCTGAAGCTGCCGCACCACGGGTCACGCACCACCACAACGGAATTCCTGGCCGCAGTGCATCCGCGGCTGACTGTGGTCAGTGTCGGTGCCGAGAACACCTTCGGCCATCCGAACGCTAGCGTCCTCAGCGAGTTATCCGACCTCGGCAGCACCGTGGCGCGCACCGATCAGCGCGGCGACGTGCTGGTACTAGGCGAGGGAGGACCACTGCGCGTAGTGACCGCCCGATGACACATTTACGCACTGTAAAGCAGATCGTCATACGACATCTCGAGCCCGCAGGCGGGAGAACGCTTCGATCGGCTCGACGCCGAGTTGACGTGGCGCGTCGTCGACGCGAGTTGCCGGGTTCTGCGTGGGGCTCGGTGAACACGCGGAACCTGCGGCGCGGGTCTGTCGGTGGGGGACCGTAGGATCGCTGCCGTGACCGAGCCCAGCGAGCGTCAGCGAGTGAAACTTCGACACGGCGTGCCTTCGCCGATGGCGGAGGCGAGCGTCGGCGAGGTCGCGTCATGAGCGAACGAAGTGAGCGAATCATGACACAGTGCGCCTCGCGCATGACGGAGCCGAGCGCTAGCGAGGTGGAGTCATGAGCGAGCGGCCCGCGCTGCATCTGGCGCTGGGGGATGAGGAACTGCTGGTCGAGCGGGCGGTGGCGGAGGTCACCGCGCAGGTGCGTGCGCTCGCGCCGGATGCTGAAGCGGTGCCGGTAGATCGGATGCGGGCAGGTGACGCGAGCACCGCGGAACTGGCCGAGTTGTTGAGTCCGTCGCTGTTCGCCGAGGACCGGGTGATCATCCTGGAGTCGGCGGCCGAAGCAGGCAAGGACGCGGTCGCGGTGATCACCGCCGCCGCGAGCGATCCGCCCGAAGGCGTGGTGCTGGTGGTACTGCATTCGGGTGGCGGACGAGCGAAGACGCTGGTGCCCGCGCTGCAGAAGGCCGGTGCGGTCGTGCACGATTGCGCCAAAATTACCAAGTCGGCCGAGCGGGTCGAGTTCGTGCGCGGCGAATTCCGCAACGCCGGGGTGCGCGTCGCGGGCGACGTCGTGCAGGCGATGTTGGAGTCCGTCGGCTCCGACCTGCGCGAACTCGCCGCCGCGTGTTCACAGCTGGCCTCCGACACCGGCGGCAAGATCGACGTCGCCGCCGTCCACCGCTACTACTCCGGCAAAGCCGAGGTCTCCGGATTCGACGTGGCCGAGCTCGCCGTCGCCGGCGACCGCCCCGGCGCGATGGAAGCCCTGCGCTGGGCCAACGACCGCGGCGTCCCGCACGTGCTGCTCGCCGACGCCCTCGCCGACTCCGTGCACACCATCGCCCGAGTCGGTTCCGCAGGCCGCGGCGACCCCTTCAAACTCGCCCAGCAACTCGGCATGCCCCCATGGAAGGTCAAAAAGGCCCAAGCCCAGGCCCGCAACTGGACCCCCACCACCATCGGGTCCGCCCTCCAGGTGGTCGCCGCCCTGAACGCCGACGTCAAGGGTGGCGCCGCCGACGCAAACTACGCCCTGGAACACGCCCTCAGCCAAATCCTGGACCTGCACTCCGCAGGCTGACATCACCAGCGGACGCCGCCCTGCACGAAAACATCAGGCCCGCGTAGGAATTGGTCAGCTCGCGCGTCGATTGGCTGACGGGACCACGCTGTGCCGGGACCATCGGTGAATCGCGCCTGCAATGTGCCGGATCTGGTCCACCGGGCCTGATCAGCCTGTCCGGTATCGGCTGGCAGATGTGCTGTGCCGGGACCTCGGCGATGGATCATTCCGCGCATGAAATGCGTGGACCCGCATGCGAAATCGCTGGGTCCGCACAGGAGTTCATCTGTCCGCGTGGCAATTGGCTGGCCGAAGGGCGCTGCGGTGACGTCCGCGATGGCGCGCTCCGTGCGTGAAGCCGACTGGATTGCGCGGGAGTGAACCCGCTCGCGCGGCGATTGGCCGCCAGAACCACGCTGGGTCGGACCCCCACACGACGGAGTACCCCGCGCATGAAATCGGCCAGTATCGGCATACACCGGAATTGATCGGAACGACGGCGCGAAACAGGCACCGATGCGTATGAAAGCTACTGACCCGCACTGGAATTGGCTGCACTCCTCCGAAACTGGAGGGCAGGATTGTGCCTACCGCAGCCCCGCTGCTTCGTGGGCGATGGCGTCCGCGCACTGTGGTCGACGGCGCGCGTTGAATGGCCTGCTGCGAACGGATTTGCCAGCAATCTCGTGCGCGGCCGGAAGAGACGTGCGCAGCGTCGGCGATGAGCCGCGGTTCCGGCGTTGACTGAGCTGGTCATTGGTTCGCAGCCTGCGTGCCACGCGCCGCTTAGGTGTGCGGGTCGCCGGTGTATTGGGTGGCGGGTCTACTCGAACGATGCTGTCACTTGCGGTCGCGATCGAGTGGAGTGCCGCATTCGGCTGGGAGCCGGACGTTCGATCTGTGATACCGGATGTGTGCTGAGACACATGTGGGGGAGAACTCAGTGGCTCCGAATTGCGTAGGACCTGCTGACGGAATTGTTTCGGGGCTCGGTGAGGTGCGGCTATCGATCGCAACGTCAGGCGAGGTTTGTCCTGTCTTTGCTGGGTCATTTGGAGCAGTTTTGACGAGGCTTAATGTTTGCCGATCGAGGCCTGGCCAGTGCTTTTGTGACGAATTCGGCGAATTACTAGCTACCCGAATCGTGTCAAACTGGATCTGGTTATGGACGAGCGAACTGCACCGGTCTTTCCGGTTGATGATTCCCGGCGATCCGGTGCTTGGCACGGGCGTCGGCGGCGGGGTGGTGTGCATCGGCGGCCGGAACGGCGGGTGGGGCTGACTGTGCTGAAAGTAGTGGCCGGCGCGTTGTCGGTGGCAGTGCTGGCGGGGACAGCGGTCGGGTGGGCGACCGAGGGGCGGTTCGACAAGGGGTTCACCAGGTCGGCGGCGTTGGGGGTGGATGCGCCGCGATCGCTCGCCGGCGACATGAATGTGTTGCTGATCGGGTTGGATACCCGCAAGGATCAGGATGGTAATGATCTGCCGAAGGAGATCCTCGATCAGCTACATGCGGGCGACGGCGAAGAGGGCGGATACAACGCGAATACGTTGATCCTGGTTCATATTCCAGCCGATATGAAAAAGATTGTTGTGGTATCGATTCCGCGGGACGACTACGTCAAGGTGTCCGGCATTCCTGGATACACGAATGTGAAGATCAAGGAAGCGTACGGGCTGAAGAAGGCCGCCGTTCAGGATCAATTGATCAATCAGGGCGTGACCGATAGCAAGGCCTTGGAGCGTGCGGGACGTGAGGCGGGCCGGGCTTCGATCGTGCAGGCGGTGCGCGACCTGACCGGGGTACCGATCGATCGGTTCGGCGAGGTCACGCTGGCGGGCTTCTACGATTTGGCCAAAGCGCTTGGTGGAGTTGAGGTTTGCCTCAACAAGCCGGTGAACGACAGCTACTACTCGGGTGCCGACTTCCCCGCGGGCAGGCAGCGGCTCGACCCGGCCCAGTCGCTGGCCTTCGTCCGGCAACGCCACGGTCTGGAGAACGGCGATCTCGACCGGACCCACCGTCAGCAGGCCTTCCTCACCTCGGTGGCACTCGATCTGCGTAAGGCGGGCACGTTCACCGATGTCGGCAAGCTGGCCGCACTGATGGACGTCGCGCACCGCAATGTGGTGCTGTCCGACGGGTGGAACATCACCGATTTCCTGCGCACCCTCGGCACAGCCGAGAGCCCGGCGGTCGAATTCCGTACCCTGCCGGTGCTCCGCTACGACAACATCAACGGTCAGGACGTCAACATCATCGACCCGGCGGCCATCCGCCGCGAGGTCCGCACCGCCTTCGGTGACCCGGATCCCACTGTCGCGCTGTACAATCCGGCCCGCCCGCAAATGCTGCCGAGCGCCGACCCGTCCGTCGGACCCGCGATGCCGACGCCGGATGTAGGAAAGCCGGTGGACGCCACCATTACTGGCGACACCATCCCGTGTGTCAACTGACCGCAGGAATGCGACGCCACGAACGAAAGCTGTTGGACGTCAATAACTTGCGGAGTCGATCGTCAAGGCAGATCGCGGCCGAAGTAGCGGCTTCCGGGCTCGCCGAGGTACAGGCCGAAGCCGGGGATCGGCAGGTAGTCGGCGGAGGTGTAGAGGTTGATGGCTTCGGGCTGCATGTTGGCGGTTTCGAGGACTATTCGGCGGCGGCCCGCAGTGGTTGCGCTCTGTTCGACGGCGGCCAGTAGCTGCCTGGACAGGCCGCGGCCGCGGACTTCGACGGACACGTACATGCGTTTGAGTTCGGCATCGCCGTCGCGGAATCCGGGTTCGTGACCGTCGTGGGCGCGCCAGCCTGCGCAGGCGACGGGGGTTCCGTCGAGGTATCCGACGAGGAAGGCGCCGAGGGGTGGTTCGAACTCGGCTGGATCGGTTGGGGTTGCGTCGCCGCTGCCGTAGCGCATTACGTACTCCTGCTGGAGTTCCGCGATCAGCTTCTGCGCATCCGGGCTGTTATAGGCCCGTGCCACAAGGTCCATAGCGGCAACGCTAATGCGCCTGTCTAACGATTTTTCAGCAGAACCGCACACACCCGTACCGCGTGCACTGTCCATCCGGCACACAGTGAATCGTGCGCTACGCGGCGGTGCGAGCAATGCCCACACCGCCGCGTAACCGGTCGCTCAGGCGCGTCCCTGCACCTTCAGATCACCGGCGATGACATTGCGGGTCATCGGCAGTGCCAGCATGTCGTGCGGGAATCCGAGTTCGATGGCGCTCACCTGCTGCAGCCGATCCAGTTGTGCGGCATCGAATTCGACGTCGAGGGCGCCGAGATTGTCCTCCAACTGGGCGGCGGTGCGGGCGCCGATGATGGGCGAGGTCACCCCGGGATTGCGCAACGTCCAGGCCAGCGCGACCTGTGCGGGCGACTTGCCGATCTCGGTGGCGACTTCCTTGACCACGTCGGCGATGTCCAGTGACTTCTCGGTGAGCGCACCCTGTGCCGCCACCACCTCTTTGCGGGTGCCCTCGGGCGAGCCCGCGGCCTGGTGGTTCAGGTCGTCGCGGGTGTACTTGCCGGTGAGTACGCCGCCGCCCAGCGGCGACCACGGGATCACCCCGAGGCCGAGTTCCCGCGCCATCGGAATGAGGTCACGTTCGACGGTCCGCTCGATCAGGCTGTATTCGATCTGCAGCGCGATCAGCGGTGACCAGCCGCGCAGGTCGGCGATCGCCTGCATGCGGGAGACCTGCCAGGCCGGCGCATCGGAGATGCCGACGTAGAGCACCTTGCCCGAACGCACGAGATCGTCCATGCCACGCAGGATTTCGTCGACGGGTGTCATGAAATCCCAGGCGTGCAGGTAGAGCAGATCGATGTAGTCGGTGTTCAACTTGCGCAGGCTCGCCTCGACCGAGGCGAACATGCTCTTGCGGTGGTTCCCACCGGAATTGGGGTCACCCTGGCGGCGCAGCATCGTGTATTTCGTTGCCAGCACCAGGCTTTCACGATTGTCCGCGGTGAATTCGCCGAGCAGTTGCTCGGAGCTGCCGTTGGTGTACTGGCTCGCGGTGTCGATGAAGTTTCCGCCGCGATCGAGGTAGGTGTCGAAGATCTTGCGCGCCTCGTCTTTATCGGCACCCCAACCCCAGTCGGCGCCGAAGGTCATCGTGCCGAGAGACAGCGGAGACACCCGAAGACCCGAGCGGCCGAGCAGCCGGTAGGTATCGAGGGTGTGGGCTCCGGACATGTCCAGCTCCTTGTCGTTGGTGCATCTTTGGTGGTGAAAACCAGTCTGGAGCGAGGCAAGCGGATGGGTAAGGGAAGCTTCTTCCTGGGAAAGCCAGTCCTATGCAGCCGTAATATCGAAGGCGATGACTGGAACGGTGAACGCGACAGGCGGCGCGAGTGCACGGCCCGGCGGGCTGAACGGCCACGGCGGGCCGGTGAGCGCCGCGAATCCGACACACGAATTGGCGGCCTTCCTGCGGGACCGGCGCGAACGCCTGACACCCGGTGACCTCGGGCTGCCCGCGCGCAGGCAGGCGCGGCGCACGCCGGGACTGCGGCGCGAGGAGGTCGCGGAGTTGGCGGGGGTCAGCACCGACTACATCGTCCGGCTGGAACAGGGACGTGGCCTGCGTCCGTCGGCCGACGTGCTGGAGGCCTTGTCGCGGGCGCTGCGGCTGAACACCGACGAACGCGCCTACCTGTTCGATCTGGCCCAGCAGCGGCAGCCGAACGCCGCGAAGCCGAGCACCGTGGCGGCACCCGCGCTGGCCATGCTGGTGCATGATCTGTCGCCGCTACCGGCGATGCTGGTCAACCATCGCTACGACATCCTGGCCTGGAACCGGGAGATGTCGCGGCTGATCGTCGACTTCGACACGGTGCCGCCCCGGCAGCGCAACACCATGTGGCTGTGCCTGATGGAGCCGAGCATGCGTGAGTTCTATGTGGAGCGTGAGCGCATCATCCGCGAGGGTGTCGCCGATCTGCGTGCCGCCTGGGCGGCCCACCCCGAGGATCAGGCGCTGAGCGATCTGATCGCCGAGTTCACCCGCAGCGCTGAGTTCGAGCAAGCGTGGGCCGAGCACGACGTGAAGGTACACGGACGTGGTGCCAAGCCGCTGCGCCACCCGATCGTCGGGCAGTTGGTGGTCAATTACGAGGTGCTGATGCCGGTGCAGGATCCGGACCAGCGCATCATCATCTATCGAGCGGCCGATGCGGATTCTCAGACGGCGCTGGATCGGCTGGTGGCCGATCCGGCGCCGTTGGTCGATCGGACATCGCCAGGACTCACTCCACAGAGCTGAGTACTAGCTCCTCTTCGTCTTCCTCGGACTCCTCATAGCGGCCCTCCCAGTCGTCGTACACGGGCACTTCGTCGTCACGCGTGACAACCCACTCCAACGAGTAATTGCCCTCATCGTCGATGGGAACCATCACGTTCTCGATCTTCACCCCGAGGCCGAGGACCTCGGCGGCCCGGATGACGTCGGGCAGATCCTCGCCACGGACCACGGTCTGATTGGCGTAAACGGTAACCATGCGCCGAATGGTAGCTGGAACCACCGACAGGCTGTGGCCCGATCCAGAATCCTCGGCGATGAACACTGGGCTGACCAGGCATGGGCACGACAAAAGCCGCCGTGGTCGTCGAGGCCACGGCGGCTGCGTCAATGCATGTGGTACCGGATCGGTACCGGAAAAATCAGATCTTGTTCAGAGCCAGCGCGAGGGCCGACTTCTTGTTGGCGGCCTGGTTGGCGTGGATGACGCCCTTCGAGGCAGCCTTGTCGAGCTTGCGGCTCGCGGTCTGGAGCTGCGCGGCGGCCTTCTCTTTGTCGCCGGCCGCGGCGGCTTCCCGGAAGCTGCGGATCGCGGTGCGCAGCGCGGACTTGACCGACTGGTTACGCTTGCGCGCTTCCTCGTTGGTACGGATCCGCTTCAACTGGGACTTGATGTTGGCCACGCCTGTTTCCTCGTGTTCCTGTCGCTGAGTGGTTTGTGCTGGAAAAGTTCTTACGCGTGCGTCGCACCCTCGGTAAACGGGTAACGCAACGCCGAAGGTCGAGGATACCAGCCGCCGCTCGGCGCACGAAATCAGCACTGGACCGCCTGGGCGGATGACACCGACCGGTCGGTGTCACAACCGGGCATATCGCCAGTAGCGGACTAGTGATGCGAGAAATTTACCTGTGTCACACACAGCATTGCCGCTGCGTGTAGCACGATTTTTGCATGACTCCCGCCTCGCCGCCACGCTCGGCGCGATCCGCCGCGTCCAGACCGGTCGGTATGAACGGGCGGGCCGCCGGCAATGGCAAGGTCGCGCCCCCAGGGCTATTCGAGGGTTATCGACCAGGCCGCTACGCCGACGCCTTCGACGAGATGTTCGACGGCTCGGGCCGGGTGCGACAGCCGTACAAGGGACTGTTCGCCGCGCTCGCGCCGATCGACGTGTCCGACCTCGCGGCGCGCGCGGTCGCACTGGACCGCGCGTTCATCGATCAGGGCATCACCTTCTCGCTGTCCGGGCAGGAACGACCCTTCCCGCTGGATCTGGTGCCCCGGGTGATCGCGGCCGCGGAATGGGCCAAGCTCGAGCGCGGCATCAAGCAGCGGGTGGTCGCGCTGGAGCTTTTCCTCGCCGATGTGTACGGCGAGCAGAACATTCTGCGCGACGAGGTGATCCCGAAACGCCTGGTCACCTCATGCCAGCACTTCCATCGCGAGGCCGCGGGGCTGGTGCCGCCGAACGGGGTGCGTATTCATGTGGCCGGCATCGACCTCATTCGCGACGAGCGCGGCGACTTCCGGGTGCTCGAGGACAATCTGCGTTCGCCGTCAGGTGTGTCATATGTGATGGAGAACCGGCGCACGATGGCGCGGGTCTTTCCCGATCTGTTCTCCTCGCACCGGGTTCGGGCCGTCGGCGACTATCCGAGTCACCTGCTCGCGGCGCTGCGCGCGTCGGCCGCGCCGAACGAGGCCGACCCGACGGTGGTGGTGCTGACGCCCGGTGTCTACAACTCGGCATACTTCGAGCATTCGCTGCTGGCCAGGCAGATGGGCGTGGAACTGGTCGAGGGGCGTGACCTGTTCTGCCGCGACAACGTTGTTTACATGCGGACCACAGCGGGTGAGCGTCAAGTCGACGTGATCTACCGCCGGATCGACGACACCTTCCTCGATCCCATGCATTTCCGGCCGGATTCGGTGCTCGGCGTCGCGGGGCTGCTGAACGCGGCGCGCGCGGGCAATGTCGTCATCTCCAGCGCGGTCGGCAACGGCGTCGGCGACGACAAGCTGATCTACGCCTACGTGCCGACGATCATCGAGTACTACCTCAACGAGAAGCCGGTGCTGCCGAATGTCGACACCTACCGCTGCTGGCTGGACGACGAACGCGACGAGGTGCTCGATCGGATCGCCGAGTTGGTGGTGAAGCCGGTCGAGGGTTCCGGCGGGTACGGCATTGTCATCGGGCCGGATGCGTCGCCGCGGGAGCTGGAGGCGTCGCGTCGGCGGATCAAGGCCGATCCGCGCGGATGGGTCGCGCAGCCGGTGGTGCAGTTGTCGACGGTGCCGACGAAGGTCGGAAATGAGTTGGTGCCGCGCCATGTTGATCTGCGGCCGTTCGCGGTCAACGACGGCGACGAGGTCTGGGTGTTGCCCGGTGGGCTGACCCGGGTCGCGCTGCCGGACGGGTCGCTGGTGGTCAATTCCAGTCAGGGTGGCGGGAGTAAGGACACCTGGGTGTTGTCCGGGCGGGATTCACTGGCCGATCGGGAATTGGCGGGCGCTGAGTTGGTCGGTGAACCGCCGCAATCGGATTCGCGTGAGGTGGGGCGGGATCTGACGGCGTCGCAGGCGAATCAGCAACAGCAGCAACAGCAGCAGGAGCAACGGCAGTCGCAAAGCAGCCGACTATCGGGGCAGTCGCAGAGTGGGCGACTATCGGGGCAATACGAACAACGCCAATCGCAAGGCGGCCAAGCCCAACAGCAGCGGCAAGGGCGGTGATGCGCTGATGCTGGCCCGCAACGCGGAATCCCTGTACTGGATCGGACGTTACGTCGAGCGCGCCGACGACACCGCGCGCATCCTCGATGTCGCGGTGCATCAGCTGCTCGAGGACGCGACCGTCGATCCCGACCGTACCTCGCGAGTCCTGTTGCGGGTGCTCGGTATCGAACCTCCAGAAGGCGCGCTGGATGTCTGGTCGGTCACCGATCTCGTCGCCTTCAGCCACGACGGCGGCTCGATCATCGACTCGATCGCCAATGCTCGTGAGAATGCCAGGGGCGCAAGAGAAGTCACCTCCAGTGAGATGTGGGAGTGCTTGAACGCCACCTACATCGGGCTGGCGGTCGCGGAGAAAGCGGCGCGCAGTCTCGGACCGCACGAGTTCTTCCACTACGTGCAGGACCGCGCGGCGATGTTCGCCGGACTGTCCGATTCCACGCTGAGCCGCGACGACGGCTACCGCTTCCTGTTGCTCGGCCGCTCCATCGAACGCGTGGATATGACTGTGCGCCTGCTACTTTCGCGGGCCGGTGACCGAACGTCCTCGCCCGCCTGGGTCACCGTGCTCCGCTCGGCCGGTGCGCACGACACCTACCTGCGCACCCACCGCGGCGCACTCGACGCCAACCTGGTTGCCGAATTCATCCTGCTCGACCGGCTTTTCCCGCGTTCGGTGTTCCACTCGGTGCGGGTGGCCGAAACCTGTTTGGCCGAACTGGATCAGCGGCCGAGCAGCCGGGTCGGGGCCAGGCACGAGGCACAACGACTATTGGGCCGCGCGCGTAGCGAGCTCGAATTCCTCCCACCCGGTGTGCTGTTGGAGGACCTGCAGAACCGGCTGATGTCGTTGCAGAAGACGTGTCGCGAGGTGAGCGAGGCGATCGCGCTGCAGTACTTCCACGCCGCGCCCTGGGTGGCGTGGACCGATCTGCACAGCAATCGGGACGGTCATGTGCCGGTGGAGGGGGAAGTATGAGCTGGCGAATCCGGGTGGTGCACACCACCGGTTATGTCTACGACGCGCCGGTGACGCGGTCGTTCAACGAGGCTCGGCTCACGCCGCGCGCGGACAGCAGGCAGAACGTGATCCTCAATCGCGTCGAGACCGAGCCCTCCACCCGCTCCTACCGGTACACCGACTACTGGGGCACCGCGGTCACCGCGTTCGACTTGCATGCGCCGCATACCGAATTGGAGGTCACCGGCTCGTCGGTGGTGGAGACCGAGCCGTTCGCCGGCCCGGCCGAGGAACTCGACTGGGATCAGTTGCGCACCGATCGGATCGCCGACCGCTTCGATGAAATGCTCGCGCCCACTGCGTATGTCCCGAGCGATCGCAAGCTGGACGGTATCGCCAAGCAGCTGTCGAAAGGTCTGCCGCCGGCGAAAGCCGTTGTCCGCGCGGCCGAATGGGTGCACCGGGAGATGACCTATCTCGCGGGCACCACCTCGGTGCACACCTCGGCGGTGCAGGCTTTCGCCGAGCGACAGGGTGTCTGCCAGGATTACGCGCACCTGACCCTGGTGCTGTTGCGCAGCATGGGCATTCCCAGCCGATACGTCTCTGGCTACCTGCATCCGAATCCGGCCGCCGAGATCGGCGTGACGGTGGCGGGTCAGTCGCATGCTTGGGTGGAGGCGTGGACCGGCATGTGGTGGGGCTACGACCCGACCAACAACATCGCCATCAACGAGCAACACATTTCGGTCGGTGTCGGCCGGGATTACGCGGATGTGCCGCCGTTGAAAGGCATATTCTCCGGAGGTGGCTCCACGGATCTCGAGGTCGTTGTAGAGATCACCCGACTCGCGTAGCGTCCGTAAGACAACCCGTTGATCTTGAACGGCACTGTTTTCTTAGCGGTACCACGGCTGGCAATGCTCCTTGTCTGGAACGCGCGGAAGGTGGACAGATGTCAACGGCTCAAGAGTTTGTCGAAGAGGTTGCCGAGTATGGACCCATTCCCGACACCAAGAAATGGGGTGCTGAGGCGCTCGGCACGTTTGTGCTGGTGATGGGGGGTGTCGGTACCGCGGTGCTGGCGGGGGAGCGGGTCGGGGCGTTAGGGGTGGCGCTGGCCTTCGGGCTCACGCTGCTGTTCCTCGTCTACGCGATCGGGCCGATTTCCGGATGTCACGTGAATCCCGCGGTGACGGTGGGGCATTTGCTGCTCGGCCGGATCAGTGTGGTCACGGCGGTCGGATATTGGATCGCGCAATTGATCGGCGGGTTCCTGGCCGGGCTCGTTTTGTTCGCGCTGGCGAAGAATCTGCCGTCCTATGACCGCGCGGTCGACGGGCTCGGCGCGAATGGGTGGGGGCATCACAGTCCGTCGGCGCAAAAGGGGCCGCTCGGCGAGGTCGTGCTGCAGAACGGGTACGGGATGGCCGCGATGATCATCATCGAGGTCATGCTGACCGCGCTGCTGGTGTTCGTGGTGCTCGCCTCGACCGATCAGCTCTCCGACGTACCGCTGGCCGGTCTGTCGATCGGCGTCACGCTCGCGGTCATCCACCTGATCTCGATCCCGGTGGACAACACCTCGGTCAACCCGGCCCGCAGCCTCGCCGTCGCGCCCTATCAGGACGGTGCGATGGGTCAAGTCTGGGCTTTCGTGGTGTTCCCGCTGATCGGCGGCGCACTCGGCGCACTGGTCTACGGCCTCCTGTTCGGCCGTTCGCGCAACCTGCTCTCCTGAGTTGAACTGGAACGGGCCCATCGACCATGAGTCGTTGGGCCCGTTGCTATTCCGCCACGGGAGTCGCGTTGCAGGTCAACGCGATCAGTGCGGGAATCGGGAACAGCAACAGGAACAGATTGGGCAGCCACCAGGCGAGGCTGAAGTCGCCGCGCAACACCCAGAAGGCGATCGCTTGCAGGCCTGCGGTGCTGGTCAGGGTGAGCGAGACGGTCATCAGCACCCGCCAGCCGTTGGCGCGGCACAGGCTGGCCAGGCCGGTGGCGCTGGCCGCGAGATCGAGGACGACGAACGAGAAATTCCAGTCGCTCAGAATCGGATTCGTATAGTCCTTGTAGGCGAATTCCGGCGGGATCACCTGCGCGAAGGCGATCGCCCAGTAGACCAGGAAGCCGAGATCGGTGACCAGCATGGCGACCTTCGTCGACCCGAGCACGCGATTCATCTCAGCTCCGTATTCGACTCAGTGCCAAGCGTATTCGGCGCACAGTCGGTGGGCGACTAGGTCGAATGTCTTGCGCGCCAAGATCGCTCCCTCGCGGCGAATGCCGTCTTCCGGCACATCCAGCACCCGGTCGAGGCGCACCCAGCTGGGCCTGCCCTCGGGATCCCAACTGCCGCTGCCGATGCCGACCCAGTTCGGGTCGTGCGCCCGATCCGCCTTCGACGACAGCATCAATCCGAGCAGGGTTCGGCGATCCCGCCCGACTACCAGCACCGGCCGATCCTTGCCATTGCTCGGATCCTCCTCGAACGGCACCCAGGTCCACACGATCTCGCCGGGATCGGCCCGCCCATCCAACTGCGGCGAGTACACGATCTGGCGGGCACGCTCGGCCGTCGGCACCGGCGTGGACGCGGTCGGCCGCACCTTCACCGCCGGCGTCCGCCGCGCAGACAACGACCCGACCAGCCGCTCCACCAGCTTCGGTCCCTGCTGCCTGACGATCTTGGGACCCTGCTCCTTCGCGATAAGTCCGAGCTGCTTGCCGAGAGAGTTCCAACTTCGGGCCATATTCGCAATATAACGGCGCACCGCCGTCTTCTCACCCGCGCCGCGACGGCCCTCGGCGAACTACGAATTTGCTGATCTGGGCTCGTGCTGCCGCATCGAACAGTTCAGTCGGGCAATGGCCCTCGCGAGCAGGGATGAAGCTGGCCGGTGTGGAATCTCGCGTTCATAGCGGAGGGCATTGAATGTGTGAGCGCTCACTGCATCGGCAGGTCCACGCTCACGACAAGCGACTGTCCAACAGTTCGAGCCAGGCGTCGAAATGCGGGCACTGTATCCGAAGTTCCGCAACGCCGAGGTCCGCTATCGCCAGTGGACCATCGTTTGTTTTCGAGTACTGCGGGCAGTAGTTGAAGATCCGTTTGGACGGCGCGGTATCCGGGCCGTCGTTGACCAGTTCGGGGCCACCTGCCACCCGCACGTCTTTGACCAGCTGCTCGGTCAGCCCTGGCAACAGGCAGCCGACTTGCTCGGCGGCGGCGAAGACCCAGGTCTCCAGCTCGTGCAGGATCAGATGCGGCACGAACCGGCGATCAGCTGTGGCGGTCGTAAGGGATTGTTCGACATACGCCACCCGGTCATGGGGTGGCAGGCCCGGCGGGATATCGGCCATTCCGGGAGCGTCCGGCGGGAATGCATAGAAGTCGAACAGCGTCGTCAGAACCTCGAGGCTCGAATTTCTCAGCAGCAGCTTGATCTCACGTTCGACCTTGGACCAACTGCTGACACCGCCGCGGTGGTTGGGGCCACCTGCGGGGCGCCTTGTCGTGACGATGGACTGGGTCACCGTCCAGCCGCGGTCGGCGAGGTAGGGCCCGAGCGCATTGTTGACAACGATCTCCTCGCTCTGTCCTTCCACGAGGAAGTGCAGGCGGTGATAGCCGGCCGTCATGCCTGTTCGAGATCCTCCCTGGCGGGGCGACCGCCGAGCAGGTTCTTTTCCCACAACTCACCGAGCGAGTATTCCGCCAGCCAGGCTTCCAGTTCGGCTGCGTCCGGCCGTGCGAACGAGGACGCTCCAGCCTTGCGCTCCACGACAATCAGATCGTCGATCTCGAATTGGTTCATCAGGGTGACCGATTGGGTGGCGATCAGGACTTGACTGCGCGCTGAGGCCTGTCGAAGCAGGTTCGCGAGTTGCACGATGGCAAAGGGATGCAGGCCGAGTTCGGGCTCGTCCAAGACGACGAGAGCAGGCAAGTCTGGTTGCAGCAGCAGCGTTGCCAGACAGACGAACCGGAGTGTGCCGTCCGACATCTGGTTGGCCGAAAAGACAGCATCTGAGCCCTGCTGCTGCCAGCGGAGCCGGATGCGATCGTTGTTCTCAGGTTGCAGTACGAAATCCCGGAAGAACGGTGCCACCAACTGGATCGCGCCGACGATACGGCGATACGCCGCTTGATCGCTGGCACCGTCACTGGTCTGCAACCGGTACAGGTACGGGGCAAGGTTGCCGGCATCCGAACGCAGATTCAGGTTGTCCGCGGTGGAAACCATCCGTTTGACCGGCGCATCGGCGCTGGTGTCATGGAAATGGAAGACCTTGCAGCCCTCGAGAAGCGCGAAGACGTACTTGGCGATACCGCTGCGCGGGCCACCGGTGTCAGCGGCCAGACGCGTCTCTCGATGCCCATGTCCGAGCGACTTGCTGTACGGCCGATCATATTTCGGCTCGTGGTAGTAGACGATCTCGGTTTCGAATATCAGTTCATCGTTCGCCGCCGGGACAAGGACCGCTTCGTACGAGTTGGGATCCGCGTCGAGTTCGAGACGAATCCGGGAGGTACCGTCCCCGTCGGTGAGCAACGCCGAAGCACCGCCGTTGAGTCCGACGAATAGACCGAGCTCGCCGTCGATGATCCGTCCGAGCAGGGCGAGAGCCTGAACGAAGTTGCTCTTCCCCGCGCCGTTCGCGCCGACCAGAATGTTCAGTTGCCGGAGCTCGACCGTCGCCGATCTGATCGAGGTGAATCCCTCGATCTGGATTGTTTTCAACGGTTGGCCTGGCATGGCCTAACTCTACGATGAGCCACCGACGATCCTGGGATTGCTCAGGAATCGCGCGCACCGCTGACGGTCGCACGGTGCCCGAGACCTGTGCTTCACCGCAGGTCCACACCGCCCCGCGACACCCGTATCGCGCGCTCGGGCACACCGCTGGCGGAAGCTTCGCACTGCTCATGGGACGATAGACGGCAGTTTGCCAATACCCATGAGGAGTGGAGTGCCCGCCAGCTTCGCCGACACGACGTTCACCGATCCGTCTCGGATCCGGAACTTTTGCATCATCGCGCACATCGATCACGGGAAGTCGACGCTGGCCGATCGGATGCTGCAACTGACCGGTGTGGTCGAGGAGCGGGCGATGCGCGCCCAATACCTGGACCGGATGGACATCGAGCGCGAGCGCGGCATCACCATCAAGGCGCAGAACGTGCGGCTGCCGTGGCAGGTCGACGGCACGGACTATGTGCTGCACCTGATCGATACGCCGGGCCACGTGGACTTCACCTACGAGGTGTCGCGCGCATTGGAAGCCTGCGAGGGCGCGGTGCTGCTGGTCGACGCGGCGCAGGGCATCGAGGCGCAGACGCTGGCGAACCTGTACCTGGCGCTGGACAAGGATCTGACGATCATCCCGGTGCTCAACAAGATCGACCTGCCCGCCGCCGACCCGGACCGCTACGCGGCCGAGATCGCGCACATCATCGGCTGCGAACCCGACGACGTGCTGCGGGTCTCGGGCAAGACCGGTGTCGGCGTGACCGAACTGCTCGACGAGGTCATCAAGACGGTGCCCGCGCCCGTAGGTGATTCCGATGCGCCCGCCCGCGCGATGATCTTCGACTCGGTCTACGACACCTACCGCGGTGTGGTCACCTACGTCCGCGTGGTGGACGGCAAGCTCACGCCGCGCGAGAAGATCAAGATGATGTCCACCGGCGCCACGCACGAGATGCTGGAGATCGGCATCGTCTCGCCGGAGCCCAAGCCGACCCAAGGACTCGGCGTCGGCGAGGTGGGGTACCTGATCACCGGCGTGAAGGACGTGCGCCAGTCGAAGGTCGGTGACACGGTGACCGCCGCGCGCAACGGCGCCACCGAACCACTCGTCGGCTACCGCGAGCCGCGCCCGATGGTGTACTCCGGTCTGTACCCGGTCGACGGCTCCGACTACCCGGACCTGCGCGACGCGCTGGAGAAGCTCCAGCTCAACGACGCCGCACTCACCTACGAGCCGGAAACCTCTGTGGCACTTGGCTTCGGCTTCCGGTGCGGCTTCCTCGGCCTGCTGCACATGGAGATCACCCGCGAGCGACTGCAGCGCGAGTTCGATCTGGACCTGATCTCCACCGCGCCCAACGTGGTCTACACCGTAGAGATGGAAGACGGCAGCAAGCATGTCGTCACCAACCCGTCGTACTGGCCGGAGGGCAAGGTCCGGCACGTCTACGAACCGATGGTGAAGTGCACTGTCATCTCGCCTAGCGAGTTCATCGGCTCGATCATGGAGCTGTGCCAGAGTCGCCGCGGCGAGCTCGGCGGCATGGACTACCTGTCCGAGACCCGCGTCGAACTGCGCTACACCATGCCGATGGCGGAGATCATCTTCGACTTCTTCGACTCGCTGAAGTCCCGCACCCGCGGCTACGCCAGCCTCGACTACGAGGAGACGGGCGTGCAGGACGCGGCGCTGGTCAAGGTCGACATCCTACTGCAGGGTGAGGCGGTGGACGCGTTCAGCGCGATCGTGCATAAAGACGCCGCCCAGGCCTACGGCAATAAGATGACCACCAAGCTGCGCGAACTCATCCCGCGCCAGCAGTTCGAGGTGCCCATCCAGGCCGCCATCGGCTCGAAAATCATTGCCCGCGAGAACATCCGAGCCATCCGCAAGGACGTCCTCGCCAAGTGCTACGGCGGCGACATCAGCCGTAAGCGCAAGCTGCTGGAAAAGCAGAAGGAAGGCAAGAAGCGGATGAAGACTATCGGCCGCGTCGAGGTCCCGCAGGAAGCGTTCGTGGCGGCGTTGTCGTCGGACGCTGCCTCGGACAAGCCGAAGGGCAAGTAGGCCGAAGCCCAGGCACGCGTCGGCAACAGCCGGAATTCCGCCTCATCGTTCGTGAATGATGAGGCAGAATTCGTCGGCTAGCTGTACCGAGCGACAGAGGGGGCGATGGCTGCGGTGGACGAGGATGCACTCCGGACTGAAGAGTTCGAAGCGATTGCGCGAGCGGTCGAGCGCGAGACCGACGGCGTGCGTGTCGAGCTCATCGGCGGACGGCTCGGGGTCAAACGTGGCTCTGATGGCAACCATGGCTGGATTCTCAATTGGCTGCTTTTGCTGCTGATGCCGTTGCATCCGGCCCTTTTCCTACATGTCGCCGGGCAGGGACTGGTGGTTGGGCCCCATCGGAAGGGGCGGGCGCGGCCGGACGGCGTGCTGGCACCGCTCAGCGCCTTCGCCGGCAGTGGGGAGTGGGGCTCGTCCGACATGGTCTCGATGGTCGTGGAGGTCACCTCTCATGATTCGGATAGCAACCGGCGCGATCGAGAGGAAAAGCCGATCGCGTACGCACAAGCCGGGATTCCGATCTATCTGCTCATTGATCGCGATGCCGCCCACGTTGTCGTACACAGTGAGCCCGACGGGCATCGGTATCAAGACGTGCACTCCTACGCTTTCGGACGAGAGGTGAGACTGCCCGCTCAGGTCGGCGTCACGTTCGACAGCACACCTCTCCAGGATTTTGCTGCCTGAACGTCAGTCCGACGGCTGGGTGGCGATTCGGACTTGGAGGCGGACTCCGCCGAGCGGGCTGGGGGCGAGTTCGGCTGTGCCGGAGTGGAGTTCGGCTTGTTGGCGGACCAGGGCGAGGCCTAGGCCGGAGCCGGGGGAGCCGGGGCCTTTGACGAAGCGGTCGAAGGCTTTGGGGCACAAGGTGTCCGGGATGCCGGTGCCGTCGTCGTCGATGAGGATCTCCACCATGTCGGTCGTGGTGGGGCGGACGGTGATGGTGACGGTTTGGGCGTGACCGTGTTGGACGGCGTTCGCTACCGCGTTGGTGACTATCAGCATTAGGCCGCCGGGGGTGCCGGTTACCGTGACGGGTTCGCATTCGGTGAGGGTGATTCGGACGTTGGGGCGGCGGCGTTGGGCGTCTTGGGCTGCGCGGTCGAGGGTTTCGCAGAGGTCGAAGGGTTCGAAGAGGTCGGGTTTGGTGAGTTCGCCGACTGCGAGTCGTTCCAGGTCGGTGAGGGTGTTCTCGATCTGTTGTTCGGCGAAGAGGACCTCGGTGAGGATGGTGCCGCGTTGTTCGGCGGGAATCTCCTTGGTGGCCAGCACTTGTAGGTCGGTGCGTAGCGCGGTGAGTGGGGTGCGTAGTTCGTGGGCGCAGACGGCGGCGAAGTCGCGGGCGCTGGTGAGGGCGTGGTTGGTGGCGCGGTGCGCGGCCTCGAGGCGGGCGAGCATGCGGGTGATGGCGTCGGAGAGTTCTTCCGCCTCCCTGGCGCCTTGGCCGGACAGTGGTGGCAGTTCCTCGAGGGTGTCGATGCCGTGGGTGGCGGTGGCCAGTCTGCGTAGCGGGCGCGCGGCGTATCCGGCGAGGAACCAGCCGAGCAATGCGGCGGTCAGCGCACCGGCGACGCCGATGCCGAGGCCGATCAGCTGGCTGCGGTGGATGGCTGACGCGACGACGTCGCGGTTGGGGTCCAGCGAGACGAGCACGCCCGGCAGGCCGTCGACGCGGGTGATCGCCGCGTCGGGTGGCACGTCGCTGACCTTGGGGACAGTCTGCCCATCGGGGACGCCGGTCGCCGCGTAAGGCGCCTCGGTCGCGTATCCGGGTGCTGCGGTCCCGGCCGCAGCGGGCGGCGCCCCGGGGGCATACGGCGCGGGTTCCCCCGGCGCAGGCGCTGCCGGTGCAGCTGGAATGCGTTCCGCTGGAATATTTTTCAACGGCGGTGCGACCCTCACAGCCATCGACGAGACCGTCTCGTCCAACTGTCGCTCACCGGTCGCGTTCAACAACGCGGCGAACGTAATGGTCAGCGTGAGCGCGACGAGCGCGGCAACCACACCGGAAACCACTGCCACCCGAGTACGCAGCGACGGCGAGCGTTTCACGGCTGCTCCCGTAATACGAATCCGACGCCACGCACCGTGTGCACCACCCGCGGCGCGCCGGGCGCCTCCAGCTTGCGCCGCAGATACGAGACGAACACATCCACCACATTGGTGTCGGTGGCGAAGTCGTAACCCCATACCGTGGAAAGGATTTGCTCGCGGCCGAGCACGATGCCCGGGTTGTCGGCGAGCATGGCGAGCACCTCGAATTCTCGTTTGGTCAGGTCGACCGGCGTGCCCGCGGCCAGCACCCGGTGCCCGGCCAAGTCGATCTGCACCTGACCGGTCCGCACCTGCGTGTCCGGCCGTTCGGTGGTGACCCGGCGGCGCAGCAGCGCGCGCAGCCGGGCGACGAGCTCGCCGAGGTCGAAAGGCTTGGTGAGGTAGTCGTCGGCGCCGCGTTCGAGGCAGGCGATGCGGTCGGTGACGGCGCTGCGCGCGCTGAGCACACAGATCGGGATGTCGTTTCCCATCGCGCGCAACGCCGTGACCACGCCTTCACCGTCCAGCGTCGGCATATTCACGTCCAACACCATGGCGTCGGGGGTCGCGCTACGCACCATCGCCAGCGCCTCGGCACCGTCGGCCGCGGTGACCACCTCGAAATCGGAGAGTTCCAACCCGCGTCGCAGCGACGCGAGCACACGAACCTCGTCGTCCACGACCAAGATCCGGTGTCCGGTCATGGATCAACATTAGTCCCGGTCGGTCAGCGGACGCTGGCGACGACGCACCCTGGTTCGGCAGGGTAGGCGGGTGCGGGGTATGCGGGTACCGAGTCGGCCGGGATACCGGGGGCGGTAGGGGCGAACGGGACAGACGGGACAGTGTCGAGCGGGGTCGCGGGCACGGCGCCCGGCGGCAGCTCGCGCTCGATGGTGACCCACGGCCCCTCTTCACCTTCGCCATGCGTGATCACCACCGACCCGTCCGGACCGATCGGCGGGCAGACGACGGGTTCGCCGGGAACCGGATCGATCGCGATGCGCGGACTGGGCTGCGTCGGCAGGGGCGGCGTTCCCGGCTGGGCCGAGGCGGCGCCCGCCATGCTCGCGACCACCGCGGCGGTGAGCGCGGTCCCGCTGAGCACGGCCGCGATGCGGCGTCCGATGAGTGCAGTCATGAGGGGTGACTCCTTCAGATCGATGCTGTCGGCCCGGCTGGTCCGATGAAATCGACGGTAGGCAAAGGATCTTCACCACCTGTTGAGCAATCGTTAGAGAACTCTTAGGGTCTCGTCGGCCGCCGCGCGACGCCGCGGCGTGGCGGCAGAATCTGACCTGGTCATGGTGCATATTGGAGGCTTTGTCCAGTTGGGTAACCCACTAGAAATAGGGCTTTCGTTCTGGTTTTCGGGATGGCAAGGTTGTGTTGCTCGCCCCCTGTGGAGTCTCTACAGTCCTGGAGAATGTGACAGTCGGGTTTTCCCGAAATAGTGTTAGGTGATCTTCACTCGGCCTGGCCGATCTGTGAGGATGGTTGCTGGAAACCCGAGATGGAGCTTTCATGACGCGTGACCTGCCCTTCGATGACGAGACCACCGAGGCAGCTGAGCGCACGGGTGACACCGCCTATCGGGTGGCCACGGGTGTCGCGCGGGTAGCGCGGGCCGGCGCCTACGTCACCGGCGGCGCACTGGTGGCCGCGAACGGCGGCGGCGTCCCGGCGCACCCCAACTCTTCGCACGCGGACAGCAGGAACGCGGGTTGGGCACACAACACCGACCCCGACTCCGACATCCCCTCGCCGGTGATCACCTTCCCGGACCTGGTTGTCGAGCCCGCCCCGCTGACGCCGCCGCACGCGACCAACTCGACGGTCGCGCACCCCACCCCCGGTTTCGGACTGCCCGGCAGCGACCACGGTGGCGCGAATCTGCCGTTGCCGACGCTCAACGGTGACTACAGCGGCACCGACGCGGGCTTCGCGTTGCCCGGCACCGATGGCGGCCAGTCGGGCATGGGCCTGCCCAGCGTGCCCGGCGCTGCGTCAGGCCAGCACGCCATGGAACTGCCGGGGACATCGAACCCAGGCTTCGGATTGCCGGGCACCTCCGACGCGACCGGCCAGCCAGGCATGGGCCTGCCGGGAACATCCAACGGCATCGGCCTGCCCGGCACGGACGCCGGTGCGTCCAACGGTCTGCAACTGCCGGGCACCGGCGGTGTCTCGAACGATCTCGACCTGCCCGGCGGCCACGGCTTCGGCCTGCCCGGCCACGGGCTGGGTCAGGCCGGGCACGGTTTCGGCCTGCCGGGCACGAACGGTTTCGTCGCGCCCGGTTCCGGCGCCTTCGACCTGCCCGGCTCGCACGCGGCCTCGACCGGCGGCGGTCCGTTCGACGGTGTCGGCGACGGCGGCGGTGACCCGGTCGGCATCTTCGTCGGCACGCAGTGGTCGGTGGACTTCGGCATCGGCCCGCAGGGCATCTACTTCAACTCCGAGATGAAGGTGGACGTCGGCGTCGGCCACGTGGGCGACCAGCTCGACCAGTTCACCGATTTCCTCGGCAGCGGCCTCGGTCACGTGCCCGACGGCACCGGACGCTCGGTGACCGATCCGGCCATGAACGGGCACAGCCACCACGGCCACCCCGGCGTTGTCGGCGGTCTCACCACTCCCGGCTCGAACTCGTCGACGGCTCCGACCGCGCAGCCCGTCGTGCAGCCGCTCGCCGCGCCCGCACCGGTCATGTCGGCCGCGGTCGCACCCGTGGCCGTCGCGGCGCCCGTTGTCGCTGTCGCGCCCGTGGCGAGTGCCGCGCAACCGGTCGCGGCCACCCCGCTGCAGACCACGATCCAGCCGGACGCCGCGACCACGCCGATCGCGAATGTGTTCACCGCGCCGGAAGGCCCGTCGGTGCTCACCGTGCCCGCGGCCGCCACGCCGGTGATCTTCGATCACGCCCGGCCGACGCCCGTGCTGAAGCCGACGACGACCCCGGTGACCGACCCGGCGAAGCACTCGGACGGCTCGGTCACCACACCGAACACGCCGACCACCATCACCAAGACCGTCCCGGTCCCGGTGGTGCCGACCGACGTCGCCACTCCGAGCGTCCCGAAGACGCCGGACGTCACGACGAAGGTGCCGGGCGCGGGTACTCCCTCGACGGGGCATGGCGGCATCAGCACCGGACCGGACGTGCCGACCACCAAGATTCCGCCGACCACCGGCAGCCAGCCGACGCACGCGCCGACCACCTCCCCGGATGATGACGGCGTCACCACCCCGGGCACCGGTACCGGCCCGAGCACTGGCACCGGCCCGAGCACCGGCAACGGTGGCCCGTCCGGTGGGGTCACCACCCAGCCGACCGTGCCGACCAAGGACGTGCCGACCGCGCAGCAGCCGGATCCGACCGTGCCCACTCGTGACATACCGACCGCGGATGTGCCGACGCACGATGTCCCGGTCCCGACGCACGACGCCCCGGTGCCGACCTACCAGCCTCCCGCCCAGACCCAGGCGCCGGTGCCGACCTACAAGCCGCCGACGACGATCGACCCGAAGCCGCATGCGATCGCAGATCCGATCAGCAGTGCGCACATGGTCGACTCGTCCATGGTCCCGATCCAGGACCCTGCCTACTACGCCGACCACTCGACCCTCGCGTTCGCCTCGGGCGACGGTCTTTCCGGTGCGTTGATGCCGGAATCGACGATGGCCGAGACCCACCACCTGGTGCCGGGCGGCTTGGACATAGCGTTGATGTAATCGGAGCTTGTTGTGTGGTCAAGGGGTGCAGGGGGCGTCCATGTCGATCGATAGCAAACACATGTAAGGAGGCAGGTTGTCTGCCGCAGCCGGGCTGAAGGCCGCGACGGTGAAACATCCGGACGCGATGGCGCCGCTGATCCGGATTCTGGACGAACTGCGGGAGATGACCCGATTCGCGGGCCGGGACGATCTGGGCAGTCGCCTGAGTATGGTCCGGGCCAGGGTCAGCGATCCCCGGGTTCGCCTCGTTGTCGTCGGTGAGCCGAAGAACGGCATGAGCACGCTGGTCAACAGTCTGGTCGGCGCGTCGGTGAGCGCCACCGACAGCGACCTGAGCGTGCCGGTCATCGTCGAGTACGGACCGGAACCGACTGCGACACTGGTCCGTTCGGTCGACGGCCGCACCGAGCGGCAGTCGGTGGACCCGCTCGATCCCGGGCCTGCCATCTCCGGCTTCGGCGTCGTCCGGGCCGAGTTCACCCAGCCGAGTTCGCTGCTGGCCGACGGGGTCGTGGTGATGGACGCGCCGGGCGCGCGCGGTGCCGACAACACCACCTGGTCGATGGTCGCCGCCGCCGACGCCGTCCTCTACGTCACCAACGCGGCCACTGAACTCACCGTCGATCAGATCGCCTACCTGCAGCGCATCCAGCAGATCTGCCCGACCGTCATCTGCGTGCTGAACAAGATCGACCAGTTCTCCCACTGGTCGCACACTCAGCAGCGCAACCGGGAACTGCTCGACGCGGCCGGACTCGGCTTCGCGGTGGCGCCGGTGTCCGCGGAACTGCACCGGCAGGCCGGGCTGTCCGGCAACTATCAGCGCGACATCGAATCCGGTGTGCCGCAATTGATCGACCACCTGCGCGACTATGTGGTGGCCCGCGCGGACAGTGTCGCGTTGGAAGCGGCGGTGCAGGATATCCGCCTGGTCGGCGACCATCTCGCGTTGACGTTGCGCAATGAGGTGGAGTCGCTGCGTGATCCGCGACGGCGGGACGAGATCACCGACCAGCTGGTCCGGGCGCGGGACGGGGCCGATCAGCTGCGCCAGCGCACGGCGAACTGGCAGGTCACCCTGGTCGACGGCAGCACCGAGCTGATGGCCGACATCGAACACGACCTGCGGCACCGGCTGCGCAACCTCGTGCGCGACGCCGAGGCCGAGATCATCAAGACCGATCCGGCGCGCCGCTGGAAGGAATTCGGCACCGACCTCGACGCCAGGATCTGCGAGGCGGTCGAGGAGAACTTCGTGATGGCGCACTATCGCTCGGTCGAACTGTCCGAGCAGGTGGCCTCGAGGTTCTTGGCGGACAACCGCGCCGCGCCGCTGCCGGATCTGCGCCTGGACAACCCCGGCGAGGTGCTCGAACCGGTGCAGCCGCTCGAGCCGCTAGAAAGCGCGAAAGCCGGTGTGACCCAACAGTTTCTGTCCGGTCTGCGGGGTTCCTACGGCGGCGTCCTGATGGTCGGTCTCGCCACCAGCCTGCTCGGCATGTCGCTGGTGAACTGGTACTCGGCCGGTGCGGGTGTGCTGCTCGGCGTGAACGCGCTGTGGGACGACCGCAAGAACCGCAAGGCGCGCCGTCGTGCCGAGGCGAAGGTCGCGGTGGCCCGGCTGATGGACGACGTCATCTTCCAGGTGAGCAAGGAATCGCGAAATCGGTTGCGCGCCATGCAGCGGGTGTTGCGCGACCACTTCACCGAGATCGCCACCGACGTCGCCAAGCAGGCCGACGAGGCGCTGCGCCTGGCCGAGGCGGCCTACGAGAAGTACGGCGATCGCAGCGGCGACCGGATCACCGACGTCGACGCGCAACTCGGCAAACTGCGCGGCCTGCGCGAACAGGCCGACAGTCTGACCGTCTGACGAAAACCCCTGCTACCCAGGGTTGTTCGCGGGGGAGTGGGCGGGTTGGAAACCGCCCGCGTGCCGGTAGTCCTCGGCCCTGATCACGTGGGTGACCGCGTTGATCAGGGCCAGGTGGGTGAAGGCCTGCGGGAAGTTGCCGAGGTGGCGGCCGCTGCGCGGGTCGATCTCCTCGGCGTAGAGGCGCAGCGGGCTGGCGAAGCCGAGCAGTCGCTCGCACAGGTGCCTGGCCCGCTGCAACTCGCCGATCTCGACCAGCGCGGACACCAGCCAGAACGAGCAGATGGTGAAAGCGCCTTCGGCACCGGTCAATCCGTCGTCGGTGGTCTCGGTGCGGTAGCGCAGCACCAGGCCGTTCTCGGTGAGCCGGTCCGCGATGGACAGCACGGTGGCCCGGATCCGGTGGTCCTCCGGCGGCAAAAATCGGGTCAGCACCGCCAGAAGCAGTGAGGCGTCCAGGGTGTCGCCGCCGTAGGTCTGGGTGAGGACGCCGTTGGCGTTCACGCCGTGCTCGAGGATGTCGGCCTTGATCTCGTCGGCGATGGTGTACCAGTCGGCGGCGTGCTCCAGCTGGCCGTGCATCTCGGCCAGCTTCGCGCCGCGGTCGAGTGCGACCCAGCACATCACCTTGGACGAGGTGAAATGCTGTGGCTCGCCGCGTACCTCCCAGATGCCGCGGTCGGGCTCGTGCCAGTGCGCGATGGCCGCGTGCACCTGACGTTCCAGCAACGGCCACAACGTTTCCGGCACCTGCTGACGCGACTTCACATGCAGGTATACGGCATCGAGCATGGTGCCCCAGATGTCATGCTGGTCTTGGTTGTAGGCGGCGTTGCCGATGCGCACCGGCTTGGATCGTTCGTAGCCGCTGAGGTGGTCGAGATCCTCTTCGGTGATCTGGCGTTCGCCGCCGATGCCGTAAAGGACTTGCAGCGGAACGGCATCGCCGTTTTCACCGGTGGTGGCGTCGCGCAGGAAGGCGAAGAAGTCGTCGGCCTCGCGGTTGAGTCCGAGCGTGTACAGACCCCACAGGGCGAAGCTGGAATCGCGCACCCAAGTGTAGCGATAGTCCCAATTGCGTTGACCCCCAGGGGTTTCCGGGAGAGACGTGGTGGCTGCGGCGAGTAGTGCGCCGGTCGGGGCGTAGGTGAGGCCCTTGAGTGTCAGCGCGCTGCGCTGTAAGTAGTTGCGCCACGGGTGATCCGGGAAGTTGCCCTGGGTGATCCACTGGCGCCAGCTCTCGGTGGTCTGCCACATCTTCTGCGCCGCATCGGCATAGGTCTTGGGCGCGGGCAATTCCGACCAGGTCAGCGCGATGAACCGCTCGTCGCCCTCCTGCATTCTGGTGCGTGCGCGGGCTTCTCGGCCCTCCAGCCCGAGCCGCAGGTCGGTGGTCAGCACCAGGCTCGGGCCCGCACTCGGGTCGTCGGTGCGGACCGCGGTCGCCTCCTCGTAGACCTTGCCGGTGTACTCCCAGCGGCTCACCGCACGGTGGTAATCGAACGACGGCTCGCAGCTCATCTCCAGCTCGACGGTGCCGTTCACACACTTCACCGTGCGCAGCAGCATGTGCTCGGCGTCCCAGTCCATCGGGGTGCGGCGGTGGGTCTTGGAGCGCTGGTCGTTGTTGTGCCACGGGCCGAGCACCAGCGCGTCGCGCACGATCAGCCAGCCGGTCTCGGTCTGCCAGGTGGTCTCCAGGATCATCCCGCCCGGCAGGTAGCGGCGCGCGCTCGGCACGTTGACGCCGTACGGGCCGAGCCGGAAGTGGCCCGCGCTACGGTCCAGCATCGCGCCGAAGACGCTCGGCGAGTCCGGGCGGGGCACACACATCCATTCGACGGATCCGTTGCTGGCGACCAGGCAGCTGGTCTCGCAGTCGGACAGGAACGCGTAGTCGTCGATCGGCGGGAAGGCGCCGTGCCGCTTGGATTCGGTCAGGTGGCTCAGCACCGGCAGGTCGTACGGTTCGTCGACGGTGAGGTCGTCGGAGGACTCAGGAGACGCCATACCCACATCTTCGGGCCCACCGGAGCCCCAAGTCCACTGTGTCTGTTGTCGCGCCTGCCGAGCGGCGCGTCCGTGACCGAATATTCACCTTGCCGACCTCTCAGGTGGACGCACTAGGCTGGGCTGGTGCATCAGATCGCAGGTTGGTGGGACAGCTTCGAGCTGTGGGTCGCGGGACTCCCGTTCATCCCGCAGTTCCTCGTCGTGCTGGTAGGCATGGTCCCGGTCAGCTTCGCCATCGCCTACCTGCTCGACCGGACGCTGCGCGCCCTGCTGCGGGTGCTCGACCGCAGACACGGCGTCGAGGAGGCGCTACCCACCGTGCCCGACACCGTGCCCGCCGACCTCACCACCGGCGAAACCCGCCCGACCGTGCAGAGCGGCGCCCACTGATGCCCCGTTCGCGTGTCCAGCTGGCGCTGATCGCCCTGCTCGTCCTGGTCGTCGTCGCCTGGCTCGTCGCTCGCTAGTTCTCCCCGGCCCGCCAGTCGTTGAACCGCTTGCCGATCTTGGAAACGGTCTCGCCGACCTCCTGCCCGACCGTGTTGACCGCGGAGCCGACGTCGCGGCCGAGGTTGCGAACGGTGCGGATGAGCGGATCCTCGGACTGGTCGAAGTTGTTGCGGTAGGTGCGGGCGGCTCCCTTGATCTCCTCGGTGATGCTGGCGTTCTTGTCCTGGTCGCGCCGCGGGTAGTCGCCGGCCAGCACGCGGTCGTACTCACCGCTCTGGATCCAGCGGCGCAGCTCGGCGGCGCGCAGCACCGAGAACGGGTGGCTCTGCAATTCCAGGTTGAGCAGTTTCAGCACACCGTCGCGCAGATCGCCGGAACGCTCGTAGTCGTCGGCTTGGGCCAGGAACGCGCCGTGGTTCATTTCCTTGATCCAGGTGCCGCCCGCGGTCTTCATGTGCACCCGTACCGAGACGTCGACGTCCTGCGAGCACAGCAGCCCGGCCCGGTCGCCGGACAACTCGGATTTGCGGCTCCATTCCATCAGTGCGGCCACGATCGCGCGTAAAGCCCAGCCGCCCACCGGCATCCAGCCGATGCTGGCGGAGATTCGTAGCAAATGCATGAGCATGGTGCGGTACACCGCGTGCCCGGACAGTGCGTGGCCGAGCTCGTGACCGACGACGAAACGCAACTCCTCGGTATCCATCAGGTCGATCAAACCGGTGGTCAGCACGATGAACGGCTGGTCCATGCCGATGGTGAGGGCATTCACGTGCGGGCTCTGCAGCACGAAAATCTCCGGCGTGGTGCGGGCGTCGAGCACCGCGACGCAGTCTTCGCGCAATTGATGCAGCGAACGGAACTGTCGTTCGTCGACTCGAACGGCCGTCGCGAGGAACATGAGCCGGTGCTGGCGTTCTTGCAGCAAACCGGACAAAGTCCGCAATATGGTGTCGAACCCGGAGAGGGTTCGCAATGCGACCAATGCGGTGCGGTCGGCGGGGTGCTCCCACGCGCGAGTGCTGATGCCTGGAAACTTCGTACGTATGCGATCCGGGCTGTTAGTCATGGGATGAAACCCCCGTCTTCCTGGAACTCTGTGATTCGAACTCGGGCCGTGGCCTCTGCTACAGTCTGCCCGTGTCTTCGAGTTGCGTCCCGCAGGTCCGCCATGAACTGGCGTTGATCGCGGTCGGCAATCTCGCGGTCGCCGACATTCTCTGTCGCTGATCGGCTGACCGGGCACGTTTGCGCGTCCCTCCCTCGTAGACTGGCGTGCAACCTTTTCGCAGACGTCCCCGAACCCCCGACGGCCTACCCGGCCGATAGCCACGCCACCGCTCGCATCGACGCGGCGGCAAGGTCTACCGATCCAACAGTAGTTGTCTCCGCCGCTCGAGGTCCAGAGCCGGCGGTCCGTAGGAAAGGTCCACCCCGATGTCTCGCAATTCTTGGCTCTCCCCGCGCCGACGCGCCACCGTCGCCGCACTCACCGCGTTCGCGGCGGTCGCCCTCACCGCGTGCGGCGGTGGAGCCAGTGACACCGCCGGGGGTGGTGGCGCCGACGGTAGTGGCGGCACGCTGAACCTCTACGCCTACGCGGTCCCGAAGCCGGGCTTCGACAAGGTGGTCCCGGAGTTCAACAAGACCGCCAAAGGCAAGAACGTCGTCGTCAACGGCTCCTACGGCGCGTCGGGCGATCAGTCCCGCAAGGTCAAGGACGGCGCCGAGGCCGACATCGTGAACTTCTCGGTCGAGCCCGACATCACCCGCCTGGTCGACGCGGGCCTGGTCGACGCGAACTGGAATGCCGACGCCACCAAGGGAATTCCGTTCGGCTCGGTCGTCGCGATCGTGGTCCGCAAGGGCAACCCGAAGGGCATCAAGGGCTGGGACGACCTGCTCAAGCCGGGCATCGAGGTGGTGACCCCGAACCCGTTCAGCTCCGGCTCGGCCAAGTGGAACCTGCTCGCCCCGTACGCGGCCAAGTCCGACGGCGGCAAGAACCCGCAGGCCGGTCTGGACTACCTGAGCCAGCTGATCACCAAGGAGCACGTGAAGGTGCAGCCGAAGTCGGGCCGCGAAGCCACTGAGACGTTCCTGCAGGGCACCGGTGACGTGCTGCTCAGCTACGAGAACGAGGCGATCTTCTCCGAGCGCAACGGCGACCCGATCGAGCACTTCATCCCGCCGGTGACCTTCAAGATCGAGAACCCGGTCGCGGTGCTCAAGAACAGCAAGAGCCAGGAGAAGGCGGTCGCGTTCCGCGACTTCCTCTACACCCCCGAGGGCCAGAAGGCTTGGGCAGCAGCCGGTTTCCGTCCGGTCGACCCGAAGGTGGCGGCCGACTTCGCCAAGGACTTCCCGACCCCGCAGAAGCTGTGGAACATCACCGACCTCGGTGGCTGGAAGGCCGTGGACAAGGACCTGTTCACCCCGAACACCGGCTCCGTCGCGGTGATCTACGACAAGGCCACCAAGTAGCCGGCTCCGGCACACGGGATACTGGACGACTGTGACTGACAGCAGCACCGCCGGGATCGGGTCCGCGCCCGCTCCCGGCGGTTCCCCGGGTGCAGGCCGGTTCAATTGGTCGTGGCTGCGGGTGACCGGCTCGGTGGGTCCGCTCGGCATCGCCACGGCGGTGCTGTGGCTCAGCATCATCGTGCTGCTGCCGCTGGCCGCGCTCACCGTCACCTCCTTCGACGACGGGTGGTCCGGCTTCTGGGCCGCGATCAGCGCGCCCGCCGCGGTGGACTCGCTGCGGATCACCGTGTTCGTCTCGATCGTGGTCGCGGTGATCAACGTGGTGATGGGCACCCTCATCGCCTGGGTGCTGGTGCGCGACGACTTTCCCGGCAAGGGCATCGTCAACGCGCTGATCGATCTGCCGTTCGCGCTGCCGACGATCGTGGCCAGCATTGTGCTGCTGTCCCTTTACGGACCGCAGAGCCCAATTGACATCCACCTCAATGCCACTCAGCCCGGCCTGATCGTCGCGCTGGCGTTCGTCACGCTGCCGTTCGTGGTGCGTTCCGTGCAGCCGGTGCTGATCGAGGCCGATCGCGAGGTCGAGCAGGCGGCGCTCTCGCTCGGTGCGGACAACTGGACCACGTTCCGCCGCATCGTGTTACCCACGCTCGGCCCCGCGATCATCTCCGGCGGCGGGCTCGCCTTCGCGCGCGCCATCGGCGAGTACGGTTCGGTGGTGCTGATCGGCGGCGCGATTCCACGCAAGACCGAAATGGCCTCGCAGTACATCCAGAAGCAGATCGAGATCGATCGGCCGATCAACGCGGCGGCGGTTTCGGTTGCCCTGCTGGTCATTTCGTTCGCGTCGCTGCTCATTTTGCGACTGCTCGCCGAGCGCAGCGTGCGCAAGGAACAGGAATCGCGATGAATCTTTCTTGGCCTGCCCGCATTTCGTTGCGGGTCGTCGCACTGGGCTACCTGTTCGTGCTGCTGGTGTCGCCGCTGATCATCATTCTGCTGCGCACCTTCGAAAAGGGTATCGGCGAGTTCATCGACTCGATCACCACGCCCGCGGCGATCTCGGCGTTCCAGCTGTCGATGATCATCGTGGCGATCGTCGTCCCGTTGAACGTCATCTTCGGCATCTTCACCGCGCTCGCGCTGGTGCGCGGAAAGTTCCCTGGCCGCACGCTCGTTCAGGGCATCGTCGATCTGCCGTTCGCGGTCTCGCCCGTGGTGGTCGGTGTCGCGCTGATCCTGCTGTGGGGTGTGCACGGCTGGTTCGGTGGCCTGGAGAACGCGGGCTTCAAGGTGATCTTCGGCCTGCCCGGCATGGTGCTCGCCACCATCTTCGTCACCTTGCCGTTCGTGGTGCGCGAGGTCGAGCCGGTGCTGCACGAGATCGGCGACGACCAGGAGCAGGCCGCCGCCACCCTCGGCGCCACCCGCTGGCAGACGTTCTGGCGCATCACCCTGCCCGCCATCCGCTGGGGCCTCACCTACGGCGTGGTCCTCACCGTGGCCCGCGCACTCGGCGAATTCGGTGCGGTCATCATGGTGTCGTCCGCGCAGCCCGGCAAGTCACAGACCTTGACGCTGCTGGTGCACGGCCGATACATCAACGACCACAACACCTTCGGCGCCTACTCCGCCGCGACCCTGCTGATGGCGCTGGCCCTCGTGACCCTCCTGTTGATGACCCTCCTCGAACGCAAACGGGGCACTAAATGATCACCGTGACCAATGCGAAGAAGAACTACGGTTCGTTCGCCGCGCTCGACGACGTCACCATCGATATCCCCTCCGGCGAGCTGACCGCGTTGCTCGGGCCCTCGGGTTCGGGCAAGTCGACGCTGCTGCGCTCGATCGCCGGACTCGAATCGCTCGACTCCGGCATCGTGGTCATCGCCGGGAACGACGTGACCAGGGTGCCGCCGCAGAAGCGCGACATCGGGTTCGTGTTCCAGCATTACGCCGCGTTCAAGCACATGACCGTGCGCGACAACGTGGCGTTCGGCCTGAAGATCCGCAAGCGTCCCAAGAACGAGATCGCCAAGCGCGTCGACGAACTGCTCGGCATCGTCGGGCTCGACGGCTTCCAGCACCGTTATCCGGCGCAGCTGTCCGGCGGTCAGCGGCAGCGGATGGCGCTGGCCCGCGCGCTCGCCGTCGACCCGCAGGTGCTGCTGCTCGACGAGCCGTTCGGTGCGCTGGACGCCAAGGTGCGCGCCGATCTGCGCACTTGGCTGCGCAGGTTGCACGAGGAGGTCCATGTGACCACCGTGCTGGTCACCCACGATCAGGAAGAAGCCCTGGACGTGGCCGACCGGATCGCGGTGATGAACAAGGGGCGGATCGAGCAGATCGGTACGCCGGAGGACGTGTACGACCGGCCTGCCAACGAGTTCGTCATGTCGTTCCTCGGTGCGGTGGCGCGGTTGAACGGACATCTGGTGCGCCCGCACGACATTCGGGTCGGCCGTGAGCCGAGCATGTCGCTGGCCGAGCACGAGGGGACCGCCGACTCGGCGGGTGTCACCCGGGCGACGGTCGAGCGGGTCGTGCACCTCGGGTTCGAGGTGCGGGTCGAACTGCGCAACGCGGCGACCGGTGATCTGTTCGCGGCTCAGGTGACTCGCGGTGACGCGGAGGCGTTGCGGTTGTCCGGCGGTGAGACGGTGTACGCGCGGGCTACCCGAATCCCGGAGTTGCCCGCGCACTGATCAGGGCGTCAATTCCGCACTGCCGCAGTCGAAACCAGTGATCGCTGAGGGGCTGACTTCGAAAACGGTTGCGGCGGAATGGATGACCGGTCCGTCGTCCGCGAACTAAAACATCTGGACGCCTTGCTCTTTCGTGCACCTGAGCATTTGGATCGGCCGCGTGGGGGAGCGGCGCCGAATGCTCAGCGGTCCCTCCGGCGCTCTGTGCGTAGTGGCGGGAGCTTGGTGTCCTGGTCTCGCGGGAGATCGCCAGTCGAACGGTGCGGATTCAGGCAACGCCGGTCCCGTAGATCATCCGGCTGCTGAGACGTTGCTGATCTTGTGCTGGCGCAAGGAAATCCGTCGGTTCCGGCGAGCGGGCGGCGCCACGATATCGGGTACAGAGTTGCGCCGACACCCCATCCGGTCGAGTGTCCAAGGTGCGGGCGGTCCGGTGTGTCGTCGTCTCGCCCCGGCGATGCGAGACAGTATCCGCCTCCGGCGGTCGCACGTCCGGGTTTCGGGGGATTGTTAGGGGCTATCACAGCATGTGAGAACGTGTATCCGCGCCCGCTGCCTGACGTCTGAGCGGTTGTGCCACGCCTCCGCAAACACGGACGGGACACCCTCGAATATCGGCGTGTCGCAGTGCGATCCGGCCGTCGTCGCATTCGCCGCCGTCCAGGGCGGGTGGCCAGGATGGCTGCTTGTGCTATGCAACCTGTTCCAAAACAGGCGGGCTGCGGACAACAGGGTGTCCGGTGGTTGGCAGGCCGGTCGCGGAGTGGTTGCGTGGACGTTGTTCGAAGCAAATCGGCTCGGCGATCAGAGGATTGCGATGGCGGTTGGTCTCGGTTTGAGCATCGGCACGGTGAACACGGTTTCCGCGCTCGCGGAGGAGGGTTCAGCGAAAGCTCCACCGGGCCGCCGATGGGCCCAGCGCTCCCAATCCATCACCCGCCGAACAACACTCACCTTCGACAGCACGGGTTTGGCCCGGGTCGGCATGATCCCGCGGCACGGGCGCGCGATCATCGAATTCGCCGATCTCACCCAGCGTTCGATCATGTCGGCGCGGGTCGGCCACCGTGCCCTGTCACCCGCGGACCTGGTGGCGGTGGTCGCCGAGAGCCTGATCACCGAGACGCTGCTGGACCATCCGCACTACGACGCGCACAGCAGCGACGTCGGCATCGCGCTCACCTACCCGGCGCGCTACACCGAGACGCACATCGGCGATCTGCGCGCGTCGCTGGATGCGATCGGACTCGAGACCGTTCAGCTGGTCGCCGAACCCATCGCGGCGGCGACCTGGCTGGAAGCCGACCGCGGCCCGCTCATGCCCGGGCTCGCGCTGGTCTATGACCTAGGTGGGGCAAGTCTCGACATCACGCTGGTCCGGGTCGGTGCCGGCTGTCCGAGCAATCCGATCGTCGGCGAGCCGATGCACTCCGCCGAATACGGCGGCCGGGCTTTCGGCGCGCTGGTCGCCTCGCGGGCCGGGCACGGATTGCCGTCGGCCTCTATATCCGGTTCGGTCACCGGCACCACCGCGGACGAGTTACGCACCAAACATGTGCGGGCCTCCTTGGCGCTCGTCTACCGATGCCTGCGCGCCGCCGACGTCACCATGGCCGATGTCGACTGTGTTGTTGTGGTGGGCGGGGCGGCCCGGCCGGTCGAGGTGGCCCAGGTGCTGGCGGGCGAGCTGGCCCGGCCGGTGATCACCGCGCCCGATCCGGAGCGCACCATCGCGGACGGTGCGGCGATCATCGGCCGCCGAGCCGCCGTCGCCGCCGAGGAAGCGGCGGGCAAGCACCACGGCAAGCGCCGCCCCGGCGCGCATCGCCGGGCAGCCACCAGGGCGATGGGGCTGTCGCAGCGGACCAAGCAGCGACTGAGCAGAGTCGCGCTGGCCGCAGGGCTGTCCGTCGCCGGTGTCGGGATGGCGCTCGCGCTGCCCGCCGACGGCGTGGTCGTGGGATTGGCGCAGCTCGGGCTGCATTAGGGGGATCCGGTGGCGGTGGTGACGAGGGCGGCCGCCGCCGGATCCGCCTGATCGGCCGGCTGCGTCGAGTGAGGCCGCAGCCACCGTTTCCCCGGCGTGGGGGAACTGGTGGCGGCGGCCTCTCGCTTGCGTTGAAGCGACCGAGCACCAGCGCCAGTTCCTCGTGATCAACCGTCCAGGTGTGGTCTTCGTGTCTTGACGCGACATCCCATAGGTGTAACTATGGGATACAGATAAACGTCCTACAAGGAGAGGCAGCGACGACGATGTCTACAGCCGTGACGCCCCCGATCGATGCCGATCTGGAGAAGGCGCAGGAGTACGCCTCGAAGCTGCTGCTGCTCTCCGAGGGGTCGGTCAACAAGCACTTCGACCCGTTCGAGGATATCGACTGGGACAACCCCGACTTCGCGCCCGACGCGGGCCCGGAGCGCTGGATCCTCCCGGTCTCGGCCGACCCGCTCGGTCGCCACCCTTGGTACCTCGCGCAGACCGACGAGCGCAAGATCGCGATCGGCAAGTACCGCCAGGCCAACGTCGCCAAGGTGGGCCTGCAGTTCGAGACGATCCTGATCAGCGGCATGGTCACGCACAACTTCGGCCTGCCCAACGGTTCCCCCGAATTCCGCTACTGCTCCCACGAGATGATCGAGGAGCACAACCACACCCTGATGTTCCAGGAGATGGTGAACCGGATCGGCGAGGACGTGCCGGGCATGGGCCCGCTCGTCCGGAAGTTCAAGTACCTCGGCGCCCCCGTGGCCGCGCTCTTCCCGAACCTGTTCTTCATGGCCGTGCTCGCCGGCGAGGAGCCGATCGACCACATCCAGAAGGCGATCCTGCGCTCCAACGAAGACGTGCACCCGATCATGCGCGGCGTCATGGCCATTCACGTGGCCGAAGAGGCGCGGCACATCTCCTTCGCCCACGAATTCCTGAAAATCCATGTGCCGGAGGCGAAGCCGGGCAGCAAGTTCGTGCTGTCCATCGCGATGCCGATCGTCATGTACATCCTCGGCCGCTCGATCTTCACCCCGCCCCGGTCCTTCTGGCGCGAATTCGACATCCCGGACTACGTGCGCAAGGAACTGTTCTACGGGTCGAAGGAATCGAAGCAGGAGTTCAGCGACTTCTTCGGCGACGTGCGCACTTTGGCCAAGGACATCGGCCTGATGAACCCGGTCTCCAAGGCGGTCTGGAAGCTGCTCAAGATCGACGGCCACACCACCCGCTACCGTTCGGAGCCGTTGCGCGCGGCCAAGGCCGGCTGACGTGCCCTATATCGTCACGCAGTCCTGTTGCAGCGACGCGTCGTGCGTGTACGCCTGCCCGGTGAACTGCATCCATCCGACGCCGGATGAGCCCGACTTCCGCACCGCGGACATGCTGTACGTGGACCCGCAGGCGTGCGTCGACTGCGGCGCCTGCGCCACCGCGTGCCCGGTCGACGCGATCGTCTCGGCGAAGAAACTGACCGACGAGCAGAAGCCGTTCATCGAGATCAACGCCGACTTCTACCGGCAGACCCGGCCGCGCCCGCTGCTGGCGAAGCCGGTGCCCGCGGCCGAGATTCGGACCGAGCGGCAGCCGATGCGGGTGGCGATCGTCGGGTCGGGTCCGTCGGCGATGTACGCGGCCGACGAGCTGCTGACCCAGCCCGACGTGTCGGTCACCGTGTTCGACCGGCTGCCCGTTCCGTACGGGCTGGCCCGGCACGGTGTCGCGCCGGACCACGACAAGACCCGCAAGGTCAGCGAGCTGTTCGACATCATCTCGGCCCAGCACGGCTTCGGCTCGTACCTGAATGTCGAAGTGGGCGGCCATGTTTCGCACGAGGAGTTGCTCGATCACTTCCACGCGGTGATCTACGCCGTCGGTGCGTCGGCCGACCGCAAGCTCGACATCCCCGGTGAAGGGCTGTCCGGCAATATCTCTGCCACCGACTTCGTCGCCTGGTACAACGGGCACCCCGATCACGTGGACCGGATCTTCGATCTGTCGCAGCAGCGGGCGGTGATCGTCGGCAACGGCAACGTCGCCCTCGATGTCGCGCGCATTCTGACCAGCGATCCGGATGCGTTGGCGGCCACCGACATTGCGCCGTACGCGCTGCGGGCGTTGCGGGAGAGCAAGATCGAGGAGGTGGTCATCCTCGGCCGCCGCGGTCCGCTCGAATCCGCTTTCACCGTGCCAGAATTCGTCGGTCTGCTCGGTGCCGATGTGGACATCGCGATCGACGGCGAGCTGCCCGAGGTCACCGACGGCCTGCCGTATCAGGTCGAGCAGAAGCTGCGGCTGCTGCACACGGTGCGCACCCGGCCGTTCGGCGAACGCAAGCGAATCGTGTTCCGCTACCTCGCTTCTCCCACCGAGATCCTCGGCACCGACCGCGTCGCGGGCCTCGAGGTGGGCCGCAACGAACTCGTCACCGATGCGGATGGGCACACCCGTGCGGTCGCCACCGGCAGCACCGAACGCCTCGAGGCCGGCCTGGTGCTCACCTCGGTCGGGTATCGCGGCGTGCCACTACCCGGCCTGCCGTTCGACGCCGCGGGCAGCGTGATCCCGAACCAGGACGGCCGCGTCCTCGAACGCGTCAACGGTGCCGTCCTCCCCGGCACCTACGTGACCGGCTGGATCAAGCGCGGCCCGACCGGCTTCATCGGCACCAACAAGTCCTGTGCCCAGCAGACCGTGCAGCAGTTGGCCGACGACTACAACGCCGGTCGCCTCCCCGAACCCGCCGGCACCGCAACGGAATTCGATCGCCTGATCCACCAGCGCCAGCCGGCGGTCAGGACCGCCGGCGCCACCAAGCGCCGCAGCCCGGTCCGCCGCCTGCTGACCCGCTCCTGACGATCTCCTCGCGGGGACTGCGTAGTCCCCGCGAGGCCGCCACCATCGACGCCAACGTCGCCGTCGATGGTGCCCCGCACTACCTTGCCGCGCACGTTTCATCCCGCCGCACCCGAAAACGCTGACTGATCCGGACGCGGTACACCGATCCACGCGCGGCAGCACGGTGCGTTGCGGTCGTGACCGCACGGGGCCGTCCTCCTCGCCGGAGGGCTGCGTACGTTTCGTGCCGCTGCGCCCGTAATTGCTGACTGGTTCGTGCGCGGCGTACTAGTTCGCGCGCGGCGACCCGTCCGAGCATTACTGCGCGGTGAAGCCGCCGTCGATCGCGAGTGCGGCGCCGGTGACGAAGCTGGCTTCGTCGCTGAGCAGGTAGGCGCAGAAGGATGCGGTCTCCTCTGGCCTGCTGATTCGGCCCAGCGGGTGCAGTGCGGCGACGGTGGCTTCGCCCTCGGGGGTCGCGCCCATCGAGTTGCGGAAGGCGGGGGTGTCGATCGCGCCGGAGACGATCGCGTTCACCCGGACGCCCTGCTGCGCCGACTCCAGCGCGACCGCCCTGGTCAGGCCGACAACGCCGTGCTTGGCCGCCACGTAGGGCGCGACCGAGCCCATGCCGACCATCCCGAGGTTCGACGCGTTGTTGAGGATCGCGCCGCCGCCGTTGGCGATCAGCGCGGGCACCTGATGGCGCAGACCGTAGAACACACTCGTCAGGTTGAGTTCCAGGTCGGCCCGCCAGCCTGCCTCGTCGATCTCGCCGATCGGACCGAAGGTGTTGAGCGCGCCCGCGTTGTTGAAGGCCGCGTCGAGCCGTCCGTATTCGGTGAGTGCGGCCTGGGTGAGCCGCGCCACATCTTCCTCTATCGTCACGTCGGTCGGCACGAACAGCGCCCGCCCGCCTGCCGCCCGGATTTCGGCCGCCACCTGCTCGCCCGCGTCCTTGCCGCGCGCGCCGAGAACTACAGCGGCACCTTCACTCGCCACCCGCAGCGCCACCGCCTTGCCGACACCCGAGCTGGCGCCCGTGATCAGCACGACCTTTTCCGCGAACCGTGTCGCCATGGTCTCCATTTCCCTTCTCGTTCTTGCGATCTCACCGGAGTGGTGCGGTCGCAGAACCAAGTCAAGCCGGAGCGGGTGGGCCGTGCTGGCGGGAAACGGTCCTTGAGTTGATGCATCATGTATCTGGCGGGCCGAGTTTAGCTGTGCTGAAATCATCGATACCGGCAATGATTTGGTTACCGACCGGTCAGTGTCTTTATGTGACGGGTAATTCTCAGCGAAGTTCGCGTTGTTGATCGTTTATCGGAGCATTGTCCGGATCGCTGCATGGTAGCCGGATCGGCTGGGGCACTATGGAATCGACGGTTGTCGAGAGGGCTGAACAATTCTGATGCCGGAGCATAGTTGCAGGTGATCGGGATCATTGCCGTCGCGAGCTAAACGTTTCACGCCATTCTCTAGCCGTTCATGTCTATTCCACATCCTTCCAGCTAGCCGAACAGCTAATCTGTGCTGGCTGTTTGGAAGACGACCGCGGCCACATGGTTCTCTGTGTGATGGACGTGGTCTCGGTACGTTGACGGGATAGCATATGACCACAGGTCTGGGTTTCAGCATCGGCGCAGTGAACTCTATGACTGCTTCGGCGACCGGTGTAGGAACCCGGCCCGTCGTGCGCAGTCGGCGCACCGCGGTGACCTTCGACAGCGCAGGCGGACTACGCATCGGTGGCATCCCGCAATTCAGCATGGCCGTCACCGATTTCGCCGACCTGAGCTCCGACCCGGAGTCGATGATCGTCGGCGGGCGCATCTGGTCGCCCGCGAACCTGGTCGCCGCCGTAGTGAACGGCCTGCGCGACGCGGAGCCCGCCGCGTCCGAGTCGGGTGCCGTAGCCACCTATCCCGCAATATATTCCGACAAAGAGGTGTCGTTGCTGCGGCAGGCGCTCGACCTGTCCGGCGCGAGTGATGTTGCGCTGGTGCCGGAACCGGTCGCGGCGGCGGAATGGCTGGAGAACGAACACGGCCCGCTGGAGCCCGGCTTCGTCCTCGTCTACGACCTCGGCGGGACCAGTCTCGATGTCACCGTCGTGCGCGTCGGTCCGGACTGGGACAACCACCCGATGGTCGGAAAGCCGTTGCGCTCCTATGACTTCGGCGGCAGGCCGCTCGGCGCGATGATCGCGCGATACGCCCATGACGCCAAGCCCGGCGCGACCGTGCCGACGTCGACGCTGTCGATGGTCGACATCGACAGCCTGCGCACCTCGCACGTGCACGACACGCTCGACGTGGTGCGCGACGCCGTCCGATCGGCCGATCTCACCCTGTCCGACATCAGTAGCATCCTGGTGATCGGCGGCGCTTCCCGGCCCGCCGAGGTCGCCCGCACCCTCGCCGAACTCGGCCGCCCCCTGATGGTTTCGGCCGACCCCGGCCAGATCGTCGCCGCGGGCGCGGCCCTCATGGCCGCCCGCACGATGGCGCTCGCCGCGTCCGGCGGCAAGCAGCACGCGCCGCGCGTGGCGGTATTCTCCAGTGCCGCTGTCGTTTCCGCGGTAGCCATGTCGGCGGTGACGGTATTCGGCAGCCCGGCGGCCCCCAGCGCGTCGCCGGTGCTCGAACATTTCCCCGGCCTCGACGCACCCACCACCGACACGCTGCTGTACGACTCCAGCGCCGACCTGGCCAGTCACCGGGACGCCTGGGTGGCGACACCGGCCGGCTGGACCACCTCGCGAACCCTCGCCGCCGCGGCGGCCACGCCGCGACCCTCGGCCTACGGCCTGTTCATCACCCCCGCGTCCCACACGACCAAGCTCGGCCCGAGCATCGCCGAATCCGGCCTCGGTTCGCACAACGAACCCGGGCTCCCCGGCCCCACCGCCGCACACAGCGGCACCTACGCCGACCCGGCCTACTTCATCAACCCGCTGCCCTTCGGCCAGCTCATCCCGCCACTGGGCCAGCCTCCGGCCCCGGGCACCCCCGCCCAGCCTGCTGTCCCCATCGCAGGTGTCCCCGCAGTACCGGCTCCCGGCTCCATACCTGCTGCG
The DNA here is from genome assembly GCF_042727395.1 of Nocardia sp. NPDC060255. NCBI lineage: Bacteria > Bacillati > Actinomycetota > Actinomycetes > Mycobacteriales > Nocardiaceae > Nocardia > Nocardia sp. NPDC060255. Next base: position 46,896 of record NZ_JBHXAU010000030.1, on the reverse strand, counting down.
CCTCCGGTCAATTCGGCTCCCGCAGTGCCAGACCCGGTTGGCGCCGCACCCGCCGCAAGCACCCCGGCCACCGGTGGCGTCGTGGACACCCGGACCTCTGGAGCCGGCACCTCCACCGGCACAACAGCTTCCGAAGCCACGGGTGGATCGACGGCAGGCAGCACGTCGTCCGGCGGAACATCCTCCGGCGGAGCATCTTCCGGTGAAACGTCCACCGGCGGCGCTACCTCAAACAGCGGCGCTGCCGAGACTTCGTCGTCGGGCGGCACCTCCTCCGGCGGCTCGACCTCCGGCGGAACCTCATCTGGCGGAAGCACATCCGGTGAAGGCGCAGCTGGCGGCAGCACCTCCGGCGGCACCTCGAACAGCGCATCCGCCGGTGGCAGCACCTCCGGAGCATCTACCAGCGGTTCCACTTCCGGCGGTTCGACCTCGGGCGGTTCGACATCTAGCGGATCGACCTCAGCCGGTGCGACTTCCGGCGGCGCCTCCTCCGGCGGTTCGTCCGGCGGTTCCGCCAGCGGCGGCGCAGGCGCCCACTAGCGGGGGTAGTGCGGTGCCGCTCATGTGGTCCCGAGAACCGATGCGGTGGCCGCATCTTGCTGCCCAGCGGTTGTCGGAGTGCTGCGCAGATGCGCACTCTCGCGGCAGGCGCTGGCGCGTCGGAACTGACTTGGCTCGCGCCTCGGGATGATCGGTCAACGTGCCTCATCGGTTGCGAAGGTGGCCAAGCGGACGGTCTCGAGCAGTGCGTCTGCTGCATAGGGTTGTTAGAGGCCGACTCGATAGTGTCGTCGGATGCGGAGTGCCGACAGCCCGGGCCGAGTCATCTTCCTCAACGGGACATCGAGCTCGGGCAAGACGACCTTGGCTCGGAGCATCCAGGATGAGAGCGATGTGCCGTTCGTCTACTGGGGAATCGACACCCTCTTCGGCTTGGTGCCGCCGAATTGGGGTGGCGGTCGCGATGGTCCGCTGAGTCGTGCGGGGTTCTGGTATGACCGCACCGGCCGCGACGAGGACGGCCACCCACTGCTGGTTGTCCGCTACGGTGCGGTGGGCCGTCGGATGCTGCGATCCGCGTGCACGGCTGCCGCCGCGTTCGCGCACGGCGGTGATCATCTGGTCATCGACGAGATGCTGCTGACCCCGGATCTGCTCCCGATGTGGCAGACCGCCCTCGCGGGCCTGCAGGTTCAGCTGGTGGCCGTCACCTGTCCGCTGGCCGTCGCGGAACAGCGAGAACTAGTGCGTGGCAACGTAATCGGCTTGGCTCGCGGCCACTTCCACTCTGTCCACGACCATGGCGCGACCTACGACCTGATCATCGACACCACCACCGGAACCCCTGCGGAACTGGCCAGAGCCGTACTCCGACGAGAGCGCCAGTAGCGCCACCGCCCGCTACCCACTCGGAATTCACACCATCGGGGATCTGCACTCGTGGCGGCTAGAACCGGTGCGGATGCGCATGGCTGAATCACCGGACCTGCGTGACAGTCTCGGTGCGGTTGAACCACGGGCGAGTACTGTGCCGCCAGGGCACAATGGGCTGGTGGTAACCGGGGGTCCCCAGCTGATCGCGCTGGATGTAGACGGGACGTTGCTCGATACCGGGAGCCCGGTGAGCGAGCGGGTGGCCGCGGCTGTGCGTGCGGCGGTTGCGGCGGGTGCGCATGTGGTGGTGACGACCGGGCGGACTGTGCTGGTTACTCGTCCGGTGCTGGCCGAGCTCGGCCTGATCGAAGGGCATGCGCTGTGCTCCAACGGGGCGGTGCATGTCGACGTGGCCAAGGGGCAGCCGTTGACCGTGCAGGAGTTCGACCCGGCGCCCGCGGTCGTCGCGTTGCGGGCGCTGATCCCCGAGATGGTGTTCGCCGTCGAGAAGGTCGGCGTCGGCTACTGGGCCACCGGCGTCAGCCCCGGCGGGTACTCGCTCGGCGAATATCTGCTCGTCGACCACAGCGCTCTGAGCAGCGAGCCGACCCCACGGCTCAACGGCTGGTGGCCGGAGGGTTCGCTGGAGGAAATGCTTCGCCTGCTGCACAAACTCCACGTCCCCGGCGCCAGCTGGGTGCACGGCGAATTCGGCCCGTGGCTCACCGTCTCCCGCCAAGGTGTCTCCAAAGGCTGGGCCCTCGAACGCCTCCGCCGCTCCCTCGGCGTTCCCCGCACCGCCACCCTGGCCATCGGCGACGGCTACAACGACCGCGAAATGTTCCGCTGGGCAGCACATTCCGTCGCCATGGCCAACGCACCCACCGAGGTCAGGAACCTGGCCGACGAAGTCACCGGCGACGTCAAGGAAGACGGCGTCGCCACCATCCTGGAGCGCTGGTTCCGCTCCTGACCCATGCCGCGCAGATGGTCGACCGAAGGGCTCCTTCGGTCGGTTGTCCGGGCTGAAGGTGGCCTTCGGTCGGCGTGTGGGGTGGGGTGACATCGTGCCGGAGCTGCTTCCACCTCGACCAGGGCCGCCCTGTTGGTGAGTAATGCACTTGCGCTATTGTGAACATCGATGTTCGTAGCTGATGTCAGGACCGTCGCCTGGCCAAGCATCGTCGCTGCGTGACATCACGGCGCTGGTCGCCGTAGTTCGATCGCCTGTTCATCGCCCGGTCGCCACTCGCGATCGGTCGACCATCGATGGACTCGACGGAGGTTATCGATATGACCCGCACGCCGTTTTATGCGGAGGTGCAAACCCATTACGACCTGTCCGACGAATTCTTCGCCCTGTTTCTCGACCCGACCCGCACCTACAGCTGCGCGTACTTCGAGCAGGACGACTACACCTTGGAACAGGCGCAGCGCGCGAAAATCGATCTCGCCCTCGGCAAGTGCGACCTACAGCCCGGACTGACCCTGCTCGATATCGGCTGCGGCTGGGGCTCGACGATGATGCGCGCGTTGGAGTGCTACGACGTCGATGTCATCGGGCTGACGCTCAGCAAGAACCAGCACAGCTATGTGCAGGGCATGCTGGACGAGGCAGGCTACGGCGCCCGCGCCGAAGTCCGCCTGCAGGGCTGGGAGGAGTTCGACGGCAAGGTCGACCGCATCGTCAGTATCGGTGCGTTCGAACACTTTCGGCACGAGCGGTACACCGAATTCTTCGACTTCGCCTACCGCACGTTGCCCGAAGACGGCCGAATGTTGTTGCACAGCATCGTCATCTACGGCCTGACGTATCTGCGCGAACACGACATCACCTTCGACCGTGCCGATATCGACTTCTTCCGCTTCATCCGCGACGTCATCTTCCCCGGCGGCCAATTGCCCTTCCACAGCAGCAAGTTTCCGCCGGGCATCCGCCAGTACGCGCAGAACGCGGGCTTCTCCGTCGAACGGATCCATCCGCTGCAACTGCACTACGCGAAAACCCTCGATCTGTGGGCGGCCGCGCTGACGGAACGACGCGACGAGGCGGAAGCCCTGTGCGGCGCGGACACCTATCAGGTGTACATGCGGTATCTGACGGGATGTGCCCACCACTTCCGGGCAGGCCACATCGACGTCATGCAGTTCACCTGTGTGAAGTAGTTCAGCTCAACGGAATTCGCGCCACGATGGGCGTCGTCGGCTGAACCGACCCATTGCTCGGTTCAGTCGTGATCGCCAGCAGCGCGGCGTCTTGGGCGAGGTCCGCGGTCAACTCGGCGCGGCCGCCGGAGACCTGCATCATCCCGGCCGACCGCGGCGTGCCGTCGGCCGGGATGGTCCACAGCTGGTAGCCGTGTTCGTTGTCCGGGGCCGGCAGTCCGGTGGCGGTAACGACCACCTTGCCAACGCTTGCCGAAAACACCGCCGTCGCAGCACCATCCGCCACCGTCAGCACGCCGTTCCGGGTGACGGCGTCGCGCGCATCGCGTACCTGATCCGCCGCGACCACATCGCCGCCGTGCTCTCCGCCGACCAGCGTGAGCCCGGTGATCAGCACGGCCACCACCGCGATCGCGGCCGCGACGCCGACCGCGACCCGGATGATCCACTCGCGGCGCGGAGGCGGTAAGTGGTTGTCCGACAACCCATTGAGTGCAGGCATGATGTCGGTGCGGCCGAGCGCGTCCAGTGCGGGCAACAACTGCGTCTGCCCGAGCGCGTCGTCGAGCCGCCGCTGTGGGCGCGCGCGGATATCGGCGAGCACCCGCTCCTTCATGTCCGCCGCGGGCAGCGGCGGCACCGCGATGGCCAGGTGCACGGCGACCTCGCTCAGCTCGTCGACCTCGGTGCGGCAGGCCGGGCAGTCGGCCAGGTGCTGCTCGAACACGACGCGCTCCGCGGTCGACAGCGCGTCCAAAACATAAGCGCCGGTGAGGTTGTGCAGGTCGGTTGTCACGAGCGGTCTCCCAAACTTTCCCGCAGACGGATCAGACCGTCGCGCATCCGGGTCTTGATCGTGCCGACCGGCTTGTCGAGTGCCTCGGAGACCTCGCGATAGGTGCGGCCGCCGTAGTAGGCGAGGACGATCGATCGGCGTTGCAGGTCGGTGAGATCGGCCAGGGCCTGCCGGACCGCCTCGTGCTCCATCTTGTCCAGCGTCGCCTCCACCACCTCGTCGAATCCGTGGCGTGGCTCCAATTGTCCTGCGCGGTTTTCCCGTTCGACGTTGGCGTGCTGGTAGCGCACCCGGTCGACGGCGCGACGGTGCGCGATGGTCAGCACCCACGCCAGGGCGCTGCGTGCGTGCTCGTCGAATTGTGCTGCCTTGAGCCAAATCTCGAGCAGCACCTCCTGCGCGACCTCTTCGGACTGCGCGTGGTCGCGCAGCACGCCGGTGACGATGCCGAGCACCGGGCCCGCCACGATGTCGTACAGCGCGGCGAAGGCCTGCTCGTCGCCGCGGCCGACGCGGCGCAGCAATAGTTCCGGAGTGTTCGCTGGATCGGTCACGTCGTCGGGGGTGCGGGCGCCGGGTAGTGCTCGGGCGCGGCTGACCATAGATGTCCTTCCAAGCCTGACCAAGCCGGAAGCCGTGCGCGAGGCAACGGCGGGATGTGGGCCAGATCATATGACGACCCGATCGCCGCTACGCCCTCGCTACCCCGCGCGCCGAGAAATCCAGACCAATCCGCGCGCCCGCCGGCTTCGACTACTGGGCAGAGCCTGCCTGCCAGCGGCGGCTCGCGCGGTGTCCCGGCCGAGGCGACCGGCCGGGACACGCCGCGGGGCATGGTGCCGGACGAACGAGTCCCGTCCGGCACCACGCCTTCCGTTCTGGAGGCTAGGCCGGGCCGGTCTTGGCGAGCACGTCGAGGTAGTGCGGGTTCGACATGAGACCGAGGATGTTGCCGAAGGGGTCGACGACCGAGGCGGTCACGAAGCCGGTGCCTTCGCCGCGTTCGGTGATCGGGTCGTACTCCTCGGCACCGAGTTCCAGCAGCCGGTCGAAGGTGGTCCGGAGGTCGTCGACGTGCCAGTTGACGATCGCGCCGCCGGGTGTGTTGCGGGCGCCCGCCGGGGCGTAGGCGCGGTTGACGATGCCGAATTCGGCCAGGTAGTCGCCGATCCGGAACTCGTAGTAGCCGCCGGGGACGGTGAAGTACGGCTCGACGCCGAGGAACTCGCGGTACCAATCCTTCGCGGCCTCCAGGTCGTCGGCGTAGAACATGCTCGTCGCCATTCCTCGCAGCATTTCGATCTCCTTGTTCGGTTCGTGCCTTGCTTGTAGAAACCATCCTCCGCCCTTAAGTGCTCACCGAATGAGCACTTTTTCCGGCAGAATTGTGCGCATGCGAGCGGACAGATTGGTGGCGATCCTGCTGATGATGCAGACGCGCGGACGGGTGACCGCCGCCGAAGTCGCCGAGGAACTGGAAACGTCGGTCGCCACCGCGCGCCGCGACCTCGAGGCGTTGTCGACGGCGGGTGTCCCGGTGTACCCGCAGCCGGGGCGCGGCGGCGGATGGTCGCTGGTCGGCGGCGCGCGCACCGATCTCACCGGCTTGACCGCGGGGGAGGCGCGGGCGTTGTTCCTGCTGGCCGGTCCGTCGGCCAACGCGGTGCCGGAGGTGAAATCGGCGCTGCGCAAACTGGTTCGAGCCCTACCGCAACCCTTCCGCACCGACGCCGCCGCGGCCGCCGACGCGGTGGTGATCGACCCGGCCCGATGGGGCCAGACGGACCGGGAACTGCCGCCGGTCGTCGCGCTGCTACAGCGAGCCGTGGTGCAGCGCAACAAGGTTCGGCTGCGCTACGCCAGCAAGAAGGGGGAACACACCGAGCGCCTCGTAGATCCATGGGGCCTCATCGACAAGGACGCCATCTGGTACCTCATCGCGGGCACCGACCACGGCCAACGCACCTTCCGCATCGACCGCATCACCGAAGCCACCGTCACCGACGAACCCGCCCACCGCCCAACCGATTTCGACCTCTCCGCCACCTGGAACGAGGTAGTGGACGAACTGGAGCAACGCCGAGCCGCCACCGCCGCCACCGTCCTCATCTCCGACCGCCTACTCCCGATTCTCCGAAACCAACAGGGCCGTCACTGTGTAGTCGACGGCCCGATCGACGACGGCCGCATCCGAGTCCAAGTCACCGCCCCCACCGCCTGGATGCTCGCCCAGCAACTGGCAGGCTGGGGCGCCTCCATCGAGGTCCTGGACCCACCCGAAGTCCGCACCGAACTAGCCCGGATAGGCACCGAACTCGTCGACCGCTACCAGGCATGAGCCCCGAAATCTCCACCCCGCTCGGTTGGGCCGCACCGTCACGGCATCCACTACTGCGTCGGTGCGTCCCTTGCTCGAATGGAGTGCGGCATCTGACTGGCTCGGCTACACGAGCTGCGCATATCCGGGGATGTGGGCGTGGGATCGTTATTGAAGTACGACCGTGCGTTCGTATTCGCGGGATTTCGTGGAAGAATGGGCAGATGTCCGAGTCCACTACCGCTGCTGACCGGCAGCAAGGCACTGATCAGCGTTTGGCCAAAGGGGCGCGATCGCGGGCTTCGATCGCCCGCCATGCCGCCGATGTGGCGTCCGTCGAGGGGCTGACCGGCGTGAGTATCGGCAGGCTGGCCGCCGATCTCGGGCTCAGTAAGAGCGGCATTGCGACCTTGTTCGGCAGCAAGGAGAGCCTGCAGCTGGCCGCGGTCAAGGCGGCGCGTGACGTGTTTCTGGACCAGGTGATCACGCCGAGCCTGGACGAGGACAGCGGCATGCCGTGCCTGCGCGTGCTCATCGATCGCTGGTTCGGCCAGGTTGCCGAGCCCGCCTTTCCCGGCGGCTGCTTCCGGGTGGCCACCATCGCCGAGTTCGACAGTCGTCCCGGACCCGTCCGAGACGCCATCTCGGCGGACAATCGCGACTTCCTGACCTTCCTGGCCAACGAGATCCGGCGCGCTCAGGAGCAAGGCCACCTCGGCGAACGCAATGCCGATGTGATCGCCTTCGAGCTAGCCGCGGTGATCGGCGCGGCCCACACCGCGCACCAGATGGGTGACGAGTGGGGTGTTGCGACGGCACGCTCCATTGTCGACAACCTGTTGAGCTGAGCGCCGGTCTCTGCGGACACTTCGGTCAGGCCGACAGTGTGAGAGCGTTCGAGATCGCGGCGTCGTAGCGGTTCCAGACGATATCGGTGAGCGCCGAGTGCGGGCCGATGACGTCGGCGTGGACTACGCCCGGGGCGGCGGTCACGAGACGGTCGGTGAGTAAGCCCGGTGCCAGGAACCATGGTGCGACGAGAATGTCGTCGGCACCGCGGGTGCGCAGGCGCGAAATAGCCTGGGGCAGTGACGGTTCGGTGGTGGCGAAGCAGATCTCGGTAAGGTGACCGGTGAGCCTGGCCAGGCGGCGGGCCACGTCGGCGGTGCGGGCGTTGGCGGCGGGGGAGGAGGAGCCGACGGCGGCGACGGCGATACCTAGGCGGCCCAACGGATCTCGCATCGAGGACGACGCTTCCGACAGCCGATCTCGCAGCGCGCCGATCAGCCGACCATCAGGCCCGAGCACCTCGGCCTGAGTCAACTGCAACTGCGGATGCCGGCCATGCGCGGTAGCAAGCAGCCCAGGCAGATCCACCCGAGCGTGGAACGCATTCCCCAGCAACAGCGGCACGACCACAGCGCGGGTATGTCCCTGCGCCGCAACAGCATCCACAACCTGCTCCACCGATGGCGCATTGAGGTCGAGAAACGCCAACCGCACATCGACCTCCGGCCGTGCCGCCGCGACCTCTGCGACAACAGCCGCCATCGTCGCCGCCGACCGCGGATCCCGACTACCGTGCGCCACCGCGATCAGAGCTGACCTGCCGTGCTTCGGCGAAACCTCGAACCCGAGCGGGGCACCTGCGATGTTCAGCACAGCGGGCGCATGCGGCAGCACTGCTGCCGGGACGGCCGGCTGCGCCGCGATGCTGAACGGGTTCGTCATGTCAGACTCCGGTGCCGACCTCGACGGCCGACAGCACGTCGCCGACGAGGCCTGCGGCGAGGGTGTTGCCGCCGGCGGGGTCGATGAGCAGGAAGCTGCCGGTGTGGCGGTTTACTCGGTAGTCGTCGACGGCGAGGGGTTCGGCTACCCGCAGGGAGATGCGGCCGATGTCGTTGAGGGCCAAGGAGTCCGGGTTGGGGGCGGCGATCAGGCGCTGTTCGTCGAAGCGCTCGAGGAGGGTGCCGATGATGGCCTGGGTGGTGCGGGTGCCGTGCTTGAGGAGCAGGCGGGCGCCGGGGTGCAGCGGCTTGTCGCCGAGCCAGCAGACGGTGGCGTCGAAGGTGTCGATGGGCTCGGGGGCGTCGGCGACCGAGGCGATGGTGTCGCCGCGGGAGATGTCGACGTCGTCGGCCAGGATCAGCGTGACGCTGCGGCCGGTTTGCGCGACGGCGAGTTCACCGTCCGGAGTGTCGATCCGCTCGACGGTGGTGCGAATCCCGGAGGGCAGCACCACCACTTCGTCGCCCGGGGCGACCGCACCGGCGGCGATCTGGCCGGCGTAGCCGCGGTAGTCGGGGTATTCGGCGGTGCGCGGCCGGATCACGTACTGCACCGGAAAGCGAAGTCCCAGTGTGTGATTGCCGGTGCTGTCGGCGTCGACGGGCACCGATTCGAGGTGCTCGATCAGCGAGGGACCGCTGTAGTACGGGGTGCTGTCGGAGCGGGTGGCGATGTTGTCGCCGTGCAGCGCGGAGACCGGGATCTCGAGCACGTCGTCGTCGGACCAGCCGAGTGTGCGGGTGAGCCCGTTGAATTCGGCGGAGATCTCCGCGAACACGGCCGCCGCGTCGTCGACGAGGTCGATCTTGTTCACCGCGAGCACCAGCTTCGGCACCCCGAGCAGCGCGAGTACCGCGGCGTGCCTGCGGGTCTGCTCGATAACGCCCTTGCGCGCGTCGACGAGCAGAATCACCAGCTGCGCGGTCGACGCGCCCGACACCGTGTTCCGCGTGTACTGCACGTGCCCGGGAGTGTCCGCGAGCACGAACGACCGCTGCGGCGTAGCGAAGTAGCGGTAGGCGACATCGATGGTGATGCCCTGCTCACGCTCCGCGCGCAGCCCGTCCACGAGCAACGAAAGATCCGGCGTGGCAAGACCTTTGTCCACCGACGCGCGGGTGACGGCGTCGATCTGGTCGGCCAGCACGGATTTCGTGTCGTACAACAGACGCCCGACCAGAGTGGACTTACCGTCGTCGACAGAACCGGCGGTGGCCAGCCTCAATAGGTCGGACATCAGAAATAACCCTCTCGCTTACGGTCTTCCATCGCGGCTTCCGACACCCGGTCGTCACCACGGGTAGCGCCACGTTCGGTCAGTCGGGACGCGGCCACCTCGGCGAGAATCGCCGCGTTATCGGCCGCATCGGAAAGCACGGCGCCGGTGGAGGATCCGTCGCCGACGGTGCGATAGCGCACCGAAAGCGTTTCCAGCGCTTCGTCTTCGCGCGGTCCGCCCCACACGCCAGGCGTCATCCACATACCGTCACGCTGATACACCGGACGCTGGTGCGCGTAGTAGATGCTCGCCAGATCGATGTCCTCACGGGCGATGTAGCGCCAGATGTCCAGTTCGGTCCAGTTGCTCAACGGGAACACCCGGACATGCTCGCCCGGCGCGTGCCGCCCGTTGTACAGGTTCCACAGCTCGGGCCGCTGCCGCTTCGGATCCCACTGCCCGAAGGCGTTGCGCAGCGAGAAGATTCGCTCCTTCGCCCGGGAACGCTCCTCGTCGCGGCGCCCGCCACCGAACACCGCGTCGAAGCGATGCTCGCTGATCGAGTCCAGCAGCGGAACGGTCTGCAGCGGGTTGCGGATGCCGTCCGGCCGCTCGGTGAGCCTGCCGTCGGCGAGGTAGTCCTCGACCTTGGCGACATGCAGCCGCAGCCCGTACCGCTCGACGATCTTGTCCCGGAACGCCAGCACCTCGGGCAGATTGTGCCCGGTATCGACGTGCAGCAGCGAGAACGGCAACGGCGCGGGCCAGAAAGCCTTGAGCGCCAAATGCAGCAGCACGGTCGAGTCTTTGCCGCCGGAGAACAGAATCACCGGCCGCTCGAATTCCCCTGCCACCTCACGGAAAATGTGAATCGACTCGGACTCCAGCGCGGCCAGAGTATCGAAATCCGTAATGCCGAAAGCACGCTGGGTCGTGTTCGAGGACTCGCCTAGCAGTTCACTCACAATGGTCTCCGTCATGACTGGTGCAACCCGCATTCGGTCTTGGCGAGGCCGGCCCAACGCCCGCTTCGTGGATCGGCTCCCGGCTCCGGCTTCCGCGTGCACGGCGCGCAGCCGATCGACGGATACCCTTCCTCGACAAGGGGATTGACGAGGATGCCGTGTGCTTCGATGTAGTCCTGCATCGCGTCGTCGGACCAGGCGGCGATCGGATTGATCTTCACCAGCCCGAAGGCCTCGTCGAACGAGATGAGCGGCGCGTTGGCCCGCGTCGGCGACTCGACCCGGCGGATGCCGGTGACCCACGCGTTGTATCCGGCCAGGGACTTCTGCAAGGGAACAACTTTGCGCAGCCTGCAGCACTCACCCGGATCGCGTCCGAACAAATCCTTGCCGAGCAACTGATCCTGTTCGGCGACAGTGTGTTCGGGCCGGACGTTGATCACGTTCACCCCGTACACCGCCTCGACGGCGTCGCGGGTGCCCATGGTCTCGGCGAAGTGATAGCCGGTATCCAGGAACAGCACGTCCACACCCGCGTGAACCTGTGCGGCCAGATGCACCAGCACGCCGTCCTGCATGTTCGAGGCGACGATGTAGCCGGAGCCGAAATGCTTCTCGGTCCACTGCAGCAGCTCGAGCGCGGACGCGTCCGTCCCGAGGTCGGCGGCGCCCTTCTCCGCGATGGCCCGGAGCTCGTCCTCGGCCAGCTTCGCCACCAGTTCGGTTGTCACAGTTGATCTCCCATCACGTGCCCGGCGCAATCGAGGCTCATTTCAAATCGGCCTCGTCGGCACGAACGGCCCACTGGGCGAACCGTTCGCCGTCCTCGCGGTGCTTGGTGAAGTTGCGCACCACCCGCTCGATGTAGTCACCGAGCTCGTCGCTGGTCACCTTGTGCTGACGCAGCTTGCGCCCGAAGGCGCTGTCGAAGCCGAGGCTGCCACCCAGGTGAACCTGGAAGCCCTCCACGTGATTCCCGCTGCCGTCGTCGACCAGCTGGCCCTTGAACCCGATGTCGGCGATCTGCGACCGCGCGCAGGAGTTCGGGCAGCCGTTGATGTTGATGGTGACCGGAACATCCAGCTGCGCATTGAGATCCGCCAGCCGCCCCTCGAGTTCGGGCACCAGCACCTGCGACCGCTTGCGCGTCTCGGCGAAGGACAGCTTGCAGAACTCGATGCCCGAGCAGGCCATCAGGTTTCGCCGCCACAGCGACGGACGGGCCTGCAGCCCAAGGGGCGCCAGCTCGTCGATCAGCGCGTCAACCTTGTCGTCGGCGACGTCGAGCACGATCAGCTTCTGGTACGGCGTGAACCGGATCCGGTCCGACCCGATCCGCTCGACCGCGTCGGCGACCTTGGTCAGGATGGTGCCCGACACCCGGCCCGCGATGGGGGAGAACCCGACCGCGTTGAGCCCGTTCTTCAGCCGCTGCACGCCGACGTGATCGATCGGCTTGGTCGGCTGCTCCGGAGCGGGGCCGTCGATCAGCTTGCGCTTCAGGTACTTCTCTTCGAGCACCTCGCGGAACTTCTCGATGCCCCAGTCCTTGACCAGGAACTTCAGTCGCGCCTTGGTGCGCAGGCGGCGGTAGCCGTAGTCGCGGTAGAGCGACACCACGGCTTCCCAGACATCCGGCACCTCGTCGAGCGGCACCCACGCGCCGACCCGTTGTGCCAGCATCGGATTCGTCGAAAGCCCGCCGCCGACCCACAGGTCCAGGCCCGGCCCGTGCTCGGGATGGTTCACCCCGACGAACGCGATGTCGTTGATCTCGTGCACCACGTCCTGCTGGCCCGAGATCGCGGTCTTGAACTTGCGCGGCAGGTTGGAGTACTCCTTCTTGCCGATGTAGCGGCGCACGATCTCGTCGATCGCAGGCGTCGGATCGATGATCTCGTGCAGCGATTCACCGGCCAGCGGCGAACCGAGCACCACGCGCGGGCAGTCGCCGCACGCCTCGGTGGTCTTGAGCCCGACCGCTTCGATCCGCTGCCAGATCTCCGGGACGTCCTCCACTTCGATCCAGTGGTACTGCACGTTCTCGCGGTCGGAGAGGTCCGCGGTGTCGCGGCCGAACTCGGTGGAGATCTGCCCGAGGGTGCGCAGCTGCTCGACGGTCAACGCGCCCGCGTCGCAGCGGATGCGCATCATGAAGTACTTGGCCTCGAGCAGGTCCAGGTTCTCGTCGCCGGTCCAGCTGCCGTCGTAGCCCTGTTCGCGCTGGGTGTAGAGACCCCACCAGCGGAACCGGCCGCGCAGGTCGCCCTTGTCGATGCTGTCGAAACCCTGCTTCGAGTAGATGTTCTCGATCCGGGCGCGGACGTTGAGCGGGTTGTCGTCCTTCTTGGCTTGTTCGTTCGGGTTCAGCGGTTCGCGATAGCCGAGTGCCCATTGGCCCTCGGCCTTGCGGCGCACCGGCTTGCCGCTGCGGGCGCGCGGCGCGGTCGCGGCGGTTTCGGCGCGCGGGCGGTCGGGGCGGACGCGGCGCTCGGAGGCGGGCCGGTCGGGGCGCGTGTGGTGGCCGGGCCGGGATTCGGGGCCGGACTGGTCGGTCGCACCGGCGTCGGTACTCGACGTCATAGGGGTCGCTCCTGCGGGGGTTATTGATATCCGTGCTGGGGGCGCCAAGGGGGACGGTAGCTGGCGGAGCCAGCGGGGTGGGTAGGCGCTGGGCTGACTCGCACCTGCGGTGTCAGCGGACCGATGAAGTCGAATATCGGGATCGCCGGGAAAGACCCGGGGATGGGCGTCGCTGAGCTACCGAGGGGATTCGGTCAGACAGCAGGCACTACAGACGCGCTTGTAGTCGACGTGGCGACGTGCCACAAGTCGTACTCCCGATGCGCGCATGGAGCCTATTGTGCCACCTCAGCGGCAGCCTTCCGACGGGGTGTCCGTATTTTCCGCAGTTTTGCGGGAAATCCCCTGCACCGTTGACCCGATATGTGACGCCAGTCATAGATCACCCCGCGAGGGCGGCGGTTGATGCGGCCGATCCGGCAGAAGTGAACCGCGTCACGGTCGGCGAACGCGAGATCGGAGTTGACCTGAAGGCCACTTCAGGTATGACAGTGGGCACCATGAGTCTCGTGGGTTGGTCTCTTGGATGCGGGAACATTCGTCCGGCTCGATGTCGGCGGTGGGTCGCCCGGAGGCGGGCGGGTGGCGGGGGACCTGCACACTAGAGGGGTGAGTTCACCTGCGACTATCCCTGTCGGCACCGAGATGTCCGGACCGGTGTTGAGTGACTTCGGGGGCGGTCCGTTCGGGATCTACGTGCATGTGCCGTTCTGTGCGACGCGGTGTGGATACTGCGATTTCAATACCTACACGGCGGGTGAACTCGGGACGTCCGCGTCGCCGCAGTCCTGGCTCGAAGCGCTGCGGGGTGAGTTGGCCACGGCGGCACAGCAGTTCGCGGGGCTGCCGTCGGCGACGCCCGAGGTCGCGACGATCTTCGTCGGCGGCGGCACCCCCTCGCTGCTCGGCGGCGACGGGCTGGCCGCGGTGCTCGACGCCGTGCGCGCGAACTTCACCCTCGCCGCCGACGCCGAGGTGACCACCGAGTCCAACCCGGAATCCACCTCGCCGGAATTCTTCGGGCGACTCCGCGCGGCCGGCTTCACCCGAATCTCGCTCGGCATGCAATCCGCCGCCGCCCACGTGCTGAAAGTGCTCGACCGCACGCACACCCCCGGTCGCGCGGTCGCGGCCGCGAAGGAAGCCCGCGCCGCCGGGTTCGAGCACGTGAACCTCGACCTGATCTACGGCACCCCGGGCGAACGCGACGGCGACCTCGACGCCAGCCTCGATGCGGTGCTCGACGCGGGCGTCGACCACGTCTCCGCTTACTCGCTGATCGTCGAAGACGGCACCGCACTGGCCCGCCGCGTGCGCCGCGGCGAACTCCCCGCCCCCGACGACGACGTGCTCGCCGCCCGCTACGAACGCATCGACGCCCGCCTCACCGCCGCAGGCTTGACCTGGTACGAGGTATCCAATTGGGCCGCAGGCGAAGCCGCGGCCTGCCGGCACAACCTCGGCTACTGGGACGGCGGCGACTGGCTCGGCGCCGGGCCCGGCGCGCACAGCCACGTCGGCGGCGTCCGCTGGTGGAACATCAAACACCCCGCCCGCTACGCCGACCGCGTCACCGACGGCGGCCTCCCCGCCGCGGGCTGGGAAACCCTCACCCCCGACGAGCGCTACACCGAACGGGTCATGCTCGCCGTCCGCCTCCGCACCGGCCTGCCCCTCGCCGACCTCGACCCCGCCGGCTCGGCCGCCGCCGACCGGGTCGTCGCCGACGGCCTGGCGACACGCACGGCCGACCACCTCATCCTCACCGACCGCGGCCGACTCCTGGCCGATGGCGTCGTCCGTCAACTCCTCGTCCCCTGAGTGCCGGGCGACTCGTTTCCGCGAGCATGTGACGCAACGCTCATCGCACACCGGCCGGGGCGCCGCGGTGCGACAGCCGGACCGGTTTGCTGATCATCGAGACCGCTGTCGGTGTCAAGTGGGCTCGGCTCCTCCGGGGCGTCCGTAAAGCGCCCCACCACCGGGGCGAGAGCGGTAGCTATCCCCGGTCGACCCGCCGCACCGGCCGCTCGGTTGCCGGCTCTGCGCCGCCCGCCTGACCCTGTTCAGCGAACTGCTGGGTTGGTTCGGCTGTCGCGGAGCGAGCCCGCCTTGTAGGCTTCGATCAACCCCAAGGAGATTCATGTCCCCGGCACGACACATCACCCTCATCCACGAACCGGGCGAATTCGCCGAGGCGCGGGCAAATGAAAAGGCCGAAACTGCGCGACAGAGCGCGGTGGCCGCACGCACCGTTGCCAGCTATTCACAAAATGCCGATGATTGCCAGTCCCTATTGGCGATGCTCGGCTTGGACGCACTCGCCGGCAAGCAAGCCAGGGTCTGCGACTAGTCGAAAACCTCCCTAGCCTTTCGCGGGGAGACCGCCCGTCCGCGGTGCGCGAGCGCCGGGTGCGAACGGGTCACGAAAACTCCAGCGCCGCGCGATCATTGAGGTCGTGCGGTGTCTGCTGTCCGGACGCGTCAGCTGGTCCGGACCCGCTCCAGCCGCTGCTGATCATTCCACTGCCCGCCGCAGTCGCGCAGATCGTGTACAGCGCCGTCCTAGGAGGTTTTCGTGTCGAATCCCACCGCACGTCCGGTCGTGTTCATCCATGGATTATGGATGCACAGCAGTAGTTGGGGCGCCTGGCTCGACGCGTTCGACCGCGCGGGCTATCAGACCTTCGCCCCGGGCTGGCCGGGTGACGCCGAGACCGCCGACGCCACCCGCAAGAACCCGGATGCGCTGAACAATCGCGGCATCGGCGAAGTCACCGAGCATTACGCGAAATTCATCGCCGACCTGCCGACGCCACCCGTGGTCATCGGCCATTCCTTCGGCGGCTTGATCGCGCAGAAACTGCTCGGCTCGGGCGCGGCCGCTGGATGTGTCGCGATCAACCCCGCCCAGTTTCGCGGCGTGCTGACCTTGCCGTTGGCCCAGGTCAAGAGCGTGCTCCCGGTACTGAGCAAGCCCTGGCTGCGCGGCAAGACGTGGTCACACACGCCGGAGAGCTATCACCGCGCCTTCGCCAACGCGATCCCCCGCGAGGAATCGGACAAACTGTTCGCCACCCACGGCATCCCCGCCCCGGCTCGCCCCCTGTTCCAGGCGGGCCTGGCCAATTTCACGCCGAACAGCGAAGCCGGTGTCGACACCAAGCGTGAACGCGGCCCCCTGCTCATGCTGGCCGGTGGCCGCGACCGCCTCGTGCCGGAAGCGACAGTCCGCTCCGAATACAACATTCAGCGCAAGAATCCCGGCGTCACCGAACTGGTCGTCTTCGCCGATCGCGGCCACTCCATGCCCGCGGACCACGGCTGGCGCGAAATCGCCGACACCGCACTGGATTTCCTGACCGCGCAGAACCTCCCCGCCAGCCTCACCGCCTAGCCGATCGAGGTCGCGGTGCTGGTCCGCGCACGGTGACGTGATCAGGTCGGCGCGGCCCGCATCCGGACGACTGCCGGATGGGGTCCCCAACAGCGCGTAGACCTGCCGAAATCCCAGCTGAAGGTCTACGCTGACGCATCGCACGGCCTGCGCGGCGAGTTCGAGCAGACGTTCATTACCGACCTGCTGGACCTCCTCGCGTACCGCCCGGCCGCGAAACCCGACCCGACAGGACAACCATGCACCTCACTCGCACTCTGCGGGCAGCCGTGGCGGCGGTGGCGATCACTGCCGCGACGACCTTGGCGGCTGTTCCCGCCAGTGCCGCACCGCTCCCGACCATCGTGCTCGTGCACGGCGCCTTCGCCGACGCCACCAGCTGGAACGGCGTCGCCGCCACATTGCGTGAGCAGGGCTATCGCGTTGTGACACCGGACAATCCGCTGCGCGGTCCGGCCTACGACGCGGCCGCCATCCAGCGCACCCTCGACACCATCTCCGGACCCGTTGTGCTGGTAGGCCATTCGTATGGTGGTGCCGTGATCAGCAACGTGCACGACCCGAAGGTCGAATCCCTGGTCTACATAGCGGCTTTCGCTCCGGTGCAGGGTGAGCCCGCCCAGCTGCTGCTCGACCCGATCCGCTTCCCCGGCAGCCAATTGCTCCCGCCGGTCCTGCAACTCGGCATCGTCGACGACGCCACCGGCATCGCGGGCAAGAACCTCGACGGCTTCGTCGCGCCCGGCAGCTTCAATGCCGTCTTCGCCCAGGATGTCAGCCCCGCCACCGCCGCCGACATGATCGCGCACCAGCACTCCATCGCGATCGCGGCCAACCTCGAGCCCTCCGGCGCACCCGCCTGGACCGGCACACCCAGCTGGTACCTCGTCTCCGCCGCCGACCGAGTGATTCCCCCTGCCTCCCAACGGTTTATGGCCAACCGCATGGGCGCCCACACGAGTGAGGTGGACTCGTCGCACGCCTCGCTGGTCTCCCATCCCGCCGAGGTCGCCGCGGTAGTAGAGGCAGCCGTCCCACGCTGAGACCCGGATCGTCGCCGCGCCGCACTCGCGCTCCGTGTGGCGCAGCGACGGTCCGTACCGCCGACGGCCCGTGGGCGCCTCGACCTCACCGGCGAGGTTCGGCACGGCGCTGCTGGGGTGGGCGGTGGGGGAGGGCGCATAATTCAGCGTGATCACGAAGGGGGAGGCGTGCGATCCGATACTGAAAATACTTGGGAGCAGGGTCAATTTGCGGCATCCTGCCCACATCCGGCGAACTCCGGATCCGTCGACCTGCTGTACGCGGTCCGGCACGGGCAAAGTACCGCGAACGCAGCTTTTGCCACGAATACACCGATCGAGTCCGACGACATGTCCATCGCACTCACGGATCTGGGCAAGCGGCAGGCGACCGCCGTCGGCCGGTGGTTCGCCGCCCTCGACTCGGACCGGCTGCCCGACCTGGTGCTGTGTTCGCCGTACTTGCGAGCCGTGCAGACCTGGCAACTCGCCGAGCGGGAATTGCGCGCCGCGAACCGTGATCTGCCGTGCCACCACATCGACCAGCGCCTCTATGACCGGCACCGCGGCGAATTCAATCACCTCTCGCCCGCCGTCGTGCGCGAGCGTTTCCCCGAGGAACCCGCGAAGGAAGCCCGCGACCCGCTCGGCTACCGCCCGCCCGGCGGCGAGTCGTTCCGCGACGTCGCCGACCGGCTACGGGGAGTCGTCACCGATCTCACAGCCGACCACCGCCACCGCCGCGTACTGATCGTGGCACACGACGCGATAGTCCTGTTCCTTCGTCAACTCGTCGAAAACCTCACCGACACAGCGGTTCTCACTCTCGCCGAAGCCGGCTTGGCAGGCAACGGCTCGATCACCAGCTGGCAGCACGCCGCCGACGGCTACCACCTACTGACCTACGATCAGCGCACTCACCTGCCGTAAGCCTGACTGAACCACGAGTCGGTGCTGAGCTCAACGCTCGATGATGTTGTCCCGCATCGCCTGTGGAAGGCTGACCACGAGTTGCGAGACGTTCCGGCGAACCTGACCCACCCGCAGCTCCGGCGGCAACGACTGCCAGACCTGCCGGATCTGTTCGCGCGCATGGTCCAGCTCGCCCTGCCTGGTCCACAGGGTAGCCATGTCGAGATCGAGCAGCGCTCGCCCGACCTGATCCTTCTCGGCCATCGGCAATTCGAGCATCCGATCACGGATCGACTCGGCCGCCCGCCAGTCGCCGATCGAGCTCAGCGCATGCGATTGATGCCAGCGCAGAATGTATTCGGAGGTGCCGAGGTTGTCGTCGGTCGTCGCCGTGTCGGGCAGCGCGGCGAACATCCGATCCGCCGCGTTGACCGCCTCCAGCGCATCCCGGCGCCGCCCGATCCTGGCCTGGATGCCCGCCTCGGCCAGCAGGCCGAACACGCCCGCCGCCGTCGGACCGCGGCCGCTGGCCGCCTGCGCCGAACGAGCCGCTGTCAAACCCTGGTCGAGCGCATGCCGATAGCACTCGTGGGTGTGCGCCATGTGTCCGGCCAGCCAGGCCTCGAGCGTCGGGTCGCCGGCTTGCCTGGCGGCGCGGCGCGCCTTGGCGAACCACATGAAGGTGTCGTGCAGATCAGCGACGTCGTTGAGCCGAAAAGCGATGAGCCCAGCGATGATTGCCTCGATCCGGTGTAGCCTGCGCCGCAGATCCGCGGAGTGGTCGGTCAGCTTCACCTGCTGGACCTGGGCCAGATCGCGCATCCGCGCCGGGATGTATTCCGAGGGCGGCTGGACGTAGACGAGGTAGCCGCTGAGTTCGAGACCTTCCTCCAACGCGCGCACGGTATCTCGCGCGGTGGAGCCGACTTGCGAAGCGGGAGTGACGATCAAGCGACTCGGCGGTGGCGCGGGCGGAGGATCGTCGTCGGTGTAGTCGTGACCGAAGCCGAGCCGGTCCGGCCGGGTGCGATACAACCGGCACAGCGCGTCGAGGAACTGATACGACGGCATATCCAAGCCGGTTTCCCAGCGGGACACGCTCTGATGCGACAGTCCTCGGCACGACGACCCGTCAGCCGTGACGATCTCCTGCAATCGGTGCGCGACATCGACGAGAGTGAACCCGTACGCGATGCGATGGGCCCGCAGCAACGAGACGCCGCAGTGCGACCGGACCGCGTGTACCTGGTCCCAGGTCGATCCACCGGCGGCCTCGTACTCGCGGACCACCCGTCTTCCGCACGCGATGCTGTGCGGCCCGTTCATTCCAATTCCCCCTTGCTGCCCTCACCTCAGCATTACGCGGACGCACGCTGTGTTGTCGGTAGGTGCGCTGCGCCAAGGCGCGTTGTACTGCTGTTTCGCTCGCTCACGCGGACCCATGGCTCACCCTGCTAGCCCTGAGCTCGTGCGCGAAGGCGCATCGTGTTGTTTCGCTCGCGCATGTCGCTCTCGGCTCACCCTGCTGGCGTCGAGCCCGGTCATGCGCGAGGGCGCACTATGTTCTCCATTCGCTCGCTCACGGCTCACCCTGCTAGCCCTGAGCTCCCTCGTGCGCGAAGGTGCACTGTGTAGTCGGATCGCTTGCTCACGCTGCATACCCACGGCTTACCCTGCTAAGCCCTGAGTTCCGTCCAGCGAGAGCGCGCTGTTTTGTCGGTTCGCTCGCTGACGCTCGCTCACAACATCTCCAGATCACTGCTGTTCAACTATCCGGACGAGCGCACGGATTTGCGTTGTCCGTGCTTCCGACCGTATCCGTGTACTGGTCTTTCGTCCATAAACAGCGCGTTCTGCACGCCTGGCGCGCAAGGGCGGGGCAATCCCTGGCCGGTCGTAGCGATCAGCGGCACCCTGGGGGCATGAAAAGAATCGTCATCGTCGGTAGGGTCCTGGCAGACCCGGAGTGCACCGCCGACGAGGATGACCAAGTGTCATTCGCCCACAAGATGGTGCATGTAATGACGCCTATCGCGACTGCGGTGACCGCTCTGGCCACCTTCGTGACCTGCGCCTCGGCAATGAACACCACGGCTGTGACGGTTTTGGCAGCCGCTTGGATACTGGCCGGTTGGCTGGCCCGCGGACGGCGCTGCAACTGCCGCACAGACCGGCGGCGTCTCTGGTTACGCCATGCCGCAGGGGGTTCCGCCTAGTCGAAATGCCACCTAAGTGAGGCACGCACGGGCACGTGATGCCGCAGCGGGACTTGTTCAGCCCCATACCGTTGTAGCTGCGGCAATCATGTAAAAAATACCCGGGAGTACGGTTCCGGGTGTCGATCATATCGGTAATGTGAGCGACATCAACGGGTCCGCGATCGTACAAAGCAGACAGTCAACTGACCTGCGCGGTATCGGAGCGCTGGTCCTGTTAACCGCGTCTTTCGCCATGCTCACGGTGCTGTCCCGTTATCTCGGTAGCGGTTTCACTCCCGCCCAGCAGGTCTATCTTCGAACAGGCCTGGCGTTCTTCATCTCGATAGTCGTATTCAGTCGGTGGATCCGCTGGCGCACCATACTTCGGATCCGCATGCGGGAATGGTGTGTCATCGTCGGACGCACCGTCCTGCTGTACGTAGTAGGGACCACATTATTTTCCAAGGCCGCGGGAATGACGGCGGTGAGCGACATTTCGTTCATCGCCGCCCTCCCGCTGGTCTCCGCACTCGGGATGCTGTTGCGTAGCGTGCGCGTCTCCGCCGTCCGGATTGTCTTCGTCGGCGGCTCCGCCGTTGGTGTCGCGATACTGTCGGGATTCGGTGGTAGTGCCGCGAGTTCACTGAACTACGGCAACTTGCTCGCGTTGGTCGCCATGGTGGCAATGTCGCTGGGTTATCTCGGACGAGGTTGGCACGACGGCACTTTGAACAATCACGAGCTCACCGCATTGACCCTCGGCGTCGGCGCGGTAGGCGTGGTGCTGACTTCTGTTGTACAGGGAGACGGCATTCCGCATATTACGTCGCACACCTCAGCGGTAATGCTATGGGCCGCAGTCGGTCTCGCCGGCGTGCTCAGCGTGCTGAATGTTTTTCTCATCAACTATTCGTTCGACCGCGTCGACGCGGTGCTCAGCGGCAACATGCTGACCGTCGAATGCGTGTGGGGTTTGCTGTTCGGGCTGGTCTTCTTCGGTCAGGTGCCCACCTGGAGTGGAATCCTGGGTGGGGCGGTGATCGTGCTGTGCGCACTCGCGCTCAACCTGCTCGACGGCCGCACCGCCCCCGCCGAGGTCGAACCCGAAGCCGATGAGCCCGTGCCGATCCCCCTCGCCGTACGAGAACCGGAGTTCGCCACCCTAGCCACCGCCGAACCGGCACCACCGGTGCTTCGAATGTACCGATCCGACGACGGCGAACAGTCGCGCGCCCAGCGCGAAGCGGAACTCACGGCCAGTCAGTCTTGGATCGGAGCCTGGACCAACGACCCCGCAAACGAGCGAGCACAACGCAGCGCCGCCAGTTGACCACCCCACCAGCACACTTGACGCAGGTTGCACGCTCTTGAAGCATGCTGCAGCTCGAGTCAAGAGTGGGTTTCGTACGTCAAGTCGTTGCGCGGGTGTGCTCGTGAATCAGACGGCTGTCGGTAGGGCTGTGTGCGCTGCGTACTCGTTTGCGATTTTGCGGATGAGTGCGCGGCTGCGGGGCTCGGTCAATGCGGAACGCTTCAGGTCGATATGTGCTTGCTGGTACTGGTTCACCTCGTCGGGTTTGTCGAGGTATAGCGCGCTGGTGTGGTTCTGCAGGTAGACAATCGGCGGCTCGGTGAGATGTGCCGTTGGGTGCTTGGGGAATTCGAGCAGCACGAACGGGCCGACGGTAAGTCCGCCGTACGCCGCTGCCGCCAGCGGGATCACCCGCACCGAGACGTTGGGCAGTGCACCGACTCGGGTCAGGTGATCGAGCTGATCCGCCATCACGGCCGGGCCGCCGATTGCGCGGCGTAGGACGCATTCGTCCAGGATGGCCTCGACGGTCAACGGGTTGCCGGCATCGGTCAGCCGAGCCTTTCTGCGAGCGAACAGTTCGATGCGCCGTTCGACTTCGGTGGTCGCCATTGTGGGGGAGTTCACGCAGGTCATCGCGCGCTGATACGCATCGGTCTGCAACAACCCCGGCAGCAGCACCGTCTGATACGAAACAATCCGCTTCGCCGCCTCCGCCAACCCGACAAACGAATCGGAGTGCTTCGGAATGGCATCCCCATACGCCCGCCACCATCCGGTGCGATGCGACTCTTCCGCCAACCCGAGCAGCGCCCGCGTCACGTCGTCGCGCGCGCCGTATACCGCGCACAGCCGCTCGATGAACAACGGATTCAATCGGACGGGTTGCCCGGTTTCCATCCGCCAGAGTGTTTGCTTGCCAACGCCTATCGCCTGCCGGGCGAATTCCGCGCTGACTCCTGAATGCTCCCGGAGCTCGCGTAGCTGACGTGCCAGCATGCGTCGCGGGAGGGTCGATCCGGTGGGGGTCACGGCAATTCCCTTTCGTAGCCTCTCTATTGGCCAGGTATGCAACTGGAACCGCATGACGGGAATCCTTGGAACCTGGCGAATGTGCGCTGGCTCCACCACTGGGAACGTTCCCGCCGATCATTTCCGGTGCGCTACTGAAGGCGTGCCCCGGTCCGTGTCATCGAAGTACTGAAACCTTATCTGCGAGAGCGGGTTCAGGTCCACTCGGAGGGGCATCCGCAGACCGCCCTCTTCGCTCGGCATCCACCGGCCGCCCACCCGCTCAGGACTCGACCGTCGGCCACTCCGCGACCGCACACCGGCCGGCAATTTCGGACGCGGCCCCCATGGGGCATGCGCGTCGCTACGAGACGCCAGCGGCGAGCACCCGACCGCCACAACGGATGTGGGGGCGGTCAGGTGCGGCTTGTTGCCGAGGAGAAGCCAAGTGCTGAGGATCGGTCACCGCCGCCCACCCCTGTTGATCATGAGTTTTGTTCGCCTGGCATGGATTCCGGCATTGATTGGGTCACGATTCGCCGGGTATTCGAGAATTAACAAGAGAGCGCCCATTATTGGGTTAACCTGCCGTGGATCGTTCGATAAGCCGAGGGAGTTGCCGTTGATAGTGGGCGGCAGTCGGCGCTGGGCGGCCGTGGTAGCGATTGCCACGGCCGTCGTCGCGCTGGGCGGATGCGGCACCATCTCGAAAGGGTCGACCGCGCGAACCACCGCCGAGTCGACCGCACCACGGGCGGCGAAAGCGCAGGTAGGGACGCCGGGTTCGGCAGAACTGGCCGCCATCGCGCCCGGTACGCCCGACCTGATGGCGCGGATCCGCGCCACCGACCCGTGCGCGCTGCTGAACCGCGAATACGCCGAGCGCCTCGGCGTATTCCAGCGCTTCGACCGCAGCCCGGGCATGGACCGCGGCAGCGGCTGGACCGGGTGCGGATTGATACTCAGCGCCCCCGATGACGCTTACTACTCGTTCAACCTGGAACTCGGCAAGCTCTACACCTCGGACAAACGCGCGGCGGACAAGGCCGAACAGATCAACGGCCACACCGTATATCGCAGCGCGAGCAGCGACGACCGACCCGACGCGTACAGCTGCGACTACCGAATCCCGGCCGCGGACACCGGATTCGCGCACTTCCTCAGCGTCGCCAAGGTGGCAGGCTCGGCGAAGACTCCTGTTCCTTGGTCGCAGCCCTGCAGCTTCACCAGGGAATACCTGGCCGCAACCATCGACGGCCTGCTGGCATTGCCGCCACACGTGATGGACGATCAGGCCGGACGATCGCTGGTGCAGCGCAACCCCTGTGCGGCCACCGTGCCGATCACCGCACAGTTCTCCGGCTGGCAGATGACCTCGGTCGGCTGGCCCGGGGCCTACAAGTGCGCGATCACCCTGGTCCAGCCCGGCGGCGCGAACCGCACCACCGTCGAGGTCTCCTTCGACCAGACCAGCGAGCAGATGGTCAAGACGGGCGAGGTCCTGCGCCTGCCGTCCGGCCTCGACGGCGGCCAGTCCATCCAATACGCGCGGCACACGAACGTGGAGGGATTCACCGGCATCGAGCTGCGCACGGTCCAGTCCACCGACCCCACCCGCCAAAACTCCAGCTGCGCAATAACGTTGAACTACCGCCGAGCCGATCCACCGACCGCCGGCAACGCGCATCTGCTCACCGTTTCGGTGAATCTCGCGCCCGCCAGCCCACCCTTCCCCTTCGACGCCTGCACCCAAGCGGCCCAGATCACCCCGTCGGTGCTGCACGCGATCCCCTGATGCGGACACCCCCGTTGCGACGTCACAAATACCGACGCACTGAGCCGCCATCGGTTCCAGCGATTCGGGCCGCGCCCCCTACCCCAGCGCTGCAAGGGGGCGATTCGGGTATAGGCAATTAGACTGGTTAAGCAGACGGGCCGGTATTCGTATGGTGTTGTGCGAGGAGCGGCGGCGTACCCGAGGACGAAGCGAGGAGGTGGGGCCGATGTCGAGCACCGAGGACAGGCGCTTCGAGGTCCTGCGCGCGATCGTCGCGGACTACGTCGCGACCAAGGAGCCGATCGGGTCGAAGAGTCTGGTCGAGCGGCACAATCTGGGTGTTTCCAGCGCGACCGTGCGCAACGACATGGCGGTGCTGGAGGCGGAGGGCTACATCACGCAGCCGCACACCAGTTCCGGGCGCATCCCCACCGACAAGGGCTACCGGCAGTTCGTGGACCGGATCGCCGAGGTGAAGCCCCTGTCGGGGGCGGAGCGGCGCGCGATCATGGAATTCCTGGAGTCGGGCGTCGATCTCGATGACGTGCTGCGTCGCGGTGTCCGGCTGCTGGCCCAGCTGACCAGGCAGGTCGCGGTGGTGCAGTATCCGTCGGTGTCCGCGTCGACGGTGCGGCACATCGAGGTGGTCGCGTTGAATCCCGCGCGGCTGTTGCTGGTGGTGATCACCGACACCGGCCGGGTCGATCAGCGGCTGGTGGAACTCGGCGCGCTCATCGATGACGAGGACTTGGCCGCGCTACGCGGCATGCTCGGCGGTGCGATGGACGGCAAGCGGCTGGCACACGCCTCCGCAGCGGTCGCGGAGCTACCCGAGCGGGCGCCGCTGCGCCTGCGCGATGTATTGATCCGGGTGTCGACGGTGTTGGTGGAGACGCTGGTCGAGCATCCGGAGGAACGCCTGGTGCTCGGCGGCACTGCCAACCTGACCCGCAACGCTGCCGATTTCGGTTTCCCTGGTTCGCTGCGCGACGTGCTCGAGGCGCTGGAGGAGCAGGTGATCGTGCTCAAGCTGCTGGCCGCCGCGCAACAGCCTGGCACGGTGACCGTGCGCATCGGCGAGGAGACCCAGGTCGAGCAGATGCGCGGCACCTCGGTGGTGTCGACCGGCTACGGCACCTCCGGCGCGATCCTCGGCGGCATGGGTGTGCTCGGCCCCACTCGGATGGACTATCCGGGAACCATCGCCTCGGTGGCGGCCGTCGCCCGGTACATCGGCGAGGTCCTCGCCGAACGCTGACGGCTCCGATGCCGCTGATACCCTCGTACTTCCGGCCGGATAAAGTTGAGTGCATCCGACTAATGCTGGCCATCAGCATGCGGTTGGAGCGGTGAAGCACCGTCGGCACTGTCGAGAACGACCAAGGACTAGAGAACTCAAGTGGCACGGGACTACTACGGACTGCTCGGCGTCGCGAAGAACGCGACCGACCAGGAGATCAAGCGCGCCTATCGCAAGTTGGCGCGGGAACTCCATCCCGACATCAACCCGGATGAGACGGCGCAGGCCAAGTTCAAGGAAGTGTCGGCCGCCTACGAGGTGTTGTCGGATCCGGAGAAGCGGCGCATCGTCGACCTCGGCGGTGACCCGCTGGAGTCCGGTGGCGGTGGCGGCGGCGGCTTCTCGGGCGCGGGCTTCGGCGGCCTCGGCGACGTCTTCGAGGCGTTCTTCGGCGGCATGAACGCCTCGAGTGGCGCGCGCAAGCCGCGCGGCCGGGTGCAGCCCGGTGCGGACTCGCTGCTGCGCACCCGGCTCAGCCTGGCCGAATGCGCGGTCGGCGTGACCAAGCATCTGACGGTGGACACCGCGATCCTGTGCGATGTGTGTACCGGCGCGGGCACCAACGGCAAGTCCAAGCCGGTGCGCTGCGAAACCTGCGGCGGCGCAGGCGAAGTGCAATCCGTGCAGCGTTCGTTCCTCGGCCAGGTGCTCACCTCGCGCCCCTGCCCGACCTGCCGCGGCGCCGGTGAGACCATCCCTGATCCGTGCCACAAGTGTGGTGGCGACGGCCGGGTGCGCGCGCGTCGCGAGATCGCCGCGCCGATCCCGGCCGGTGTCGCGAACGGCATGCGGGTGCGGCTCGCCGCGCAGGGCGAGGTCGGTCCCGGCGGCGGGCACGCCGGCGACCTGTACGTGGAGATCGTCGAGCAGCCGCACGATGTGTTCGTCCGCGACGGCGACGACCTGCACTGCACCATCCGTGTCCCGATGGTCGACGCCACGCTCGGCACCACCGTGGTGATCGACACCATCCTGGACGGCCCCACCGAACTGACCATCGCGCCGGGCACCCAGCCGGGCGAGGTCTCGGTGCTGCGCGGGCACGGCATGCCGCGGCTGCGCTCCGGCGCGCGCGGTGATCTGCTCGCGCACCTGGACATCGTGATCCCGGCCAAGTTGGACGGCAAGCAGACCGAACTGCTGCGCAAGTACAAGGGCATGCGCCCGAGCGAGCGCGCCGAGGTCATGTCCACCCAGTCCGAGCACAACAGTGGCCTGTTCGCCAGGCTGCGGGCCTCGTTCAGCGGGCGTTGATTGGCCGCGACGGTCTTCTACCTCGACGAGGTGCCCGAACCGGGCGCCATCGCCGTGCTCGACGGCCCGGAGGGCAGGCACGCCGCCACGGTGCGCCGCATCCGGGTCGGCGAGCCGATCACGTTGTCGGACGGGCGCGGTGTGCTCGCCGAATCGGAAGTCGTTGCGGCACAACGTGACCGGCTGGACCTGCGGGTACTGAATCGCGCTGTGGCGCAACCGGTTTCGCCGCGCGTGACGGTCGTTCAAGCGCTGCCGAAGTCGGACCGCTCGGAACTAGCCGTCGAGCTGATGACCGAGGCGGGCGCCGACACCATCGTCCCGTGGCAGGCCGCCCGCTGCATCGCCAACTGGGAAGGCAAGGCGGGCAAGGCCGTCGACAAATGGCGCGCCGCCGCCCGCTCGGCCGCCCGCCAATCCCGCCGCCCCTACATCCCCGAGATAGCGGACCTGCACCGCACCCGCGACCTGGTCGAGCTGATCCGAAAGTCCAAGGCGGACGGCGCAATCGTCGCCGCCCTGCACGAATCCGGCACCGGCCGCTTCACCGAACTCTTGTTCGCCGACGCCCCCGAAGTCGTGTTGATAGTCGGTCCTGAAGGCGGTCTCGACGGCTCTGAACTGGCAGCTCTGTCCGAGGCGGGGGCGGACATCGTCCTGCTCGGCCCTACCGTGCTCCGCACTTCAACGGCTGCGGCCGTCGCCCTCGGCGCCCTCGGTGCCTTGACTCCCCGCTGGTAGAACCCTTCGGCTGGGCTACCACAAGCGAGTCTTCGACCGCCTACACACCGGGTAGGGTCGCCGCGCGGAAAGCCTGGCGCTCGGTGCGAAACGCCAAGGTGGAGACCAGGATCAAAGCCACAACGAGTAGAGCCGCAACGTAGACGACGAGCCCCGCCCAGCCGTACTTC
Source organism: Nocardia sp. NPDC060255 (assembly GCF_042727395.1). Lineage (NCBI taxonomy): Bacteria > Bacillati > Actinomycetota > Actinomycetes > Mycobacteriales > Nocardiaceae > Nocardia > Nocardia sp. NPDC060255. The sequence continues at coordinate 18,588 of NZ_JBHXAU010000030.1, read as the reverse complement.
GTGTAGGCGACACCAGACGCGCCGCCGACAACACCGCTGCCCACATAGAACGAGAACAGGTACAGCGACGAAGCGGCGCCGCGATTGCCGGACGCCAGCACCCCCACCCAAGCACTCGCCACCGTGTGCGCACCGAAAAAGCCTGCGGTGCACAGGGACATGCCGAGGATGAGGGTCACCAGGTTGTCGGGGATGGTCAGTGCCAACCCGATGCCCATGAGCACCACCGTGCCCGCGAGCACGCGATGACGGCCGACGCGGTCGGCCAGCCGTCCGGCGACCGTCGCGACGGCGGTCCCGGCGAGATAGAGCAGAAACACCAAACCCGCTACCGCATCGGGCAATTCGAACGGCGGCTGGGTGAGCCGGTACCCGAGGAAGTTGTACAGCGAGACGAAGGTGCCGACGAGAACCAACGCCAGCCCGAACAACGCGAGCAGCCCGCGGTTTCGCAGCTGAACAGCGAGATCGCCTAGTACAGTACGGATTCCGGCGGGCCGCGCGACGAAACCACGCGACGGCGGCAGGCTTCGGACGAACCAGACGGTGCACACCGCCGCCGCCACCGAGATGGTCGCCTCCGCCCAGCGCCACGAGCCGAGGCCGAGGGTGAACGCCGGAATCACCCGCCCGGCCAGTCCGCCCATGCTGGTGCCTGCGATGTAAACGCCCATCGCGGCCCCGAGCCCCGCGGTGCCGATCTCCTCCGCGAGATAGGCCATCGCCACGGCAGGCACCCCGGCCAAGGTGAGTCCTTGCAGCGCTCGCCCGGTCAGCAGCACGGCCAGCGACGGGCTGAACGGCAGCAACAGTCCGATCACCGCCGAACTGATCGCGGAAATCGTCATCACTCGCGTGCGCCCGATCCGCGAGGACAGCGCGCTTACCGGAATGATCGCCAGCGCGAGAAACGCGGTGGTCAGCGAAACCGCAAGCGCCGCATGGGCGGGCGTCGCACCGAACGCGGTGGACAGGCTCGGCAGCAGCGCCTGCGCGCTGTACATGGTCGCGAAGGTGGCCAAGCCCGCCGCGAACAGCGCGGTGGTGATCCGGCGCTCGTGCGACGTGCGGCCCCCGGCGGGCCGGGTCTTCGTCGAGGTCATGGCCTTCAGAATCGCCCGCCACCCCTTCCGAAGGGAAATGAATAATAATGGTCGAGTTCATGCACTGAGCGCATATAGGCAGAGCAGCCGGGGCCGCGCTGAGCTGCGCTGTGACGTCTGTCACCAGACTTGAGGAGGTGGGCACCCGTGCTGAGCGAGGACCTCGAATGGTTCACCACACTCGCCCAACTGGAACGCGTCGGCGCCGCCGCCGAACGCCTGCACATCGCCCAGCCGACTTTGTCCCGCATGCTCGGCAGGCTCGAGCGCAGGCTCGGCGTCGAACTGTTCGACCGCCACGGCAAACGCATCACCCTCAACGAGTTCGGCCGCATCTACTACGAACGCGCCCGCCGCGCCCAAGCCGAACTCGACACCGCCGCCAAGTCCATCGACGATCTGAACAGCCCCGCCAACGGCGTTGTGCGCCTGTCCTTTCTGCATTCCTTCGGCGGCTGGCTGGTTCCGCAACTGGTCGGCGAATTCCGCCGCGGTTCGGCCAGAATCACTTTCGCGCTCCGTCAGGGTCCCGCCGAAATGGTGGCCACCGATGTGCTCGACGGGACATCGGATCTGGGTATCGTCTCGCCGCGCCCGACCATGGCGGGCATCGGCTGGCGCGGCCTGCTCCGGCAGCGGCTCGCGCTGGCCGTCCCCGCCCATCACCGGCTGGCCGGCCGCAGGCAGGTGCGCCTCGACGAGGTCGCCGACGAGGACTTCATCGCCATGCATCCCGGCTTCGGCATGCGCCGCATCGTCGACGAACTGTGCGCCGCCGCCGGCCTGCGCCCGCGCATCGCCTTCGAGGCCAGCGACCTGATCACCGTCGCGGGCCTGGTCGCCGCAGGTCTCGGCGTCGGAGTGCTGCCGGAGGAGGACATCGGCCCGGCGAGCTCGCCGCGCGTGGCCGGTGTGAAGGCGGATGTGCGGCTGCCGGGGCCGGTGCTGATCCCGCTCGCGGACGCGGGCGCCACTCGGGAGGTCGGGCTGGTGTGGTCGGCGCAGACGTCGGCGTCCGGGGCCGCGCGACGCTTTCGTGATTTCACCGAGGATTGGGCGCAGCGACGCCGGGGAATCCCCTGATCATCCGGTCCTCCCGTTAGCGGCTTATTCACTGGGCGGTGTCGGTGGGGCGCGTTAAACTTTCATCAACACAGCAGCACGTCGAGACCGGAAAGCAGGCTATAGCCACTTTTGAGAACACAAGGCGAGATCGGCGACCCGACAACCTCCACAGCAGGTACGAGCGCTGGCGATGAAGACACCTCGGGCCCCGCAGCACGCACCGTGCGTTCCAGTATCGAACTCGCTCCCGAATCCGTGTTCCCGTTCCTCGGTTCGGCCGACCAGAACCTGCGTGAACTCGAAGAGTTGCTCGACGCGGACATTCACGTCCGCGGCAATTCCGTCACCCTCACCGGCAAGGCGGCCGACGTCGCCCTCGCCGAGCGAGTGATCGAACAGCTCGTCGCGCTCACCGGCCGCAACCGAGTGGTGACCCCGGAAGCGGTGCGGCACACCGTTTCGATGCTCACGGAGGGCTCCTCCGAGTCCCCGGCCGAGGTGCTCAGCCTGGACATCCTGTCCCGGCGCGGCAAGACCGTCCGGCCCAAGACGCTCAACCAGAAACGCTACGTCGACGCGATCGACGCCAACACCATCGTGTTCGGCATCGGCCCCGCGGGCACCGGCAAGACGTATCTGGCGATGGCCAAGGCCGTACAGGCGTTGCAGACCAAGCAGGTCACCCGGATCATCCTCACCCGCCCCGCGGTGGAGGCGGGCGAGCGGCTCGGCTTCCTGCCCGGCACGCTCAACGAGAAGATCGACCCGTACCTGCGCCCGCTCTACGACGCACTGCACGACATGATGGATCCCGAGGCCATCCCGAAGCTGATGGCGGCCGGAGTCATCGAGGTCGCGCCGCTGGCATACATGCGTGGTCGTGCGCAGCCGGTGTTCACCAATGTTTTGACCCCGACGGGCTTCCGGCCGATCGGTGAGCTGATAGTCGGTGATCTGGTGATCGGCTCAGACGGTCGGCCAACTCCTGTGCTCGGCGTCTACCCGCAAGGGCCTAAAGAGATCTATCGGGTGCATACCCAAGATGGCGCTTCGGTGTTGGCGTCGGCTGATCATCTGTGGTCGGTATACACCCGCGCCGATCGGCGTAGGGGTCGGCCGCCACGTGTGCTGGAGACCAAGGAGATGGTCGGCAATCTCCGTGCGGCGCACTACCACCGCTATGAGCTGCCGCTGTTGAGTCAGCCGGTGTGCTTCGAGCCGCGGCCTGTCCCCATGGATCCGTATGCAATGGGGCTGATGCTCGGTGACGGCTGCATGGCAGGCCAGACTACGCCCAGTTTTACGACTGCGGATGTCGAACTGGCAGCCTCTTTGCAGGCTGTGCTGCCGGACGTGACTGTTCGCCGTAAGTCAGAGATCGACTATGTACTGAACAGGACGACGGCGCCTGGGGACGTCATCACCCTGGAAAACCCGGTGACAGCAGTGGCACGAGAACTTGGGCTCTGGGGACAGAAGTCGGCGACGAAGTTCGTTCCATCGGGTTATCTGTTCAATTCGCCGCAGGTTCGCTTGGCGGTTTTGCAGGGCCTCTTGGACTCTGATGGTGGTCCAGTCACACAACGAGACCGGACTTGTCGGATCCAATACACCACGACATCGGAGCAGTTGCGTGACGACGTGTTGTTCCTGGTTCGGTCATTGGGTGGTGTCGCTTATTGGCGCACACGTCCCGCAGCTGGACGTCGGCCAGGGCTTGCGGGCGGGCGCAGTGTGCACCACCGGAATGACGCATACATTCTCGACCTGCGCCTTCCGCCGGACATCCAGCCTTTCCGGCTGCAACGCAAACTCGCGAACTACCGCACCGCCGGAGGGGGGAGTCCGAAGCGCTACATCGATCGGATCGAGCCTGCGGGCACCGAAGAGGCGGTGTGCATCCAGGTGGCGGCAGCGGATTCGCTGTATGTCACCGAGGACTTCCTGCTGACGCACAACACGCTGAACGATTCGTTCATCGTGCTCGACGAGGCGCAGAACACCACGGCCGAGCAGATGAAGATGTTCCTCACCCGGCTCGGGTTCGGTTCGAAGATCGTGGTGACCGGTGATGTCAGCCAGGTCGACCTGCCGACCGGTGCGCGATCCGGGCTGCGGGCGGCCAGCGAGATTCTCACCGACATCGACGACATCCACTTCTCGTACCTGACCAGCAGCGACGTCGTCCGGCACCGGTTGGTCGCCGATATCGTCGACGCCTACGATCGGGCCGAGTCGGAGCGTGCGCCGCAGGTCGGCGCGCACTATCCGGGCAACCGGGCGCAGCGTCGGGCCGCGAGCCGAGGCGATCGACACTGAGTTGCGCGCGATGTCGGTCATTCGGTCGACACCCAACGGCGTTGGGTGTCGACCTGCGGCATTAGGCTGACCGGGTGAGTATCGAGATCGCCAACGAGTCGGGTATCGACGTGCCCGAAGAAGATCTGGTCAGTGTCGCGCGCTTCGTGATCACCCGGATGGATGTGCACCCCGCCGCGGAACTGTCGATGGTGCTTGTCGATCTCGACACCATGGCCGACCTGCACATGCGCTGGATGGACCTACCCGGCCCGACCGACGTCATGTCCTTCCCGATGGACGAACTCGAGCCGGGCGGGCGCCCCGACAGCCCCGAACCCGGCCCGTCCATGCTCGGCGACATCGTGCTGTGCCCCGAGTTCGCCGCGGGCCAGGCCCGCAAGGCAGGCCACTCGCTCGACCACGAGCTCGCGCTGCTCACCGTGCACGGCGTGCTCCACCTGCTCGGCTACGACCATGCCGAGCCGGAGGAGGAGAAGGAAATGTTCGCGCTGCAGGCCCGGCTGCTCGAGGAGTGGTACGAGAGCCTGCGCGAGGCACAGCGGCGGGCCGAGCTCGCCGCCCGAGACGCCAGGTTGCTGGGGAAGGCGGGCTTCACCACACCGGGTGACGCATTAGGACCCGCGTGAATTCGCTGACCCTGATAGTGCTTGCCGTCCTGCTCGTCCCCGTGGGGGGACTGTTCGCGGGCATCGATTCGGCGTTGAACACCATCTCGCAGGCTCGCGTCGACGATCTGGTGCGGGCCGACCGGCCCGGCGCGGTGCGGCTGAGCAAGATCGTCGGCGACCGCGCCCGGTACGTGAATCTCATGGTGCTGCTGCGCATTCTGTGCGAAATCGGCGCCACCGTGCTGCTGGCCGCGGCACTGATCGCGGTGTGGGAAGACGACTGGGCGCTGCTGGTCACCGCCGTCGTCATGGTGCTGGTGTCCTACGTGGTGATCGGGGTCGGCCCGCGTACGCTGGGCCGTCAGCACGCGTATTCGATCGCGCTGGCCGCGGCGCTGCCGTTGCAGTTCATCGGCGCGCTACTCGGCCCGTTGTCCAGGCTGCTCATTCTGCTCGGTAACGCGATCACGCCCGGTAAGGGCTTCCGCAACGGCCCGTTCGCCTCCGAGATCGAGCTGCGCGAAGTGGTCGAGATGGCCAGCGAGCGCGGCGTGGTGGCCGACGAGGAACGCCGAATGATCCAGTCCGTCTTCGAACTCGGCGACACCGCCGCCCGCGCGGTGATGGTGCCGCGCACCGAGATGGTCTGGATCGAAGCGGATAAGACTGCGGCACAGGCGATGTCGCTCGCCGTGCGGTCCGGGCACTCGCGCATTCCGGTGGTCGGCGAGAACGTCGACGACATCCTCGGCGTGGTGTACCTGAAAGACCTTGTGCCGTACGCGGAACGGGGCCGCAAGGTGCTGGTGCGCGAGGTGATGCGCCCGGCCGTGTTCATGCCCGACTCCAAACCCCTCGACAGCCTGCTCGACGAGATGCAGCGCAGGCGCAATCACATGGCGCTGCTCGTCGACGAATACGGCGGCATCGCCGGGCTGGTCACCATCGAGGACGTGCTCGAGGAGATCGTCGGCGAGATCGCCGACGAATACGACACCGACGAGACGCCGCCCATCGAAGACCTCGGCGACGGCCGCTACCGCGTATCCGCGCGACTTCCGGTGGAAGACCTCGGCGACCTGTACGGGCTCGACATCGAGGAGGAGGACGTCGACACGGTCGGCGGCCTGATGGCGCACGAGCTCGGCCGGGTGCCGCTGCCCGGGTCGAAGGTCGCGGTGCACGGGCTGATGCTGCGTGGCGAGGGCGGTGCGGACACGCGCGGACGGGTCCGGGTGCACACCGTGGTGGTGCGCAAGGTGAAGGACGCCGACGGCGAGAAGTCGAACGGCAAACGCAAAGGCAATGGCGCGGATCGGGAGACCCCGGCCGGTCGACACGAGGACGGAGACACCGAATGACCGAATTGGATCCCGAGGACAACAAACTGCTGGTGCTGGCGCGCGGGGCGATGGGCCGGGTCGGCGGCGCGAGCGGCGCGGCGGTGCGCGATACCGACGGCCGTACCTACGCGGCCGGCGAGGTGACCCTGACGGCGCTGCGGCTGACCGCGCTGCAGTCGGCCGTCGCGGCCGCGATCTCCAGTGGCGCAGAGGGATTCGAGGCGGCCGTGGTGGTCGGCGGCCGGTTGTCGGACTTCGGTGTCGCGGCGGTGCGCGAGGTGTCGCCCGCCGCCAAGATCATCTTCACCGATCGGGACGGCGCGGTCTTCGAGATCGTCGACGACTCCCAGCTCGCCGTCGACGCGGCGCAGGCCAGCGAGGTGCGCGGTGGCTGACCGCGAATTCCGTTCCGGCTTCGTCTGTTTCGTCGGCAGGCCGAACACCGGCAAGTCGACGCTGACCAATGCCCTCGTCGGCCAGAAGATCGCGATCACCTCCTCGCGTCCGCAGACCACCAGGCACACCATCCGCGGCATCGTGCACCGCGACCACACCCAGCTCATCCTGGTCGACACCCCCGGCCTGCACCGGCCGCGCACCCTGCTCGGTCAGCGGCTGAACGACCTTGTGCGCGACACGTATTCGGAAGTCGACGTGATCACGCTGTGCATTCCCGCCGACGAGAAGATCGGGCCCGGCGACAAGTGGATCGTGCAGCAGATCAAGCAGATGGCGCCCAAGACCACCTTGCTCGGTGTGGTCACCAAGATTGACAAGGTGAGCCGGGATCAGATCGGCGAGCAGCTGCTCGCGTTGTCGAACCTGCTCGGTCCTGACTGCGACGTGGTGCCGGTGTCCGCGGTCAAGGGTGAGCAGATCGAGGTGCTCATCGATGTCATCGCCTCGAAAATGCCTGAGGGACCGGCGTTTTACCCGGATGGCGAGCTGACCGACGAGCCAGAGGAAACCCTCATGGCCGAGCTCATCCGCGAGGCGGCCCTCGAAGGTGTCCGCGACGAACTCCCGCACTCGCTGGCCGTGGTGATCGAGGAGATCCTGCCGTACGAGCAGAACGAGGAAATGCTCGACGTCCACGCCATCCTCTACGTCGAACGCCCCAGCCAGAAGTCCATCATCATCGGCAAGGGCGGCGCCCGCCTCAAAGAGGTAGGCACCAACGCCCGCCACCAAATCGAACACATCCTCGGCACCCGCATCTACCTGAACCTGCACGTAAAGGTCGCCAAGGATTGGCAGCGAGACCCGAAACAGTTGGGCAAGTTGGGCTTCTAGGAATCCCTGACCGCCCCAGCCCAATCGCCTGACCCCAAGATCCGCACTCCAACTCGGGACCCGCACCGAATCTAGGGCCCTATTCCGAGTGCCGATCCCAAGATAGGGTGCGAATCTTCGTGAACCGGGATCGTCGGCGGGCTGACGAACGGCGGGTGGGGTCGGCAGCGGCTCAGTGGGGTAGCCACCATGGGGTGGGGCGTTCGCGTTGCCAGTGGAGTTCTGACTCTAGTTGCGCGGCAACCGAAATCAGGAGGGGTTCGGTGGAGGCTGTGCCCATGAGTTGGGCGCCGACTGGTAGGCCTGTTTCGGTGAAGCCGGCGGGGACGTTCACGCTGGGCCAGCCGAGGACGTTCCATGGCCAGGTGTAGGGGCAGGCGGCGGTGATGAGGTTGTTGGTGGCGTGGACGCCGATGTTGTCGATGTCTTCGGCGCGTGGGGGAGGGGTTGCGGTGGTGGGGGCGAGGACTAGGTCGTAGTCGTGGAAGAAGTTGCCTATGCGCTTGTGTAGCAAGGGTTCTGCTCTGCGGGCTGCGGATAGGGCCGGGCCGTCGAGGAGTCGGCCGAGGCGAGTGTTGGCGATGGTGCGTGGATCTACTTGGGCGCCAGGGAATTTCTGGTGTGCTGCGCGGATGCCTGCCATCGATCGGGGGAGGAATGATGCGCCGATCATGAGGCCGTAATGCAGATCGGCGATGGTTACGGTGTGGCCTTGCTTGCGCAGGGTGTCGCCGATGCGGCGTACTGCTGCGGCGACTTCGGGGTCGAGTGCCGTCCTTGTCGCGGTGAACGGGGTGTTCAGCGAGAGGGCGATGCGGAGTCGGCCGGGGTCGCGGCCGACGGCTTCGGTGGCGGAAATCGTTGGGGGAGTGTGTAAATCGCCATGGTGCGGTCCGGCGGCGACGTCGAGGAGGAGTGCGGCGTCGGCGACGGTGCGGGCCAGCGGGCCGTTGACGGTGAGTCCGTAGAACGCTTCGGCGTGTGGCCAGGTGGAGATGCGGCCGCGCTGCGGTTTGATGCCGACGAGATTGGTCCACGATGCGGGGATGCGGACGGAGCCTGCGCCGTCGGAACCCAGTGCGGCGGGCACTAATCCGGCCGCGACCGCCGCTGCTGAGCCGCCGGAGGAGCCGCCCGGTGTGTGGTCGGCGGCCCACGGGTTGCGGGTGTATCCGAAGGCGGCCGCGCTCGTGAACGGTAACTGGCCGAGCTCGCAGGTATTGGTCTTGCCGACGATCACCGCGCCTGCCGCGCGCAACCGCCGAACCGATTCGGCGTCTTCGGTTTTCGGCGGGAAGTCGCCGCCGCAGCCGAATGCTGTTGGCTCACCGGCGATATCGGTGTCGTCTTTCACCGCGATCGGTACTCCGAGCAGCGGCAGGCGTTCACCCGCCGCGAGGCGCCGGTCGGCCTCGGCCGCCTCGGCCAGTGCCCGCTCGCGACGCACGATTCGGAACGCGTTGAGCGTCGACTGAGAACCCTCGATGCGATCGAGGGCCGCGCCGACGGCGGCGACGGAGCTGATCGTGCCCTGCGCGATGGCGGCGGCATGGTCGGCCAGCCCGAGGTCGCCGGTCTGCGTCTCGGAGGTTTGCCGAGTTGTGTCCGCCATTGTGAGCTCCGTCTCTTCGTGCTTTCGGAAGACGTTAGCGCGCAACTGGTCAAGCGACTAGTTCGCCTCCCGGGTTCGTGTGATGAACCTGCCGATTGCGCCGGTCAATCATCGAAAGCCATGGACATACATACGGTATGTATGTAAGAGTGGCGATACCGCAACGCACTGGAGGAACGATGGGAATCAGCACCGTACTCGGCCGCACACACGAGATCGACCTGCCCGGCGGCCGCATCCGATACCACGACACAGGCGCGGGCTCGCCGGTCCTTTTCGTGCACGGCCTGCTCGTCAACGCGGACCTGTGGCGCAAGATCGTCCCGGGCATCGCCGCCGCCGGCTACCGCTGCCTGACCCCGGACTGGCCGCTCGGCTCGCACCAGATCCCGGTGCCGGACGCGAGCCTGACCGTGCCCGGCGTCGTCGACCTCATCGCGTCGTTTATCGAACGACTGGACCTGACCGATGTCACCGTGGTCGCCAACGACACCGGCGGCGCCCTCACCCAGGTCTTGCTGACCCGGCATCCGGCCAGGATCGGCCGCGTGGTGCTCGCCGCGGTCGACAGCTACGAGGCCTTCATGCCGCCGCCGTTCAACGTGTTCCCCTTGCTGGCCAAGATCCCGGGCTCGATGCGTCCGGTGACCGAGGTGGCGCGCATCCGTGCGCTGCATTCGACGCCGGTGGTGTTCGGCTCGATCGCCAAGCGTCCGCTGCCGCCGGAGATCGCCGACTCCTACCTGGTGCCCAGCCGCGAGTCCGGCGCCATTCGCAGGAATCTGCGACTGTTCCTGAAAGGCGCGAAGAGCCGCTACACCCTGGAAGCCGCATCGCATTTCGGATCGGTCGAGATCCCGGTGCAGGTGGTGTGGGCCCGCGAGGACAAGATTTTCCCGATGTCCTACGCCGAACGGCTGACCAGGGATCTGCCGCACGCGACGCTGAAGATCATCGACGACTCCTACACATTCATCCCGGAAGACCAGCCCGAGTTGCTCACCGAGTCGATCCTGGAGTTCACTCGGCTGCATGCCACGCCGTAGCCAGGAGGATCGCTCCCGCACCACCAGGGCCGCGCTCGAACAGGCCGGACGTCGGCTGTTCACCGAGCGCGGCTTCGCGGCGACCTCGGCCGAGGAACTCGTCACCGAGGCCGGGGTCACCCGAGGCGCCCTGCATCATCACTATGGCGACAAGCGCGGACTGTTCCTCGCGGTCTTGGAACAGATCGAGGTGGAGACCACCGAGGAGATCGAAAACGCCATCGCCACCGTCGATCCCGACGATGTGATGGCGGGTATGGCGGTCGGCCTCGGTGTCTTTCTGGAGATCTGTCAGCGCCCCGCGATGCTGCGTATCGCCCTCACCGACGCGCCCGCCGTGATGGGCTGGCAGGCCTGGCGCGAATTCGAAAGCAGGCACGCCCTCGGCATGACCATCGCGCAGCTGGAACGCGCGCAGGCCGCCGGCCTGATCGCCGACGGTCCCATTCAGGTGCTTGCGCAACTGATAATCAGCGCCCTCAACGAGGCGGCCCTGATCGTCGCGCACGCCGAGGACCCGGACCGCGCCCGCGCCGAAGCACAGCAGGCGGTATTGCAGCTGATCTCCGGCATCGTAAGGACCTGAATCAGCTCGAGCGCAATAGTCGTGCCAGGTGGTGCGGACACCCAGAATCGGCGAGATGAAGCTCGTAGCGATAGGTGTCGGCCTCGCGGTCGGCTTCGGTCTGGCCGGAACAGCACAGGCGCAGCCGCTCACCCCCGATTACACCCAGGCCCCGAACGGCGTCGGCGTGACCGACGCACTCACGCCCGCCATCTCGCCGATCCAGGTGCCGGCGACGGAGGTGCAGCGCGGTCCCGACGCGACCACCATCGTCGCGCACCCCTACCTCGCGCCGTGGGTGCACAACCTGGTCCCGATCGCGCCGAATACGGCCGTCGAGGTGCAGGGCGCGGCCCGCGTCACCCTGCCCGGTGCGGCCGACGGCCATGCGCTGGTCGTCAATCCGAACGGGCACTGCCTGTTCGACGGTCCCGGCGCCGAGCCGGCCAAGCTCGGTGCGACCGCATTGACCCCCGTGCGAGTCGACACTCCACTTTTCCAACTCGTCATCGAACCAACGCTCTACCGCTGAGCTACTCGACGAATTGCAGCTCCACCTGCGGTAGCTCGACCATGACCCGGGCGCACACGGCCCGATGCCAGGTGGCCGGGTACCGCGTGTCCGGCTCGTGCCTGCAGTAGTCGTCGTTGGTCCGATAGGTGTGCAGGCGCGGCGAGATCTCACCGGCGCCGATGGCGTCGACCATCGCCTCGACCACCTGCTCGGTCTCGTCGGCGATCTCGGCGAGCTCGCGGGCCGCGGTGTCCGGAATCTGGAACGCTCCCCGCTCCCAGCGTTCTACGGTGCGCTCGGCCACGGCGAAGAGCCGGGCGCACCAGGGCACCGGCAATCCGAGTAGTTCGCGAGTGGCCCGGAAGCCTGCGGCCGTTCCGGTACCAAGTAGGTCGTCCAAATCCGAAAGCCCCTCCCCAGCAGTACGGTAGAGAAAGGATAGGTCAGCGCGCCGACCGGCATGGTGGATTCGTCGCCGGAAGTGGCAGTGCGGGTGCCGCGCCTGCCAGGGGCTGTCGGGTCTTCGTGGGAGGATGAGGCGTGCGTTTGTATCGGGATGTGGCGGTGGTGGTACGCCAGCACAAGCTGGGCGAGGCGGACCGCATCGTCACGTTGCTGACGCGCCAGCACGGTTTGGTGCGCGCGGTGGCCAAGGGGGTGCGCCGCACCAAGTCGCGGTTCGGGGCCAGGCTGGAGCCGTTCGCCTACATCGACGTGCAGCTGCATCCCGGGCGCACGCTGGACGTGGTGACCCAGGTGCACACGGTGGAGGCGTTCGCCTCCGACATCATCGACGACTACGGCCGCTACACCACCGCCTGCGCGGTGCTGGAAACCGCCGAACGACTGGCCGGTGAGGAGCGGGCGCCCGCGCCGCGACTGCACGCGCTCACCGCGAGCGCGTTGCGCGCCATCGCCGCCAAACAGCGGCCACACGAACTGATTCTGGACGCATTCCTGTTGCGCGCCATGGGTTTCGCGGGTTGGGCGCCCGCGTTGGACGAATGCGCCAAGTGCGCGACGCCTGGCCCGCATCGGGCGTTCCATGTCGCGGCAGGCGGCGCGGTGTGCGTGCACTGCCGCCCGCCCGGGTCGGCGACACCGGCGCCCGGGGTGCTCGAGCTGCTGGTCGCGCTGCTTCGCGGCGAGTGGGAGTTCGTCGAGACGGTGCCGGAGGGGGTGCGCAGGCAGGCCAGCGGGCTGGTCGCCGCGCATCTGCAATGGCATCTGGAACGACAGCTGCGCACATTGCCGCTGATCGAGCGGTCGAGCCCGGTACGCGCCCCCGCCTGATCCGCGGCGACCGTGGAGACCTTCACAAGGCCTCCACAACCATCAGGCAGGATAGGGGCCGTGATCCTCCGCCGAGACTCCTCCACCGCGACCAAGTCGGGCGCTACCCGCACCGTTCGTCCGCCCTCGCAGCACCCCTCGGGCGCGCGTCCGCCGGAAATCCCGGCCGTGCTGGTACCGAAGCATGTCGCACTGGTGATGGACGGCAACGGCCGCTGGGCACAGGAACGCGGACTGCCGCGCACCGCGGGCCACGAACGCGGCGAGGCCGTGCTGATGGACACCGTCGAGGGCTGCATCGAGATCGGCGTGAAATGGCTCTCGGCCTACGCCTTCTCCACCGAGAACTGGCGGCGCAGCCCCGAGGAGGTGCGCTTCCTGATGGGCTTCAACCGCGACGTGATCCGGCGGCGTCGCGACGAGATGCACGAGATGGGCGTCCGGGTGCGCTGGGCCGGACGGCGACCGCGGTTGTGGCGCAGCGTCATCAACGAACTCGAGGTCGCCGAGGAGCTGACCAAGGACAACACGGTGATGACCCTCACCATGTGCGTCAACTACGGTGGCCGAGCCGAAATCGCCGATGCGGCAAGGGAAATCGCGCGCCGGGTGGCGGCGGGCGAGATCGACCCGGAGAAGGTCACCGAGGCGACGGTCGCGAAATACCTGGACGAGCCGGACATGCCGGACGTCGACCTTTTCCTGCGGCCCTCCGGCGAGTTCCGCAGCTCGAACTTCCTCATCTGGCAGTCCGCCTACGCCGAATTCGTCTACCAGGACACCCTGTTTCCCGATTTCGACCGGCGCAATCTCTGGCAGGCCTGCCTCGAGTACGCTTCGCGTGACCGCCGGTTCGGCGGCACCAAATGAACGGCGGCACGGACATGGAATCAACGGTCAGTCCGGAACACGAACTGCAGGCGCGAGCCGGCGCCTGCCTGTCGATCTACGACATCGACGTGCGGGTCGACCCCGAGGGCTCGATCGGCTTCGAATACGAGGGCTCGCTGTGCTCGTTGCGCGCGGTGCGGCTCGCGCCCGGGCTGGACGTGCTGACGCTGACCTGCGTGCTGGCCTGGGATCGTCCGGTCAAGGCGCAGCTGCACAAGCGGGTCGCCGAGCGGAACAACGAGCTGCAGTTCGGTTCGCTCACCGTGATCGTGCGCGAGAAGCTCGCCGACATCATCCTGCGCTACACCTTCCCGGCCGCCGGGCTCGACGATCAGGCGCTGGCCACCATGCTGGTGCTGGTGCTGTCCGGGGCCGGTCGCGCCCGTCAGGGCCTGCTGCTGCCCTGACATGGCACGGCCATGACAACTGTCATGGCAGACACGTGACATGCGTGCGAGGTATTCGGGGCGCTGATGCGCGACCGTTTACTCATGACATCATCACTGACGACCGCGGCCGACTTCGCCGCGGCTGGCGGTTCGGGGAAACGGGGCTCGGGGGCCCATCGGGCGACACCGGCGATCGAACTGCACGATCTGCGTAAGAGCTTCGCGGTGCCCGGGGGCGGCGCCGTACAGGCCGTCGACGGACTGGACCTGGTCATCGAACCGGGCGAGATCGTCGCGTTCCTCGGCCCCAACGGCGCGGGCAAGACCACCACCCTCGACATGGTGCTCGGCTTGGCGAAGCCGGACTCCGGCACCGTCGAGGTGTTCGGCGGCACGCCGACCGAAGCGCTTGCGGTGGGCCGGATTTCGGCGGTGCTGCAATCCGGCGGCCTGCTGCCCGACCTCACCGTCGGCGAGACCGTGGCGCTGGTCGGCACGCTGTACGCCGACGTGCGTCCGGTCGACGAGGTACTGGCCCGGGCGGGCATCGCCGATATCGCCGGTCGGATGGTCGGCAAATGCTCCGGCGGACAACGTCAGCGGCTGCGGTTCGCGCTCGCGCTGCTGCCCAATCCCGACCTGATCGTGCTCGACGAGCCGACCACCGGCATGGATGTCGAAGGGCGACGGGACTTCTGGAACGCGATGCGGCAGGACTCCGAACGCGGCCGCACCGTCCTGTTCGCCACCCACTACCTGGACGAGGCCGACGCCTACGCCGATCGGATCGTGCTGGTCCGGGCCGGGCGGGTGGTCGCGGACGGCAGTGCCGCCGAGATCAAGAACCTGGCCTCGGGTCGTTCGGTCAGCGCCACCCTGCCCGGTGCCGTGCCCACCGGGCTGATCGCGATGCCCGGCGTCGATGACGTCGAGGTGCGTGGCGACCGAATCGTCGTGCACACCAAGGACTCCGACGCGGTGGCCCGCTACCTGCTCACCGAGACCACCGCGACCGACCTCGAAATCACCTCGCACAACCTCGAATCCGCGTTCCTGGCGCTCACCACCGGAGACAATTGACATGACAACCCTTGCCGCACAGGCCGTTACCCAGCATCGGCCGACCCCGCTCGGTGGTTTCAGCGCCGGATTCCTGCGTTTAGAATTGCGCAGGATGTTGCGCAATCGCCGCACGATGATCTTCACGTTGGTCATTCCGCCGCTGTTCTTCGTCATCTTCGGGCTGCAATCGGATTACCGGACACAGTCTTCCGGCACCGGCAATGTCACCGGCTACATCATGGTTTCGATGGCTGTCTACGGTGCGATGCTGGCGAATACCAGCGGCGGCGCCATGGTGGCGATTGAACGCGCGCAGGGCTGGAGCCGCCAATTGCGGCTCACTCCACTGCATCCGGTGGCTTACATCGCCACCAAGGTCACCGTCGCGATGGTGCTCGGGCTGATCTCGGTCAGCGCGGTCTTCGTGGTCGGCGCGGTACTCGGCGCCCACCTGACGCCCGTCGCCTGGGTGAGCTGCTTCCTGCTCGCCTGGATCACGTCGGCAGTCTTCGCCGCCTTCGGCTTGTTCGTCGGCTACCTGCTGCCATCGGAGAACGTGATGCAGCTGCTCGGGCCGGTCCTCGCGGTGCTGTCGTTCGCGGGTGGGCTGTTCATTCCGCTGCACGGTTGGTTCGGGACGGTGTCGAAGGTGTTCCCGACCAATGGTGTGGCGACGCTGGCACGGATGCCGTTCGGCGACACCAGCGCGGCGTCGATCGCGTTGGCGGTGCTCAACGTGGTCGTGTGGGCCGCGGTGTTCGTCGGGGGCTCGACCATGCTGTTCCGTCGTGACACTTCTCGCTGAGCTATCCGGTGTGCCGCGGTGTGGTCGTCCCCGAGGGGTAGACGGCCACACCGCGGCATTCCTCGTCATCGCAGCAGCGAAGTTCTTCGCTGTCCTGAGCTCGTCTCGGGATCAGGTGCCGATGCTCGACGCGAGATCGCGGCTCGATCCCGGTGTCCGCTGGGATGCCGAGCACGGTTCGGTACCGTCTGTCTTCGTGATCGACCGCGCGCGACCGCTCCCTCGCGACCCGTCGTGTGCCAAAGGTGCGGCATGGGCGTGACGTCGCGGTTCAAGTCGCTGCGCGATGGCGGAGTGCTGGGATTCATCGACCAGATAGTCAGCGACGGCGGTGCGGTGAACAGCCGACGGCGTGGATGGTTCGGCGCGGTGATGTCGTCGCTGTGGATGTCCTACATGATCGCGCCGGTGCTGCAGGCCTGGTCGGACGGTGAGCGGCTGCGGGCGGTACTCGCCGTGGTGACGTTGCTCGGGTACGCGACGTTGATCCTGAGTACCTTCGTCATCTTCCGTCGCCGCACCCCGGCCGACTCGGTGGAGGACCGGCCGGCCGATCCGCGGCTGTGGCCGTTCCTCGCCGGCATGGCCGTGTGCACGACGGCACTGATCGCGTTGCTCGGTCCCGTTGCGTTGCCCACCGCGATCTTCGTCGCGGTGGCCGCGATCTTCCATCTGCCGGGCCGGGAGTCCGGCTACGTGACGTTGCCCGTGGTACTCGTGCTGCTGTTGCTGCCCCTCGCTGTGCCGAGCATGTCCGGGGTGCCGTTCTATCTCGCCATCGTCCCGGTGATCATCTGGGTGGCCAGGCAGTTGGGTCTGCGGGGCGAGCGGCTCGCGGAGCTCGCGCGGCGGCAGCGCGCCGAGCTCGACATCGTGGAGGAACGCAACCGGGTGGCGCGTGACGTGCACGATATCCTCGGTCACTCGCTGACCGTGATCACGGTGAAAACCGAACTCGCGCAACGGCTCATCGATGTCGACCTGACGCGGGCCAGGACCGAGCTCGCCGATATCGAGCGGCTCGCGCGGGAGGCGCTGGCCGGGGTGCGCGACACCGTCGGCGGGTTGCGGGAGGTCACGTTGCGTGGCGAACTCGCCAATGCGCGAACGGCATTGGCGGCCGCGGATATCGCCGCCGAGCTGCCGGAGGTCGAGGACTCGCCGCACAGTGAGTTGTTCGGCTGGGTGCTGCGCGAGGCGATCACCAACGTGATCCGGCACAGCGCCGCCAGGCACTGCACGGTCACGGTGACGCCGTCGAGCATCGAGATCGTCGATGACGGGCGCGGGGTCGGTGCGGCAGCGGCGTCCGGCTCGGGGCTTGCCGGTCTCCGCGCCCGGGTCAAGGCCGCGGGCGGGACCTTGACGTTGTCCGCTCCGGCGGAAGGGGGCGTGCGTGTTCGCGCCTCGGTTCCCGAGTAGGACATTCTCGACCAGAAGTTTTCTTCGAAACAGGAAGTGGGGCAGATGATCCGGCTGTTGCTCGCCGACGACCAGGCGCTGGTGCGCGGCGCGCTCGCCGCGTTGCTCGGACTGGAATCCGACCTGGAGGTGGTCGGTGAGGTGGGCCGCGGGGACGAGGTGGTCGACGCCGTCGCCCGCACGAACCCCGACGTGGTGCTGCTGGACGTGGAAATGCCTGGCCTGGACGGTATTTCGGTCGCCGCACAGCTGCACGCCGCCCATCCCGCTGTCCGCGTCCTGATGGTGACCACTTTCGGCCGACCCGGATACCTTCGCCGCGCCATCGACGCAGGTGCCAGCGGGTTCGTCGTAAAGGACACCCCTGCAAGGGAATTGGCCGACGCCGTCCGCCGGGTCCAGATGGGCCTGCGCGTGGTGGACCCAGCCCTGGCCGCCGAAACGCTCACCGCGGGCACTTCTCCACTGACCGAACGGGAACGCGAGGTCCTGTCGGCCGCCGCCGACGGCGCGACCGCGGGCGCTATTGCCAAACAACTGCACCTCTCCGAAGGCACCGTCCGTAACCATCTTTCGGCTGCCATCGGTAAGACCGGTACCTCTACCCGCGCCGAAGCCGTCCGCGCCGCCGAACGACTCGGCTGGCTCTGACGTTCTGCCGAGCCCGCGCCCACAGGACTTACACAACAGATCCGCAGGGATGTCCCATCCTTCGCTCGTACGGTCGGAGTCTCAGGTCGGGAAATCCAGACATAAGGCGCAGTAATGGCAGAAGCAGAAAGCACCGGGGAACCTCCCTCGGTATCGAATACCACCCCAACAGCGGCCGCCCCCAAGCCGCCATCGCGGCTGGCGACCCGCTGGCGTGGATCACGTCCCTTGCGGATCGCCAGCGCGGTGCTGGTGGCCGTGGTGATCGGCGGCGTCGGATTCGGCGCCGGGCTAGCCGTCGGCGGTGGCGACGGTCATCATCACGGCGGGCACCAGATGGCCGCCGCCCATCGTTCCGGGCATGATGACGGACCGAGGATGCATCGGTCCGAGCGCGGCGACCGGCCAGGTCCCAGGGACCTGCCCGGCGCGCCGGGCGGCAACGCTCCCGGAGCGCCGGCGCAGCCGTCCGGCACGCCGACACCGGCACCGGCGCCGCGCTGATCGGCGGCACCGCCCGCCGCGCCTCGAAGGGGGGCCGCGGTGGCCCATGCGGCGATTCGGTTGGCGGTCGGCACAATCGCCGCCACGGCGGTGCCCGACG
>NZ_JBHXAU010000029.1:0-118059 GCF_042727395.1 Nocardia sp. NPDC060255 | reverse complement strand
GGGATTCCCAGAACATCGGGAAATGCAGTGCGGTGCCGAGAGTGGTTGCGGCAAGGCCGAACCAGAATGCGCGGGTGCGCCGTTGGATAGTCGCCCGACTGGGCTTGAAGCCGAGATGCTCGGTCGCTGTTTCCGACTGCTCTTGGTTATGCACAGGTATCTCCATTTCTGACCGCCCGAACAGCAAGCCATGTGCACCCGGCGCACTGACACGGCTGCGGTAGGGCGAGCATCATCCATGGCGGGTAAGCAATACGCCGCTGGCGGGCCTCGGCGCGATCATCCGCTGAGATCCGCCTCGCGGGGCAACCATGCTGGCGCCGTCTGCTCTGTATTCACGCCTTTTTCAATGAAAACGATGTTGTGATAGATGTGGATTGCGGTAACGCCCCTCTCAATGTCGGCCGGCTCGTACGGGGACTGACGAAGCTGGTCTTGATGGTGTAGGCCATCGATCAGGGTTTTCAGGAAGCCCACCGCAGTTCCCGAGTCGTTCAGATCGGTGCGGTTGCCGTTGTAAGCCGGCCAATAAGACGCCTGCAGATCCTCGATGACATACATCGCACCGGGTTTCATCAGCGGAAACAATGTCGTGAAGGATGTGCGCACGTGGTCGCTCTGGTGGCTGCCGTCATCGATCACGAGGTCGAACGGGCCGATTTCCTTGTGCAGCCGAACAAGAAGTTCCTGGTCTGACTGGTCACCGGCGATTGTGCTGAGCCGCGGCTCGTCCACCCCCGACTTGTCGAACAAATCCAGCCCGTGGACCAATCCCCGAGTGAAATATTGCTTCCACATCCGCAACGAAGCGCCGCCCATGTCCTGCGACTGGTAGCCGCCGACGCCGATCTCCAGCACCTTGACACGCTGCTGTCGATAAGGCGCGAAGTGCCGTTCATAGTGCGGGGTATACCAGTGACCACCCCATTTGTCGGACCCGAAGCGCAACGCCAGTTCGGTCATCGTGGGGCGAAATTCGTCGCATGCCCGAATCACCTGGCCGGCGGCGCTGCTCGCCAACCTCCATCTCATGACCCACGGATCTTCGGTCGAGAACTCCGCAGGCCGCCCGGTGTCGTTGACCCATACTTCCCGTGTGAAATCATGCCGGATGCCGGCAGCGCCGTAAACCGCACGTACCAACTCCGCCAAGTCTTGCCGAATCCGAACGTCGGCAGATTCGTCCCAACCGGCCACAACCTCGACAGCCTGGCCTCCCACCACAATCAGATAGCCCCGGCGGTCCCCCGAATAGCCCAGATCAAACTGCACCGCAATGGCTTCCGGCAGTTCTTCGAAGAACTGCGTACGCGAAGCCAACTCGGTCAACGCCAGCATCGCGATCTCGTCGACGTCGACGCCGGCCAGGGCAGCCTCGGTATCGGTGATCGCTCCATCCGCAATGGCGAACACGCGCTCATACATCTCATTGCCGGTCATCAAATGCCCCCTGGAGATGGTTCTCGCTGCCAGCGATGCCCGCGCACACCGAGTTTGGATTCTCAGTCGACGATGATGCCGCCGCTCGGCATCATCCGAAGCCCTCCGCGATACCGACAGCCCAGCGGCCAGCGCGCTCAGGTCCCGACCACGCTGCTTCCAGATAGTAATAGCGATGCGCGTCGTTCAAGCTGGTCAACATTGAGCCTTGTCCCCCTTGGGGTTTCAGAACCTTCATCCCCTCCGTATCCGATGACAGAGCACTTGACGGCAGTCGACCGGACGCTCGATGGCTCTGCCCGGCGCGCAGCACCTTCGCGGCGAAGCCTTCTGATCCTCGGACAACTCGGAGAGTTGTTGCCGTGCCGTCAACGTTCATCACCGTTGAAACAGACTGTCCGACTATCACTCTCGGTACACTTACTCGCGATGGAAGGGGTGCGGAAGTCACCTCTGCTTGGCTGCGCGACGCGCCCAGATTTCTTTCATCGACCGCAGCTACCCCGCCCTACTCCGAATGCAGGGGATCAAAATGAGTATCAGCGAACAGATCAGCGTCGGCGAACTGGACAATCTGACGTTTCACGGCAAGCTCGAGGACGGGCACCTGGTGCCCGGTGGCCTGCTCGGCGACCAGGCCGCCATGGACGATATCGAGGTCGGCATCTACGTGCTGGAGAAGGACGGCACGCTGATCGCCTGCAACAAGACCGCCATCGGCGCCTGGGGCCGCAGTCCCGAACTGGGCACGAGCGAGAAGTACTGCGGCGCGTTCCGCCTGCGTTACCCGTCCGGCGAGGTCATGCCGCACGAAGCCGCCCCGCCGTCGGTGGTCATCAACAACGGCGGCACCGTCCGCGACGCCGACGTCATCTGCGAACAACCCGATGGTTTCCGGCTGCTCGCGCTGGTCAACGTCTTCCCGATCCGCGACGAGTCCGACGAGGTGGTAGGCGCGGTCAACATCTTCCGCCACAACACCACCAAGACGGTCCCGGGACTGCTGGAGGCGGCAGGCGCCAGCTGACCACCGTTTCAGGAGCCACGCAGCGCCCCTCCTTGCGGGAACCGCCTGTGGGGAGAGTCGCTGTGCCGTATGTCTGACCACTGAGTTTCATGGTTCGATGAGCTGCGCGGGTCCACCCGCTACCACTGCATCACCACGCCTTTCATCCGCGAACTCCAGCGCGACGTCAACCAGCAACTCCGAATCCGCCACCGCACCAACCACTCCCACGACCAGCATCGGTCCACGGTCCCCTGCAGTAAGCGCCCCGAGTGTATTGACGGGGTTCGACGCCATCCGCCAGTATTTAGTACTTGCAAGGATGAGCCATACATCCGCTCGTGAGTCGAACTTGCGAGTAGGCCAGCGTAGGGGGACTCGCTATCCGATCCGCAACAGGCGTTGACCGCGGCTATGCGAACGAACACTCGGATGCTGGCATAACGAGCAGGGTTGGCCAGCAACCGACGACCGCGTCAGCGGCGGGATGGGCTGGCTCCGGTATCTACCTCGGTGCGCCGACAAGGACAGCCGATGACTGCTGACGATACAACCACCGAACCCAACCAGCTGCCCATCGCGCGCAGCCTCGACCAGCGGCGCAGGGGCGCGCTGGAACGACTCGGCACCAGCCATCAGATGTGGTTGGCCACCGGAAGCGACGGTCATGGCGCGCATCTGATACCAGTGTCTTTCGCCTGGAACGCCAATACCCTCACCCTCACCACGGCCACGCTCGAGCACAGTCGCACCGCCGTCAATCTTCAGGCGACACCACAAGCAAGAGTCGCAATCGGAGACACCGCCGACGTGATCATGATCGACGCCATCGCCACACTTATCCCGGTCGACGCCATCGACCCAGACTGCGCCGACAGATACGCTCGGATCTCCCAAGACCCCCGCGCCATACCCGGTTTCGTCTACATCCAACTAACCCCGCAACGCATACAGGTATGGAACGGCTTCCACGAATTCCTCGGACGCACCGTCATGATCAACGGCCAATGGCTCGACCAGCCAGTCGACTAGCGATCAAAAGGCTCGGAACCAGTACTGGGCCGGCCGGGTGCGCCCCTCAGCTGCTCGAACTCGAATCATCCTCTCGCTCAGAGAGTTAGGCGCGCACCAGTACATCCGGCAGCGCTCGGTCAGCGCGGTTGCCCCACCCGACCGACACGCGACATACCGGAGGACCTCCACCCGCGAATCGACTGTATCGCAACATGATTCATACACGTCGAGCTAATGAGGCCGAATATCTGTTCCGCGGGCTCGTCGTGCCGTTTTCGTATACGCCTTCACCGCTGCGGCAGACAGCTGCGAGGCCCTGCTCCCGCATAGGGCACCTGCACTGTTCGTCGAGACCGCTCAGAACCTCGTAGCAGAAAGATTGCGGAAACGACAGTTACAGCAACCGGAGATCTTCCGAAATTCGCCGATCCCCGCTTTGATAGACCGGAATATTATGCTGTATATCTGCTCACCTGCAAATTTACCAACATCGAGATGCCAGTCATTGAGGGCTCAGCAGGCAGAATCAGCCACACGTGACTGTGCTGTCAGTTTGCCGATGACGCAGCCGCAGCCTCGAACGCTAAGGATCGGGAAGGAACGATTGGGTCGCAACCGGTGCGATGGCCACATGTGCGCGAGCCTGGAGGGCAGTCATATGGAAGATCCTGAACCTGCGTACGGTGCCGCATCGAGTCGCGACGCCGAAGAACTGGAATATGCGCAAGGCAGACTTCCTGGCCGTACCTATCTGAGCAAGAGCTTCCCGTTCAACAGACCGGCGTCTTCCGATCACGGTGAACAGGCGCGCTTCATTCATAAAGTGTTCGACGCCGAGTCTGAGACGACGGTCGAGCTCGAGGGTTCCGACTGGGTAATCCGCGAAACGCCCGGTGGACGATATCAGGTCAGATTGCTCGTGGCCCGAGAAGCCAGCAATGTGAAAGAGCTTTGGATCCAACGGATTCCGATGGGAAAGACCGCGCAGAAGGCCGAATGCAAACTTCACCTCGTGCAGCCAGACGTCGGACGGCTCATAGATCTGGTCAAACTCCTCGACCACCTGCCTGCCGAGGGCGCAGACACCGTCCGCATCGACGACACCTTGGTACACCAAATGCTCGCCAACCCAGAGTCGCTGGCGGCCCTGTACCGGAAGGACCCGCAGAAATTCCAGCAGCTGATCAGCGACGACGAAAGCGCACGCGATGTCGTCGCAATGGCACACCGGCGCGCACAGGTCGCTAAGTTCCGGCGTTTGCTCTCCGACGAGACCTACTTTGCTGAAGAGGTTCGCAACGACTCCGGGAACGGCGAAGAGGCCGTCTGGCAGCACTTCTTCGAGCAGAACCCGTGGATCTTCGGTGTGTCACTGACCGGTCAACTACTGACATCCTGGGACGAGCACAAACTCGAACAAGTCGTAATAGGCCGGTCCAACTCCAGCCCAGGTAAACGTGTCGACGCCCTCCTGACCACATCGGGTCGAATCCGATCCCTCGTCTTCGCAGAGATCAAAACCCACAAGCAACCGTTACTGAGCACCGAGTTCCGACCGGGCTGCTGGGCACCGTCACACTTCCTGACCGACGGCATCGCCCAAGCGCAGGGCACCGTTCACTTTGCCGCGGAACAGATCGGCAAACGGTTGCAGGACAAAGCCGCCGATGGCAGCGACATCCCCGGCGAGTACTCCCATCTCATCCGTCCGCGAAGCTTTCTCATCATCGGCAACCTGGATCAGATGATAGGTAGCCATGGAGGACATCACGAGGACAGGTTTCGATCATTCGAACTGTTCCGCCGCCAACTCATCGAGCCCGAAGTACTCACCTTCGACGAGTTGCTCGCTCGCGCCGAATGGTCAATTGCACCCGCCAACGACCGCTGACAGCCCAGCGTCATCGAACTCAGTCGGGGGCCGGTGGATTGCTGTTTGTTCCCAGGCGATTCGCTGAAGAGTTGCGGGCCCAACAACTTCTCCGGCGTGTCGACTAGCGACACGCCGAGGATGTCGCTCACTGCGAACACTTTCCCGAGCAAATGGGGCCGGATCCCCAAGCGACCGGGGTTCCGCGACAAAGGCTTCCGCCTGTAGAGGTATCCGGTATCGGCGACAAGCAGACCAGCTCCGGATCCACGGCTCGATGGGTCCTGCGTGGAGACCATGCATCGCCGACACGGACGCACCAACCGTTGGCGCAAATCTGCTGGTAGATATCGCCTTGATGGGTGTGGCACGCACCCCGTCTGTGACCGTTTTGGTGACCGTTTTGAGGGTGACAGACCGGTATTCGAGCTGATCTCCACTAATGGGAAGAGGCCCCGCCCCGGGTGTCTCCGGTGCGGGGCCTCAGGCCGAAAAGAGCTGTTAAGAACTACTTTTCAGTCACTGGACATCACTCACTTGCAGGCAGCCTTCGCCTCACGCCGCCGCCGGTGCAGGATCGGCTCGGTGTATCCGTTGGGCTGCTTGGTGCCCTCGAGGATGAGCTCCTTGGCGGCCTGGAAGGCGATGCTGCCTGCGAAGTCCGGTGCCAGCGGGCGGTAGCTCGCGTCGCCCGCGTTCTGCCGGTCCACCACCGGTGCCATCCGCTCCAGGCTCTCGATGATCTCGTCGGTGGAGACGATGCCGTGGCGCAGCCAGTTGGCCAGCAGCTGGCTCGAAATGCGCAGGGTGGCACGGTCTTCCATCAGCGCGACGTCTTCGATGTCGGGCACCTTGGAGCAGCCCACACCCTGGTCGATCCAGCGCACCACGTAGCCGAGGATCGACTGTGCGCTGTTGTCCAGTTCCTGCTTCTTCTCCTCCGCGGTCCAGTTCGGCGTCGCGGCGAGTGGGATCTCCAGGATCTGATCGACGGTGGCGCGGCGGCCACCCTTGAGGATCTCCTGCTGGCGCTCCAGCACGTTCACCTGGTGGTAGTGCGTCGCGTGCAGGGTGGCGGCGGTCGGCGACGGCACCCACGCGGTGTTCGCGCCGGCCTTCGGGTGACCGATCTTCTGCACCAGCATGTCGGCCATCAGGTCCGGCATGGCCCACATGCCCTTGCCGATCTGCGCCTTGCCCGGCAGCCCGGCGGCCAAGCCCGTGTCGACGTTCCAGTCCTCGTAGGACTTGATCCACTGCTGGGCCTTCATGTCGGCCTTGCGGACCATCGGCCCGGCCTCCATCGAGGTGTGGATCTCGTCGCCGGTGCGGTCGAGGAAGCCGGTGTTGATGAACACGACGCGGTCGGCGGCGGCCTGGATACAGGCCTTGAGGTTTACCGTGGTGCGGCGCTCCTCGTCCATGATGCCGACCTTGAGGGTGTTGCGCGGCACGCCGAGCACGTCCTCGATCCGGCCGAACAACTCGGTGGTGAACGCGACCTCGTCGGGGCCGTGCATCTTCGGCTTCACGATGTAGACCGAGCCGGTGCGGCTGTTCTTCAGTTCGGTGTCGCCGCGCAGCGAATGGGTGGCGATGAGCGAGGTGACGAGGCCGTCGAGGATGCCCTCGGGGATCTCGTTGCCGTCCTTGTCGATGATCGCGTCGCTGGTCATCAGGTGACCGACGTTGCGCACGAACAGCAGCGAACGACCGTGCAGCACAAGGTCACTGCCGTCGACCGCGGTGTAGACGCGGTCGGGGTTCATGGTGCGGGTGAAGGTCTTGTCGCCCTTGCGCACCTTCTCGGTGAGATCGCCCTTCATCAGGCCGAGCCAGTTGTGGTAGCAGAGGACCTTGTCCTCGGCGTCCACGGCGGCGACCGAGTCCTCGAAGTCCATGATCGTGGTGATCGCGGACTCCAGCACCAGGTCCTTGACGCCCGCGGTGTCGGTGCTGCCGACGGGCGAGGACGGATCGATCTGGATCTCGATGTGCAGACCGTTGTGCTTGAGCAGCACCGAGGTCGGCGAGGCCGGATCGCCGAGGTAGCCGACGAGCTGCGACGGGTCGGCGAGACCGATCTCGGTGCCGTCCTCCAGACCGACCTCCAGCTCACCGTCGACGATCTTGTAGGACGTCGAGCCGATGTGTGAGCCGGTGATCAGCGTCGCGGAGTCGTCGAGGAAGTTACGCGCCCACTCGATGACCTTGTCGCCGCGAACCTTGTTGTAGCCCTTGCCCTTTTCCGCGCCGTTGGCCTCGGAGATGGCGTCGGTACCGTAGAGCGCGTCGTAGAGCGAACCCCAGCGCGCGTTGGCGGCGTTGATCGCGAAACGGGCGTTCATCACCGGCACCACGAGCTGCGGGCCCGCGGTGGTGGCGATCTCGGTGTCCACGTTCTGGGTGGCGATCTGGAAATCGGCGGGTTCCGCACGCAGATAGCCGATTTCGCCGAGGAAGCTCTTGTAGGCGGCCTTGTCGTAGCCCGCACCGGGGTGTTCGGCGTGCCAGGCGTCGACCTTGCCCTGGATCTCGTCGCGCTCGGCGAGCAGCGCGCGGTTGCGCGGCGCGAGATCGTTGATGACCTGCTCGGCTCCGGCCCAGAACGCGGCGGAATCTACGCCGGTTCCGGGGAGCGCCTCGTTCTCGATGAACTCGTGGAGAACGCTGGCCACCTGAAGCCCGCCGACCTGAATCCGCTCTGTCATCTACTGCCTCACTTCTGAGAAAGCCGGGTGGGAAAGACGCATCCATGTTACCCGTGGGTAGTGATACCACCGTGTAGCGGGTCGAACGCGGCGTCTCGCCGGAAAATTCCGGCGCGCCGATTCGGATGGGGTGCATCGGTCGGCGCGTCTCGGTGTGTAGGCGGTCGGCCTGACAACCCCTTGATTGTATCGCCGCGGGGATTTAATGTACTGATCGGAACATTTTCTGATCTGCAGGAGTGTGTGTGTCGCTCACGGACAAGGTCGTCGTGGTCACCGGTGGCAGCCGGGGACTCGGCAAGGAGATGGTGCTCGCGTTCGCCGCGGCGGGCGCGGACGTGGTGATCGCCAGCCGCAAGCTCGATGATTGCGTGGCGCTGGCGGACGAGGTCAAGAACGCGCACGGTCGTCGCGCGCTGCCGGTGGCCTGCAATGTCAGCGACTGGGCGCAGTGCGACGCGCTGGTGGACACCGTGTACGCCGAATTCGGCCGGGTCGACGTGCTGGTGAACAACGCGGGACTCTCCCCGCTCTACCCGAGCCTGGATCAGGTCTCGGAGGCCCTGTTCGACAAGGTGATCGGCGTGAATCTCAAAGGGCCGTTCCGGCTTTCGTCGCTGATCGGCACCCGCATGGCGGCCGGCGGCGGCGGTTCGATCATCAACATCTCCTCGATCGAGGCGGTCCGCCCCGCGCCGTTCGCGCTGCCCTACGCCGCGGCCAAGGCCGGATTGAACACGCTCACCGCGGGTCTGGCGCAGAGTTTCGGACCGACGGTGCGGGTCAACACGATTCAGTGCGGCGCCTTCGCCACCGACATCTCCAAGGCGTGGCCCGACGAGATGCGCGCCCAGATCGGCTCGCTCAACGCGCAACAACGCGTCGGCGAACCCGGCGAGATCGTCGGCGCCGCACTGTTCTTCGCCACGGACGCGGCTGCCTTCTGCACGGGCGCCACCCTCGCACTGGACGGTGGATGGCGATGAAAGCACTGACTTACCAAGGCCCACGGCAGATCTCGTACTCCGACGTGCCCGATCCGATCCTCACCGCGCCGGACGGCGCGATCATCCGGGTCACCGCGAGCGGCATCTGCGGCAGTGACCTGCATATCTACGGCGGGCACGGGTTCACCGACAAGATCGGTTACAGCGTCGGGCACGAAGCCGTCGGCGAGATCGTCGAACTCGGTCCCGACGTGCGCAGACTCTCGGTCGGTGACCGGGTGCTGGTGTCCGCGTCGGCCGGGTGTGATCGATGCGCGAACTGCCGGGTCGGCATCGTTGCCGCCTGCGAGCGCACACCGGCGCCGGTCGACGCGTGCTACGGCCTCGGTGGCTCACTGCCCGGCGGCCAAGCCCAGTTGCTGGCCGTCTCGCACGCCGACGGAAATCTGATCCGGCTCCCCGAAGGCATCAGCGACGAGGCGGCGGTCGTGCTCACCGATAACGCCCCGACCGCCTGGTATGGCGCGCGGCGTGCACGCATCGCACCCGGCGAGACCGTGGTGGTGATCGGACTCGGACCGGTGGGGCTGATGGCGATCCAGTCGGCGTTCGCGATGGGTGCGGCGCGCGTGCTGGGGGTCGACCTGATCGCCGAGCGACGCAAGCTGGCCGCCGAACTCGGCGCCGAACCGGTCGAGGCGGACGACCCGAAGCTGGGGATCCGCGAAATGCTCGGCGGCGGTGCGGATGTCGCGATCGAGGCGGTCGGCGCCGACGCCACCATCAAGTTGGCGATCAGCGCGGTCGGGCATCGCGGCCGGGTGAGCGTCATCGGTGTCAACCAGAACCGCGCCTATCCGTTCCACATGCCGCTGGCACAGGTCAAGGAGCTCGAATTCCATATCGGCCTGTGCTCGATCCAATACGAGCTGCCCACTCTGCTGAAACTGACTGCGGCGGGCCGGCTGCGCCCGGAAGCCGTTGTCACCCATCCCCTCCCGATGTCCGACGGGGCGAACGCCTACCAGCTGTTCGCCGAGCGCGCGGACGGCGTGAGCAAGGTAGTGCTGGACCCGGCGCGATGAGTACCGCACCGGTGCGCGGCACGGGTGGGCCCGACGTGGCGCCCGCGCGCAGGCGCGGCCGCCCGCCGGCCGCCGAATCGACGGCGGGCGATACCAGGGAACGGATCGTGCGGGCCGCGGTGGATCTGTTCGCGGAGAAGGGATTCCACGGCACCGGTGTCGCGGAGATCGGCGACCGCGCCGACGTCCAGCGGGGCGCGCTGTACTACCACATCGGCTCCAAGGAGGAACTGCTCTGGCAGATCCTGCACGACTATATTCAGCTGATGCTGGTCGACGCCGAACGCATCGTGGCAGGCACCGACGACCCGATCAGCAAGCTGCGCAAGCTGATCCACAGCCATGTCGGGCTGATCATCGACCACCGCCGGGAGGTCGCGATCCAGTTGCGCGATGTCACCGCGCTCAGCGGCGAACGCGGCGCGCAGCTGCAGGAACTGCGTGATCGCGTGCAACACTGCTGGCAGCGGGTGCTCGACACGGGCCACGCCGCCGGACTGCTGCGCACCAACGACCACGTGGTGACCAACAGCGTTCTCGGCATGCTGAACATGGTGACCTTCTGGTACCGACCGCACGGCGGGCACTCCCCCGCCGAGATCGCCGACATACTCGCGACCACGTTCCTCGACGGCGTGGTGACCACGACCGACAACGACACGAAAGGCTGACCATGGCTTGGGATTTCGAGACCGACCCGGACTTCCAGCAGAAGCTGGACTGGGCGGCGGAATTCGTCCGCACCGAGGTGGAGCCCCTCGACCTGCTCTACCCGAACCCGTACGACCGCACCGACAAAGAGGCGATGGCGCTGATGCGCCCGCTCAAGGAGCAGGTCAAGGAGCAGGGACTGTGGGCCTGCCATCTCGGTCCGGAACTCGGCGGCCAGGGCTACGGGCAGATGAAGCTGGCCCTGCTCAACGAGGTGCTCGGCACGTCGTTCTGGGCGCCGTCGGTATTCGGTTGCCAGGCACCGGATTCCGGCAATGCCGAGATCCTGGCGCACTACGGCACCGACGAGCAGAAGGCCGAGTACCTGGCGCCGCTGCTGGCCGGTGAGATCGGCTCCTGTTACGTGATGACCGAACCCACCGGCGGCTCGGACCCGACGACGTTCAAGACGCGGGCGGTCCGCGACGGCGACCACTGGGTGATCAACGGCGAGAAGTGGTTCAACTCCAACGCGCAGTTCGCCAGCTTCCATATCGTCATGGTCGTCACGAACCCCGATGTCAGTGCCTACCAAGGCATGTCGATGTTCATCGTGCCCGCGGACACACCCGGCCTGGAGATCGTCAAGAACTTCCACGTGCACGGGTTCAGCGAGCACGAGGGCCACCTGCGCTTCACCAACGTCCGGGTGCCCGCCGACCACCTGCTCGGCGCCGAAGGCCAGGGCTTCATCGTGGCGCAGACCCGCCTCGGCGGCGGCCGCGTGCACCACGCGATGCGCACGGTCGCGTTGGTACGCAAGGCATTCGACATGATGGCCGAGCGCGTCGTCTCCCGCCCGATGCGCAAGGGCTCGCTGGCCGGTCTGCAGATGACCCAGGAACGCATCGCGGACAGCTGGATCGAGATGGAACAGTTCCGCCTGCTCGTGCTGCGCACCGCGTGGCGCATCGACAAGGAACAGGACTACCTGAAGGTGCGCAAGGACATCGCCGCCATCAAGGTAGCCATGCCCAAGGTCATGCACGACATCGCCCAGCGCGCCCTGCACCTGCACGGCGCCATCGGCGTCAGCACCGACCTCCCCTTCGTCGACATGATGAACTACGCCGAGGTGATGGCGATCGCCGACGGCCCCACCGAGGTCCACAAGATCACCCTCGCCAAGGAGGTCCTGAAGGACTACGCCCCCGCCGACCCCGTCTACCCCAGCGGCTACCGCCCCGCCCTCCGCGAAAAGGCCAGAGAACTCGTCGCACAACGCCTCGAACACATCGTCGGCAACCTGTAACCGCGGGAACCGGACCCCGATGTGCGCCATCGGGGTCCGCGCTGGTCCCGGCTCGTCAACAAGCAACGGATAGGCTCCTCATCGCGCAGCAGATTGCGGCCTCGCAGTTCTCTTGGCGCGCTAGGGCATGTGAAAGGTTGAGCACCTTTGCGAATGCGGGGTGGTGCCCGATTTCGCCGCGGAGGCTGTTGATGAGCGCGTCCGCTGGTTTCGTGATCATCGATGGTGGATGCAGCGAATGTTGGACTGGTGTCAGGTGACTTTCGTTGTTGGTTGCGTACCGGGTGGTGGGGTGCGGTACTGCCGATCTAATAACGGTCCAGGAAGGTCTGCTGGTCCGGGAATGATTGGGTAATGCTGGGCGCGTCGTGTGCCGTCCCCGGCCTTCCCCTTACGGTCAGGCGCGCGACGTGATCTTCCAGCCTGGCTGGGTGGCTGTGGTGCTGTTCTCGAGATCTTCGGAACCCAAGTTCGGTATGCAATGGCCCGTTCCAGCGTCGTCTCGCACCCACCATTGCGCGATAAGGGCTCTCGGAGAATCGAGCAGAGTCATAAGGTCACTGCTGAAGATCAAGTAGCGACCTTATGACTCTGCTCGATTCGCGAACAACCACTCCGCCACCCAGATTCTCGCGAACAGCACCTCAGCCAGGTCGCGAGCCACGCTGGATGGCCAGCTGTGGTGGCGCGGGACCTTCGGAACCCAAGTTCGGTATGCAATAGCCCGTTCCAGCGCCGCAAGACACTCCCGTTGCGCGACAGAGGCTTTCAGAGAATCGAGCCGAGTCAAATGGTCGCTACTTGATCATCAACAACGACCATTTGACTCGACTCGACGCGACTCGATACTACCAACTGCACCGGCCTCCGACACACCGCCCGAGGCTCTCGGAAACAGCACCACAGCCCGCCAGCCAGGCTCGCCAGCCGCGGCGGCGTATCGAGACCTTCGGAACCCAAGTTCAGTGCGCAACGGCCACTCCCAGCGTCGTCGAGTAGCTGCCGGTGGGCAACCAAGAATCGAGCCGAGTCAAAATGTCGCTACTTGATCTTCAACAACGACCATTCGACTCGACTCGAAGTCCGCGAACCACCATTTGACTCGACCCAACGCAGCCACGACGACTTGAGGGACTGCCCCGAGTTCGGTGGGAACCCAAGTTCGGTGTGCAATAGCCCGGTCCAGCGTCGCCGGGCAGCTGCCGTCGCCTGATAATGAATCGGGTCGAGTCGAAAGGTCGCTAGTTGATCTTGAACAGCGACCTTTTGACTCGACTCGATCTCCGCGAACGACCATGTGACGCGACTCGACGCAGCCACGACGACTTGACGTACGAAGCATCCTCTTGACGCGGGCTGCAGCATGCATCAAGACGATGCAACGTACGTCAAGTGGCACTGGCTGTCTCGACTCGGCACTGCCCAACAGCACCGGCCTGCGACACCTCCCTGACCAAGGCTCTCGGGAACTGCACCACAGCCAGGCTGGCCAGGGAGCCAGGCTGGCCCGCTTTGGTGGCCTATCGAGACGTCCAGAACCCAAGTTCGGTGTGCAATAGTCCGTTCCAGCGTCGCCAGGCAGCTGCCGTCACCCGGCAGCGAATCGAGTCGAGTCGAAAGGTCGCTACTCAATCATCAACAGCGACCTTTTGACTCGACTCGATCTCCGCGAACGACCATGTGACTCGGCTCGACGCAGTCACGACGACTTGACGTACGAAGCATCCACTTGACGCAAGTTGCAGCATGCATCAAGACGATGCAACGTGCGTCAAGTGGCGATCCGCAGGCTCGCTCGACACCACCAACTACACCGCACCCGACACACTTACCTACCCGAGAATCTCGAGAACAGCACCACAGCCAACCAGCCAGGCTGGAACCGCCACTTCCGTGACCAAACAGCAGGGTAAGGTCGGGAACCCCACCTCACGCGCCCAGCATTACCCAATCATTCCCGGACCAGCAGACCTTCCTGAACCGTTATTGCTTCGGCAGCACCGCACCCCACACCCCGGCACGCAACCAACAACCAAAGTCACCCGACACGGTCCAACATCCGCTGCAACCACCATCGGCAATCACGAAGCGCGCGTGGCGAAGTCGATGGAGGCGGGGTTCATGTATGGCGCCATCGGGCTCAACCGAAGTACTGAGGGCATGCGGCGAGTTAGCGCTGACGGTCCGCTGAAGGTTAGCCGGCCTGTCCGAATCGCCTGCGGCAGAGGCACTCTCCCTAGCCATACCGAGTACAGCGAGCTGACGTCGGAGATGATGACGATGTCGACTGGGTAGCCTGGGTCGGCGGCGCAGACGGAGGGCACCCCGGATTCGATGACGATCCAGAATCGGTCCGGCACATCGGAAAATCGCACAGCGAGTACCTGTCGCTTGCCGGGGAACGATGAGGTGTCGAGGCGGGTGTGCATCCACCAGACGAGGAGTGCCGGGTCGAGTTCGTGCGGTTGTGGGGCGCCGAAAGTCCAGCGGGCGCCCCACTCGCCGAGGCCGGACAGGATCGGTTCGAGTTCTTGGCCCGCGTCGGTGAGCAGGTATTCGGAGCCGATCTTGTCGACTAGGCCGGCCCGTTCGAATTGACGCAGTCGCTTGGCGAGCAGGCTGCGTGACAAGCCGGGTAGACCGCGCGCGAGATCGTTGAAACGTGTTGTGCCCAGGTACAAATCGCGGACGATCAGCAGCGACCACCGCTCGCCGAGCACGTCGAGCGCCCGGGAGATCGGACAGTATTGGCCGTAGCCGGGTGTCGTCATGGTCACCTCGCGATCGGGGGTCCAACTTGTGGACCGGCGGAGTCCAGTTTGTGGACTATTCGGTTATCGCGGCCGTTCCTACCTTCGAAACATGACGACAATTTCCCCTGACCTCACCATCGACTGGTTCACCCTCGCGCGACAGGTCGGCGAGTCCCTGAGCCCCGAGGTGGCCGACCGCGACCGCAGCGGCGAGTTCTCCCGCACCGCGTTCGAGATCCTGCGCGTCACCGGGCTGTCCGCCGCCCTGGTGCCCACCGAATTCGGTGGCGGCGGCGCCACCCACCGCGAGATGGGCGCGATCCTGCGCGAACTCGGCCGCCACGACCCCTCCACCGCCGTCGCGTTCGCGATGCACACCCACCTCGTCGCCGCGCAGGTGTGGCGGCACAACCACGGCATCGACGCCGCACCGCTGTTCCGCAAGGTGGTCGACGGGGCGATCCTGATCAGCACCGGCGCCGCGGACTGGGTCGGTTCCAGCGGCCACGCCGAGAAGGTCGACGGCGGCTACCGGGTGCACGCACGCAAGGCACCGGCCAGCGGCGTCGAGGCGGGCACCGTGCTGGTCACCAGTATTCGCTGGGACGACGCACCCGACGGCCCACATGTCCTGCACTGCGCCATCCCAGTGCACGCACCGGGCGTAAGCGTCGAAAAGACCTGGGACACACTCGGATTGCGAGCGAGCGGGTCGCACACTGTGATTTTCGACGACGTCTTCGTCCCCGACGCCGCCGTCTCCCTGCTCCGCCGCGCCGACACCTGGCCGCCGATGCTGAATGTCGTGATGGGCGCGGCGATGCCGCTCGTCATGGCGGCCTACCTCGGCATCGCCGACGGTGCGGTGGACCTCGCCACCGCCCTGGTCGCCGACCGCACCGACGCCCCGACCTTCCAGCTCGCGGGCGAAATGGTCAACGCGCACACCACCGCCGCCGACCTGATCGAGGCCATGTTCACCGGTTCCGGCAACCTGCATTTCGACAACACCGACAGCTACGCCAGCAAAACCCTCAGCCGCAAGACGGCGGCCGCCGAGGCCGTCATCAGCACCGTCCGCCTGGCCATCGAAACCGTTGGCGGCCTAGGCTTTTCGCGCGCCTGCGAGCTGGAGAGGCGCTACCGCGACGTGCACGGCTGCCTGTTCCATCCGCTGCCGCGCGCCAAGCAGACCCACTTCACCGGCCGAGTTCTGCTCGGACATACACCGATCGGCTGATCTCGCCCGCAGCCCCCATTACCCGGATGGGGGCGAAACCCTTCGGGGACGGCGGAATCGGCACATCGACCGCCGACGACATCGGCCTCGCCATCCGTCACCGTTCGGTCACAGTTCGACACCCGGAAACACGCCCTCGACCGTGTTCAATCGAAGAAGCACTCGTCGCATATCGGCCCCGAGGAGAACCATGGTTTCAGCACGCAAGATCGTCCGGTCCCCCATTACCTGGGCGTTGACCGTTCTGCTGGTCATCGGGCTCGGGGTCGGCTTGATGCTGGCCCAGCCGTGGCGCCTGTTCACCAACACCACCGTCATCGAGGCCGCACCCACCGCCCCCGGTGCGCCTGCGGATCCGCGCACCCTCGCCAGCGGCACCTTCATCTCCCACGAGCACGACACCTCGGGAACCGTGCGCATCCTGCAACTCCCCGACGGCAGCCGAGTCCTCCGTCTCGAAGACCTCGACACCTCCGACGGCCCCGACCTGCACGTATGGCTGACCAACGCCGAGGTCATCGAGGGAAAAGCAGGCTGGTTCGTCTTCGACGACGCCACGCACACCGACCTCGGCAGCCTCAAAGGCAACAAGGGCAGCCAGAACTACCCCATCCCCGCCGACACCGACCTGACCGCACTCACCAGCGTCACCGTCTGGTGCCAGCGGTTCCACGTCTCCTTCGGCGCCGCCCAGCTGACCGGAAATAAATGACCCGACAGCGGTAGGCCCGTTATGTCACCATGGGATTCGACGATGATCACCAGGTAGA
The DNA here is from genome assembly GCF_042727395.1 of Nocardia sp. NPDC060255. Lineage (NCBI taxonomy): Bacteria > Bacillati > Actinomycetota > Actinomycetes > Mycobacteriales > Nocardiaceae > Nocardia > Nocardia sp. NPDC060255. The sequence goes on along the minus strand of NZ_JBHXAU010000029.1, from coordinate 101,260 downwards.
GGTGATCCACGAGCACGAGGAGAGGAGGAGGTGGCGATGATTCCGAAGGACCCGATTCGGGCGAACATCGATGCGGCACAACGGTTGTCAACCAGGAAACCCGTATTCGATCCCCAGCTGTGCAGCGGACGCGAAGACGGCCACCTCCCGGCCGGTCGCTGACCGCCCAACCTCCTCGCTCGACTCCTCCCGAAACATGGTGATTCCCATGACATTCCGCCATGCCGCCAACCCCGCGGCACTAACCGCCGACAACTGGATACACACCGGAGTGCTGGTGCTCAACGCCTCCTACGAGGCCCTCACCGAGATCAGCGCCGACCGGGCCGTCGTGCTGCTCATGTCCGGTGCCGCGGAGTCGATCGCCGACCGCACCCCGTACTTCCCGATCCGGTCCCAGCACTCCGAGCTACTGCTACCGGAAACCATCCGGCTGCTCCGCTACGTCTACCTCGAGCACACCGCGCGAGTGCACGACGAGAGCCGCGCCACCCTGGCCGGCGTGCTGCGCCGGGACAGCCACCGGTGCGGTTACTGCGCCGCTTGGGCCCGCACCGTCGACCACATCCGGCCGCGCAGCCGGGGCGGTCCGAACACCTGGAGCAACCTCGTCGCCTGCTGCGGCCCGTGCAATACGACCAAGGCCGACCGCACCCCCGAGGAAGCGGGCATGCGGCTGCTCTGGCAACCCAAGGCGCCCAACCACCAGGCCAAGCAACAGCGGCGGATCTGGAAGCAGCTAGCCACCACCTGAACATCCGAGAAAGGAGAGGATCGCGATGACCGTTCGCACTGAGACCACCGCGGTCGTGGAGCTGACCCTGGCCGAGATGCTGCCACTCTCGGACTCCCGAGAGTGGCATCGGGCCGCCTGCCGCGGTGACCCGCATCACGAGGCCTGGTTCCCGTACCCGTCACAGGACTTCGACTACGCCCGCGGTGTCTGCGCGGGCTGCCCGATCCGGGCGGCCTGTGCCGAGTTCGCCGAGCGCACCGGCCAGTCCGGGGTGTGGGGCGGCCACGAGTTCGACCGCGGGCAGCTGATCCGCCCGTGACTACCGCCGCCGTGTCCGACCGGGGACACGGCGGCGGACACTTTTGCTACGGCTCGCCGCCGTAGGCCGGACTCACCGAGCCCGCAAACCGCAGGTGAACATACACTGTGCACCGTGGGCACTCATCGCAGCGGAATCAAATCCCGGGGCGTCAGCAAAGGTCCGGTTATCGCAGTGGTGGCCATCGTGCTGCTCGTCGCTGGGGTCTTCGCGTGGTTTCAACTACGCGACAGAGCCGCCGATGAGGACAGCGCCGCGGCGGCGGAATGCGTCTCCGGGCCCGCGACGCTCTATGTGACCGCCGATCCGGACATTGCCGCGCAGGTCAGGACCGCGGCGGACCGATACAACGCGACCAAGCCGAAAGTGCGTGATCATTGCGCGCAGGTGGTGGTGACCGCGCAGCCGTCCGCGTCGATCGTCGCGGCATTCACCAACGGCAAGCCATGGGATCCGAGTCTCGGCCCGCAGCCGGTGCTGTGGATTCCCGATTCGACCCGCTCTATCGAGTCCATGCGCGTGCCCGGCATGATCGAAGGCACACCCGCGCCGATCGCGGTGAGCCCGATCGTGCTCGCCGTGCCGGACGAATTGCGTGGCGCGCTAGAGCAAGCCAAGACAACGTGGTCGGATCTGCCACGCCTGCAACAAGGTTCGCTCAACGTTGTCGGCCTGTCCGGCTGGGGCGGTCTTCGAATGGCGTTGCCACCCGGCGATTCCTCGCTGGCCGCCGCCGTAGCGGTGGGCTCCGCGGTCTCCGGCGCCGAACCGCTCAGCGAGCAGGCCGCCCAGTCCGGGCAGGCCGTTTCCGCGATCTCTGGGCTCGCCGCCAACGCGCCGGACGCCGCCGACACCGCCGCCGCCTTCGGCATCATCGCGGGCGCACCACAGTCCGCCACCGTGCACGCGGTCGCCACCACCGAACAACAGGTGAAAGGCCAAGCGGGACTTACCGTCTTCCGCCCCGCCGGTGCCGCGCCGATCGCCGATCATCCGGCCGCGCTGATGTCCGGACCGTGGGTCGACAAGACCCAGAATCTGGTCGGCGGCCTATTCGCCGATTACCTGCGTGCCCCCGAACAAGCACAGGCCTTCACCGCTGCGGGCTTCACCACCGCACCCGCGGCCACGCCCGCACCGCCGCGGGCCGCACTCGACAAGGTCCGTGCCACCATGGCCAATCCGGTGCTCGGAGTGCAATCCACTGTGCTGGTTGACGTCTCGTCCTCCATGTCGACCACCGACGGCTCGATGACCCGGCTCGCGAATGTCCTCGGCGCACTGAACTCCACGCTCACCGTCATGCCGCCCGACTTCGGCCTCGGTCTCTGGACCTACGGCAAGAACCTCGACGGCACAACGCCTTACAAGGTCCAAGCCGCCACCGCGCCCCTGTCCAACGATCAACGCACCAAGGTCAGTAACGCGCTGGACGCCGTCGAAGCCAGCGAGCTGCGCTCCGATCAGGCGTATCCGACACTCATCGCCGCATACAAGAGCGCCATCAAGGGATACACCGCGGGCCGCACGAACTCGGTGCTGCTCATCACCGATGGCCCCGAGGACGATTCGACCGTCACCGGCGCCAAACTCGCCAGCGACATGGCCGCCGCGCTCGACAAGGACCACCCCGTCCGCGTCGACATCATCGTCATCGGCGGCCAGGGCACACAGACCCTGAAGAGCATCTCCGAGCAGACCGGCGGCGCCTACACCCGCCTGTCCACCTCCGACGACATCGCCTTCGGCTCCGCAGTCGTCCACTCCCTCACCACCCCATAGCCGCCGCACGCCTTCTGATCCCCCGCACCAGCTCTCGCATGCGATTCCCGGTGCGCGAAATCAAAAGGCGCGCGTCCCCCCACCCACCAACCGACCGAAGGCGCCCTTCACCCCGTCTCAGCGCGTGAAGGGCGCCCTCGGTCAATGCAGGGTCGCGGGTGAACAATCGACCGAGGGCGCCCCTCAGCCGGTCTCAGCGGATGAAGGGCGCCCTCGGTCGATGCCAGGTCGCGGGGGACCGAAGGGGGCCGTCAGCCGGTGTGTACGGCTGACGGGCGCCTTCGGTCGGGTTGATCAGTCGGCGTAGGCCTCGAGCGGCGGGCACGAGCAGACCAGGTTGCGGTCGCCGTACGCGCCATCGATACGGCGGACCGGCGGCCATACCTTCGCCCGCGCGTGGCCGAGACCCCTTGGGTAGACGGCGGTTTCGCGGCTGTACGGGTGCTCCCACTCGCCGACCAGGCAGGCCGCGGTGTGCGGTGCGCCGCGCAATGGGTTGTCGGTGACCGGCCAGACGCCGGCCGCGACCTGATCGATCTCCTTGCGGATCGCGATCATCGCCTCGATGAAATCGTCGAGCTCGGCCAGGTTTTCGCTCTCGGTCGGCTCCACCATCAGCGTGCCCGCGACCGGGAAGCTCATCGTCGGCGCGTGGAACCCGTAGTCCGCCAGCCGCTTCGCGACATCGTCGACGGTGACGCCGGTCTGCTTGGTGATCTCCCGCAGGTCCAGGATGCACTCGTGCGCGACCATGCCGTGCTCGCCGGTGTAGAGCACCGGGAAGTACTCGTCGAGCCGGCGCGCGATGTAGTTGGCCGAGGCGATCGCGGTCAGCGTGGCGTCGCGCAGGCCGTCCGCGCCCATCATCCGGATGTAGGCCCAGGTGATCGGCAGGATCGAGGCCGAGCCGTAGTTGGCGGCCGACACCGCGTGCGAGTCGGTCACCAGCGGATCGCCCGGCAGGTACGGCGCCAGGTGCGAGCGCACCGCCACCGGTCCGACACCCGGACCACCGCCGCCGTGCGGGATGCAGAAGGTCTTGTGCAGGTTCAGGTGGCTGACGTCGCCGCCGAACCGGCCCGGACGGGCAAGCCCGACAAGGGCATTCAGGTTCGCGCCGTCGACGTACACCTGGCCACCGGCGTCGTGCACCAGCGCGCACAACTCGGCGACCTCGTGCTCGTAGACACCGTGCGTGGACGGGTAGGTGATCATGATGCAGGCCAGCCGGTCGGCGTGGTCGGCGATCTTGGCCCGCAGGTCGTCCAGGTCGACGTCGCCGTTGTCGCGGCACTTGACCACCTCGACGCGCAGCCCGGCCATGGCCGCCGAGGCCGCGTTGGTGCCGTGCGCGCTGGACGGGATCAGGCAGGTATCCCGGTGCGTGTCACCGCGATCCAGGTGGTACCGGCGGATCGCCAGCAGGCCCGCGTACTCGCCCTGGCTACCCGCGTTCGGCTGCAGGCTCACCGAGTCGTAGCCGGTGATGTCGGACAGCCACCGCTCCAGGTCGTGGATCACCTGCAGCAGGCCCGGCGCGTCCTCGACCGGCGCGTACGGGTGCACGCGGGCGAAGCCGGGCCAGGTGATGGCCTCCATCTCGGCGGTCGCGTTGAGCTTCATGGTGCACGAGCCGAGCGGAATCATGCTGCGGTCCAACGCAATGTCCTTGTCGGACAGCGACCGCAGGTAGCGCAGCATGGCGGTCTCGGTGTGGTACTTGGTGAATGCCGGATGGTCGAGGAACTCGGAGGTGCGGTTCTCGATCGCGACCGCGGGCGCCGGTGCGGGCTGCTCGGAAGACAATGCGGTGCCGAAGGATTCGAGCACGGCCGCGACATGCGACTCGGTCGTCGCCTCGTCGCAGGCGATGCCGACATGATCGCCGTCGACCAGACGCAGGTTGATCCCACGCGACTTCGCCTTCGCGACAACGGCTTCCGCACCACCGGGCACATGCGCGAGCACGGTGTCGAAGAACGTGTCGTGCACGACCGCACCGTCGAGCCCGGCGGCGATGGTGGCCGCATGCCGGTGCACCCGACGCGCGATCTCGCGCAGGCCGTCGGCACCGTGGTAACTCGCGTACATCGCCGCGACGATGGCCAGCAGCACCTGCGCGGTACAGATGTTGGAGGTCGCCTTCTCGCGGCGGATGTGCTGCTCACGCGTCTGCAGCGCCAGCCGGTAGGCGACATCGCCGTCCGCGTCCACCGAGACACCGACCAGTCGGCCCGGCAGCTGCCTGGCATACGCCGTGCGCACTGCCAGATACCCGGCGTGCGGGCCGCCGAAGCCGAGCGGGACACCGAAACGCTGGGTGGTGCCGAAGCACACGTCCGCGCCCTGGTCGCCCGGCGAGGCGAGCAGCGTCATCGCCAGCAGATCCGCACCCACAGCGACCAACGCACCACGCTCGTGCGCCGCGCTGATGACCGACGTCCAGTCCACTACCCGCCCGGAAGCGCCGGGAGCCTGCACCAGCACACCGAAGAATTCACCTTCCGGCAACTCGCCGGACGCCAGATCCGCAGGCACCAGCTCGATCCCGAGCGGCTGCGCCCGGGTGGTCAGCACGGTCTTCGTCTGCGGGAACAGGTCGGTGTCGATGACAAGCCGCGCCGACTTGGACCGGCTGGCCCGCTGCAGCAGCGTCATCGCCTCGGCGGCCGCGGTGGCCTCGTCGAGCATGGACGCGTTGGCCACGTCCATGCCGGTCAGCTCCGACACCATGGTCTGGAAGTTGAGCAGCGCCTCGAGCCTGCCCTGACTGATCTCCGGCTGGTACGGCGTGTACGCGGTGTACCAGGCCGGGTTCTCCAGCAGGTTCCGCACCAGCACCGGCGGGGTCAGCGTGTCGTAGTAGCCGAGCCCGATCATCGACGTGGCCACCGTGTTCGAATGCGCGAGGCCGGCGAGTTCGGCGAGCACCTCGTGTTCGGTTGCGGCAGGCGGCAATCCGGCCAGGCCGGTCCCGTCGAGGATGGTGGCGGGCAGGGCTTTCGTGGCGAGCTCGTCCAGCGAGTCGACGCCGACGACGTCCAGGATCCGGGCGATTTCGCCCCGATCGGGTCCGATATGGCGGTCGGCGAATGAGCGAGTCACGGCAGCTCCCATGTGGGTCGGGCGGGTCGACGGCGGTCGACGGGTACCAGCCCTCCCCCTCTGTCGTGTTGCCTGAGAGATTCGGACGCGCGACCGCAATGAAGGTCGAGCCCCTTTCCCCATGGGCGGGCGGCCCGAAGCCACCGCTTTCCAGAGGCGCCCAAGCCCGCACGGTCCCTGATGCCTGAGAGATTGACGGGGAGGTGCTGCTCCTTCGGCGCCCGGACTCTGTCGAACCCGGGACTCTCCCGCACGGCGTTGGCGCGCCACCAGTTTAAGCCGACGACACGCCGGAACGTGTCACTGGTCCCGTCCTTGCGGGTGTCGCGCTGGTCACGCCGGTGCGCGGGGTTCTCAACCAGGAACATATGTAGATGCGCATATCTACTTAACCTGATGTTTTTGATACGTTCCAAACCGGCCGGTCCAGACCGCGCCCCCATCGCCGAAAATCAAGTGCCACACAGCACGACACCCCGCTACCCTCGGTATGTCGGGGAGGCGGGGTGTCGTGTCTGTCTACTTTTAACCGGTCTTGCGACTCATCCGTGCCTTACGCCGGTAGGACAGCTCGTCCTCCGGCCGCTCGGTCACCGCGGACGCGCGCTCCGCCGGGAAGTTGGCGATGGCGCCGGTGAGTTCGTGCATGGCACCGCTGATCGCGATGCCGAAAACGCCCTGCCCGCCCTGCAGTAAATCGACTACCTCCTCGGCCGAGGTGCACTCGTATACCGAGGTGCCGTCGGAGAACAGCGTGATCCCGGCGAGATCCTGCACTCCCCTGCTGCGTAAATGGTCGACCGCGATGCGGATGTTCTGTAACGAGATGCCCGCGTCGAGCAGCCGCTTCACGATCTTCAGGACCAGGATGTCCTTGAACGAGTACAGGCGCTGGCTCCCCGAGCCGGCGGCGCTGCGAATGGAGGGCACGACCAATCCGGTACGCGCCCAGTAGTCGAGCTGCCGGTAGGTGATCCCGGCCACCTGGCATGCACTGGGAACCCGGTAGCCGACCAGATCGTCGGGAACCGAGTCGTCCGGGAACAGGCCTGGCTGCGTTACATCCTGCGATTCCTCTGCCACTGACCACTCCCTTGCTTCGCCGACGGCTAGCCTCATCGATGACCCGGCTCCGTTTCGACCACTGCTGTGCTGACGACCTGGCCAAAACGGACGTGGCCCAACTATCGAGATTACTCCCCCTGATTGTCAGGGCAGCACCATCGTCAGGCCAAACGCGACGCGCGGTTAAACTCTCAAGCTCTGGTTAAGGGCTGATCCCCCGGTCATCCCGCGAAAACGCCGGATTGCCGGAAAGGTCCTGTTCAGCTATCTGTGGCCTTGAAATCGTCAGGCGAGACCGACTCCAGGAATTCCTTGAACTTCTCCACCTCGTCCTCGCGCTCGTCCGGCATCACCAGCCCGGCCTCCTCGAGCACCGGCTCCTCGGCATAGATCGGGCAACCCACCCGCAAGGCGATCGCTACCGAATCCGACGGCCGCGCCGAGATGTGCAGATCGTTCTCGAACACCAGATCCGCGTAGAACGTGCCCTCCTGCAGATCGACGATGCGCACTTCCTTGAGGGTGTGCCCGAGCTCGGTGATCAGGATCTTGATCAAATCGTGGGTCAGCGGGCGGATCGGAGTCACCCCCTCCTGCTCCAGCACGATCGCGGTCGCCTCGGCCTGCCCGATCCAGATTGGTAGGTACCGATCCCCCGAAACCTCACGGAGCAACAGCACGGGCTGATTCTGTGGCTGTTCGACACGAATGCCGATCACACGCATTTCACTCATCGCACTGCCTCCCATTACTCACACCAGCCGCTCGCCGGCCGCCCGGCACGACCACCGCAGAGCTCGCCGTACCACGAGTCTAGGCGAACCCGCGCGCGGGCAGCGGTCCGTGTGCACAGCCGAAATCGGCGTGTTGGCTGACCGCAACATGACACGGATTCCGTGTCAACGGTTCGGCCGGGATGTTCAGCCGCCCAGCGACGTCCGCACCGACGACTTCACCAGACACGCGTGCAGCGTCAGCGATAGCGCCGCGAGTTCGCGCACCGTTTCTTCGGCTCGGGCGCGCGCGCCGGCGTCGCGGCTCTTCGCGATCGGGGCGGCGATCTGTGCGACCAGCGCGGCCTCGCGATCGGCGGCCAGCTTGAATGCACGCAAATGCCGTGCCTCCAAACCGAATTCGGCCATCGCCTTGGCGGTCTTGGCCAGCGTCACCGAGTCGCCGTCGAAGAATCCGGCGGCGCCGGGAGTGATCAGGTTCGCGCGGATCAGGTCGTTGAGGAAGGCCTCGTCGATCTCGGCCTGCGCCAGCAGATCCGCGCGGGTGATGCGGATTTCGTGATCGAAGCGCAGATCGTCGGGGGAAATCTCGCTGGGCACCACGCCGAGCCTCCTCGGCGCCGTGGCGCCGTTCCTGTTCCCACCAGGCGCGGTGGAGTGCTCGGAGTCGGCCGCAGCCGACTCCGACGCACCCGTACGGCCGGAGTGCGCCCGGGCGCGGGCTTCCCGCACGCCGAGCGTCGCCGCACCGCTGTCGATCGCTTCGAGTTGTTCCTTGATCACCTTCAGCGGCAGGTACTGATCGCGTTGCGCGGTCAGCACGAACCGAAGCCGTTCACAATCGGCGATGGAGAATCTGCGGTAGCCCGAGGGCGTGCGCTCCGGCCGAATCAGGCCTTCCGCTTCGAGGAAGCGGATCTTCGAGATGGTGACGTCCGGAAAATCCGGGCGCAACAGGTCGAGTACGGAGCCGATCGACATGCCTCCGCGCGCCCACTGCGCCGCGCCGGTCACAGCGCTGAGTCCTTCATGACCCCGAGCCCTTCATGAGGAGAAAGAACCCAGCGCCGCGTGCTCATAGGCTCCCTGCACCCGCAGACGGCTCGTTGACCTGGGCCCGCGGTCCGGTGAGGAACACGAGACGGAACTTACCGATCTGTACCTCATCGCCGTTCTGGAGTTCCGAGGAGTCCACCGGCTCCCGATTCACATAGGTGCCGTTCAGGCTGCCGACATCGACAACCTGGAACGAGTCGTCGTCCTGACGGAACTCGGCATGCCGACGGCTGACGGTGACGTCATCGAGAAAGATGTCACTGTCGGGGTGGCGGCCCGCCGACGTAGTCGGCTGATCCAGCAGGAATCGCGAGCCCGCGTTCGGACCGCGCTTGACGACCAGGAGGGCTGCGCCAACGGGCAGACCCTCGACCCCTTGGACCGGCTGTTCACCGGTCGGCTCTCCGGAGCGCGACGCGTCGACCTCGTTCAGGAAATCCGCGCGGAAGACCGACGTCGTCTCGGCCGCGGTCTCCCCGTAACCCGGGTCTTTGTTCTCGCTCACCGTTTCTCTCCTCCTCGAACCTGATTATCCATGCAAGCAGGTGATACCTGTGGCACCACGACCTGCCGTCGAGTCACTAGATTCGGCGACAATGGCTGTCGGCGGATCTGTTGGCATTGACCGTACCCTGCCAGGGCGTGCCCGTGCAGGTAGAACCGGGAAGGCTGATTCAGCCCCCGATAACTCCTTGATAACCTGCCGCATCCAACAGTTCATCAAGGGTCTTGTCGAGGCTCGCGGAGTCCGCGACCTCCAGCTCGAACAGCCATCCCTCGCCGTACGGATCGGTGTTCAGCGTCTCCGGCTGTTGCACCAATTCCTCGTTCACCGCAACAACTTTCGCGCCGAACGGCGCGTAGATGTCGGACACGCTCTTGGTCGACTCGACCTCGGCGATGCTGTCCCCAGCGGCGGCGTCCTTGTCGGTTTCGGGCAGCTGCACGAACACAACGTCACCGAGTTGAGACTGCGCGTAATCGGTGATGCCCACCCGAACCCGGGTCGGGGCGATCCGCTGCACCCACTCGTGCTCTTCGGTGTAGCGCAGCTCTTCGGGGGTCTGGGTCACAGGCCGTCCGTCCTTTCCGTTGTGATCGTGTGCGCGCAACTCTATGCGAGGGTTGAGACAATGTTCGACCCGACGCCGTCGGTCAGGTCGAGCGGTGTGCCACAGCCGGTATCGAGCGAGCGATGGCGATCGCCTTACCGGTGTAGAGCAAGCCGGTCCATACATACACCGCCGTGCCCCAGACCAGTAATGCCCCGCCGAAGGCACGCCCGAAACCGTCCAGCGCCCAATCCATCTCCCCGGCCAGCAGCCAGACGAACGCGGACATCAGCGCGAAGGTCGCCGCCTTGCCCAGATAGATGACCTCGGGTGGCGGTAGGTCGCGGCGTTTGTAGACCGACAGCGTGAGCGTGAGGATCAGGTCGCGACCGACCAGGATCACCGCCACCCACCACGGGATGAGGCCGCGGATCACGAACGCCGCCAGGGTCGTCACCAGGTACAACCGGTCCACGAACGGATCGAGCAGGGCACCGAGGCGGGAGGACTGATCGAGCAGGCGGGCCAGCTTGCCGTCCAGGAAGTCGGTCAGGCCGCTGGCGAAGGCCAGCACGAACGCCCAGCCGTCGGCATGCTCGACCAGCAGCAGCCACAGGAACACCGGAACGCCAAGCAGGCGCACGAAACTCAGGACATTCGGGACCGTGAGGATGCGGTCGTCGAAGACGCCGCCGGTGTCGGCGCGCTCCTCCGGTTCCGTTGTGCCCGATTCGGTTGTCACGCCCCGTGCTTACCGCACCGACCCCGGTCCACGCCATCCGGGCGCGCCGGTTTTCTCGATATCTTCGTGCAAGGATGGTTTGCACCACAGACCGGCGGTGACAGAATGAGTATGAAATTATCTCATCTGTCGGTACGGTGATCGTCCGGTGAGCGAGAGGAAGTCATGCCCGCATTCGACTACGACGTGGTGGTGATCGGCTCCGGATTCGGCGGCAGCGTGAGCGCGCTCCGGTTGACCGAGAAGGGGTATCGGGTCGGCGTGCTCGAAGCGGGCAGGCGCTGGAACGCCGAGGACATCCCGAACACGAATTGGGATGTGCGCAAGTCGATTTGGGCGCCGCGACTGGGCTTGACGGGCCCGCAGCGGATCAGCATCCTCGGCAAGTGCGCGGTGTTCTCCGGCGCGGGCGTCGGCGGCGGTTCCCTCATCTACGGCAACACCCTCTACGAGCCCCTGCCGAACTTCTACACCGACAAGCAGTGGGCGCACATCACCGACTGGCGGGCCGAGCTGGCCCCGTATTACGACCAGGCGCAGCGGATGCTCGGCGTGGCGCCGAATCCGCGGATGACCCCGGCCGATGAGGTGATCCGCGAGATCGCCGACGATCTGGGCGTCGCGGACACCTTTCATCCGACCAATGTCGGGGTGTTCTTCAACGAGAGCGATCCCGGCACCGAGGTCGACGACCCGTATTTCGGCGGGGTCGGCCCGCGCCGGAACGGCTGCGTGCACTGCGCGCGGTGTTTCACCGGCTGCCCGAACAACGCCAAGAACACCACCACCACGAACTACCTCTACCTCGCCGAACAGGCCGGCGCCGAGGTGCATCCGCTGACCACCGCGACCGTAGTGCGGCCGCTGCCGGACGGCGGTTACGCGGTCGACACCGAACGCTCGGACCACTGGATCCGCAAGCAGCGCAAGACCTTCACCGCCGAGCAGGTGGTGTTCGCCGGAGCCGCGCTCGGCACCCAGAAGCTGCTGCACAAGATGCGCGACGACGCGGTGCTACCGCACCTGTCGCCCCGGCTCGGCGAGCTCACCCGCAGCAACTCCGAGGCAATCCTCAACGTGGTGAGCCGCGCGCGCCGCGACTTCGCCGAGGGCATCGCGATCACGTCCTCCATCCATCCGGCCGAGGACACCCATATCGAGGTGTGCCACTACGGCAAGGGACAGAACGCGCTGTTCCCGATGTCGGTGCCGATCGTGGACGGCGGCGCGTTCCGTTTCCTGCGCTTCCTGCTGGCGGTGGTGCTGCACCCGTTGGTCTTCCTGCGCAGCCTCAACGCCAGGCACGCGTCGGAGAAGTCGGTGATCCTGCTGGTCATGCAGTCGCTGGACAATTCGCTGACCTCGTTCCGCAGGCGCGGGCTGCTCAAGACGAAACAGGGCACCGGCGAACCGAACCCGACCTGGATCCCGATGGCGCACGAGATCGGGCGCCGGTTCGGCGAGAAGGTGCAGGGCGACACGCACGGGCTGGTGATGGACGTGTTCAACATCCCGGCGACCGCGCACTACATCGGCGGCTGTGTCATCGGCGACACCCCGGAAACCGGTGTGGTCGATCCGTATCAGCGGGTGTTCGGCCATCCCGGGCTGCATGTGGCGGACGGGTCGGCGGTGACCGCGAACCTGGGCGTCAACCCGTCGCTCACCATCACCGCGCAGGCGGAGCGGGCAATGGCGTTCTGGCCCAACAAGAACGAGGCCGACCCGCGTCCGGAGCTCGGGTCGGCGTACCGGCGCATCGCCCCCGTGGTGCCGAAGCGGCCGACGGTGCCCGCGGCCGCGCCCGGCGCGCTGCGCCTGCCGATCAGCCCGGTCGATCCGCCGGTGCCCGCGAACTGAGACGTCCGGGCGGCATGCCCGGCAACGGTCGAACGTGGCGAATCCGACACCGTCTCGGGGGCTGCCACCCGCTAGCGTCGGCAACGTGTCAGACAGTCCTATCGATCTACGCTCCTACATCCCGGCGGCAGACGTGCGCGCCCGCGGCAAGGCCCTGCGCGACCGGGTCCCGGTCACCGCTCGTGACCGGGCGGCCGAAGGAGCGCGCCGGCCCGAGGTGCTCGACTTCATCGAGGCGAGCAACGCGGGCCGGCTCCCCCACCTGGTGCCGCTGCGGATGGGCCGGATGATCGCGTCCCCGTTCACTTTTTACCGCGGCGCGGCCGGACTGATGGCCGCCGATCTGGCCGGCGGACCCGACACCGGGCTCACCGCGCAGCTCTGCGGCGACGCGCATGCCGCGAATTTCGGCCTGTACGGCACGCCACGCGGCGAAATCATCATGGACATCAACGATTTCGACGAGACCATCGCCGGGCCGTGGGAGTGGGATCTGGACCGGCTGGCGGCCAGCCTGGTGCTCGCGGGCCGGGAAAGCGGCGCGGGCGAGGACGATTGCCGCGCCGCCGCACACGACGCGGCGCGCGCCTACCGCCTCGCGGCAGCACATCTTGCCGCGCAGCCGTTCCTGGAATCGTGGAGCGCGCTGCCCGACGAGTCGGTGCTCGATCAAGCCGCGGCGCACGACCTGATCGACGACTTCAAGAAGGCCGCGAAGAAGGCGCGCAAGAACACCAGCGCCAAGGTCGTGGCCAAGTGGACCGAACACCTCGAGGACCACCAGACCGGCGTCAAGAAGCACCGATTCATCAGCGACCCACCGATTCTCACGCCGGTCGCGGACGAGGTCGCCACGGCGATCACCGACGGGCTACAGCGCTACGCCGACACGCTGCGGGTGTCCCGGCGCAACCTGCTCGCCCGATTCGCGGTGTCCGACATCGCCTTCCGCATCGTCGGCACCGGCAGCGTCGGCCTGCACACCTACGTCGCACTGCTGCACGGCAACGAGGGTGAGGCCCTGGTGTTGCAGATCAAGCAGGCCAATCCGTCCGCGCTCGCGCCCTACCTGCCCGCGCCGCCGCCGAAGCACGAGGGTAAGCGAATCGTGCAGGGCGCCAGGCTGGTTCAGTCGGAGAGCGACATCCTGCTCGGCTGGACCAGTGTCGACCCGACCGGCGGCGGCACCGAATTGCCCTTCATTGTCCGGCAATTCCGCAATCTGAAGGGCAGCATCGACCCGGCCGGGCTGTCCGCCGCCGACCTCGACGACTACGGCAGGCTGGCCGGCGCGCTGCTGGCCCGCGCGCATTCGCGCTCGCTCGATCCGCGCCTGCTCGCGGGCTATCTGGGCGACGACGAGCGGTTCGACGACGCGGTCGCCGATTTCGCGGTCCGCTATGCCGACCGCACCGAATCCGACCACGCCACACTGGTCGATGCGGTCAAGGCGGGCAAGATCGCGGCCGAGCAACCGGAGTGATCCAGCTACCAACACGCCGACTGTTGCCATGAGCGCGGCGAATTCGCCCGAACACCTCGTATCCTGAGCACTGTCGAGTGTCGACGTGAAGGGCGGTCGTTAATGCTCGTGCGAGTGCAGAACGCCGCAGGCACCAATGCCGAGCGGGCGCTGATCGATTGGTTGCGCACCTGGAAGGACGCGGGCAGTCCGAAGGGCGTCGCCACGATCAACTGCAGTCTGTTCCACAAGGATCGGCTGCACCAGTTCGACGCGGTGGTGTGGACGCCGACCAGTTGCGTGGTGATCGAGGCCGAGGCGCTGGTCGCCCGGCAGGACGGCGTGCTGGAGATCCCGCTCAACGGCCAGTGGACGATCAACGGCGACCCGGCCGCGATGGAGGGCCGGGACCGGCGCACGCCGCTGGAGAAGTCCCGCGAGCACACCTTCGCGCTGCAGAACTGGCTGGCCGCGCGCGGCCTCGGGCAGCGCGCGGTGCACGGGCTCGCGCTGGTCGTCCCGCTGCGCGGGGCCGAACTGAAGATTCAGCAGGCCTGGAGCGACCCCAGCTTCGACGTGATCCTCGGCGACGATCCGGGCAGGCTCCGGCACTATTTCGACGCGCTCGCCGAGGAGGAGAAGCACCTCTGGACGGCCAACGACGTCGCCATCGCCTTCCGCGGCCTCGGCATCCTGCCCTACCTGCCCGCCCCGCAGGAACTGCTGAACGAAGGCTTCCTCGGCCCGATCGACATCACGCTGTGGCACGGCGGCCCGAACCAGGCGCAGGCCGAGGCCTACGCCGAGGAGCTGGCGCAGGCCGAGCGCGAGTCGCACCGGCCGGTCTACGCGGTCGAGGCGCCGTGGTACAGCCCGTGGAAGCTGTATCCGCGCGAGACCCGCGACATGGATTTCGGTCGCGCCTTCATGCGGATCACCCTGGCGGCCGGGATGCTGATCGCGTTCGCCTGGGTGCTGTGGTTCGTCATCAGCGCGATCTTGACCTACGGTCCCTGATCCGGCTCAGGCCTACCCCCTGATCCGGCTCAGGCCTTGCGCGCCACGGTGATTCGTGGCAGCTCGGCGGTCGGCTCGTCGAGCACCGGTTCGGTCTTGCCGACACTCTCCACCGCGGGCTGTGCGTCGCGTTCCACCAGCAGCGCCACGTGCAGTCGCGAGGGACAGCCGAGCTTGAGCATCACCTGGCGTACGTGATTGACCACGGTCCACTCCGAGATCCCCAACTCGGTGGCGATCATCCGGTTGGTCATGCCGGTGGCGACCAGCCTGGCGATCTCGCGCTGCCGTTTGGTCAGTGCGGCGAGCGGGGATTCGTCCAGGTTGCGCAACGTCGGCCCGGTGCAGGCGTAGGCCACCGCGTCGGCGAGGGTCATTCCCTCCGCCTTTCGCTTGATCTCGCGAAACTTGCTCTCGCCGACGATGTTTCGGTGCTCCGATACGCTGGGTGCCCGATCGCCCGCGGCCAATTGCGGTATGCCGTGGGTGGCACGTAGCCGGCGGGTCGCGAGCAGCAGCGTCAGCGTCGGCGCGGCGAACTCGGCCCCCGCCGCGTCGTAGGCCATCGCGCAGCCTTCTATCGCGACGATCGACTGCAGGACTTGGGTTTCCAGATCCGCATCGGCCAGGTTCTCCCGGTAGAGCGACTGGGCTCGATCGGCGGTCTGCGGCCCGATCTGCGTGCGCGCCAGCGTATTCAGTCCGATCAGCCGCGCCGTGCTGTCCAGCCACCTGGCCCGATCCCGCAGCTTGGCCAGGAGCTCGGCGTCGCGCGTCGGCGGATCGGGGATGCGCAGCAACATCAGCGCGCCTTGCAACCGGCTCGGCCATGGCCCGGTGAGACCGTCGGCGTACGGGGCGGCCGCGCTCAGCTGCTCCTTGGCCCCCGCCCGGTCGCCCAGCGAGATCAACGCCGCGACCAGCACCACGATGACCCGGGTGGCGTCGACGTGTCTGTCAGAATTGCGGTACGCGGCAATCGAATTCGTCAGCAGCTCGGCCGCCCGGCGTAACCGCCCCGACCGTGCCGCCCAGGTGCCGAGGACCTCGAGGCACAGTGCCGTCACCTCGGGCGACCCGGTGTCGCGGTCGCTCGGCGCCAGCAGGTCGGCCAGCACCGACTCCAGCTCGGACTGGTAGCCGTGCTGAATCCACGCCGATTCCAGATCGGCCGCGAGGCGGACCGCGCGTGCCGGGCGTCCCGTGTCGATCAGATAGCGCACCGCCGAGCGATAGTCCACGATCTGCTTGCCGGTGGCCGCCATCGCCGCCGCCCGGTGCTCGCGCTCGTCGAATCGGGGGCGGACCAGCGCGGCAAGCTGGCACAGCCGGTCTACGTGGTCGTCGCGGATCGCGGTGGCGCGCAACGGATCAGCGGCGAGCACCTGACGGCAGTAGGCGCGCACGGTGGCGAAGAGCCGGTAGCCGTGTCCGTGCGTCCCGCTGGACGTGTGGTCGAGCAGGCTGCGCTGGACCAACTCCGCCAGCGCGGTGGTGGCTTGTTCCTCGCCGGTCCCGGCTGCGCGGCAGGCGATGTCGGTATCGATCACCGATTCGTACAGCGACAGCCGGAGCAGCAGGTCGAGCACCTCGGGGGCGACGTCGTCCAGGCCCCACTCGATCGCGCCGTGCAATGTCCGGTGGCGCTCGGGCACGTCGACATACCCGGGTGACCGCAGGTCCGCGCCCGCTTCGATGCGGTGCAGGGTGCGCACCGGGCCGATCCGGGCGATCGAGCCCGCCGCGAGTTCGATCGCCAGCGGCACGCCGTCGAGTTCGCGCACAATCTCGTCGAGGACCAACCGGTCGGCGACCGCGGTCGGGCCGCGGTAGTGGCTGTCGATGCTGTCGAGCAGCAGCTGGGTCGCCGAACCAGGGTCGCTGCCGGAGCGCAGCGGTCGCACGCACAGCACGCATTCGCGATACAGGTTGAACGGGACGCGGCCGGTCGCCACGAGGATCAGGTGCGGGCAGTGCTCCAACAGCCGGGCCACATCGACAGAGATCCGCTCGACGACCCGATCGGTGTTGTCCAGCAACAGGATTGCGCGATCGGTGCCGATCTTGGCGGCAAGAGCGGCCAAGGCTTCGACCGGGCCGAGGTTTCGGGGTACGGCGTCGAGTGGGCGGTGGCTTACCTTGTCCAGCACCGTGTTCCACGCACCCGCTCGGTCGGCGCAGTCGCCGAGCTCGATTACCGCATCGAGTTCTCCGTGGAACCCGCTGTCCGACAGTACTTCTCGAGCTAGCCTTGATTTACCCACTCCGGCGGTGCCGGTGAGGGTGAGCAGCCGGACCCGCGGATCGACGAGCAACCGGCCGAGCTCGGCCAGTTCGGCCGACCGCCCGACCAGCGTCGGAAGCCGATAGGTTCCGGCGAGCGAAAGCCGGACGTCATCGCCCATGGGCACCTCTCAGTCACAACCACGGCTGAGACGACCGCATGAACTGCGCCCGAGCCACATTGCATCCAGGCCGACCGAGCCGAGAACAGTAGATCGGTGAACCCAAATGTTCACCGATCTATTACTACGACGATACCAAGACCCCGCGGCGTCGCGGGGCATTAACGGATCTCCGAGTTGGCCTGGGGCCGCGAAGATTTCGAAGGTTCACCCGCTCCGGCCGTGCGCAGTCGAATGACCTTTGACTTCTCCGCCGCCCCTCGGCCGAGTAGCAAGAACTTGTCAGTAGCTATCGTCTACCAGTGGGCGGACTACGGCAAGACACCAGGCTCGAGGGCTTGCTCCGGCTCGGCGGCATCGCGCTGGGCGGCGCGGTTACGGGTCTGCTGCCCGTGACGTTCCCACCCGACGGCGGCGCGACGGCGTTCGACCGCACCCTCGCCACCCCCATCCACTCGGCGCTCGACACCCGGCCCGGCATCTACCAGGCACTGGTGGTGCCCAGTAACGCCTACATTCTCGTGCCGCTGCTACTACTCGCGGGCGCATGGTTCGGCTACCGCGGCCAGTGGTGGCGCGCCGCCACGATGGTGATGGTTCCGGAACTCGCCCTCGGCCTCAATAGCGTGCTGTGGAAGCCACTCTGGGATCGGCACCTGCACGACTATCTCGCCTATCCCAGCGGGCACACCGTGCATCTGGTCGCGATCGCGACCGCGTTCATCGTGCTGGTCGATTCGGTGCGGGCTCGGCTCATCGCGCTCGTGGTCGCGGTACTGGCTTTGCTCGCGGCGGCTGTCGGGATGATCGGGCTCGACTACCACCTGCCCACCGACATCATCGGCGGTGCGGCCGTGGCCATCGCGATGGTTCTCGCGCTCTGCTGGCCGGCGCAGCTATTCACCGATAGACGCCCGGACCGGAGCGACACGCTTCCTACCGAACAGCATTCGACTCAATAGCCCGTCGCGCAGGACCAGGGCGGCCAGTCGATGCGCAGCAAACCCTTGGTACTGGTCCGGAAAGGTGGTAGAACTTGTTCTAGTTTAATGGATGGGAGCGCGTACGGTGCGGTACGGGATTGTGTTGTTCACCAGCGATCGAGGCATCACGCCCCAGGACGCGGCGGTGGCCGCCGAGGGTGCCGGTTTCGACACGTTCTACGTGCCGGAGCACACGCACATCCCGGTGGTGCGGGCGGCGGCGCATCCGCAGACCGGTGATGCGAGCCTGCCGGACGACCGGTATCTGCGCACCCTCGATCCCTGGGTGGCGCTGGCGACCATCGCCGCCGTGACGAGCCGGATCGGCCTGTCCACGGCGGTGGCCCTGCCCGCCGAGCATCATCCGATCACGCTGGCCAAGACCATCGCCTCGCTGGACCACCTGTCCGGCGGCCGGGTCAGCCTCGGCGTCGGATTCGGTTGGAACACCGACGAACTCGCCCACCACGGCGTGCCGCCGGCCAAACGCCGCACGGTATTGCGCGAACATCTGGACGCGATGCGCGCCATCTGGACCGACGAAGAAGCCAGCTTCGCAGGCGAATTCGTGAATTTCGGCGCCAGCTGGTCGTGGCCCAAGCCGATCCAGAAGCGGATCCCGGTGCATCTGGGCGCCGCGGGCACCGAGAAGTCGTTCACCTGGCTGGCCAAGAACGCGGACGGGTGGATCACCACCCCCACCGAGGACGGTGTGGACGACAAGATCGCACTGTTGCACCGGATCTGGCGTGAGCACGGGCGCGAAGGCACACCCGAGGTCATCGCGCTCGCGGGCAAGCCGAACCCGGCGCAATTGGCGCAGTGGGCCGAATCCGGCGTCACCGAGGCGGTTTTCGGCATGCCGGACCGGTCTACGGATGAAGTGCGCGCCTACCTCGACCGGCTCGCCGGAAAGCTGGGCCTCACCGCCTGAGTCACCTGGACGCGATAGCGGCCCCGCGCGCACTCGGCACGCGCGGGGCCGCTATCGAAATTCTCAGCGCAGGTCTCGCCGACGGAAGGCACCGATGCCTACCGCGAGCAGCGCCGCGGCGATCACCAGCAGCCAAAGCACCGGGGCGAGTTGGAATTCCGCACCGGGCACCTTCGGCGGATGGACGAACGGCACCACGTCGACGACCCACTGTGGCAGCCCGTTGAGCGAGCCGACGAAGAAGATCACGATCATGGCGCTCAGCACGCCCCAGGCAACCGGAGTGAATCGGGGGGCGAGACCGAAGATCGCCACGGCGATGCCGGTCACCACCCAAACCGCGGGCACCTGCACCGCTGCCGCGCCGATCGCTTGTGGCAGTTTCGTGCCGAGATCACCCGAGACCGTGCCGTAAACGATGCCGACGGCGGCGCCGGCCACCAGCAGCGCTACCGCGGGGCCGAGCAGCGCGAAGCCGATGTGGCTCAACGCATATCGGGCGCGCCCCACCGATCCGGAGAGGGTGGCCTCGGCTCGACTGCTCGACTCCTCTTCGTGCAGGCGCAGCGTGGCCGAGATCGAGTACGCCGCGGCAGCGGCGGCGAGCATGGTGACCGCAGCGTTGATGAACGAGTTCTGCAGCATCGCCGAACCACCCATCCGGCTGATGACGTCGCGCACCGCCTGACTGCCGTTGAGCATGTCGCCGACGCTATTCACGGCGCCGCCGATCAGCATCCCGTACAGGGCGAAGCCGATGGTCCAGGCCAGCAACGTCCCCCGTTGCAAGCGCCAGGCGAGCCCGAGCGGACCGGACAGCGCGGCATCGGCGACGGGCGGGCCGAGGCGTTCGGCCAGCAGTCCGGACCCGGTGTCGCGAGTACTCAGCAGCCGATAGGCCACGCCGGTCCCGATGATCGCCACCACCACCAACGGCAGCAGTGTCCACCAGCGTTCGGTGGCGAACGGCCGCAGCTGCAGGCACCAGCCGATCGGCGAGAACCAGGACAGCACACCGTTACCCGCGTCACCGACGGCGCGCAACGCGAAGGCCGCGCCGAGCGCGCCGAAGGCGAGGCCGCGCGCGATGCGGGCACCGGAGCTGACCTGGGCGGCGACCGCGGCGACCGACGCCCAGACGATGCCGGACATGGCGAGCCCGCTGCCCCACGCGAGTGAGCCCGCTCCGGCCAGCTTGTCGCCGTACAGCGAAGCGGTACAGACGATTCCGGCGATCACGCAGCCCGCATAGGTCAGCACCAACGCTGCGGTCAGGCCGGCGTAGCGGCCGATGCTGGTGGCGCCCACCAGTTCCGCGCGTCCGGTCTCCTCTTCGACCCTGGTGTGCCTGATGACGGTGAGCACCGTGGCGATGGCGATAATCGTGTACATGGCGCCTGCTTTCCAGGTGCCGATGGAACCGAGCTCGGTACCGAAGACCGGTCCGTACATGGCAAGCAGCGCGGGACTGTTCGCGGTGGTCTTGGCGAAACTGTCGAGCTCGGCCTGGGTGCCGTAGAGGCCCTTGATGCTCGCGACCTGGAACGCGGGCATCACGCCGATCAGCAGTACCCAGAGCGGCAGCACGACGCGATCCCGGCGCAGGTACAGCCGCAACAGCTGCCCGGTACCCGCGAAGTCGCTGGAATCACCGAAAGACGGTGCCGCCGCGGCACGGTCGGCGGTGATCGTGGTCATGCCCCCACCTTCTCTGCCTTGTTCGCCGTGGCTGTCGAGGATTCACCGTCCACGTGGTAATGCCGCATGAACAGCTCTTCCAGGGTCGGCGGCGCACTGGTCAGGCTGCGCACGCCGGTGTCGCCGAGCAGTCGGATCAGCTCGCCGAGATGTTCGCTGTCCACCTGGCAGCGCAGCGTCTTACCGTCCCACTGGATGTCGTCGACGCCGTCGATCCGGCTGAGATCGCCTGGGTCACCGAGCAATTCGGCGGTGATCGAGGTTCGCGACAGGTGCCGCATCTCCGACAGGGAGCCGCTCTCCACGGTGCGCCCGGCCCGAATGATGGTCACCCGGTCACACAGCACCTCCACCTCGGACAGGATGTGGCTCGACAGCAGCACCGTGGTGCCGCGTTGCTTGGCCTCCTCGACGCATTCCCGAAAGACCTGTTCCATCAACGGATCCAGTCCCGAGGTCGGCTCGTCGAGCAGTAGCAGCCGCACGTCCGAGGCGAGCGCCGAGATCAGCGCGACCTTCTGGCGGTTGCCCTTCGAGTAGGTGCGCGCCTTCTTGCGCGGGTCGAGGTCGAAGCGCTGGATCAGCTCCGCGCGGCGCTCCTTGTTGATGCCGCCGCGCATCCTGGCCAGCAGATCGATGGTCTCACCGCCGGACAGCGACGGCCACAGCGTGACATCGCCTGGCACATAAGCGAGTTCGTGGTGCAGCGCGACCGCGTCGGCCCACGGGTCGCGGCCGAACAGTTCGGCCCGGCCGGAGGTGGCACGCAGGATGCCGAGCAAGACGCGGATGGTCGTCGACTTGCCCGCGCCGTTAGGCCCTAGGAAGCCGTGGATCTCCCCTTCTCTGACAGTGAGATTCAACCCGTCCAGTGCGGCCACATGGCCGAATGTCTTGCGGAGATCGTCGATGTGAATGACCTCGGACATCAGTGCTCCTTGATGAAGGTGTCCAAAAGCGTGGGGTCGGTGAGGATGCCCTGGGTGTAGAACTCCAGGGCGGGAGGTGTGAGCTCTTCAGTCAGCTCACGAATGGCCTTACGGAAATCGAGCTTTTCGCCGGGCTGCTGATGCATCTGCATCCAGAGCAGGGTCGCGCCGATATTGAGCGTCATCAGGTATCTGGCCCGCGCGGCCGGGTCGCGGCTCGGCTTGATCGCGCCGGACTCGACACCCTGCTGGATGTAGACCTCGGCGTCTTCGACCATGTGCTCGAACAGCGACCGCGCCATCGGACCGCCCGCCTGCAGGCTGCGCACCATGTAGGCGACCAGCGGTCCGTACACCTCGATCTCGGCGAGCGCGGCCAGCATGCCTTTCGCGACGCTGCCCGCGGTGAGCGCCTTGATCTTCTCGTCGCGGATCAACTGCAGCACCCGCTCGTCGCAGACGGCCCGCAGACCGTCCTTGGAGCCGAAGTGATGGTTCACCAGCCCCGGCGAAACACCCGCCGCCTTCGCGATGGCACGCACGCCGACCTGGAAACCCTCGTCGCCGAAGACCTCGATGGCAGCGTCACGGATGCGCGCCGCCGTAGTCAGATCCGCGGCGGGTCCTTGCGATACGGACTGTTCGTTAAA
Organism: Nocardia sp. NPDC060255; assembly: GCF_042727395.1. Lineage (NCBI taxonomy): Bacteria > Bacillati > Actinomycetota > Actinomycetes > Mycobacteriales > Nocardiaceae > Nocardia > Nocardia sp. NPDC060255. Next base: position 78,731 of record NZ_JBHXAU010000029.1, on the reverse strand, counting down.
CACATGTTCAATATACTAAACACCCGTTCAATCCATCACAAGAGCCCCGCCCGGAATGTCGTGTCAACAGTCACGGTTTGGTCGGCGCGGCGCGGGCTACTGTCGAGCTATGACTACCGGCATCGCAACGACGGCGGATCACCTACGCGCGGCACTGGACGGACCGTGGGGCGAGATTCGGGAGCAGGCGCGCACTCAGCTGGCGGACGATATGTTCGCCGGGGATCCGTACCTCGACTACAAGGCCGCGCGGGCGCGGGTGCTGGACCAGATGCGGGTCATCGCGACCATGGGTTATGCCGAGCGCGGGTTCCGCAGGGAGAACGGCGGGACCAGTGAGCCGGGGGCGGCGGTTACCGGGCTGGAAATGCTCGCGTATGCGGATCTGTCGCTGTGGGTGAAGGCGGGTGTGCAGTGGGGGCTGTTCGGTGGCGCGGTGGAGAATCTCGGCACCGAGCGGCATCGGGAGTACATCAAGCGGCTCCTCTCGCTCGATCTGCTCGGCTGTTTCGCGATGACCGAGTCCGGGCACGGCAGCGATGTCGCCCACCTCGAGACCACCGCGACCTATGACCCGGCCACCCAGGAATTCGTGATCCACTCGCCGACGCCGTCGGCGCGCAAGGACTACATCGGCGGCGCCGCCGAACACGCAAGAATGGCAGCGGTTTTCGCGCAGTTGATCACCCAGGGCGAGGGCCGTGGCGTGCACTGCCTGCTGGTGCCGATCCGCGACGAGAACGGTGCCGATCTGCCCGGCGTCACCACCATCGACGATGGGCTCAAGGCCGGTCTGCCCGGCGTCGACAACGGTCGCATCGTGTTCGACCAGGTGCGCATCCCGCGCGAGAACCTGCTCAACCGGTACGCCGACGTCGAACCGGACGGCACCTACAGCTCCGAGATCGAGAACCCGAGCCGTCGCTTCTTCACCACGCTCGGCACACTGGTGCGCGGGCGGGTCAGCGTGGGTGGCGCCGCCGCGGCGGGCACCAGGGTCGCACTGAGCATCGCCCTTCGATATGCATTGAAGCGCAGGCAGTTCGCCGATCCGGACAGCGGGCAGGAGACGGTCCTGCTCGACTACCGCAGCCATCAGCGCCGGCTACTCCCCCTCGTCGCCAAGACCTATGCGCTGGCGTTCGCGCAGAACGACCTGGTGCGCCGGATGCACCTCGTGCAGACCGGACAGGATCTCAACCCGAGTTCGCAACGGGCACTGGAGAAGCGGGCGGCCGGCCTGAAGGTCGCGCAGACCCGGCACGCCACCCGCGCCATCCAGGAGTGCCGCGAAGCCTGCGGCGGCGCAGGCTATTTGACCGAGAACCGGCTCGTCACCCTCAAGGCGGACACCGATGTGTTCACCACCTTCGAGGGCGACAACCTGGTGCTCACCCAGCTGGTCGCCAAGGAACTGCTCACCGCGTACTCCGACGAGGTGCGCGATCTCGACGCGCTGGGCTGGGTGAAGTTCGCCGCCACCATGGCCGGTGACGAGGTCCGCAAGGTGACCGGTGTGCGTCAGCTGATCCAGCGGCTGCGCGACGGCTCGAACGACTCCGTCGACGAGGGTGACCTGGCCCGGCGCGCGGTACAGCTGCAGCTCTTCGCCGACCGCGAGGAATACCTGGTGCGCACCGCCGGTCACCGCCTGCGCGCCCGCGCGAAGGACACCACCCCGTTCGAGGCGTTCAACAACGCCCAGGACCACATCCTCACCGCGGGTACCGCGCACATCGACCGCCTGATCCTGGAGGCGTTCATCGAAGGTATCGAGGGCATCCAGGATCCGGAAGCCCGCGAACTCGCCGAAACCGTGTGCGACCTCTACGTGTACGCCACGCTGGAGGAGAACCTGGACTGGTACATCATGCACCGGTTCATGTCGGTCGAGCGGGCCAAAGCGGTGCGGCGCGGGGTCAACGAACTCGTCGATCGGCTGCGGCCGGAGGCCCGCACCCTCGTCGAGGGCATGGGCGTTCCGGAGTCCATGCTGCGCGCGGCCATGCTCGACGACGCGAGCGTGTTCGAGCGCGGTTAGTTCACCGAGGCTCAGGACGTGGATGCCGATCGGGGTTGCTCGGTCGGCATCGCGTCCCCTGCGATATCGCGCAGATCACGTCCCCGAGTCTCCCCTGCCCAGAGGAAGGCTCCGGCGGTGCAGGCCAGCATCAGGCACAGCAGCAGCGTGATCGGGACGGTCGATGGATAACGGTGCAGCAGTGCGACTCCGATGATCGGGGTCAGCGAGCCGCCCACGATGGTGGCGAGCTGGTAGCCCAATGATGCTCCGGTGTAACGGACTTCACTGGGGAACAGTTCGGCGAAGAACGGTGCCTGAGCGCCGGTCAGCAGTCCGTGCAAGGTGAGTCCGACGGTGACGACCACGGTGATCGTTACCGCACTGCCACTGTCGACCGCGGGCAATGCGGCCAGCGCCCACACCCCGGTCAGCACGGCGAGGAGCACGCTGGACACCCGTCGTCCGTACCGGTCGCCGATCGCGCCGCCGAGCACGATCGCGATCGCCTGGAAGACGGAGGCGATCGTAATAGCGGTCAGCGCAGTGGATTTCGGCACATGCACGACTTGAGTGAGGTAGGCCAGCAGGAAGATGCTGAACGTGTAGTACGTCGCCTTCTCCCCCACATCGGCGAGCGCGGCCATCAATACCTGCTTGCGGTAACGGCTCAGCACGATCCGCACCGGCGCGTGGCCATCCTGAGTCGCGTTGCGCCGCTTCGCCTCCAGGAAGATCGGCGATTCCTCCACCGCATGCCGCAGCCAGATCCCCACCGCGACAAGCGCTACCGACAGCAGGAACGGAATCCGCCAACCCCAGTCTTGGAATTCGGCGTTGGAGACGCCGAGACCGAGGAGCGCGAGCACGCCGGTGGCCAGCAGGTTTCCCAGCGGTCCGCCCGTCTGCGGCCAGCTACTCCAGAACCCCCGATGCGCCGCCGACCCGTGCTCGGCGACCAGCAGCACCGCGCCGCCCCATTCCCCGCCGAGCGCGAGCCCCTGCACCAATCGCAGCAGTACCAACAGAATCGGCGCAGCGACCCCGATGCTGGCATACGACGGAATGAGACCGATCGCCACGGTCGCGCCACCCATCAGCATCAACGTGATCGATAGCGTGCGACGCCGCCCGACCCGATCACCGAGGTGCCCGAACAGCACGCCGCCGAGCGGACGGGCGAGGAAGCCGACCGCGTAGGTGACCATCGCCAGCAACACACCGGTCAGCGGGTCGCCGACCGGAAAGAAGACCTTGTTGAAGACCAGCGCCGCGGCCAGCCCGTAGAGGAAGAAGTCGTAGAACTCGATCGTCGTCCCGGCCACGCTGGCGGCGACGATCCGCGCGAACCGCGCACCGGTGGGTGTGCCCGCATTGCCCATAGTTGTTCCCCTCGCCCGACCGAATTCCTCCCATGACTATGACATCGGTTGTGCCACGCGCCACACTCGCCGATAGTTCTCTCATGGCGGAAAGGTTGGCTCTGGTCATCGGATCCGAGTGCGGGGAATTCCCGCCGCTCGGGTTCACCGGCGAGCTGGCCGCAGGGCTGTACACGACCTTCACCACAGTCGGCCATTGGCTCCCGATCGGGGACGGCCCGGTCCTCGACCCCACCATCACCGAACTCAAGCGCAGCATCAAGGCCGCGTTCGGCCGGGCCGACGAGCTGGGTGCGACGCTGTTGATCGCCTTCGTCGGCCACGGGTTCACCACCAACGACGACGATTTCTATCTGCTCGCCGCCGATTCGACCATGCCGCTGGATTCGGATTCCGGATTCCACCTGGTCAATGCCATCGCCGAACAACTCAGCAACACACGATCGCTGGATGGGCTGATTGTCCTCGTCGACGCGTGCGAGGCGGGCACGGGTGCGCTCGGCGCGGGCAACCGCTGGGTGCGGATGCTGGAGAAGTCGGCGGGCCGGATGGAATTGCTCGTCGCGTCCGATGACGGCAACGCCTACGACGGCTGCTTCAGCCGAACGCTGTTGCGCACCTTCGATACCGGCTTGCCCGGCAGCGGAACGAACCTGCTGTGCGCCGACCTCACACCCGAGCTGAACAGCGCGTGTCAGCAGCAGACCCCTCGACACCTGTCGTTCAACGGGACTCAGGTGCGCCGCGGCGACCAAGGACTCTGGCTGGTGCCCAATCGATCCCGATCCAGGGACGCCGTGACCGGCAGGCCCGCGGCGGGTTTGATCGATCACCTGGTGCGCAGCGTCTCACTGACCGCAGGCGTGCAGGAGACCCTCATCGACATCGTGGAGGCGAGCGGCGATCGATTGCAGGCGTTGATCGGACCGGCCGGTGCCGGGAAATCCACGCTGATGTCGCTGCTCATCCGGCCGGGCCTGGTCGATACGCTGGGCGCGCTGACCGCCGAATTCATCACGGCGGCAGTGTTTCTGGATGTCACCAGCACCATCGAGTCGGTGCTCGTCGAACTGCGCGACCAGCTCGGCGCCCGGTTCGGCGCCGAGTTCACGGCGGCGCAGCAGGCAGTACAGGCCGAGCTCACCGACCGGGAGCGGTTCAGCGCCTTCGAGATCGAGATCGTGCGGCCGCTGCATCGGCTCCGGACGGCGGGCCGCCGTATCCGCATTTTGATCGACGGCCTCGACCAACCGGACGAGGGCTGCCGCACCAGCGTCGTCGCCGCGATCGCCACCCTCACCACCGATGAGCGGTTGGCCCATGTGCGGGTGATCGTCGGCATCCGCTCAGGGACCGACGTGGTAGACCATCCGGATATCGCGCACGCGCGGCGCGTCCACCTGCATCCACCCTCCGCACGGGAGGTGCTGCGGGAGCTGACCGGCACCGCAGGCGTCCTGCCCGATGGGCTCGATCAGGCCATCCACGAACTGCCCGACGAGGTGCGCGGCGGCTGGTTGATACCGCGGTTGATCACCGAAATCGCGTGGGGCGAAACGGCTCTCGACGGCACCGACCTGGACAGCTTGGTGGCCAAGCGATTCCACACGACCCGGCAACGCCCCGTGCACGCCGACATCGCACTGCCCGTCGGCGCGCTGCTGGCGGCGGTCGGCGTCGGCCCGACCGCACCGTTGCCGCTGATCCACGAGGCCCTCCGTCGACTCGATCAGCCGGTGACGCTGCCGCAGCTCCGTGACGCGGTTGTCGACCTCGGCGTGTTGGTCGCCCGCGGCCTGCCCGGTCAGGACAATGAGCGAATCGGGTTGTCCCACGCGGCATTCACCGGCTCGCTGCAAAAGCTCGTCTGCGCGCAATGGCCGAGTGCACTGTTCGACGCGCACGCCGCACTCGCCGCCGCATTCGACACGGTGACCGGCCCTGACATCGATGTCTATGCACACACGGCGGCGCCACGACACTATCTGTCCAGCGAAAACCCTGCTCGCGCACTGACATTCCTGGACGCGGCGGACACCAGGCGGCGGCCGATCGACAATCGAGCCTCCTGGGCGAACTGGCTGGTGGCCTTCCAGGACACGCTGCCACCCGAGCACCCCGATCTCCTGGCCGCCCGCGACCGCTTCGCGCGCTGGACCGGCGAGGCGGGCGATCCGTTCGCGGCGCGTGCGATGTTCGCCGGACTGGTCGAGGACTGCACCGCGATGTTCGGCCGCGATCATCCACTGACGCTGTTGCCCCGGGTGCAACTCGCCAACTGGCACGTCCAGACCGACGGACCCGAGCAGGCGGTGGCGATGCTCACCGAACTGCTGGACCTAGAACAGGACGAGCGGGAGAAGCTGCGGATTCGCGCCGATCTCGGCTTCGCCACCGGGCAGTCCGGTGACATCGTCGGCGCGCGTGATCAGTATGCCGCCTTTCTCCCAGAACTCGAACGTTTGGTCGGCCCAACGCATCCCGACGTATTGCACTCCCGCGACCAGTACGCGCGCTGGATCGGCGAAGCGGGCGATCCGGAACGGGCTCGACAGCAGTCGCTCGAGCTGGTGCCGCTGTGCGAGAGCACGCTCGGGCTCGAGCACAGCACCACGATGTGGGCCAAGGACAATCTCGCGCACTGGACTGCCGCCTGCGGTGACCCCGATGGCGCCGCGCGCCTGTTCGGCGAAGTGCTCGCGCTGCGCGAGAAGGTCTCTGGCGTCGAGCACCCGTTCACGCTCGCGACCAGACGGAATCTGGCCCAGTTCTACGCCGGGCACGGCGATTACGCCGCCGCGTTGGATCTCGCCGTGGATCTCCCCGCGATCTGGGTGCGTCTCTACGGGCCGCAGGACCGCGGCACGCTGGACGTCACCCGATATGTTGCCGAATGGACGGAACAGGCTGAACGCGCGAGGTAATCGAACAAATTCGGCGGCGTGGCGCGTTGACAATCTATTGACGCGTCGCTATACGCATGCCGACAATATTGGTCAGCGAAATTGTTTGTCCCCGGGGGAGCACCACATCATGACCACCGCTTTTCGTCGCACCTTGGTTCGGCTTGCCGTCTGTATCGGACTGGCTACCGCAACCGCCCTCACCACCATGCCGGTGGGACATGCCGACCCGGACAAGGTTTTCACCTGGGGTGACATCAGAGCGGGCGACTGCACGATGTTCCAGGGCGCGCGCTGGGTCTTGCACAGCGACGGCTACGCCGAGTTCAACGCCCTGGTCACCAGCGGTTCCGACAACGACGCGTGGCTCATGCACGCCGCGCTGTTCGACGCGAACCACCGGTATCTCGGCAATATCGTCAACAACTGGCCGACCGGCGGCGATCTCGGCAAGTTCGTCCTCAACCTGCCGTCCTCGGCCCAGCGATACCACTGGGATTTGGACAAGGTCAACAACGCCCAGAAAACCTATCCCGCCGAAGCATTTCGAACCGTGACCAGGATCGAGCTGCAGAACCACTGCTAGCGGCGACAGTTCGCGCCGAGTCCCGGCGGCGGACCGGATCCCCTTAGTTTCCAGGTCCGCCGACGGTTTCCCGCAGGACTATTGCGGGCGCGGGCAAGGGTTGCCGTTGTAGTCGGACGGCGGCGGCAACGGCCGGCCGTCGGGACCCGACGGCGGCGGCAACGGCTTGCCGTCCAGACCGCGCGGCGGAATCGGGCACCCATTGCCGTCTACCTGCACGTTGCCTGGAACCGGCGGCCCGGCGATGGCGGTAGTTGCCGCGGCCGAACCGGCGGCGATCAGGCTCGAGCCCATGAGCGTAGCGAACGACAGGACGATGGCAGTGCGAAGTTTCATGTGATTCCCCTCCGGAATTCTGTTGTCTGTCAGGTCTTTAGACGGACAAGATCGCGTCCGGTTCCCTCGAAGATCAACTGTGTCCGACGTCACACGTCGACCGTGGACCGCTCACACCGAAATCGAGGCGAGGTCTATCCCTTGCCACGGAGCCGCCGTCACCTCGTGCACGCGCGCTGCCCATACCGCGTGACCATGACCGGTCCACAGCGGCGCCGCCGGGAGATCGCGGAGCAACTGATTCTCGGCGAGCCGGTACAGCTGACCGCTGTCCGCTGCCGCGCCAACGGAATCCGCGGAAGCCAGCAGCTGCGCGAAGCCGTCGTCGGCGTACCCGGCCGCCTCCGCGAGCTCCGCCAGTAGCTCGTGCGGGCTCGACGTGTTCAGCGAACGAGTCACCAGGAACGGTCCGTCGCCGGGTTGATTCGCCTCGTCGCCGCGCTGTCTCGCGGATACCTCGACGGCGAGGGCGGAGCCGATCTGATCGGCGAGGGTCCGTCCCCATTGCTCTTGTCCGGCATCGAAGTACAACGCCACCGGGCCGGTGAAGGGGACCTGGCCGAGCAGCGACTTCGCGGCGGCCGGATCGTGCAGGCAAGGCCGGCAGGGACCGGAGCGTTCGCCGGGCGCGACGCCGGGTGGCAAGATCGCGCGCGCCGGATCGACCTGGTGCGCAAGGGGATTCGCCGCCAACGCGTCGCGGTCCACCGCCATGGCGAAGGCATACCGCACCGCCGCGTCATCGAATCGCCTGTCCGACACTGGGAATGCGAGATAGCTCGCCTCCGGCAGCGGCCACATCGCGTGACGATCAGCGAAATCGTGGTGCATCGCGTCGTGCCGCTCGCCGGGGACCTCGCCGGCCAGGTCCAGCTTGCCCGACTTCACCTGGTCGTATTGTGCGGCGGAATCGCCTATCCGGAACTGGATCTCGCGTGCTTTACCGGCCGCCTCGGCGACTCGGGCAAGTCGGCCGCCCGAGCCCGGCCGCCACGGCTCCACCATCCGGAACGGGCCGTTGCCGATGGGGTCGGCGGCGAAACCCACCCAGTCCCGCGAGGCCAGTACCGACGCCGGAAGGGGAAGCAGCGCAGGCGAAGCCAACACCGCGGGCACCTGACCGAACGGGCGGTCGAGCACGATCCGCACCGTGCGGTCGTCCGGCGCGGTGATCGCCACGGGCCGCAGGACCTCGGTGAGCGCGCCGGAACCCGCCCACCGCTCGTCCGCGACCGTATGCCAGGTGTCCACATAGGATTTCGCGGTGACCGGCGTCCCGTCGTGGAACCGGCCGTCCGCGCGCAGCTTGACCTCCCACGTCAGCTGGTCGGTACTGGAGACCGATTCCGCGGCGCGCGGGGTGCTCTTCCCGGTTGCCGCGTCGTAGTCGATCAACGGCGTCCACAGCGCGCCGACGAGCATGCGGCCCGCCTGGTCGCGCAGGTCCGCGGGCAGCAGGCTGGCCGGTTCACGGACACCGACCGTGAGCACGCCGGGCTTCGCGGGCTCCGACGATTCGGCGCAGCCGGTGACGCCGAGCAAGAGCAAGGCGAGCACGACGATCAGCCGTGTGACGCCTGCGGCAGCCGGGCTGTACCTGCGTCGCGGAACACCTTGCATATCAACATCATTAACTGTTCACGGCGCGAAAGTCCTTCCCCAGTTCGAGTTATCGCGATATGGGGATCCCGGGCCACCGCATCGCACTTACAGTGAGGTCAACTCGACGACCAGGAATCCCTGGTCACCTAGCGTTCGCGTCTCGCCGGGAGGTAGTTGTGCGCCGCTTGTTGCTCCGGTCGTCCCTACTGTTGGTCACCGTCACGGCGACGCTCGCCGCCACCGCACTGCCCGCCGCCGCCTGCGGGGAAGAGGACGGCCCGCACGCTGCGGCCGCGCGGCTCACCGGGAGCCCCGGTGCGGAGAAGAACGTCAAAGCGGTCGGCAACCTCCCGGACGCGCAGGGCGCGATCTCGCTGCAGTTCCTCCAGTACGGCCCCCGGGACGTCATGGTCGTCTCCGGCGAGTTCGGCTTGAAGACCTACGATCTCACCGCCAACCCGGCCGCGCCGAAGCTGATCGGCCAACTGAACATGCCCGGCATGTGGGAAACCGAGGACACCGAGGTCGACCCGGTGCGCAAGCGGGTCTTCCTGTCCCGCGACCCCCGCGCCTTCGGCGGCAATGTGCACAACGGCGAATCCGGTATCTACGTGGTCGATTTGGCCAAGCCGGAGAAGCCGACCGTGCTCAGCTACGTCAAAGTCCCGGCGGGCCACACCACCACCTGCATCAACGACTGCCAGTACCTGTGGACCGGCGGGCCCGCCAAGGCGGACAACATGCCCGCCGAGTGGGGCGGCCGCCCGATCTGGGTCACCGACGTCAGGGATCCTCGCAAGCCGAAGGTCTCCCCCAACCCGATCGAGCTGGCGCGCAACGACGGTCAGACCGATTACGTGCACGACGTGCAGGTGGACGAGTCCGGCGTCGCCTGGGCATCCGGCCGCGGCGGCGTGCGCGGGTACTGGACCGCCGGGATGCACAAGGATCCGGTCACCGGCAAGCTACGGCTGGCCTCCGCGAACGACCCGGTCCCCTACGCGGGCGGCGGTATCAAGGAAACGGCCGCGCCGTCCAAGTTCATGCACAACAGCTTCCGCCCGATCGGCGCCCGCTCGAAAGACGGTGGCGGCACCGGACATTGGGACAACGGCAACCTCATCTACGCCACCGAGGAAAGCTTCGTCGACGGTTGCGCCGGTGATGGAGTCCTGGTCATCGCCTCCCTCGAAGGCTCCTACGGCGGCGAGGGCTGGCGCTCCACACCGCAAAAACCGTTCCGCCTCAACACCGTTGGCACCTGGGGTGTGGCCGGCCAGGAAGGCAGCGACCCCGCCTCCGCCGACTGCTCCGCCCACTACTTCGACGTCCAAGACAAGATCCTGGTCCAGTCCTTCTACGCCCAGGGCACCAGATTCCTCGACGTCACCGACCCCACCAATCCCAAACAGATCGCCTACTACCGCCCCGCCGACGCAGCCTCCTGGGCCCCGTACTGGCACCGCGGCTTCACCTACGTGGCCGACCGAAACCGAGGCATCGACATCCTGAAGCTCACTGCCTAGGAACATCATTCGCGCCGCCGGCGTCGAGTATGCGGGCGGCGTGGCTGTACCCGTCGCGGGCCTGGCTCCGCGCGGGTCGCCGAAATCCGGCGGCGGTACCCGGAGGTTGGTACAGGTAGCCGAGGCCGCGAGCGCGACGATCGCATCGCTCCCGAGTTCGGTGTCGTCGAGTTTGCGGCGCAGCCGGGTGACCGCGAACTTCACCCGATCGGCGTCCTTGCCGGTCGGGTCGCCCCACGCTTTGGCCAGTATCTTTCGCACCGGTTGCACAATGCCCGCGTTCCGCGCGAGGAGTTCGAGCAGTCGGAACTGGATCGGGGTCAGCGACAGCGGTGCTGCAGCCGTACTTGTTGCCGCGCAAGACTACCGACAGCATTTCGACCAATGCGCGGTCGTCGTCGATCACCAGAATCCGAGCCTGCCGGGCCGAGCTGCGGACCGGTGGCGGCGACTCCGGCGCCGTGGTGTCCACCGTCGCCAGCCGGGTGACCAGGACTTGCTGGGCGGGGACCGCGTGGTCGATCAGGTACGCGACGGTCAGTTCGCGGCAGCGAGCGCACACGCGGAATTCGGCATCCGCCACGACGGGCGCCCTCTCGGAAGATCGGGAGTCGAGCGGTGTTGTCCTCCGTGACCTGGGGTGACGACACCACGATCGTCCGGCCCTCGCCGAGCGGCAAGGCACGGCAATCAACGTAGCGAGCGGGTTACCGGCTTGCCCGGCCGAGCATTTCGACGAGCAGGGCGATCTGGTCGGCGAAGTGGTCGATGAATTCCGGTGCGCGCGGGTCGGTTCCGCAGACGCCTTCGATGACGTGCGGGAGGGTGGTGGGGGCCATGGCGGCGGCCATCAGCATGACCAGCAGTGTGGCCGGGTCGAATTCGGCGGGGAGGCGGCCCGCGGCCTGGAGGGTGCGTAGTTCCTCGACGCTGTGCGCGAGCATCCTCGCGCGGGGCGCGTGGTCCGGATCGCTGTCGGGGCCGGTGTATTCGAGGCCGCCCCAGGCCATCAGGCGGACGCCGTCGGGGTTGTGGGTGGCCTCGAGGGCGTAGCGGCGGAACTGTTCGGGCAGGGGGGTTTCCGGCGGGACGAGGTCGCGGCGGCGTGCCTGCCAGCGCTCCGACATGGCCTGATGCAGGCCTGCTTTTCCGTCGAAGTAGTAGGAGATCAGCTGCTGGTTGACGCCGGCGCGGGTGGCGATGGCGGCGGTGCGCGTGCCCTGGAAGCCGTGCGCGGCGAACTCGGCTTCGGCCGCGTCCAGGATGAGCTGACGGGTGCGCTCAGGGTCGCGCCGGCGCTCCTGCGGCTTGGGTGACCTGCGGGGTTTCGACGACGGCACGACGCCATTCTACATACGCGTAGCAGTTTCAGTCAGTAGAAGAAGTTAATCAATCAGATGATTGACAGAGCAGCGCAATCGATTGAATGATGAGTGGACCGTCCCGTTACTCAGGAGCAGCTCGCCGTGCACACACCGTCAGATATCCAGCAGACCAGGGTCCTCATCGCCGGAGGCGGCATCACCGGCCTGTCCACCGCGTTGTTCCTGGCCAGGGCGGGCATCCGCCCCACCCTCGTCGAACGACACTCGTCCACCGCGCTGCAACCGCAGGCCCGCGCGTTCAACCCGCGCTCGATGGAGATCTACCGAGCCCTCGGCCTCGAGCGGGCGATCCGCGACCGCACCTCGATCCTGGCCGACTTCCCCGAGATGTTCGGCGCGGACACCTTGGCAGGCCAGGAACGATTCCGGGTCGACATCCTCAGCCGGGTCCGGCCGCCCGCCACCCTCAGCCCCACCGACTGGACGATGATCGACCAGGACGAACTCGAACGCGTCGTCCGCGCCGATGCCGAAAACTACGGCGCGGAAATCCGATTCGGCACCGAGCTGATCTCCGTCGATGCCACTGAGAATGGCGTCACCGCCCTGGTCCGCGAGCTCGCGAGCGGTGCCGAGCGACGAATTCACGCGGACTATCTGGTGGCCGCCGACGGCAACCGCGCGGGCATCCGCACCAAACTCGGCATCGGCCAGGAAGGACCCGGCGAACTGATCAACGCCGCGAGCTTCGTCTTCGACGCCGACCTCAGCGGCCCGCTGCGCGACCGACGATTCCTGCTCGGCTACCTCGACCAGCCGACAACCGGCACCGCGCTGGTACCCGGCCGCGAGTTCGGCCGCTGGTCGCTCGGCATCCCCTTCGGCCCCGACTCCGGCGCGACCGCCGCCGATTTCACCGAGCAACGCTGCGTCGAACTGGCCCGCCGCGCGATCGGCGACCCGAACCTCGAGCTCACCCTCGTGCCCCTGATGACCGGCTCGGACCAGAAGGTGGCCACCACCCGCATCGGCGCGTGGGTCGCGGCCCGATACCGGGCCGGCCGGATCTTCTTCGTCGGCGACGCCGCCCACGTCTTCCCACCCACCGGTTCCTTCGGCGCGAACACCGGCATCGCCGACGCAAACAATCTCGCCTGGAAACTCGCCGCTGTCCTCAAAGGCCAAGCAGGCCAGTCGCTTCTGGATAGCTATCAGGACGAGCGCCGCCCTGTCGCATGCGTCACACTCGATCAGGCGATGCAGCGACTGCAGGGCAGGCACAGCGGCACCGGTGACGACGCGGCCACCATCGACGACCTCACCATGATCCTCGGCTACCGGTATCGGTCGGCGGCCATCCATTCCGAGACCGGCACTCCGGACGGTCCGGTCGAGGACCCTCGCCACCCCAGCGGCCGCCCCGGCCTGCGCGCACCGCACCTCTGGCTGCGTCAGGACGAAGCGACCCTGTCCACCCTCGACCTGTTCGACGGCGCGTTCACCCTGCTGATCGGCGCAGCCGGTACGGAATGGCTCGCCGCGGCGGAAAAGGTTTCCGCCGCACTGGATCTCGATCTGGGCAGCTACCGCATCGGCACCGGCTTCGACGACGTCGACGGCCGGTTCCACCCGGCCTACGGCATCACCGCGACCGGCGCGACGCTCGTCCGCCCGGACGGATTCGTCGCCTGGCGCGCCACCGAGCTGCCCGAGCAGCCGGAGCACGAACTCCTCCTCGCTCTGACCCGGCTGCTCGCTCGCGAGGACAGCCGCACCTGAGGAATCAAGGCCCGGACGGCAACCATCCGTCGTCCGGGCCGATCGTCACCTCGCCTGTCCCGACACGCGATCGGCGGGCCGTTGTGCCAGCCCGGATGCGAAGGTCGCCGGAAGGTGACTACGTTCGCGTGCATGGATGCAGACACGCTGCCGGGAGGCGACAGCACGGACACGCGAGTCGATCATCTCGGTCGGCGGCGGCTGTTCCGGCGCGGACGACGGATCCCGGTGGTGAGTCAGGCGGTCGGCAAGCTCGTCGCCGATCGGCCCGCGACCGCGGACACGATCGTCGCGGCACCCTCACCGCTGCAACCGATCGACCTGACCGACGACGAGGCCGTCGCCGAGGTACTCGACCTCGCGGTCCGGGTCGGCGAGGTGGTGCTGGCCTCCGGCACCGGCGTGATCGACACGACCACCCAGGTCCGCTTCATCGCCGCCACCTACGGACTGGTCCGCTGCGATGTCGACGTCACCTACGACACCATCCGGATCTGGACCGACCGCGGTCCCCGGCTGGCGCCGGCCAGCAGCATGCGCATCGTGCGCTACCGATCATTGGACTTCACCCGGCTCGCCGCCGTCGACCGGTTGACTCGGCGCATCCGCAACGAGGTCGTCGCGCCGGAGGACGCGCGTGCCGCGCTGGACACCATCACGAAGGCACCGCACCCTTACCACCGCTGGACGGCCACCTTCGGCTGGTCACTGCTGGCGGCATCGATCGCCGCGCTGCTCGGCGGTGGAATCGTCGTCGCGGCAGTCAGTTTCGCGACCACGCTCGCCATCGACCGGTCGAACCGCGTGCTCAACCGCTACGGCCTGCCCTTCTTTTTCCAGCACATGGTGGGTGGGGTGATCGCCGCGACGCCCGCCATCGTGCTGGCCACCCTGGCGGGCCCACTCGGCATCGACGTGGATCCGTCGCTGATCATCGCGGCCGGAATCACCGTGCTGCTCAGTGGATTACAACTGGTCGGTGCGGTCCAGGACGGGATAACCGGGGCACCGATCACCGCGACCGCCCGCATGCTCGAGGTCATGATGATGACCGGCGGCATCATCGCGGGCATCGCGATCGCATTGCGCGTCGGCTACATGGTGAACGCCACCGTGCCGCCGTTCCTCCTGCCGACGGGTGACATCACCGATCTCCCGGTCAAGATCGTCGCCGGTGCCGTCGCCGCGCTCGCGTTCGCGCTGGCCTGCTACGCGGAGAAGCGGGCGCTCACCGCGGCGGCGGGCAGCGGCGCGGCGGGCACGATCTGCTTCCTGATGGTGCAGCAGGCGGGCTTCGGCCCGGTGCTCTCGTCCGGCGTCGCGGCGACGGTGATCGGTATGGCCGGTGGTCTGATGGCCCGGCGGGCGCTGACTCCCCCGCTGGTCGTCGCGGTCGCCGGTATCACCCCGCTGCTGCCCGGTCTCAAGCTGTACCGCGGTCTCAACGCGTTGCTCAACGATCAGTTGGTGATCGGCGCCAACCAGTTGCTCGCCGCGTTCGGCGTCGGCTGCGCGCTGGCCGCGGGCGTCACCCTCGGAGAATGGTTCGACCGTACCGTTCGGCGGCCGCGCATCATGCGGCGCTTCGGTTCACTGCGCCGGCCGATCGTGCGGCGGATACGGCCGCGGGGCTGGCGCAGGCCGCCGCCCATTCAGTGAACCAAGTGGGTGCGGCGCGCACGCGAAACCTGTATCGTCGGACGGGTTAGTTAGGGTAGCCATACTTGGAGGCGACCCGCCGGCGACAGGTGAGGTGGTTCGGATATGTCAGAGGCAGCGCCGTTCTCGAAGCAGATCCGCAATGCCACCGAGGAGCAGCACAACGACGCCCGCAGCTCGCGGTTCATCACCGACATGCTCGGCGGCGCGCTCGGCATCGACTCGTATCAGCGCTACACCGGCCAACTCTGGTTCGTCTACCGCGCGCTCGAGGCCCGGTGGGACAGCCTCGCCGCGGACCCGGTCGCCGGACCGTTCATCCGCACCGAGCTGGCCCGCACCGCCGAACTCGAGCGCGACCTGGCCCACCTCATCGGCCCGCACTGGCGCGATGAGCTCGCGCCGCTGCCCGCGACCGTCGCCTACACCGACCGGATCGACGAGTGCGCCCGCGACTGGCCCGCCGGCTACATCGCCCACCACTACACCCGCTACATGGGCGACCTGTCCGGCGGGCAGATCGTCCGCGACACCGCAGAGCGGCTGTGGAACCTGCCGCATCGCGGCGACGGTGTCCGCTTCTACGTCTTCGACGCCGTCGCCAACCCGGCCGCGTTCAAGCGCGAATACCGCAGCCTGCTCGACGGACTGCCGCTCGACGATCTCGAACGCCGCCGCGTCCTCGACGAGGGTCAGCGCGCCTACTCCATGAACACCGCGGTGTTCATGGAGCTGGCTCAGGAGTTCCCGGCGGCTCAGTAGGCGCCCGCCCCGCGCGTCACCGCCCCGATCGTCCTGGCGATGAGGAGCAGATCCAGCACCATGGACCAGTTCTCCACGTACGAAAGATCCAGTCGCACCGAGTCTTCCAGCGATAGATCCGATCGTCCGCTGACCTGCCACAGCCCGGTGACCCCCGGCTTGACCAGCAGCCTGCGCCGCATCTCGCCGTCGTAGCTGTCCACTTCGCGCTGCACCTGTGGGCGCGGGCCGACCACGCTCATCTCGCCGCGCAGCACGTTGAAGAACTGCGGTAGCTCGTCCAGGCTGAACTTGCGGATCACCTTGCCGACCGGCGTGATCCGCGGGTCGTCCTTCATCTTGAAGAAGACCGGGTTGCCGCCGTTGCGCGCGATGAGCGCGTCGACGCCGGCCTCCGCCTCGGTGTACATGCTGCGGAACTTGATCATCCGGAACGGCTTGCCGCCCCGCCCGATTCGCTCCGACAGATAGAACACCGGACCGGGGCTGGTGAGCTTCACCGCCAGCGCGATGGCCAGCATGGTCGGCGCGATCGCCACCAGCACCGCGGCCGCGAAGCAGACGTCGAACACCGCCTTGCCGGTCGACTTGGCGCGATCGTATTGCGGTTTCGCGATGTGCAGCATCGGTACTCCCGCGACGAAGCGATTCGTCAACCGGGTGCCCGCGATGTCCACCACGCCGGGGGCGACGATCAGTTCGACCCCGATCGGGTCGAGCTCCCAGGCCATCCGGCGCAATTCGATCGGGCCGAGATGATCCGTCGCAGTGACCGCGACGGTGTCGGCGCCGCTGCGGCGGACCGCCTCGAGCACGGTGCGGTCGCTGCCGACCACCGAGAACGTGCGCCCCGAGGGATCCCGGATGTACTCGGTGATCTCGTTGTGCCCGTTGGGTATACACACACCGACCACCCGGTATCCGGAGGCCGGGTCGCCCGCGAAGGCATTGGCCATCGCCTGGGCCGCCTCCGCGCAGCCGACCACGAGCACCGAGGTCCGGTACTCCCCCCGCCCGCGTAGCTGTCGTGCGTGGATCCGCCAGAGCCATCTGCTCAGCATCAAACCGAACAGACCGAGCGGTAGTGCAATAGCCAAATAGCCACGAGCGAACTCGATCTGGAAAACCAGCGACACGATCGCGAGCACGCCGAACAGTCGCAGCGTCGCCGAGACCAGCCGCCGGTACTCCTCACTGCCGCTGCCGACCACCTGCGGCGATCGGGTGTGCCCGATCGCGAGGAACGCGGCCCAGGCCAGCGCCAGCGCGCCGGAGACGACCGTGTACCCGATCTCATAGGGCAGATGCCACGCCAGCGGTGGCGCGGCGGGTCCGCCGAATCGGATGACCTGGGCCAGCACCATCGCCGCCACGATCACACCGAAATCCGTTGCGCCTAAGCGCCTTACATATTCGCCCTGCCATCGCTCACGCTCGGAGCGCGGCAGGGGGTTCGGCGATCGGCGATAGTCCAGATCGTCGTCGTCGGCGAGCTCGAAGCTCATGGAAACGCACCTCCCCATGGGAGAGAAGAAAACTAGCCCCCCGATCTGCACTGATCGGTCCCCACGGCACCAACCTGACCGCCTCGGGTGTCCCGTCCTTCGGCGGCCAGAAGCCGATTGTTACAGAACACAATCCGTTTCACATGTCGAATCATCGGGGCCGCAAAGTGTTCCACGCGGTAGCCGATAAAGGAACGGTCGGTTTGCCGCCCCGGTATGTTTCGGGCCCGGCCGGCCCATGAGGCCAGGTCCCGAACCTTCGCTACCCGCAGGCGAATTCGTCCCATGTGTACGGAACCACCAACCGCCGCGGTAGCGGTGCGGAAGCTACTCGTCGGAAACGGTTGAAAAGTACCGGAAATTACTTCCCGGGCAGCTGATTTCGGCTACGACACGCGGGGCTTTCGTTGTAACGTCTCACTGGATCGGGTCGACGTCAGGGGTGCGCCGGCAATGCGCCGGAGGAACGACTCTAGGCAGAAGGTGGGCTGCGTTGCTGTGTCGACTGTGTGATTCCGAACGTCTGACGAGTGTGCTCGATTTGGGGGCAACACCACCGTGCGAGAAGTTTCTCGCGCCGGACGAACTCGACCTTCCGGAATCAACGTACCCGCTGCATCTGCGGCTGTGTGCGGACTGTCTGCTGTTGCAGATTCCAGCATTGATCACTCCAGAAGAGACGTTCACCGAGTACGCGTACTTCTCGTCCTACTCCGACAGCTGGGTGCGGCACGCGGAAACCTTTGTCGCACAAGCGATCGAGCGGCTCGACCTCAGCGCGGACTCGTTCGTCGTAGAGGTGGCGAGCAACGACGGTTACCTACTCCGGCACGCCGTGGCGGCGGGCATCCCCTGCCTCGGTATCGAACCGTCGGTGAACGTCGGCAACGCCGCTAGAGAAGCGGGCGTGCCCACCGAGACCGCCTTCCTCGACGAGGAATCCGCGGCGAAGATCCGCGCGACGCACCGACCGGCCGACCTGGTGGTGGCCAACAACGTCTACGCCCACGTGCCCGATCTCCGCGGCTTCACCAAGTCGCTGCGCACGCTGATGGCCGACGACGGGTGGCTGTCCATCGAGGTGCATCACGCGCTGAACCTGCTGCGGCTGGGCCAGTTCGACACCATCTACCACGAACACTTCCAGTACTACACCGTGCACTCCGCGCAACGTGCGCTCGCGACGGCGGATCTGTCCGTCGTCGACGTGGAACTGCTGGATACACACGGTGGTTCGATCCGGCTGTGGGCCAGGCCGACCGAAGTGGGCGCCGTCCCCAGTAGCCGAGTCGCCGATGTGCTCCGGCTGGAACAGGATGCGGGCCTGCATCAGGTCGAGGGCTACCGGCAGCTACGGACGCGCACCGAGGCGGTCCGCCACGACCTCCTGCGTTTCCTGCTCGATCAGCGCGCCGCGGGCAAGCGCGTCGTCGGCTACGGCGCGCCGGGCAAGGGCAACACCCTGCTCAACTACTGCGGCATCCGCACCGACCTGCTCGAGTACACCGTCGACCGAAACCCGTACAAGCACGGACGATTCACCCCGGGCACCCGGATCCCGATCTACCCGCCCGACCGGATCGACCTGGATCGACCCGACGTCGTGCTGGTGCTGCCGTGGAATCTCGAGGCCGAGATCACCGAGCAGCTCGGCCACATCGCCTCGTGGGGCGGCCAATTGGTCTACCCACTGCCGGCACTGCACAGTGCCGACCTCACCAGTCACAACGACGTGAACAGCGCTCCAGATAAAGAAATGACAGGGAGGGGAGCACGATGAAAGTTGTGCTGTTCTGCGGCGGATACGGCATGCGGATGCGTGATGGCACCGATGACATGATCCCGAAACCCATGCAACTGGTCGGTCCACGACCGCTCCTGTGGCACGTCATGCGCTACTACGCGCACTACGGCCACAAGGAATTCGTCCTGTGCCTCGGCTACGGCGGGCTGCACATCAAGAACTTCTTCCTGACCTACCAGGAGTCGGTGTCCAACGATTTCGTCATCCGGGACGGCCGGGTGGAGATGCTGCGCTCCGACATCAGCGACTGGAAGATCACCTTCGTCGACACCGGCCTGGAATCGCCCATCGGCGAGCGGCTGCGCCGGGTCCGCGAGCATGTCGCGGGCGACGAGCCGTTCCTGGCGAACTACGCCGACGTGCTCACCGACGCGCCGCTGGACCACATGATCAAGAGGTTCACCGATTCCGGCGCGGCGGCCTCGATGATGGTGGTGCCGCCGCAGTCCTCGTTCCACTGCGTCGACATGAAACCGACCGGCGAGGTCAAGGAGATCATGCCGGTATCGCGGATGCCGCTGTGGGAGAACGGCGGCTACTTCGTGCTCAGCCAGGAGATCTTCGATCTGCTGCCGCCGGGCGGCGATCTGGTCGCCGACGCGTGCGGCACGCTGGCCGGACAGGGACGGCTGCTCGGCTACCAGCATCTCGGATTCTGGAAGCCCGCCGACACGTTCAAGGAGCGGGCCGAACTCGACGCGGGCTATCAGTCCGGCATCCGGCCGTGGATGGTCTGGGAAAACGCGTGATCCGGCTGAACGTCGGGGCGGTCGCCGAGATCGCCCTGCTCGGCGCGCATTGCGACGATATCGCCATCGGGATGGGGGCCACGCTGCTGACCCTGGCCCGCGCGCACCCGGGCCTGCGGGTGCGCGCCCTGGTGCTGTCCGGCGGCGGCACGGCCCGGGCGGACGAGGAAAGCCTTGCGCTGGACGCGTTCTGCCCCGGTGCCGAGGTCGACCTCACCGTGCTCGACCTGCCCGACGGCCGAGCACCCGCGCACTGGGACCGAATCAAGAACGAACTCAACACCTTTCGGGCCCGCGTCGATCCCGACCTGGTCTTCGCGCCGCAGCGCGGTGACGCGCACCAGGATCACCGGGTGCTCGCCGAGCTGGTGCCGACCGAGTTCCGCGATCATCTCGTCCTCGGCTACGAGATCCTCAAGTGGGAGAGCGACACTCCCGCCGCCAGCGTGTACCACCGGCTCACCGCCGAACTCGCCGAGGAGAAGTCGCGACTACTGCTGAAGCACTATCCGTCCCAGGCCCACCGGGACTGGTTCGACGAGCAGGCCTTCACCGCCCTCACCCGGCTGCGCGGCGTGCAGAGCCACAGCCCGCACGCCGAGGCGTTCCTGCTCGACAAGGCTGTCATCGACTTCGGAGGTTCCTAGCCATGCGGGTTCTGCTCACCGGTCACCAGGGGTACCTCGGCACCGTCATGGCGCCGATCCTGCGCGCCAACGCGCACGAGGTGGTCGGTCTCGACGCAGGCTTCTTCGCCGACTGCGTGCTCGGCGACCTGCCCGGCGATCCGCCGGGGTTGACCATGGATCTGCGGGACGTGACCGTCGATGACCTGCGCGGCTTCGATGCGGTCATCCATCTCGCGGCGCTGTCCAACGATCCTCTGGGCGCGCTGGCGCCCGAGATCACCTACGCCATCAATCATCACGCATCGGTGCGACTGGCTCGACTCGCCAAAGAGGCTGGCGTGCGGCGGTTCCTGTACGCCTCCACCTGCTCGGTCTACGGTGCCGCGGGCGCGGATCTGGTCACCGAGGACGCGCCGCTGCGTCCGATCACCCCGTACGCCGAGAGCAAGGTGCGGGTGGAGGACGACGTCGCGGTGCTGGCCGACTCCGGCTTCTCCCCCGTATTCCTGCGCAACGCAACGGCTTTCGGCTTCTCCCCCCGGTTACGGGCCGACATCGTGCTCAACAACCTGGTCGGGTACGCCGCACTCACCGGCGAGGTGAAGGTGCTCTCCGACGGCACCCCGTGGCGGCCGCTGGTGCATGCCCGCGACATCGCGTGGGCGTTCGCCAACTGCCTCACCGCGCCGCCCGCGGCAATTCACTGCCGCGCCTTCAACATCGGCACCGAGGCCAACAACCTGACCGTCGCCGACATCGCCCGCGCGGTGGTGGAGGCGGTGCCGGGCTCCCGGCTGAACATCACCGGCGAGAGCGGCGCCGACCCGCGCTCCTATCGGGTCGACTTCTCGGCGGCCCGCTCCGCCATCGGGTTTCGCGCGCTGTGGACCGTGCAGGCCGGGGCGGACGAGCTGTTCCAGGAGTACACCGCGCGCGGCCTCACCTATGACGACTTCTTCCAGAAGTTCACCCGGTTGCCGCAGCTGGAGCGGCTGCGCGACTCCGGGGTGCTCGACGAGTCGATGCGCCGGGTACAGCCCGGAACCGCCCGTGTTCCGGCTACCTAGGCACCGGCCGCCGTCACAACGCCGCGAGCAGCTGCTGCCAGCTGCCCGCGGCGGCGTCACGTGCGGACACCAGCGTGACCGGCAGCGGCCAGGCGATAGCGAGGTCGGGATCGTGGTACGCGACGCCGATGTCCTCGGTGGGGTCGTGCGGGCGGTCGATGCGGTAGCAGACGTCGGCGATATCGCTGAGCGCCTGGAAGCCGTGCAGGAATCCAGGCGGCACGTAGAGGTGCCGGAACGTCTCGTCGTCGAGCCGGAACGCCTGCTGCCTGCCGAACGTCGGCGAGTCACGCCGCAGATCGACCAGCACGTCGTGCACCGCGCCGTGCGCGCAGCGGACCAGCTTCGCCTCACCGCGCCCGGATCGCCCGTGCATACCGCGGATAACCCCACCGGCGGAACGGGATTGGGAATCCTGCTGGAACCTGGCCGAGGCACCCGGGGTGCCGAGATAGGTGTCGAACTCCGCCGCGTCGAACGTTCTGGTGAACAGGCCGCGGTCGTCGCGGAACGGTTCGGGTACCAGTACGAGGACGTCGGCGAGCTCGGTCTGCTCGATGCGCACCAGGCCATGGTGCCACGGGTGGCCGCCGCGTCGGCCCGCAACGAAGGGGCGCACCGTGGATCCCGTCGCTAGCGCGCGTCGCTGCCGAGGTTGCGGGAGCATCGATCTCAGCCCGGTGCTCGATCTCGGCATGGTCCCCGCCGCCGACTACTTTCCGCCCGCCGGCTCCCCGGTCGGCCTCGCCGAGACGGCCCATCCGCTGCGGATGGACCGGTGCACGCCCTGCGGGCTCGCGCAGCTGGCCGAGGACGACACCCGCGCCGAGGAACCGCGCGGCATCGAACCGGCGGCGCTGCGCGAGCAAGCCGCCGACGCGGTCGCCAGGGTCGCGAAAGCCGGTCTGCTGCAGGGCAAGACGGTGCGCGAGTTCGGCAGCCCGCACGGCGGCACCTGGGTGCCGCTGCTGACCGAGCGCGGGTTCGCCGCCACCGACGGCGCCGGCGATGTGGTACTCGACTGCTTCGGCCTGATGCACGAGCCGGATCAGCGCGCCGCCGTCGCCGAGCGGGCCGCGGCGACCGCACCGGACGGTCTGCTGCTGATCCAGTTCCATTCGCTGGCCACCATCGTCGCGGGCGGTCAGTGGAACGCGTTGCGGCACGGCCACTTCGCCTACTACTCGCTGTCCGCACTGCGCCGGTTGCTGACCGCCGCGGGCATGAGCGTCACCACCGCGTGGCAGTTCGACCTGTACGGCGGAACAGTGCTCGTCGCCGCGCGGCACGGCACCCATCCGCTCGATGGCGCGGCACGCGAGATCCTTTCGCAGGAAACCGAATACACCGGTTACGCCGCCGTGCGCAGCCTGCAGCAGGCCGCGGACGGGCATGCCGAGGTGTTGCGCCGCTGGCTCACCAGGCATGCGGCGCAGGGTGATCGGGTCTTCGCGTACGGCGCCGCCTCCCGCGCGGTGGCGCTGTTCAGTCTGGCGGGCGTCGATCGCGGGCTGATCGCCGCCGTCGCCGACGCCTCGCCGGCCAAGCAGGGCCGCCGGATGCCGGGCACCGACGTGCCCATCATCGCGCCCGCCGAACTCGTCGCGGCCCGACCGGATCTCGTGCTGCTGACGCTGCCCGATCTGCTCCCGGAGGTCCGCGCCCGCTATCCGGAACTCGACGGTTGCTGGATTGTCGACGACCCGGCCGACTCGACCGTCAAGGGAGGATGAACTTGCCGCGCATTCGCTGTCCCCCAGCGCATTTGTTGCCCGTTTGCTCTATGCGCTTGATCTGACATGATTTTGTTTACCGAACACCTGCTGGCCCCAGATGATCGATGAGGTTCTTCGCTCCCGCGAACCGGGGAGCGGGCGTCGAGCGAACTACCCCGCTCGGCCAGGTGTGTGTGCAGAGGGGACAACCTGATGAGGGAAAACACGCAGCAATGCGGCCGAAGTGTCCGTATGTTCGCGATCGCCACGGTGGTGGCGTCGGGACTGGTCTTCGGAACCGGCACCGCGGGAGCGGTCGTCGACAGTAGTAGCTCGATCGTCGATCAGCAGGAACGGTCGATCGAGGCGATCCAGTCCGACACGAGGATCGACTTCGTGCCGCCACTGGACGGAAATCCGTTCACCCGCGAGTGGTTTCACACCGGCGAGGCCGCTTACAAGATCACCGGCCCGAGCGCCGGTGACTGGCGCGGGCACATCACCGTCGGCTATCAGGTCGGCTATCCGGCCACGCTGACCGGACGGTTGAAGTTCGGCTACTCGACGCCGGATCTCGGGCTCGATCTCGGCGGCGACAGCGGCGCGCTGCTCAAGCTGAACGGGCTGATCCCGCGGGCAGGCATCGAGTTGGAGGTGGGTCTCGGCCCTGGCATCCAGACGGTCGAGTTCGCGGGCGGCGACGTGTCCGGCGCCGCTGGCCTCATCCGGATCGGCGGTTACCACGCCACGGTCACCGGTGTCGTCGGGCAGACCACGATTCGGCCGTTCGTCAAGGTGGTCACGGCCAACGGCGACACCGTGTACACCTACGGTCGGCTCTGGTCCATCTGAAGTTCAGCCAACGCATCGAAGCCGCCCTGGCTTGGGGCGGCTTCGATGTTTGCACGTCAGACCAGTAGATCCGGCCGGTTCCGTACGGTCGCCACGGTGCGAACTCGCAAGCGGTACAACGCCGCCCGCGCCAGCCGGGTATCGCCTGCCAGCACGTCGCCGCGGCTCACCAGATGCGGGTAGTCGCCCGCGATCCGGTGATGGAACCGGTACATGTCGGTCAGCTTGCTCACCGTCGAGGTGCGGCTGCACAGGTTGAACGACGAATTACGCCATGCGGCAAGGATTTCCGACATGCCGAAGAACACCCCGAAGGACGAGACCCTGGCGAACAGATCCACGTCCATCGGGAACACCAGGTCGCCGCGCAGCCCGCCGACCAGATCGAAGTGCTTGCGGTAGAACATCGCCGCCGCGGTCGGCCCGAAGTCGGCGGGCCCGCGCCGCACGATCACCCGGGCCAGCGCCCGCGGGCTCTGCCTGCCGAGCAGTCCGGCCAGGCCGAGCCCGCTCTCCAGCAGCGCGCCGTCCTCGTCGATCACCTCGAACCGGCTCGACGAGATGGCGATCGACGGATCGCCGACCATCACCGCGAGCTGGGTGGCCAGCGCGTCCGGCCGCAGCACGTCGTCGGCGCAGACCACCTTGATCAGGTCGCCGGTCGACGCGGCGATCACCTTGTTCCAGTTGTCCCCGATCGGCAGCACGGTGTCGTTGCGCAGCACCCGGATTCGCGGATCGTCGATCGCGCGCGCGATGGCGCCCGTCTCGTCGGTGCTCGCGTTGTCGAGCACCACGAGTTCGAAGTCCACGTCCTGGTCCAGCACCGAGCGCAGCGTCGTGGCCAGCGTGCGTCCCGAGTTGTAGGCGGGAACGCAAACCGACAGTCGTGTCATGACCTATCCCCTAGCTGATGGGCCGGTCGCACCGGTCCGCTTTCCACCAGGCGGAAGACCCGTTCGAGCCCGGCCCTGCTGGCTTCGATCTGTTCGATGGCCTTCTGTTGCAATGCTTCTCGCACCACCGGCGCCTCGGCCCACGACTCGCGCACCGCCTCGGTGAGCGTCTTGTCCAGTACCGGGTCGTTGAGGTGCACGATCCGCAGACCGGTGCCGAACATCTGCAGCAATCCGTGGAACTTGTCGTCGTAGTACTCCGAGGCGGTGATGCCGACCGCCGGAATCCCTTGGGAGAGTGCGAAAACCGCGAGATGGTAGGCGCTGGTGACCAGCACCCGGCAGCCCGCGACCTGACGAGCGACATCGTGCGGTGTGCCGCCGCGCCCGACGGCGGGCCGCGCGCTCGCCGCGCCCGCGAGCAGCGGCAGCGTGGAAAGCCGGTCCTCGGAGGCGTATTCGGAGATGATCAGCGGCACTACACCGGCGTCGAGCTGCTCGGCACTGGCGCGGACCACCCGGCCCAGCGTCGCCTGCGCGGACGCGGAGACGCGCGAGTAGTCCGCCACCCGCAGGCACAGCCCGATGTCCGAGCCGATCTTGGCCTGGCGCAGTCGATAACCGAATTCCACGGCGTCGTCACCGGTGACCAGCACCCGCTCCGGCGCGACGCCGAACCGCGACAGCAGTTCCGGGCCGCGCCGTCCTTCGCGCAGCGCCAGGAAGTCGACGTCCGGCAGCACCTGCGCGGCGCGGCGCGTCAGGGCCGGGTCGCGCAGCGGGCCGAGGCCCTGGCCGACCAGTGCCGTCGGGATGCCGCGCGAGCGCGCGTGTTCGAGCAGGTTCAGCGTGCGGTGCGCCTGGTAGCGGTCGACGTCGGTCATGTACCCGCCGCCGAGCGCGAGCACCAGCGACGCCTGTTCGACGGCGGCCGGGATCTCGACCGGGAATTCGGTCTCCTCCGGCGTCGTCACATGTTCGGTGATGCCGGGACCGGCCGACCGTCGCCGCGCCGCTGAGCGCAGTGCCCGCAGCCGGTCCTTCGGTCCGTCGGTGGCCGCCCGCCAGCGTAGCGTCGCCGGACCCACCAATCTTGTTCCCGCCGAACGACTTAACCGTCCGGACCAGCCGTCGCGGCCCCAACTCCAGTCGGGTCCGCAGAGCGGCTCCGCCTCTGGCAGCAGCGCCCGCAGAATGCCGGGCTGGTGCGTGAGCACCCCGATCCTGGCGCGCGGCCAGCGTGCCCGCAGCCGCTCGACCGTCACGGCCATCATCGCGATATCGCCGCGATTACGCAGCCAATACTCGCCGTTTTCGACGAGCACCCTGATATCGCCCTCTGCGACATCGGCGCGCTCGGCCTCGGAACCTACGGTCCCCACTGTCCATACCCTCCCGCCAGTCCCCCCGCGGGTCGGTCCGTGCCGAGCACGAACTCGATCTGAAATCTACCCCACGCTATGCATCGCGGCTACCGCACGGAGAGTTACCTGACAGCTCCGAGCAACTTACTCCGTTGCGCGCGAAGACACTTCGTGCCGACCGGATTGTTTGGTTATCCGTCCGGTGTACACCGCGCTGAGCGATGCACCGGCGAATGCCGTGCAATAGTCGACGAGTTCGGCCATCGGCACATCCAACCGTCCGCCCTGTTTCTCGACCAGAACGCGCTCCAGCATGCCGACGACCGACAGCGCGTAGATGTCCACCAATTCGGCGGGCGGGCGTGTCTCGGGGCGCGCGTCGGTGGCGGTCGCGGCGACCAGCCGGGCGAATCGCCACAGCGCCTCCCGCATGCGGTGTTCCGCGCCGGCGCCGGTGGGTTCGACGAACACGATCCGCAGTTGGCGCGGGTCCTCGGCCAGCGCCGTCAGAAACGTGCCGATGCCCGCGCGCAGCTTGCGGGTCCCCTCGGCCCGCTGCGCGTCCACCGCAACGGCCACCTCCGCGAACAGCTCGTCGATGACCTTGTCGAACACGGCGGCGAACAATTCCTTGGTGCCACCGAACGATTCGTAGAAGTACCGGTCGGTAAGCCCCGCCGCACGGCAGAGGTCCTTGACCCCGGTCGTCGCATAGCCCTGCGTCCCGAACAGCTCCAGACCGGCGTCGAGCAGCTTGCTCCGCCGCGCCGCGACCCGATCGGCCGCGCCGACTCCGCCGTAAGGCCGCACGGGTCGTCGCTTGGCGTCACCGCTCATCGGTGATCCCTGCTCATCATCCCCGCATTGTCTCCCATCGTGAGCGGCCGTCTGCTAAATATGACTATCAGGATAGTCAGAAATGTGAACGGGGTCGTGCAGTGACAGCTCACTATCGGGACAGCGCGGTCAGCAGGCGATCGGTGCTGCGTGGCGCGGCGGGTTTGGCCGGGGCCGCCGGTTTGGCGGCGACCGCGGGTCCGGCGACGGCACAGGGGACGCGCAGGCGAAACGGCCCGCCCCGCAACACGGTCGCCGTGCTCGGCGCGGGCATCGGCGGACTCACCGCGGCGCACGAGCTCGCCGAGCGTGGCTTCGAGGTGACCGTGTTCGACCGCAAGGAGCTTGGCGGCAAGTCGCGCACCATCCCGCTGCCCGGTACCGGCCGCGACGGGCGGGCACCGCTACCCGGTGAGCACGGCGCGCGCGGCTTCACCTCGTTCTATCACCACGTGCACGACACCATGCGCCGCATCCCGCTGCCGGGCTCTCGGAACACGGTGCACGACAACTTGGTTCCGTTCTCGGTCAACGATCCGCGTTATCCGCGCGCCAACAATCTGCCGGACGGCTTCCCGCTCATGTTCGGGTTCTACTTCGATCCACGCGAGGCGCTGACGCCGGAAGGGTTGCAGCGCATCCTGATCGAGGGGTTCGTCAAGAACAACCTCATCCCGCTGCCCGAGGCGATCCACATGGCCGGACGGGTCGTCACCTATCTGACCTCCAGCGAGGACCGCCGCTTCGGCCAGTGGGAGCACGTCAGCTGGTGGGACTTCGTCGGCGCCGCGACCCGGTCGCCGCAGTTCCAGGCCCTCGCCGCAACGGGTTTGACGCGCGCGCTGGTCGCCGCGAAGGAGTACGTCGCCAGCACCAGGACCATGGGCAACATGATGGAGGGCTTCTTCCTCGCCCTGCTGCAGGAGCTCACCGGCGGGCCCAAGGTCTACGAGGTGCTCAACGGCCCGACCAACGAGGCCTGGCTGGATCCGTGGCTCACCATGCTGCGCGACCTGGGCGTCCAGTTCCGCCCCGGCCACGCGCTCGACGGCTTCGAGGTGGCGGGCGATCAGATCGGCGGCGCGCGAATCCGCAAGCCCGACGGCGCGATTCAGCTACACCAAGCCGACTGGTACGTCTGTGCGGTGCCGACGGATCGCGCGCGGGGCCTCTGGTCGCCCGAAATCCGCAGTCTCGACCCAGGACTCGCGCGGATGGACGAGCTCACCGTCGACTGGATGAGCGGCATGCAGCTGTTCGTCACCGAAAAGCTGGAACTCGGTGCGGGTTACAACATCTACCTCGACGCGCCGTGGCGGCTCACCTCCTACTCGCAGCGCGCGTTCTGGGACGTCGACTACGCCGCGAAGTACGGCGACGGCACCATCAACGACGGCCTCACCATCGACATCTCCGACTGGGACACCCCGGGCATCCTGTTCGGCAAGACCGCCAAACACTGCACCCGCGAGGAGATCTACCAGGAGACCTGGGCGCAGCTGGCCGCCGCGCTCAACGACGACGGCAAGATCCAGCTGAAGGACGGCATCGTCAAGGACTGGCTGCTCGACCCAGGCATCAGCTGGCAAAACGGCCAGAACCAGAGCGATGAACCGTTGCTGATCAACACGATCGGCTCGTGGGCGGCCCGGCCCACCGCGCACACCAAGATCCCCAATCTGTTCCTCGCCGCCGACTACGTGCAGACCAACTTCGACCTGGCCACCATGGAGGGCGCGAACGAGGCGGGCCGCACGGCGGTCAACGCGCTGCTCGACGCCGCGGGCTCCCCCGCCGCGCGGGTCCAGCTGTTCACCCGCGAGTCGATTCCCGCGTTCGAGCCGCTGCGTCAGATGGACGCCGCGCGCTTCCGGGCGGGGCAGCCGAATCTGTTCGATCTGGGGTGACCCGTCGGTAGCTCGCCGACTGCCCGACCAGAAGGGCCCCCGTCCCCTAGACTTTTGCGGGAGAGACGAGTTCACCGATAGCGGCTCGTCCGCCATCACCGCCAGTAGGGGGCATGGGTGACGGGTAGTACCGTGACGGTTCGGGTCCACATGACGGGATCCGAATGGTTCGCGTCCGCGCCCGGTGGGCTCAACCGGTACTTCACCGAGCTCTTCCACGCGCTCGCCAGGCAACCCGGCGCGGCCGTGTCCGCGGCGGCGTTCGGCGCCGACTCCGGCACCGCCGCCGGAGCCCAATCATGGGGCGGCTTAGGCGGTTCCACGCTGCGGCGGGCCCGCACGGCGTTCCTCGATCGCGCCGAATTACACCGTGACACCGTGCTCGATCGGCACTTCTGCCTCTACGGTCCGGCCGCCATCGCGCGGCGCGGGCGACTACCGCTCGTCATCCATTTCCACGGACCGTGGGCCGCGGAGAGCCGACTCACCGGACAGAGTGAAACGGCAGTGCGCGCGAAGTATCTGCTCGAACGCGTCCGGTATTCCGGCGCGGACCGATTCGTGGTGTTGTCCAACCACTTTCGCGACGTACTACATACCGACTACCGGGTTTCCTTGGACCGCATCGCGGTCATCCCGCCCGGCGTCGACCTGGATCGCTTCCACGCGTCCCCAGTTCGCGCCGAGTCCGACCGCCGAACCGTACTGTGCGTGCGCAGGCTCGAACGCCGGATGGGCATCGATACGCTGCTACGCGCCTGGCCGGCTGTCCGCGCCGAGCATCCGTCGGCCCACCTGGTGATCGTCGGCACCGGCGCGGCTGGGGACGAATTGCGCTCCGCGGCAAGATCACTCGGTGATACCGTCGAATTCGCCGGGCACGTCGACGACGAACGCCTCACCGAACTCTACGAACAGGCGGAGCTGACCGTCGTGCCGACCACCGCCCTCGAAGGATTCGGCCTGATCGCGCTCGAATCGCTGGCCGCGGGCCGCCCGCCCATCGTCACCGACTGCGGTGGCCTACCGGATTCCGTGCGCGGTCTGGACCCGTCGCTCATCGTGCCCGCCGGCGACGCCGACGCGCTCGGCGCGCGCATCGCCGCCGCGCTGCACGGCACCGTGCCGACACCGGCGCAATGCCGGGCGCACGCGGAAACCTTCTCCTGGGATGTCACAGCCGAGCGGCATCTCGCGATGTACCGGGCAATCAGGCAATGAGCAGGGCCCTGTTTCTCGCACACACCGCAGCGCCGTCCGGCGCCGAGCTGGCCACGCTGCGGCTGGTGTCGGCGTTACGCGACCAGGGACGGCTAGGTGTCGCCATGGTCTACACGGAGGACGGCCCGATGGTCGAGCGGATGCGCACCCGCGGGGTCGAAACCCGGGTGCTGCGCGGCCGATTCGACAGCCGGGCGATGACCATCGACTCGGGCCCGCTGCGGCTGGTCGCCGGGTTCCTCCGGCTGCTGCGGCTCGGCTGGTCCCTCGGTGCCACCGCGCGGGAGCTCGGTGCGCACGTCGTGGTAGCGGAGAGCAGCAAGGCGCTGGTGATGGGCGCGGTCGCCGCCCGCCGCGCCCGCGTTCCGCTGGTCTGGCAGGTGCACGACCGGATTTCGGCGGACTACTTCGGCCGACTGCCCACCCTCGTGTTGCGGCTGCTCGGCCGGCTCGTCAGCCGCGGCTACCTCGCCAACAGCCGAACCACCCTGCGCACCTTGCCGATCGGACGCAGGCCCGCGCTCGTCGCCTATCCCGGTGTCGAACTCGGCACCGACCTGCCGCGTGCCGGCCAGCGCCCGCCCGCCGACACCGTGGTCGCCGTGGTCGGCCGGTTGTCCCCGTGGAAGGGCCAGGATGTGCTGCTACGCGCGCTCGCGGCCACGAAAGTGCGTCCACGCCAGGTGTATCTGATCGGCGGCACCTTCTTCGACGAAGAGCCCTACCGCGCTGAGCTCGAACGCCTAGCCGAGGAGCTGAGTTTGCCGGTCACCTTCACCGGCCACGTCGACGATCCCGCCGAATACCTGCGCGACACCGACATTCTGGTGCACAGCTCGGTGCTGCCCGAGCCGTTCGGCCAGGTCGTGGTGGAGGGCATGCACGCGGGCTGCGCCGTGATCGCCTCGGTGCCAGGCGGTCCCGCCGAGATCATCGAGCCGGGCGTAGACGGGCTGCTCGTCGACAGCGGCGACGAACACCAACTCACCACCGCACTCGACACCCTCATCGGCGACCCGGCACTGCGCAGCAGGCTGGCCATGGCGGCCCGCCTGCGCGCCAAGGACTTCGACATCACCGAAACGGCGCGCACGGTCGCCGCCTTCCTCGACGACATCGCACAACGCAACGACGCTGCGGGCACCCCACATTCACCGGAGAGAGCCCCGCATGGCTGACGACACAGCCCCGAACGCCCCGGTCCAGCCGCCAGCGCCCGGCAGCACGCAGCACCGAAAACCCCAGCACCGCATCGGATTTCTCGGCATCATCCGCGATATCGGTTACGTCAGCTTCGGCAAGTACGGGCAGTACGTCGTCACGATAGTGACCGTGCCGCTGACGGCCAGGGTGCTCGGCACGCACGGCCTCGGCCTGCTCGCGATCGGCATGTCGGCCTACTTCATCGGCTCGCTGCTCGTCGATCTCGGCATCACCTCATATCTGGCCGCCCGGGTGCACGACGCCAGTCTGGGCGGGGATCGCCTGCGGCACATCAACCAGTTGCGCGGCGACTACCTGGCCATCCGCGCGAGCTCCCTCGGCATCCTCGGGTTCGCGCTGCTGCTCAGCTACGCACTCGGCGCGCCCGACCATCTCGAGATGATCCTGCTCGGTCTGTTCGCGGGTGGTTTCTGGTCGGCCTCCGAAGACTGGTTACTCATCGGGCAGGGCCGCTTCGGCGCCTCCACCGCCTACCAGGGCGTCGGCCGCATCGGGTACCTCGTGCTGCTGGTCGCGGTGCTGCCCCGCATGCCCAACGCCCAGGTCGCGGTGCTGTGCCTGCTGGTGTCGTCCATTCCCACCGTCGTGCTGACCTGGTGGGATTCGCTGCGCACCTTCGGGCCGCCGACGCGGCCGCGCGGCGTGAAGACCGTATTGCGTAACGGCGCACCGGTTTTCATCTCCCGGCTGCTGGTGACGACGTACGGGCAGGGCGCGGCGGCGGTGTACTCGGCGGTGCTGGACGCGGTGTCGCTCGGCCTGTATTCCGCCGGGGACCGCCTGGTCCGCGCCATCCAATCCACCCTGGACCCCATCGGTTTCGCGCTGTTGCCGCGGATGGCGCGCAAGAGCGCCGACGACAACTTCTGGCGGCACGCGTTGCAGGCGCTGCTCGCCTGCGTCTGCGTCGCGACGGTGGCGGCCGCCGCGGTATGGCTGACCGCGCCGCTGCTGATCCACCTGGTGTTCGGCGAGGACTTCGCCGCCGCGATCGGGCTCCTGCGGGTGGAGATCTTCGTGCTACCCGCGACGGCGGTCACCTCGTTCGTCACCACCGCCGTGCTGCCGGTCCGCCAGGACACCACCGGTGTGCTGATCGGCGCCGTGCTCGGCACCTGTGTGGCCGCCGTGGCGCTGTTCATCGCGTTTCGCACGCACTCGGTGTGGACATTGGTCTATGGCACCGTGGTCGTCGAATTCACCGTTGCCTCTTGGTATCTGCTCAGAGTCCGCACGTTGATCAACCGCGCGCGAGTAACACCGCCCCCAGGTCCCGCGATTGTGCTGATGCGGGAGGAGGGCGGGTCATGAGAATTCTCTACCTGGGCGACGATTGGGTCGGCAGCAATGCCCATTCGCTCGCCGACGGCTTCCGGCAGGCCGGGCACGACGTGGCGGTCATCGACACCACCCGAGTCACCCTGCCGCCCAGGCTGTCTCCGCCATGGGTCTATTCGAAGCTCGCACGACACCGTGCGCCGTGGAACGTCGCCGGGCTGCACGCCGAAATCGACCGTGCCGCCGCCGAATTCCGGCCGGACATGGTGTTCGCGTTCAAGGGCATCCACCTCGACCAGCGCAGGCTGCTCGATATCCCCGCCCGGTTGCACGTGCACTACAGCCCCGACGATGTGGCCAACCCCGAGAACACCAGCGCGGAATATCTTGCGCACGAATCGGAATGGGACCACATCGTCACCACCAAGCGCCACAACGTCGCCGAGTTGCGCGATCGTGGCGCCCGCGCGGTCACCTTCGTGCGCAGCGCCTACGACCCGGCCTGGCATCATCCCACCGCGCGACGCGGGACCCGGCAGTTCCTCGTCGGCTTCATCGGCGTGTGCCGCCCGGACCGGCGGGCCGACATGATCGGGCTCGCCCGCACGCACGGCTCCCGCATGCTGGTGCGCGGGCCCGGCTGGCGTCGGGTGCCCGAATTGCGCTCCACCGGAGCAGAAGTCGGCGGCGCGGTCTACGGCGAGCGATACTCCGAGGTGGTGGCGGGCGTCACCGCCAATCTGGTGCTGCTCAACTCCGACAACCGCGACACCCATACCTGCCGCACCTTCGAAGTGCCCGCGGCGGGCGGCCTTTTCGTCGGTGAGCGCACCGACGAGCACGCCGAACTGTTGCAGGACACCAGCGAATGCTTCCTGTTCTCCGACGCCGATGAGCTGTTCGCCGTCCTCGACTGGTGCGCGGCGCATCCCGACAAGGCCGCCGCCGTGGCCGAGGCGGGCTATCAACGCATCCTCGCGGGCAACCATCGCTACGTAGACCGGGCGCGGGAGATCATCCATGACATCACCTGAGCCCGACTTATGACCGCCACCACCGAGGTGCTGCTGATCGCCCTCGCGCTCGCCACCATCGCGGTGGCGGCCGGCACGATTCCCGGTGTCGCCCGGGTGTTCCTGATCGCGCAGGCGGCGTTCTGGTCGCTGTCGTACGTCGCGCGGCCCGTGGTTCTGCTGTGGGTGCAGCCGGAACCGCGCTTCGGCGACAATGTGCCGGACCCGCGGCTGGCCCAGCTCGGCTACGACCACGGCATCGCGCTGGTGCTGCAGCACATTGTCTTCGGACTGTGGGTCTACGCGGGATTCGTTGTCGCCTATTCGTTTTGGGCACGGCGGCATCCGCGGGTGGAGCTGCCGTCACTGACCAATGACCCGCACTTCGTGCCGACGCTGGTCGCGATGTACGGCGTCGGCCTGCTCGGCCGGGCCGCGTCCTACGCCTCCGGTTCCATCGGCAGCGCGGGCGATGTGGAGAGCGCCAATCCGATCCTGGCCTTCGTCGCCATCCTGGCCACCATCGCCGCGCTCGGGTTGATCATCTTCTACCGGTCCGAACGCACCCAGCTGACCTGGCTGGTCATCGGCGGGTTGCTGCTCGGCGAGCTGGCCTGGACCGCGATCGTCGAATCGAAGACGCCGATCATCGGCGCGGCGATGGCCATCGCGGTCCGTTTCGCCATCCTCGGCTGGACCAAGCGCAAGGCGGTGTCCGTCGCGGCCATCGCGGTGCTCGGCATCGGCGGGTTCGGCTGGCTGCAGTCACTGAAGCAGACCCAGTACGCGAAAGCGGAGTCGGCGCTGACGGATTCGAGCTATCCGCCGATCGTGCAGCCGTTCCTCAGCATCCTGCGGCGGTTCGATCTGCTCGAGGCCGCGACCGACGCCTACTACCACCAGCCCGGCTTCTGGCTGACACCCCCCGAGGCGCTGCAACATGCCGTATACAGCCTCATCCCCAGCCAACTGCTCGGCACCACCAAGTTCCAGTCCGGCACCGAGTGGGCCAATGAAGTGCGCGGCGCGTCGGTCGATATGACCAAGGTGTCGGTGTCGCTGGCCGAGGGCAATCTCAACGAGGGCTTCGTGCTCGGCGGCTACCCGGGTGTGGTCGTCTGCGCCGCCTTCACCTTCCTGCTGTTGCTCGCCTGGGCCAAGGCGCTGTACTCGCGCTTCTTCCCGGTCGTGGTGCTCGGGCTCGCGATGACCGGCGCCTCCGCGCTGTTCGAACGCGGAATCCTCGGCAGCATGGAGAATCTCGGCAAATTCCTGCAGGCCGCCGTGCTCGCCTGGCTCATCTCGCTGCTGGTCCGCGAGTACCGGCGGCGCACGCGAACCGAACCACCGTCCGCCGCAAGGACATCTCTTGCGGAACCTGTATTCGTCGGGGCATCCACCATCGAAAAGAGAGAATCCCCATGGGATTGATCGACTATTGGCATATCGCGCGCCGACGCTGGGTCATTATCGTCGCGGTGGTGGTGTTGTGCCTAGGCGCATCGGCCGGATATCTGAGCACCCTGCCGACCACCTATGTCTCCTCGAGCAGCATGTACGTGTCGATGGCGACCGGCACCTCGGTCAACGACTCGTACCAGGGTGGGCTCGCCGCCCAGCAGCGCGTCCGCTCCTACCTGGACCTGGCCACCAGCGCCACCGTCGCCAAGCGCGTCATCGACGACCTCGGCCTGAAGATGTCGGTCGGCGAGGTACAGAGCAAGATCAAGGCGTTCTCCCCGCCCGCGACCACGAACATCATTCTCACCGTGCAATCCTCGACCGCCGAGGGCGCGCGCGACCTGGCCAACTCGGTCACCGCCCAATTCCGCAGGCTGGTAGACGAATTGGAGACCATCGAGCGCGACGCCGCACCGGCCGCGCGGATCACCGTGGTCGACCGCGCCGAGGTGCCCGCCGGACCGAGCGGGCCGCAGTCGAAACGCATTCTGGCCCTTGGCCTGCTGGCCGGACTCGCGCTCGGCTGCGCGGGCGCCCTCGTCCGCGACCGCACCGACCGGACGCTGCGCACCTCCAACAACCTCGAAGCCCTGCTGCCGGTGCCGATCCTGGGCATCATCGACGCGGGCCGTCCCGGCGCGCCGGGCGAGACCCGCAGGCTACGCACCCGGCTACTGCGCGAAGGCGAGGCCAGCAGCATCCTGCTGACCAGCCTTTCGCCGCGCTCGGAGTCCGAAGTGGCTGTCGCACTGGCGAAATCGTTCGCCGACATGGGCGGCAAGGTGGTGCTCATCGACGCCGACACCTCGGGTCAGGGTAGTTCGCATGCCGTGGCGAACACGGGCGTCGGTCTGGCGGCCGTGCTGCAGGGTGCCGCCCCGGTGCACGAGGCGTTGATCGCGTGGCCGGACACCGGCGTCACCGTGCTGCCACTCGGCGAGGCCGATGACAAGACGCCGGATCTGCTCGCCTCGGACCGATTCGCGGCCATCGTCGCGAAATTGACCACCGACTACGACCACGTGGTGGTACAGGCCGCGCCGATCGCGCACGCCGCGGACGCCATCGCCGTGGCACCACTGTGCGACCAGACCATCGCCGTCGTACTGCTGGGCGAGACCACCGCGCCGCAATTACGTGGCGCCCTAGCCACATTCGGCGACAACAAGCTGACCGGCGCGGTAGCGTACAGCAAGCCGGGCAGCCGGCGGCAGCGACTTACCGGGAGGCTGCGGCGATGACCAACGAAACGGTCGGCCGGCGGCGCATGCTCGCCGCGGCGCTCGGCGCGGCGGGTGCCGTGCCGGTGCTCGCGGCCTGCGGCACCGACACAGCGGCAACCCCCAGCATCGAATTTCGTTCGCCACACGTCACCGACGCACCGGCGGCGCGCAACGTCCGCGACTTCGGCGCGATCGGTGACGGTGTCGCCGACGACACGGCGGCGATCGCCGCGGCGGCCGCGGTGCCCGGCGGCGTACCACTCGTGATGTACCTACCCGCGGGCCACTACAACGTGACGGCATGGCCCGACCTCGGCGACTACGCCACGGTGCTCGGCGACGGCGGTGATGTCAGCGTGGTGAACTGCATGATCGACACCACCCTGATCAACCTGCGCAAGCGCAGCCGGGTGCGATTCGCGCGCCTCGGCTTCTACCTGGCCGGGCCGAAGGCGACGGCGGTCCTGCTGTCCGAATGCTTCCGCTGCTCCTTCGATTCGGTGGTGATCCGCGGCAACCACATCGCCGAAAACCATCCGCGCTTTCTCGAGCAGCGCGGCGTGGTGCTGGACGGCAACACCGGCGGCACCGCGTTCCTCAACTGCGACATCAACAATTTCGGCTACGGCATCGTCACCTCCTGTATCCAGAACTACGTCACCTCGTCCAAGCTCACCAGCAACTACATCGGGGTGCTCGGCACCGGCAACGACCACAACGCCGGATTGGCGCTCACCAACGTCGAATTCGTATCCGACGCCGACCCGAAGACCACCGACAAGCACATCCTCATCGACGGCGCGGCGAACGACTGGTGGCTCACCAACGTCTGGTTCGAGGGCGCCGATATCGCGCTGTCGATCGGCCGGGCCGACCGCGGCGGGCCCGCGCAATTCGGCATGATCAACTGCAAGGTCGCCGCGCGCACGGTCGGCGTGGACATGATCTATTGCCGTCAGCCGTATCTCGCCAATGTCCAATTCGACAAGGATCTGGACAAGCCGCCGATCGAGCTGCGGATCGATCCGGCGAACTGCCCCGAGGGCACCGCGGTGAACCTGATCTCCACCGCGGCAGACGATCTCAACCCCGCGCTGTTCCCGCCACGCTGGCATGTGCTCGGCCGCGCCAGCACGCACGCGCCGCAGTTCACCGGGACCATCGTCGCCAAGGCCGGGCGCGGCGACGGCGACGTGTTCCAGGCGCAGTCGGCCGACGGCGCGCTGCGTTCGGCCGTACTGGCCAGCGGCACTTGGCTTTCCGAGCAGACCGAGGGCGGAATCGTGCTCAAAGACGCATCCGGGACGTACTGGCGGCTGTCCGTCTCCACCGAGGGGGTGCTCAAAACGATGTCGCTGGGCAAGACCCGGCCGCGCGAGTAGGCGCCATGTCGACCAGTCCGAAATCGTTGGCGCGCATCAGTCTCGGTCCCGTGTCGCTGCACGGCAACGTCGTCGTGCTGCGCCAGGCCCGGATCGCGGACTACCCACACTGGCGTCGTATTCGACTGCGAGACCGGCGTTTCATCGAGCCGTTCTGGTACAGCTCGACGCTCGACTGGGCGGCGCGGCACTGCGGAACCCATTGGGTCCGTGAATGTTTGACGAGCCGCGCCGAGGCGCGCGCGGGCCGCCGGCTGTCCACGGTGATCGAGGTCGACGGCCGGTTCGCCGGACAGGTCGAGCTCGGCTCGATCGACACCGTCACCGGCGCCGCGGAACTGGGCATCTGGGTGGACGCCGAGGTGGCCAGGCACGGGATCGGCGGCATCGCGGCGGCGCTGCTGCTGGACTACGGTCTCGAGCAGATCGGCCTGGAGCGGATCACCGCGCCGATCTCGCCGGAGAACGTCGCCGCCGCGCACGGTGCCGCCGAGCTCGGGTTCCAGCGGGAAGCCCTGATGGGTCGCTACTTCGACGTGGGCGGTTCGCGCCGCGACCACGAGTTGTGGTCGGTCACCAGGGCGGATGTGCCGCCGAATGGCTTCGTGGGCTCCTGGCTCGACCGCTACGACGCCCGGCCACCGCAGCCACCGGCCGACGACGTGACCGGCGGTTCGTTCCCCAGGATCGCGGTGCTCGCCGCGGCCGCGCGCTTCTACGCGGGACGGGTACTGCATCTACTCGATCCGCTGCAGGCCGCCCGGCCCGTCCGGCTCGCCGATCCGGAACACCGGGCGGTGGTCGTCCGTAGCCGGCGACTCTCGGACTGGAGTCGGTGGCGCGCCACCCGGTTGCGGAGTCGGGCGGCGCTGGAGCCGGATTCGCTGGTGGCCGACGAGGTGTGGGCGCGGCAGCACAGCCGACTCCAGTGGCTGCGCCAATTCCTTTATGCCCGTCCGGGTTTGCGTGCGCAGAGCGGTCTGGTGCTGGCGATCGAGGTCGATGGTGCGTACGTCGGCGAGGCCAGGCTGTTCGACCTGGACATGTTCGATCGCAATGCGCGCATGTTCGTCTGGACCGAGCCCGGTCAGGACGACGATGTCCGGACCGTGGCCACGCGCCTGCTGCTCACCTATGCCTTCGGTCCGCTCGGCCTGTGCCGGGTCTCGACGGCGGTCGAGCCCGCGGACGGCCGGTCCGCCGATATCGCCGCGCGGGTCGGCATGACTCGCGAAGGACGGATGCGCTGTTACGTCGGCGCCACCGGACACCGCGGTGACCACGACCTGTGGGCCGTCACCATCGGGCCCGTGGTCGAACCGGACGTGGAATCCTCGGCACCGTCCGCGCGGCGAACCATCGGCCCCGAGCACCCATGACGACTCGAGCTGGCCGGATCACCGGATGACTTATGGCGGAACAGCTTCCGCTGAAACGGCACAAATGCGACAGGCTGTATATCAAATGACCGACAGGTGACACTGTTGCGCGGACAAGCCGATCCGGCCGACGTACAGTAATGCGCAGAACCGGTGCGCGCAGGGAGGATTCGCGCAGGCCGCCTGCCGTGCGTGTGTGACCCGACTCTTCAGGAGCCCGACCATGGAGTCTACTTCCGCGGATCCGGCGGCACCCCGCCGCTTTACCCGCAGCAACGAACTGCAGGCCCGGCTGCACGATCTGATCCCGGGCGGCGCGCACACCTACGCCAGGGGCGCGGACCAGTATCCCGAGTTCATGGCGCCGATCCTGGTGCGCGGCAGCGGCTGCCGGGTCTGGGATGCCGACGGCAATTCCTACATCGAGTACGGCATGGGCCTGCGTTCGGTCACCCTCGGCCACGGCTGCCGGCCGGTGCTCGACGCGGTGCATCGTGCCATCGCCGACGGCATCAGCTTCAGCCGCCCCACCGAACTGGAACTGCTTGCCGCGCAAGACTTCCTGACCCTGGTACCGGGCGCCGACATGGTGAAGTTCGCCAAGAACGGCTCCGACGCCACCACCGCCGCGGTCCGGCTGGCCAGGGCCGCCACCGGCCGCACCGCCATCGCCGTCTGCGATCAACCGTTCTTCTCGGTGGACGACTGGTTCATCGGCACCACCGCGATGGACAGCGGCATCCCCGCCGAAACCGCGGCGGGCACCGTGCGATTCCGCTACAACGATCTGCCCTCGCTCGCCGCCGTGCTGGATTCCGGCGCGGTGGCCGCGGTCGTCATGGAAGCCGCCACCGCGCTGTCCGAACCGGAGCCCGGCTTCCTCACGGGTGTCCGAGACCTGTGCGACCGGCACGGCGCGTTGCTCATCTTCGACGAGATGATCACCGGCTTCCGCTGGTCGGCGGGCGGCGCGCAGGCGGTGTATGGCGTGCGGCCCGACCTGTCCTGCTGGGGCAAGGCCATGGGCAACGGTTTCCCACTGTCCGCGCTCGCCGGTAAACGCGAGTTCATGGAGCTCGGTGGTCTGCGCACCGACCAGGACCGGGTCTTTCTACTGTCCACTACGCACGGCCCGGAGTCCGGCTCGCTGGCCGCTTTTCGCGCGGTCGTGCACGAGTACCGCACCGGCGAGCCCATCGCCAAGATGGAGCACGCGGGTCGCCGCCTCGCGGACGGGGTCAATGCGGTGGCCGCCGAGCTCGGCATCGCCGACTATCTCCAGGTGCTGGGTCGCCCGTCCTGCCTGATCTTCGTCACCCGTGACCTGAACGGTCAGCCCTCTCAGGAATTCCGCACGCTGTTTCTGCAGGAGCTGCTGCACCGGGGTGTGCTCGGTCAGTCCTTCGTCACCTCGGCCGCGCACACCGACGCCGACATCGACGAGACGATCGCGGCCTGCCGGGAAGCGGCCGCCGTCTACCGTAAGGCGATCGAGCAGGGCAGCGTCGACGGTCTCCTCGAAGGGCGCCCGGTCGCCCCCGCCATCCGCCGCCGCGCGGCACCGCGCCAGATTTCGCCGGTGCACGAATGACGCAGCCCCGCATCGCTATCGTGCACGAACGGTTCACCGAGTTCGGTGGTTCCGAAGCGGTGGTCGGTGAGCTCTCCGAAACATGGTCGGACACCGAGGTTTTCGCGCCCATTGTCGATCCTGCCGGTGTGCGCCCGCCGCTGACGACAGTCCATGACACCTGGCTCAGCCGCGCCTACGCCGCCTCCGGCCGTCGCTCACACGCGCCGCTGCTGCCCTTCGTCCCGCGCGCGCTGCGCCGCCTCCCGCTCGGAAGTCGTTACGACGCAGTCGTTGTCAGCCATCACGCCTTCGCGACCCAGGCTGCCTTCGCCACCGACGCTCCTGTCATCGCCTACGTACACAGTCCGGCACGATGGGC
Source organism: Nocardia sp. NPDC060255 (assembly GCF_042727395.1). Taxonomy (NCBI): domain Bacteria; kingdom Bacillati; phylum Actinomycetota; class Actinomycetes; order Mycobacteriales; family Nocardiaceae; genus Nocardia; species Nocardia sp. NPDC060255. The sequence continues at coordinate 37,393 of NZ_JBHXAU010000029.1, read as the reverse complement.
CTGGGACAAGGACTTCCGCGCGCAGGAAGCGGGCGGCCGCGCGGGCCAACTCGCACTCGCCGCACTGGGCCGACTGGCTCGCCGCGGTGAATTGCGTGCCGCCCCAAAGCTTTCCCACGTCGTGGCGAACTCGCGTGCCGTCGCCGCCCGCGTCAACGACTGGTGGGGACTACCCGCAACGGTCACCTATCCCCCGGTCCAGATCGATCGCTTCACCCCCGAGCCGACCATCCCGCGCGACGACTTCTTCCTCTTCGCAGGCAGACTCGTCCCCTACAAGCGTCCCGACTTGGCCATCCTCGCCGCCCAGCGCGCGGGCTGCCGCCTGGTCATCCTCGGCGACGGCCGCTTCCGCACCCACCTGGAGACCCTCGCGGGCCCGGAAACCACCTTCCTCGGCGCGACATCCCACGAAGTGCTCCTGGACACCTACCGCCGCTGCCGCGCCCTGCTCATGCCCGGCGTCGAAGACTTCGGCATCGTCCCGGTAGAGGCAATGGCTTGCGGCACACCAATTCTCGCCGTCAACCAGGGCGGCGCCCTCGACACCGTCTCCCCCGGCAAGACCGGCGAACACATCCCGCACGGCCCCGATGACGCCGTCATCGACCACCTGGCCAAAGCGATGCTCGCCTTCGACCCCGCGACCTACCACCCCGCGACCATCCGAGCCCACGCCGAGACGTTCTCCCCCGCCGCCTTCCGTTCGCAGATGGCCGCCACGGTCTCCCAGTTCCTCCGCTGACCCGAGGCGCGGTTCAGGCCGAGCAGGTGGGGGCGGGCGGTTTGGGCGCGTTCCAGTCGTTGGCGGCGATCCAGTGGAAGACGGCGAGGCGGCGGTCGATGAAGCGTTGCAGGCCTTGGGTGGTGCCGCAGTCCTGGAGCAGGTTTCCCTGCTTGTAGTACTTGGTGATCAGCTCTTTGAGTTTCTCGTTATAGGGGTCCTCCTTTTCACACGTTGCCTTCCGTGTGTCCGGGATGAAGGCCGGATTCTGAAAGAGTTCGGCGCGGGTTTCGGTGTGTACCGGTTTGTCGAAGATGGCGGGTGAGAGTTCCAGCCATTCGCCGACCTCTTGATACCACCGGTCGTCGTGGTCTTTACCGTCGCAAATCTGCTGCTCTACCTCCGGCGCGACGCCGAACAGCGAACCAGCGGCGTGAGCTGGCGATCCGGGCAGCGCCAAGGTGGTAGCGAGCGCGCACGTCAACGCCCAGGTTTTGGATGAGGATTTCAAAGACCGAGCCCTCCATGTGGTCGTGAATTTCACATGCCTGTCCCTTTGACTAGGCAGTATGTCACTCACCGTCCCCGAAATCGGGGCATCCCCGCGCCTATCGGTGTGCCGCATCTACATTGCGCTCGCCCGCATCGGAATGCGCGGTGAACTCGAAAGTTCGCCGCACGAACACCGGCGGCGACGGGCGTGTGCGGTGGCAGCGGCAGGCTGCGCGTGGGACAGTCTGAGCATGAACGCGCGCCGTCGCATTGCCGCTGTTGTTGCCGGGGTCATGAGCATCGCATTGGTCGCAGGATGCGGCACCGCGAGTGAAAAGAGCAGTGGGCCGACGACGTCCACCGCGGCCGGGGTCGTTCCCCTGGTTTCGACGAATGATCTCCCCGCGGCCAAGCCCGGCGAGGTGCATCTGTTCGGGCTCAACGATCTGCACGGCAACTTGGAGCCGCCGGCCGGCTCGACCGGCAAGGTGTCCGGCTACGACGCGGGCGGCGCGGCCTACCTGGCGACGCATCTGGCGCGGTTGAAGGCGGCGTATCCGGCGAGCGCGGTGGTCGCGGCGGGCGACGACGTCGGGGCCAGCCCGCTGGTGTCCGGCCTGTTCCACGACGAGCCGACCATTACCTTCATGAACAACATCGGCGTCGCGGCCTCCTCCGTCGGCAATCACGAATTCGACCACGGCGTCATCGAATTGGCGCGCCTGCAGCAGGGTGGCTGTGCGCCGGACGGGTGTTCGCCGGGAGAACCGTTCACCGGGGCCAAGTTTCCGTACCTGGCCGCGAATGTCACCGACGCTGAGGGCAAGCTGCCGCCCTCGCTGAAGCCGTGGACCATCCTGCAGGTCGGCGGCCACAAGATCGGCGTCGTCGGCACCGTGACCCCCGACACCGTGAATCTCGTTTTCCCCGAGGGCATTCGGGGATTCACCTTCGGCGACGAGGTCGCGGCGATCAATAAGTACGTGCCGGAGCTGAAGGCGGCGGGCGCCGAGACCGTCGTCGCGCTGATGCACGACGGCGGCAGCCAGCGCCCCGACGGCGGCGCCCAGGTCGACTACAACGGATGCGCGAACATCAGCCCGAATGTCACCGACCTCACCAAGGGCGTCGACCCGGCGGTGACGGCGCTGTTCACCGCGCACAGCCATCAGGCCTATGTGTGCACGATCAACGGCAAGTCGGTCACCCAGGCCGCGTCCTACGGACGGCTCATCACCGACCTCACGCTGAGCTTCAACCCCGACGGGGTGCACGCGTCGGCGGTCAACCGGGTGGTGACCCGCGACGTGACTCCGGACCCGTCCGCCACCGCGCTGGTGAACTTCTACACCGAGCAGGCCCGCCCGCGCACGGCCCGGGTGGTCGGCTCGGCCACCGAGGCGCTGCCGCACGATCCGGACGCGACCGGTGTCTCGCCGCTCGGCAATGTCATTGCGGACTCGATGCTCTCGGCGACCGCCGGCCCCGCGGGCGCGGTGGCGGCCTTCATGAACCCGGGCGGCGTCCGCGCCGACATCAAGGCCGGACCGGTCACCTACGGCGATATCTACACCGTTCAGCCCTTCGGCAACCAGGTCGTCACGCTCACCCTCACCGGCCAGCAAGTGCTGCGCCTGCTCGAACAACAGTGGACCAATGCCAGCAAGCCCGCGATGCTGTCACCGGCGGGCATCACCTATGCCTACGCCGACTCAGCACCCAAGGGCGCCAAGATAATTGGCGATACCGTCCGCATCGCCGGGCAGCCGCTGAACCCGGTGGCGACCTACCGCATCACCACCAACAGCTTCCTCGCCACGGGCGGCGACGGCTTCGCGGTCTTCACCGAGGGCACCGACAATGTCCCCGGCCCCACCGATCTCGACGCCTTTGAGGCGCTCTTTCGCGACAAGTCGCCCGTCCAGCTACCGCCCGCTCGTGTCGAGAAGCGATAGCTGTTCGGTAGCCCTGACATACTGGTCAATTGACCAGTGAAGGTATACCTGGAAATCGTTGTAACACTTACCGTTTGACCTGCATTGATGGGTGATCAGTCACACAGAGTGATCCAGTCCGGAACGCTTGCCGGGTGCGATCGGGATCATTACTCTTCGGTATAAGTCAGGACGAAGGGGTTCCTACTTTCGGCCCGATCGCTGTTACCGCGTCTCGCGGCCGAACCTTAATCTCCGCATTCACCGTTGCATGCTGGATGACTTGTGCGACAACACGGTTCGAATGAACAGCAGGAGAGGGCGATGGCTACCTACATCGTGACGGGCGGTACCGGATTCTTGGGACGGCGGGTCGTTCAGGAGCTCCTGAACCATGAGCCCGAGGCCGTTGTTCATGTGCTGGTGCGCGCGGAGTCGCTGCAGAAGTTTGCTGACCTCGCGACCGGCTGGGACGGCGGCGAGCGGGTGTTCTCGCTGGTCGGCGACCTCACCGCGGACGGGCTCGGGCTGACCAGGGAGGCGCCGCAGGCCGATCACGTGATCCACCTCGGCGCGGTCTACGACATGACCGCCGACGAGGAGACCGCACATGCGGCCAATGTCGCGGGCACCCGGTCGGTGCTCGCCCTGGCGCGCTCGATCGGCGCTGTGCTGCACCATGTTTCGTCGGTCGCGGTGGCGGGCGACCACAAGGGCAAGTTCTTCGAGGAGGACTTCGACCTCGGCCAGCGGCTCACCTCGCCTTACCATCGGACGAAGTTCGCGGCGGAGAAGCTCGTTCGCGAATCGCGTGGCGTGCGGTGGCGGGTGTACCGGCCCGCGATCGTGGTCGGCGACTCGCGCACCGGCGAGATGGACAAGATCGACGGGCCGTACTACTTCTTCCCCGCCATCGCCAGGCTGGCCGCGCTGCCGTCGGAACTGCCGATGCCGCTGCCCGATCTCGGTGCGACCAACATCGTCCCGGTCGATTACGTGGCCGCCGCGATGGCCGCCCTGGTGCGCAGGCCCGGCCTGGACGGCCGCACCTTCCACCTGGTCAACCCCGAGCCGCAACCGTTCAGCGACGTGTACGGCGCGCTGGCCACCGCAGCGGGCGCCCCTACCGGCATCGGCGTAGTGCCGCTCAGTGCTCGCGCGCTGAGTGGGCTGGCCCAGTTGCCCGGCGTGCCCGCGGTGCGCGATTTCCTGTTGGAGCAGTTGGGTATTCCGGCCGCCGTCGCACCGCACACGTCGTTCTCGGCGGAGTTCATCTCCGACTCGACGCGGGCGCAGTTGCGCGGCACCGGACTGTCGGTGCCGTCCTTCGACAGCTACGCCGGCCAGCTCTGGCAGTACTGGCGCGACCACCTCGACGCGCATCGCGGCCGGCCCGCGGTGTCCAGCGAGCCGCTCAACGGCCGGGTCGTGCTGATCACCGGTGCGTCATCGGGCATCGGCCTGGCCACCGCGCACGCGGTCGCCCGGCGCGGCGCCATCGTGCTGATGGTGGCCCGCGGCAAGGACGATCTGGCCGACGCCGCCGACTCGGTGCGCGCGGAAGGCGGTGTCGCGCACGACTATCCGTGCGACATCACCGACGCGGACGGGGTCGAGACGCTGGTGCAGACCATTCTCACCGAGCACGGTCACGTCGACTACCTGGTGAACAACGCGGGCCGCTCGATCCGCCGTTCGGTGCTCAACTCCACCGACCGCATGCACGATTTCGAGCGGACCATGGCGGTCAACTACTTCGGCGCGGTCCGGCTCATCCTGGCGCTGCTGCCCTCGATGCGGGCCCGCCGCTTCGGCCACGTCGTCAACATCTCCTCCATCGCGGTGCAAACGAAGGTGCCCCGCTTCGCCGCCTACGTGGCGAGCAAGTCGGCACTGGACAACTTCAGCGAGATCGCCGCCGTCGAAAACCGCGACGCCGGAATAACTTTCACCTCGGTACGGATGCCACTGGTGCGCACCCCGATGATCGCCCCGACCGACCTCTACAAGTCCCTCCCGGTCCCCGACCCCGACCAGGCCGCCACCATCGTCGTCCGCGCCCTCGAGGACCGCCCCCACCGCATCGACACCCCCGTAGGCACCTTCGCCCAAGCCGTCGACCTCCTGATGCCCTCGGTAAAGCGAACAATCCTGCACCAGGGCTTCCGCCTCTTCGGCGAATCCACTGCCGCACAAGGCAAGAAGCCGTCCAAGCCCCCCACCGAAGCCCCCGGCCGCACCCCACTGACCGTCCTCGCCCCAGTCCTCATGCCGTTCATGTCCATGCCCGCCCCCGCCGCCCGAGTAGCCAGAGTCGTCCCCGGCCTCCAGTGGTAACGACCGACGCGCGGCTCGCCCTACGCCACCCGCTCACCGTCTCTGTCCACTGGTTGTGCAGACATCCGTCCACTTCCTCCACCGCAACACCTGACCCCAACTTCGAGAGTCATATGGTCGCTAAACGATCTTCACCAGCAACCATATGACTCTGCTCGATCACGCCAGCAACCATTTGACTCTGCTCGCCTCGATGACGCCAGCACCCACCTGACTCGCCTCGCTTTTCCCGAGCATCTTTGAACCGGACCACAGCCAGTCCTCACGCTGGAACACAAGCGTTGCCCATCACAAGCCGCGGAAGAGCAGGCCGGGTACCCCACCTGACGCGCCCAGCACTACTCCGGTCATCTGATGAACCAGTCGACAACCTCGGAGCCAGCACACCACCGGAGTTCTCTGTGCGTACACCAACCCGGACCAGTACACAAACAGACCCTCGGAAAGGTGGACCTATCCGGGCAAGTGCTTCTTAGGGACTCCAGGCGATGACCTGTCCAGTGAGCTGAAGACCTGATCCCATGTTTTCTTGTGAGTAGTGCTGGGCACGTCGTGTGCCGTACCCGACTTTAGGTGCGCGTCAGGCGCGCGATGTCACGTTCCCGAGATGGTCACCTGGCTGTGGTGGCGTTTCGAGAGCTCGAAAACCAGCGAATCTCGGCTCCCGGGGTGGTGAAGCAAGCGCCGCGCCCCCGCTGTGTCAGCCCCACACCCAGTACACGCGGTGTTCGGCTGACACAATGGGTGTACGGATAAGTTCTCACGTGACGATCGGGTTGCGGTTGCGCCCCAGCCGCATTCGACAAGCACGAGCAGCGCCGGTCGGACCTTCACGACATCCGATGGTGGTCGCCGCGCATGAATTATTTTCCCGCGCACGATATTGCCAGCAATTTCGGGCGCAGCGGCACAACTCGTACGCGGGGAGGTCTATCGTCGTTGGCCGCGTGGATCTGCACTGGGACTCGGGATCGACACTGGCTTTAGGGCCTTAGAGCCAGTGCAGATCCCGAGAGAAGGTGCAGATCTCCGGTGGCGCGGCGGAAGACCACGCCGGTCGGACCTTCGCGGGATCCGGTGGTGGTCGCTGCGCGTGAATTGTGTAGCCGCGCACGATATTGCTAGCAATTTCGGGCGCGGCGGCACAACTCGTACGCGGGGAGGGCATCCCCGCCGTTGGCGGCGTGGATCCGCACTGGGACTCGGGAGCCGCCTGGCTCTAGGGCCCTAGAGCGAGTGCAGGTCCCGAGTGAGGGTGCAGCTGTTGCTGACTGGTGCGGTGCGCGGGGGTCAGCTAACGAATTCGGGTGGGTCGGGCAGATCGTGCGCGGCACGCAGTTCCCTTCCGCTGTGAGCGCCCGGAGTGGGCATCCGGCTGTGCGCCCCGAGCAACTTCAGATCAGGCGGTGCAGCGGTCGTTCCAGCGTGGTCATCCGGTTGTGGTTGCTTCCCAAGCGCTTTCGACATGAGCGAGCGCGAGTAGTCAGACGTGGCCGCCGCGCCCCGATTGGTGCGCTGCGCGCGAATCGGCTGGCAAATTTGTGCGCGGCAGGACGGACCGGGCGCAGCGGGATAGACCGTGCGCGGCAGGACGGACCGGGCGCAGCGGGATAGACCGTACGCGGTAGGACGGACCGTACGCGGCAGGACGGACCGTACGCGGCAGGACGGACCGTACGCGGCAGGACGGACCGGGCGCAGCGGGGTGGACCGGGCGCGGTGGGATGGGTGGGGTGCGGGGCTTGGTGGGGGGCGTTGGGCTAATTGTGTGCGATTGGGTGGTTGGTCGATCAGATTCGGGCGCGGTTTGTTGGCACTATATCGGGATAGCGGTAGTGGATTCGGGCGATGCAGTGGCGGACTGTGTGCAGCTCGGCGTGTAGTTCGCGGAGGCGCTGGGCTTGGAAAGTCCGTTCGGCGGTATTGATGGCACGCGCGAGGGTGCGTGCGTGTGCGGCGAGCAAGTCCAGAAATACCCGGGCTTGTGCGATGTCGGGATCATCGGACATTTGCTGTTCCTATCACGCATGCCGGACCCGCACCACTCGAACTGTGCGCGTTCCACGGGATTTCGCCGCAGCGTATCCGAATCGAAAAGGACAGCGGACGTTTCAGAGAATTTGCTGTGCAGGCGCACAATTGGCGCCCGCACCGCCGACAGCGGGGCCCGACGAGATGACGGACCCCGCTGTGCAGGAGACTTACACCCGGCTCGCGACCAGCTGCGCCGCAGGCCACATGGCCCAGGCGTAGTTGGAGTGCTGGGTCGGATCGCCGCCGCCGGTGCAGACCGGATCACCGGCCGTGCAGTAGTTTCCGGTGCGCCACGCGTACAGGTCCGGCACGTTCCAGCCGGTCAGCCGCAGCGGATCACCGAACAACAGCACTGCGGCGACCCGTGATTCGAGGTCGGCCGGCAGCGAGCTGATGCCACCCATCGCCGTCACCAGGCCGGTACCGAGCACGCCATGCGTGACCACCGCGCCCTGTGAGTAGCCGACCAGCACGAACCGTTCGTCCGGGCAGGCCGCCGCCTGCCACAGCACGTGCGCGGTCATGTCCTGGGTGCCTCGGCTGATCGACGCCGGATCCAGCAGGTCCGCAGGGTAATTGACGCGGTAGGCGACCGAACTCACCGGCAGCGTGCGCAGCAGGGCGTCGTAGAGCGGGTCACCGGCCACCGCACCGAGGTACCCGGGTTCCTGGGTGCCCCTGGCGACTACGACGTCGACGGCCGCGCACGGCGCGGCCAGCGCGGGCAATCCCGTCGTCGCTCCGAATCCCGCCACGAGCAGTAGCACAACGAATGCTTGCACCACCCGTAACTTCTCGAAATGAATTACCTTCCGGTTTGCCATCGTGATCACCCACTCACGCCGTTGTGAGAAGCCGAATGACACTTGTCAGGGACAAGTGCCACTCGGCTATATCTGCGAAGGTAAGAACGGCGAGGCGAGCCGTCAAGGAAAACGACCCGAACGATGCGTACTCAGCGCCGAATCGTGTCCTGCTGTACCTTTTCTATGGCACCAGAACCGCTGCGCCGGTGAATCGTCCGTGCGCGAGGTCGGCAAGGGCCGCATTTGCCATCCCCAGGGAGTACCCACGGGTGGTCACTTCTATGCGGTGTTCGCCTGCGAGGGTGAGAAATTCACGCGCGTCGGTGCGGGTGTTCGCGGTGACCGAGCGAATTTCCCGCTCCTGGAACAGATGCCGCTGGTAATTCAGCGCCGGGATGTCGCTGAGGTAGATGCCGGCGATGGCGAGGATGCCGCCACGATCGAGCGCCGCCAGCGCCGGCGGCACCAGGGTGCCGACGGGCGCGAACAAGATCGCCGAATCCAGTTGCACCGGAGGCGGATCCGCGGCACCCTGCACCGAGCTGGCGCCGAGCTCGCGCGCCAGTTCCTGCGCGGCCGGATCGCGGGTCATCACGTGCAGCTCCGCGCCACGAGCCAGGGCAACTTGCGCGGCGATGTGGGCACTGCCGCCGAACCCGTAGAGACCGAGCCGTCCGCCGGGCGGCAGCTCGGCTCGTTGCAAGGCGCGGTAGCCGATGATGCCCGCGCACAGCAGCGGCGCAAGTTCGGTATCGGCGTAGCCCTCCGGTAGCGGCAGCGCGTAAGCCGCTGGCACAGTGGCGAATTCGGCGTAGCCGCCGTCGGCGTCCCAGCCGGTGTATTCCGAACGAGGGCAAAGGTTTTCGGCACCGCGCAGGCAGTACCTGCAGGCACCGCAGGTGTGCCGCAACCAGGCGATGCCGACGCGGTCGCCCACCGCGAAGCCCTCGGTGAACCGCGACTCCTCCGCCGCCGATCCAACCGCCGAACCGACAGCGACGACCTCCCCGACCACCTCGTGCCCGGGCACCACCCCCACCCGATGCACCGGTAAGTCACCCTCAGCGACATGCAGATCCGTGCGGCACACACCACACGCCAGCACGCGCACGAGCAGCTCGTCGGCCGCGGGTTCCGGAACCGGCTCACGGACCAGGTCCAACGGCCCCGCATCGATCGGCCCCGGGCGGCGCACCCGCCAGCCGCTCATCGATCCGGTCCCGGCAACCTCGTTCATACCGATCTCCCCTCGTCGTCAGGATGCACGGTCGTATCGAGCTGCGCCCACCCTACTCGTCCGATTTCGCCACGTCACAGCTCCGCTTCTGATACATTTATGTATTGAATACATTTCTGTATCCATTGGACCGGCGCTCGCCGGTCGCGCCAGAGGAGGTGCCCGTTGGCGTCGTCCACCGAAGCCAAGACCTCGGCGACCCGGGTCACTCGCCGCCGCGCCGAGACCAGGGATCGATTGCTCACCGCGGCCTACGAGGCATTCGCCGAGGAGGGCTTCGGCAAGGCCACCGTGGAACGAGTCTGCGAGCGGGCCGGATTCACCCGCGGCGCCTTCTACTCCAATTTCGCCTCGCTCGACGAGCTGTTCCTGGCCATGTGGGAACAGCGCTCGGCCGCCATGCTCGACGGCGTGCAGCGCATGCTCGACGAGATCCCGGTCGGCGCCGAAGACGTGCGCACCTCGATCGAACGCCTGGAGCGCGCGGTCCCGGTCGACGAGGGCTGGTATCGGATCACCGCGGAGTTCACCACCCACGCCCTGCGCAATCCCGAACTGCGCCGGGTGATGGCCGCCCGCGAAGAGGCCATCGTGAACGCCCTGATGCCGACCATCGTCGCCGGGCTCGCCAAGATCGGCCGCACCGTGCCCGATCCGGAGGCGCTCGGCCAGGCCCTCGTCGCCGTGCACGACGGCACCAGCGTGCAGGTGCTGATGGAACCGCGCAGCCGCGTCGTGCGACGCAGACGTACCGACCTCATCTACCACGTCGTGCTGGCCTACAGCACCGAAACCGAAGGTTAACGCTTCCCCTGCCTGAAGCAGGAGATTTCACGCTCGGACCGCAACCGAACCAGCCGCTCGAAGGAGGTGATCGGACTGTCTGACATCGTCAACACGTGCGTGGCCGCGCTCTGCCACAGCCAGAATCACTCTGGCGGCGTTCCGGTCCCGACAGTCGGTATAGCCGCAGCGGTGACATCGGAAGGTTCGTTCGGCGAGTTCGAGGTGTTCTCGCTTTGCCGCGCCGATCGCCGCATCGGCGGCCTTGCGGGCCATGGTGGACTTGGCCAAAAACTTCGGTTCGAAGTCCTCCACCGCGATCAACTCATGCTGATCGGCAACAGCTTTCGCCCAGACTCGCAAATCGTGCCGGGTCTGGCGGGCGGCCTTGGCGTGCAACTTGGCCACTTGGTGCGCGGCCCGTTGATACCCGCGCGACTGCGGCCCCGGCTTGCCGCGTCGGCGAGCCATCTTGCGTTGTGCTCGAGCCAGTTCCGCCGCGCAGCGCGCACGGTACCCACGATAGGGAAGATCGAAGGTAGCGTGGGTCGTAGTGGCGGTGGTATGCACACCCCAGTCGATGCCGATGCCGCCCGCAGCCATAGCAGCGGTTTCGACAGCACGGCGCACGACGAACGACACATACCAGTGTCCCAGCGAATCCCTGATGATCCGCACACTGCTCGCGTCGGACGGCAATTCCCGCGACCACACCACCGGGATACTGATGCCCTTGGCCAGTACCAGCCGCCCATCACTGATACTGAATCCGCGCCGCGTGTACTCCAACGACACCCGAGACCTTTTACGCGCCTTGAACACCGGCCGCCCCCGGCCCTTGACCGTGAACGACTGAGTGAGCGCTTGCCCGTAGGTGGGCATGTTGCCCGACTTCTGCTGGTGGACAGCCTCATTCCACAAAAACCGGCACCGACCCCACTCAGCCAGCGAAGCAGATTCGGCACTGCGGCCCGGCCGCAAACGAAAGCTGTACCGCACCACCTCATCCATGGCCCAACCTAGCCCGCACCACCGACACCGAATGGAGGACAGCGCTTCCACCCCCTCAAAAACGAGAGGGTATCCGCGCTAAACATCTTATGAACACGTCCGATCCAATATTCGCCACCGAGGCCGATGTCATCGTCGTCGGTGCCGGGCTGGCCGGCCTGGTCGCGACCCACGAGCTGGTCAAGGCGGGCCGCAAGGTGCACGTGCTCGACCAGGAGAATCGCAACAACCTGGGCGGGCAGGCGTTTTGGTCGCTCGGCGGGCTGTTCATGGTGGACACGCCGGAGCAGCGGCGCCTCGGCATCAAGGACTCCTACGAGCTGGCACTGCAGGATTGGCTGGGCTCCGCCGGTTTCGATCGCGACGACGAGGACCGGTGGGGCAGGCAGTGGGCGCAGGCCTACGTGCGGTTCGCCACCGACGAGAAGCGCGAGTATCTGCGCGAACTCGGGCTGCGGGTGACGCCGCTGATCAGCTGGGCCGAACGCGGCGGGAAATTCGCCGACGGGCACGGCAATTCGGTGCCGCGCTTCCACATGACCTGGGGCACCGGGCCCGAGGTGGTGCGCGTGTTCGCCGAGCCGGTGCTCGAAGGTGAGCGAAAGGGCTTGGTCGGCTTCAGCTTCCGGCATCAGGTCGACGAACTGATCGTCGAGGACGGTGCCGTGGTCGGCGTGCGCGGCAGCGTGCTGGCGGAGACGGATCTCGACCGCGGTAAGGCGTCGTCCCGAGACGTCGTCGGCGAGTTCGAGTTCCGCGCCAAGGCCGTGATCGTCACCTCCGGCGGCATCGGGCACAACCACGAGTTGATCCGGCGCAACTGGCCCACCGAGCGGCTCGGCAAGTGCCCGGAGACGATGATCTCCGGCGTACCCGCGCACGTGGACGGGCGGATGCTCGGCATCACCGAGTCCGCGGGCGGCGCCATCGTCAACCGGGATCGCATGTGGCACTACACCGAGGGCATCAACAACTGGAATTCGATCTGGCCCGACCACGGCATCCGGATCATCCCCGGACCGTCCTCGCTGTGGTTCGACGCCAACGGAAAGCGGTTGCCCGCCCCGTGTTTCCCCGGTTTCGACACCATGTCCACGATGAAGGAGATCTTGGCCACCGGCTACGACTACTCCTGGTTCGTGCTCACCCAGTCGATCATCAAGAAGGAATTCGCACTGTCGGGTTCCGAGCAGAACCCCGACATCACTGGCAAGGACCTCAAGTTCACTCTGGAGAGCCGCTTCGCCAAGGGTGCGCCGGGTCCGGTGGAGGCGTTCAAAGAGCACGGCGTCGACTTCGTGGTCGCGGACAACCTGCGTGAGCTGGTGGCCGGGATGAACAAGATCGCACGGGGCCCGCAGCTCGACTACGACGCACTCGAACAGCAAATCGTCGCCAGGGACCGGGAGGTGGCGAACAAGTACTCCAAGGACAGCCAACTGATGGCGATCACCAACGCGCGCCAATTCCTGGGCGACAAGGTGAGCCGGGTCGCCAAGCCGCACCGCATCCTCGACCCGAAGGCAGGCCCGCTCATCGCAGTGCGGTTGAACATCCTCACCCGAAAGACGTTGGGCGGCTTGCAGACCAACCTCGACTCTCAGGTGATGCGCCCGGACGGCACCGAGTTCACCGGCCTCTACGCGGCGGGCGAGGTGGCCGGGTTCGGCGGTGGCGGCGTGCACGGGTACAACGCGCTGGAAGGCACCTTCCTCGGCGGATGCATCTTCTCCGGGCGCGCCGCGGGCAGGGCGCTCGCCGCGAAACTGCGTTAGGGCTTGCAGCTCGCGGACGGTTGATGCGAGGCGGCGGCCAGCGAGGTCGGCGGCGGAATCAGCTGCGGCTGAGTGGTTTCGGGAGTGACGGGCGGCGGCGTCTCGGCGTAGAGCCGGGCGCCGGTCGCGCGGGTGCCCGGCTGCAGGGTGATACCGAGGATGACCGCCTGGTCGCCGTGTACGTCGGTGACGCGCGCGTCGAACGGTCCTTTTCCGGCGCCGGAGATGGACCAGTAGTTGTCCATGCCCCGGGCGAGGCTCTGCCAGGCGCCGCCGGTGTTCGGCCGAATAGCGACCTCCCGCAACGGGTTCCCCGATCCACTGAACAGGATCGCGAACCAGGCGCTGCTGGAGTCCGGCTTCACCTGATAGAACAGCTCCGGCGGCGGCTCCGGATTGCGCACCACGCTGTAGCGGACCTTCGCCACGCCGTCGGACAGATCGGCGAGCTGGGTGAAGGCCGCGACGCTCAAATCCAGTTGTCCCGGAGCACATGCCGGGCAACGGTCCACGATGAGCGCGCGCACGTCGCCGCGCGGCCCCTGGATGTCGAGGTACGCGCCGCACGGATCGGCCTTGCCGAACTCCGGCGTCGACATCCCTACATAGAAACCGTCCATCGGCAGCCCGGGGAACGAGCAGGAAACCCCTGGGCTGAACGAATAGAAGCGCGCCTCACCCGAGACGACAGGTTGCGGTTCCGCCGCGGGAGCCGCGGTGGGCCCAATGCTGCTGGTAGCCACCGGCGTTCGCGAGGTCGCCGACTGGACCAGCACATTAGAGGTCGGCGACTGGGCCTGCGCGTTCGGCGTATCGCAGTGCAGCGGCTCCGGCCGGGTCAGCCACACGGCCACGCCCGCGATGGCGACCAAGCCGATCGCGGACCACAGCCACCCCGAGCGGAAGTGTCGTTGGTTGATCGGTATCCGGTGCATCGCTCCCCGACTAACGGCTCACCTGATCACGGACTGTCGCTCCTGACGTCCATAGGAAAGCAGCCGAACGGTCGTCGCATGTCGGGAACGAAAATTCTACGCAGTGAAAGACTCACGCTTCAGCAAGCATGGGGCAAATGCCCAGCACACTGTTGGACACTCATGCGGCCCACCGGAAAAACAACGGTCGGCCACGATTAGTTACCACGCGAAATCCCATGTCACGAGGGGCGACTCGTGCTAAGCGAACCCGTCCATCAGCGAGAGCACGCGCAGCATGACCTCGTCCGCGCCGCCGCCGATGCTCAGCAGCCGACTGTCCCGATACGCGCGGGAAGTCCAGGTCTCTTCCATATAACCCATGCCGCCGTGGATCTGCAGGCACCAGTCCGCCACCTGACGGGACAGCCTGCCCGCCTCGAGCTTGGCGATCGTCGCCATCCGGGTGACGTCACCGCCATCGGTGTACGACTGAGCGGTGGTCTCGGTGTAGACACGCAGCAGGTCCACCCTGGCGGCGAGCTCGGCGTAGGTGTACTGCAGGTACTGGTTCGCGGTCAGCGGCTGGCCGAACACCTTTCGCTGCTTGGCGTAGTCGCGCGTCAGCTCCAACTGCAGCGCGCAGCTGATCGGCGCGCTGTAGGCGGCGAACATCCGTTCCATCACGAACTGCGACATCTGCTGCTGGAAGCCGCGGCCGATCTCACCGATGGTGTTGCGCACCGGAACTCGCACGTCCTCGAAGGTGAGCAGGCCGGTGTCGGAGGCGCGCATGCCGAGCTTGTCGAGCTTGCGGTCCACCCGGAAGCCGGGGGCGTCGGTGGGCACGATGATCTGACTCATCCCGCGATACCCGCCCTCCGGCGAGGTGCGCACCAGCGTGCACAACCAGTCCGCCTGAACGGCATTGGTGATGAACACCTTCGAGCCGTTGATCACCCAGTCGTCGCCGTCGCGGCGCGCGCTGGTCCGGATCCCCGCCACATCGGAACCGGCCTCCGGCTCGGTAACCGCTACGCCACAGACTGTTTCACCGCGCATGGCGGGGGCCAGATACTCCTGCTTGAGTTCCTCGCTGCCGTGCGCGTGCAGCGACGGCGTCGCCATCGCGACGTGCACGCCGAGCGCCATCGGAAACGACCCGTGCGCGACGCGACCCAGTTCCTGGCACAGCACCACGGTGAACAGATGGTCGGCGCCCTGCCCCGAATAGGCCGGGTCGTACTCCAGCCCGAGGATGCCGAGCTTGGCCATGTCCGCGAAGATCTCGTGCAGCGGCATCATTTCGGCCCGCTCCCACTCGTCCACGTGCGGATTGATCTTCTGCTCGATGTACCGCCGGACCATCGCCCGGAACTCCTGATGTTCGTCGCTGTACATCACGCGCTGCTCCTACTCCGTGTACCCACGCCCTATTGTCACCGCGCCAGTACCGCACCACCGCACCATTTCCGATTTCTCGCACCGGAAATCGGCGGCGATTCTCGGGGCCGCAAATCAGAGGTGGTGCGGCTCGCCGGGTCGGGCTGGAGTAACGTGCGAGGCATGTCGCGTTCGCGCATTATTCGGATCGCCACTCGATCCAGCCCCATGGCGTTGGCCCAGGCGGAGCAGGTCGCCGCGCTGCTCGGCGCGCAGGGGATGGACAGTGAGCTGGTCAAGGTCACCACCGCGGGTGATCGCTGGATGGGTGACCTGGCCAAGCTCGGCGGCAAGGGCGCCTTCGTCAAGGAGATCGACCACGCGCTGCTGGTGGACGAGGCCGACCTCGCGGTGCACTGCCTCAAGGACATCCCCGGCGATATCCCGGTGCCGGAGGGTTTGGCGTTCGCCGGATACCTGCCGCGCGACGATGTGCACGACGCGATCATCACCGGTAACGGCGCCCCGCTGGCCGACCAACCCGCGGGCACCGTGGTCGGCACCAGCTCGGTGCGCCGGGCCGCGCAGCTGCGCCTGCACTACCCGCACCTGACGGTCAAGCCGTTGCGCGGCAACGTCAATACCCGGCTGGCGCGGCTCGAAGAGGGCCACATCGACGTGCTGATCGCGGCCGTCTCCGGCCTGCACCGCGTCGACCAGGCTCATCGCATCACCGAAACCCTCGACCTGGACACCATGTGCCCGCCCATCGGCGCGGGCATCATCACGCTGGCGTGCCGGGCCGGCGACACCGAGCTGCTGGAGTTGTCCGCGCGTCTCGACAACCCGGACACGCACCGTCAGGCGGATGCCGAGCGCGCAATGCTGCACGCACTGCAAGGGCACTGCAACTCCCCCATCGCGGGTTACGCGACCACCGACCGCACCGGCCGACTCACCTTGCACGGCAAGGTGTTCAGCCTGGACGGCGCCCAGTGGCTGGACTCCCATCATTGGGGTGTGCCGGAAGACCCGCAGGCGCTCGGTTTCTTCGTCGGCGCGGATCTGCTCCGGCAGGGCGCGCGAGCCATCATCGACGCGATCCCGCACTGACCGGATAACGGCTCAGCGCCAGCGGGCGTGCCGCGGGAAGAGGGATCGACCAGCCTCGTGCGCGACCTCGACCAGCACGCGGGCCAGCCGCGCGGTGTCCAAAGCCGCTCGCTCGCTGCCGATTTGGCCGGACAACGACAGGGCAGCCACCGCGGCGCCGCGACCGCGAATAGGCACGGCGACGCAGGCGATACCTGCCACCGACTCCTCGTTGTCCACCGCGACGCCCTGCCGCTGCCGGATCCTGGCGAGCTCGCGGTGTAATTCGGCTCTGTCGCAAATCGTTCGGGCGGTCAGCTGCGGCAGGTGATCACGAAACGATGTTTCGACGATGCTCGGCTCGAGCGACGCGAGCAGCGCCTTGCCGAGCGCCGTACTGTGCGCGGGCATTCGGCCACCGAGCCGGGTCGGCACCGTGGCGGCGAATCGGCCGCCCGCCTTGTCGAGATAGAGCACCTCGCGGCCGTCCAGCACGCCGAGATGTCCGACCATGCCGGTGCGTTGACAGAGATCGTGCAGCAGCGGGCTGACCACATCGCGAATCTCGTTGTGGTCGGCGGCAAGTCCGCCTAGCTCTAGGGTGCGCATGCCCAGTCGATAGCCGCCCGGTGCGTGCGCGAGCCAGCGTAGTCGGATCATCTGGTCGAGGATGCGATGCACCGTGGAGCGCGGCAGGCCGGTGCGCTCGGACAATCCGAGTAAGGTGAGCGTCGGTGTCGCGCCGTCGAAAGCGTCCAGTATCAACGTCATTCGTTCGATCATGGACACCGGTGGCTGCGGCGGCCGAGTGGACACCGGTCCCGATAACTCGCCGGATTCGGGAGAGGTTACCGCCTCGACCGTCATAGCTCACCTCCACTGTGGTGCTCGCCTAGAGCTTAGATCACGTTTGTGTCACCCATCACAGTGCCTCGGCGAGCCCGAAGTGGAATCCCGGAAACTACGGAGACCACTACGGATCTTCTCGGTAGCCGGGAGCGAAGCTTGACAGCTAGGCCGTGCTGTCGTGCTGGCCGACCAAGGCGTACAACCACTCTCGCGTGTAGCGCTCGGCGAGCAGCGGGAGGAAGGTGTCGATGGTCGCGTGGTCGGCGACGTGGTCGTAGGCCGAGCGAAGGAACTGTTCGATGGCGGCGTCGTCGATGAGGCCGTCGAACTCTTCCTCCAGCCGGGTCGCCGCGGCGTGCAGCGCGACCGCTTGATCGAGCGACGGATCGTGCGGGTTGGGCGAGGTAACAGGACTCTTCAAGGCAAACTCCCGATCGTGACGAGACTTTCGGTGCGGTGAGCGCATGCGCTGGCTTCGGCATGCCTCATCGAGTCGAGTACCCATCGGTCGGCGCGGGACACATCCAGGCCCCGAAAGTAGAACAGGTTATTGTCTGGCGCGCGGTGGCGTGCCAGGCTGAACAGATGGATCTCGCCGCCATCGAAGCCGTCCGTCAGCTCAAGTACCGATACTTTCGGACCCTGGATCTCAAACGGTGGGACGACTTCGCCGACACCCTCGCCGTGGACGCCGCGGGCCGCTACGGCACTCACGCGCTGGGCGAACCGCTCACCCTGGACGGCCGCGCGGCCATCACCGCGTTCATGCGCGAGAACCTCGGCCCGACGGTGGTCACGGTGCATATCGCGAGCCATCCCGAGATCGCCGTCGACGGCGAGACCGCCACTGGCTCATGGGGTTTCGAGGACACCGTGATCGCCACCGAATACGGCGTGCTCATCCGCGGCGCCGGATATTACTCCGACACCTACCGCCTCGACGCCGACGGCAGCTGGCGCATCACCTCGACCACTTATCAACGGATCTACGAATCGATGCAGTCGCTCGCCGACACGCCCAGCCATCAATTGCTATCGAATATGTGGGCAACACCGACACCGAAATAGGGCATCCGCGCATACTGACTAGTTCGGGTTCGTGGCGGGTCGACGACGGCCATCGCCTCAGCAGGAGGACCGGCTATGTCAGGCAGCGAATTCGACGGCTTGATCGAAGAGTACTGGCGCGAAACCGCCGCCGAACAACGCAGCCAACGCGACGCCGCCGCACAGGCACTCGCGATCCTGGCGCCCATGGCCGAGGCGCTACCCGATCCCGCATTCACCGATGCCGACCTCGAACGCATGGCGACCACACTGGCCCGGCTCATCGGACTCACTTGGGGCGCAACCGAAGTCAGTGCCGCCGATCGCGCCGGCGCCCTGGCGCGCACCGTCTACGCCAACCTGCACGACCACGACCACCGCATTGATATCGCCGAGATCTGGTATGCCCTTGCCCTGCGGCACCACGAAACCTCGTTCGTCGCAGGCTGTCCGGACGTCGACGGCGAACGACGCCGCCAACGCGCGGCAGCGGCCGCATCGGCATCCATCCTCATCTTGATGGCACAGCATCTGCCCGACCCCTTATTCACCAACGACGACTTGGCACGCATCGCCTCGGTATTCGACCGGCTCCTCGTCCTGCTGACCTTCGGAGCGCCCGTCCCCCCGGACGCCGACGCGCTGGAGAACGAGCGGCTCGCCGCGACCGCGGCGACGCTGCGCGACCAGATCCGGACGCTGATCTCGACATAACGGTCCACTTTCGAGGTGCTGGCGCTGTACTGGTTCGGGGCGGCGGCGGATGCTCCTACTATGTCCTCCCTTGCGCCCAACGAGTTCTCGTCCGAAGTCAGCTACCTCAACACCGCCTCGTACGCGCTGCCGTCCACGCGCTCACTGACCGCGATCCGTGACATGAACGCGCGATGGGCGGCGGGCCGCGGCGGTCCGTCGACGAACGATCATCTGGTGCCCCGCCTGCGGGAGTCGTACGCGCGGCTGCTGGCGGGCGCCACCGCGGACGACATCGCGTTCGGCAGCACTGTCGCCCAGCTGATCGGCCCGGTCGCCGTCGCGCTGCCGCCGGGCGCCGAGGTGCTGGTCGCCGAGGGTGAATTCGCCTCGGTCAGCATGCCTTTCCTACACCGCGGCGACCTGGTGGTGCGCGTGGTGCCGTTGGAGCGGCTGGCCGAGGAGGTGCGGCCGGAGACCGCGCTGGTCGCGGTGAGCGTGGTGCAGTCGGCGGACGGGCGGATGACGGATCTGCCGGCGCTGCGCGCGGCCACTCGATCGCACGGTGCCCGGCTGCTGGTGGACGCCACCCAGGCGGCGAGCTGGCTGCCGCTGAGCCTGGCCGACGCGGACTACTGGGTGTGTGCGACGTTCAAGTGGTTGATCGGCGCGCGCAGCATCGCCTTCTTCGCCGCGGGACCCGAGGCGATCGAGACGATACGGCCGGTCGCGCCCGGTTGGTACGCGGCGGCGGATCCGTGGGCCGAGATGTACAGCCCGGTCAAGCTGCCGAGCACCGCCCGTCGCTTCGATTCCACCCCCGACTGGTACGGCGTGGTCGCGGCGGACGCGGGGATCTCGCTGATCGAAGAGTTGACGGTGGAGAAGATCAGCGCGCACAACCTCGGGCTGGCCGACCGGTTCCGCGCCGGACTGACCGAGCTCGGCCGCACCTGGGTGCCGAGCCGCTCGCCTATCGTTACGGTCCCCGGCGCGGGTGATGCTGCGCCCCGCCTGGAGCAGGCCGATGTCATCACCTCGGCGCGAAACGGTGGGCTGCGCTTCTCCTTCCACCTGTACAACACTGCCGAAGACGTCGACCGGGCGCTGGAAGTGCTTGCCGCCGAATAACTCACGCCTCGACCGCGGCCTGCGGCGATGATTCGCGCGCCCCGGTGGCAGCGCGGCACCGCTGCCTGGCCCGGCCGATCCCCTCGATCTCGACCTCCACCACGTCACCATCGCGCAGGTACGGGAAGCGACCGGAAAGCGCTACGCCCGCCGGGGTTCCGGTGTTGATGAGGTCGCCCGGTTCGAGGACCGCGTACTGGGACAGGTGCCAGACGAGGTAGCCGACGTCGAAGATGAGGTCGGCGGTGCTGGAGTCCTGGCGGGCTTCGCCGTTCACGAACGAACGCAACCGCAGGTTGCCCGGGTCGAGCCGGTCGCGCGGGACGAGGGCCGGGCCGAGCGGGTTGAAGGTCTCGCAGCATTTGCCTTTCGACCACTGGCCGCCCGATTGTTCGAGCTGGAAGGCACGTTCGGAGACGTCGTTCGAGATGGTGTATCCGGCAATGTGATTCATCGCCTCCTCCACCGAGTCCAGGTAGCGTGCGCGGCGGCCGATCACCACCGCGAGTTCTACTTCCCAGTCGGTCTTCTCGGAGCCGCGCGGGATCAGCACGTCGTCGTAGGGACCGACCACGGTGTTCGGGGTCTTGAAGAAGACCACCGGAGTCTGCGGCGGTACTGAACCCGATTCCGCGGCGTGCGCGGCGTAATTCATGCCGACGCACCACACCGCTTGCGGGCGGGCGATCGGGGCGCCGACGCGTTCGCCCGCGATATCGACGCGGGGCAGTCGATCCGCCGCCAGCGCTGCGGCGACGGCTTCGATGCCGTCCGCGGCGAGGAAGCCGCCGTCGATGTCCGTAGTGAGCGAGCTCAGATCATAGGCGTACTCGCCGTCGACAACGATCGGTCGCTCGGCACCTGTTTCGCCGATGCGCTGCAACTTCATTCGGGTTCTCCTTCGATCATCCAGGTCGGGGCGAGCGGCAGTTGGTAAGTGCGCCAGGCGACTTCGGTCAGTATCTGCACGCGGTCGGCGGGCGTCAGGTGGGCCAGCGTGGCCAGGGTGGTCTGCCAGACGGTCCGATACGACGCGGCGGTGAGCGTGAAAGGCCAGTCGCCGCCGACCATCAGGCGCTCCGGCCCGAAGCAGGCCACCGCGTGGTCGACGTAGGGCTGCCAGCGCTCAGCGGTGATCTCGGTGCCGGATACCGTGGCCAGGCCGGAGATTTTGGCGACCACGTTGGGCTGCGAGGCGGCCTCGGCGAGCAGGCCGGCCCACGGTTGCCAGTCGCCGGTGGCGATCGGCGGCTTGCCCAGGTGGTCCAGGACGATGGTCAGGTCGGGGT
This sequence comes from Nocardia sp. NPDC060255, assembly GCF_042727395.1. NCBI lineage: Bacteria > Bacillati > Actinomycetota > Actinomycetes > Mycobacteriales > Nocardiaceae > Nocardia > Nocardia sp. NPDC060255. Next base: position 15,862 of record NZ_JBHXAU010000029.1, on the reverse strand, counting down.
GATCGCGGGCGATCAGCGGGACCTGTGCCAGTAGATCCGGCCGCTCGGCCACTGCGTCGAAGACCAGGCCCGCGTCGGCCAGCAGCGCGAGACCGTCCGAAACCTCGGGGCGCAGTAGCCATTTCGGGTCCGGATCGCGGTGGATCATGTGCCGGACGCCGACGAACTCGGGATGCGCACGCAGCCCGGGCAGTTCGGCGGCCACGAGCTCGGGCCGATGCAGCGGCAGCCAGCCGACCACGGCGGTCGGGTGCGGCGAGGCCGTCGCGGCGGCCAGCAACGCGCGGTTTTCGGCGACCGAATCGGCGGCTTGGACCAAGACGATCGCGCCGACACCGTGCTCGGTCAACTCGGGCTGCACATCCGCCAGGGCGTAATTTCGGTATAAAACATCCGATGTTTCGGTGAGCCAGTCGTACTCGACGCCGAATGTTCCGCCGTCCACCCGCCAAATATGGACATGAGAGTCTACAGTCATCGGAGGCATAGCTTCACATCCTCGAGGGCGAAGGAAACAGGTGTCGGTTACCGACGACGCGATTGCGAAGATCAAGTCGATGATCATCTCGGGCGATCTGGAGCCCGGCGCCCGGCTGCCCCGCGAAGCGGACCTCGCCGCCGAGCTCGGCGTCTCGCGCAACTCGCTGCGCGAGGCGGTCCGGGCGCTGTCGCTGGTCCGGATTCTGGACGTGCGGCAGGGCGACGGCACCTATGTGGCGAGCCTGGAGCCGAAGTCGCTGCTCGACGCGATGAGCTTTCTGCTCGAATTCCACCAGGACAACTCGGTATTGGACGTGCTCGGCATCCGGCGCATCCTCGAGCCCGCCGCCACCGCCCTGGCCGCGCAGTCGATGACCGAGGAGGGGATCGCGCACCTGCGCACCCTCGTCGTGCCGGCGACCACCTCGGTGACCGAGCTGGTCGCGCTGGATCTCGAGTTCCACGCCGCCATCGCCGCCGCGTCCGGCAACAAAGTGCTTGCCTCCCTGCTGGATTCGCTGTCGCTGCCGACGACGCGGGCCCGGATCTGGCGCGGCATGACCGAGGAGCGGGCGTTCGAGCGCACGGTCGCCGAACATCGCGGCATCTGCGATGCGATCGCCGCCCGCGATCCGGAATTGGCACAGGCCCGTGCCCTCGCCCACGTGGCGGGCGTCATGGAGTGGTTGCGCCGCGCCGAAGGCTGACTCGGGGCGGGTCATGCGCATCGGTCCAGTTCGTGCCAGAGGTCTTCCGGGACAGCGATGTTCAGCATCGCGACGGTGTCCTCGACTTCGGTCTTGATGCCCGCACCGATGACGGTGGCGGCGACCGCCGGGTTCCGGCGTGGGAATTGCAGCGCGGCGGCACGCAGCGGGACGTCATATTTCGCGCACAGCCGCTCCATCGTCTGAGCGCGTTCGATGATGTCGCGTTGCGCGGGCCGATAGTCGAAGGTGGCTCTGTGCAGCGGGTCGGCCAAGATGCCACTGTTCAGGACACCGGCGACGAGTACTCGAATGCCTCGGTGCGCGCATTCGGGGAGTAGCTCGGCTTCCGCGCGCCGGTCGAGCAAGGTATATCTGCCGGCGATCATTACGTAGTCGATGGTCGTTTCACGCACGAAGCGCAGTGCCACGTCCACGTCGTTGACGCCGACTCCGATGCCGGAAACCACGCCGGCGGCGCGCATCCGGACCAGTTCGGGCATCGCCTCGGCCAGTGTTTGATCCTGATGGTTGTCCGGGTCGTGAATCAGTAGCTGGTCGACCCGGTCCAGCCCGAGTCGTTCTAGTGAGTCCTCCAGTGATCGCCGCACGCCTGCCGCCGAATAGTCCCGCCGCCGTGAACGTTTCGGTGCTCCATAGAAGTCGTCGACACCGTCCGGGGCCATCGGATCGGCATAGAGCAACCGTCCCACCTTCGTCGATATCGTGTACTCCGACCGTGACCGCAGGAACCGGCCGAGACGTTCCTCGCTGCTGCCCGCACCGTAGTGCGGCGCGGTGTCGAAGGCGCGAATGCCCGCGTCCCAGGCCGCCGCGAGGCCTGCCTGGGCGGCCGCCTCGTCGACCGCGCGAAACAGGCCCGCGTAACCCGCGCCGCCGAGCACGATGTCGGCTACGTCATTCACCGTCCAGCTCCCATACGACCGGCAGCGCCGCGTCGGTGCCGACCGCCGAATAGTCGTGCGACGCTTCGAGATACTTGTTGATCCGCAGCTGCCACGCGATGTTGACGGGTAGCTCCGCCAACCGGCTCAGCAGCAGATCGTAAGCGGCGCAGTCGATCACGTGGAACAGATCGGTGCCGCTGCGCCAGATGGTCCAGGACGTCGCTCCGGCATCCCGAATGGCGGCGACGAGCTCGGCGGGCACCGCGCGGTGCGCCGCCTCGTACTCGGCCTCGGCACCGGGTTTCAGCTTGGTGTGCAACGCGATTCGCACGCTCACTCCTGCCGTCGTCCGCTGGCGATGCGGGTGATCACCAGGGCGACCAGGATCAGCGCGCCGTTGATGAACTTCAGCGAGTCGGCGCTCACCCCGCCGTAGGACAGCAACTTCTGGATCAGCGTGAGGATCAGCACGCCGAAGAACGCGCCGAGTACCGAGCCACGCCCGCCGTTGAGCGCGACTCCGCCGATCACACAGGCGGCGAACACCTGGAAGATCATCCCATCGCCTTGGCTCACCTGCACGCTGGCGAACTGCCCCGAGTAGATGAGACCGCCGATCGCGGCGAGCCCGCCCGCGACGACCAGGACGGCGATGACGACGTTGTCGGTGCGGATGCCCGCGGCCCGCGCGGCGGCCTCGTTGCCGCCGACGGCATAGAGTGCGCGCCCGGCCGTCGTATAGGTGAGCACGAGATAGCCGACGAGGAACAACGCCAAGCAGACCGCCACGTCGACCGGCACACCCAATATCCGGGTGTTGCCGAGCCATTCGACCGACGGCGGGATCTTGGTGAGCGTGAAGCCCTCGGTCAGGAAGGTGAGCAGCCCGCGCAGGGCGATGAGCATCGCCAGGGTGACGATGAAGCCGTTCAACCCGAACCGCACGATCAGCACCCCGTTCAGCGCGCCGACGGCGAGCCCGACGAGCAGCGCGATCGGGATGGCCATCCACGGCGAGGTCCAGGTGTAGGCGCCCACCTTGGCGGTGCCCATGGTCGCCCAGATGGCGACGCCGGGCGCGAGCCCGAAGGTCGACTCCAGCGACAGGTCCATCCGGCCGACGACCAGCACCAGCACCTCGGCCAGCACGATGAGCGCGATGCCGCTCATCGAGGTCAGCACGTTGGTGAGGTTGGTGGACGAGACGAAGTTGGTGTTGATGAAGTAGCCGACCACCAGCACCAGCAGGATCGGCGGCACCAGCAGGAAGTCGCGCAGCGCACCCCAGCGCAGCGCGGGCCGCCGCGTTCCGGTGGACGCGCGGGCGGCGGGTTCGCGCCCGGTGGCGATCGGGGTCATGACAATCCTTCCATCGCGGCGACGAGTTCCTTGTCGCCCCAGCCCTGCTCGAATTCCGCGGCGATCCGCCCCTGCACCATCACCAGGACGCGATCGCAGTCGCGCAGATCGTCGAGCTCGTCCGACACCACCAGCACGGCGGTGCCCCGGTCCGCGGCGTCGCGCACGACACCGCGCAGCGTCTCCTTCGACCGGACGTCGACGCCCGCCGTCGGCGTGATCAGCACCAGCACTGCGGGCTCGGTGGCCAGCGCGCGGGCGAACACCACCTTCTGCTGATTGCCGCCGGACAGTTCGGCGACGCTCTGATCGGGGCCCTCGGTCTTGATCCCGAGATCATCGATTGCCCTGCCCGCCACCGTGTTCCGGGTGCGGCGGGACAGGAGTCCGAAACGCCCCAATCGGCGCGGCACCGTCAGGGTGGCGTTGTCGGCGACGCTCATCTCCGGAATCAGGCCCTCCTCGTGCCGGTCGCGCGGCACGAAGCCGATACCCGCGTCGAGCGCGGCCCGGACCCCGCCGTGGCGTAGCCGATTGCCGGATACGAGGATGGAACCCGTTGCCGCCTTGTGCAATCCGACGATGGTCTCGGCGACCTCGATCCGGCCGCTGCTGCCACCGCCCGCGAGACCGACGATCTCCCCCGGCCGCACCTCGAACCCGACCTCCTCGAATTCGTCGGCCCGCGAGAGCCCTTCGACCCGCAGCGTCGGTGCCGCCGCGTCATCGGGATCGCGCCGGGCGACCGGCGTCTCGAGTTCGACCGAATCGCCGGTCATCGCGGCGATCAGTTCCTTCTTGCCGAGCTCGGCGACCGGCGCGGTCAGCACGTGCCTCGCGTCCCGGAAAACGGTGATGTCCTGGCAGATTTCGTAGGTCTCGTCGAGGTGATGGGAGATGAACAGGAAGGTGACGCCTTGCGTCTGCAGGTCCCGGATCCGGCTGAACAGCCGCTTGATCGCGGGTCCGTCGAGTTGCGCGGTCGGCTCGTCCAGGATGATGAACCGCGCACCGTGCGAGAGCGAACGGGCGATCTCGACCAGCTGACGATGTTCCACGGACAGATCGCGGGCCACGGTGTCGACGCCGACGGGCACCGACCACGTGTCGAGCAATTCGCGGGCGCGCCCGCGCACCTTGCGCCAGTTGATGATTCGGCCGCCGAAGCCCTGACTGTTGACGAACAGGTTCTCCGCCACCGACAGGTCCGGAATGATCGTCGACTTCTGATACACGCACGCCACCCGAGATCGCCACGCGTCCCGGTCGGCGGGCGACGGCGCCGGAAGACCGTTGAACCGCACCTCCCCCGCATCGGGAGTCGCGAGTCCGGTCAGGATCGACACCAGCGTCGACTTCCCGGCACCGTTGCGCCCGACCAGCGCGTGCGTCCGCCCCACGTCCACCCGCAGTCCGACCCGATCCAGCGCGATCACGTTGCGGCCGAAGCGTTTCGACACGTCGATCGCCTCGGCGATCGGTTCGCCGGTCATCCGCCGTGACCCCACAGCCCGGGCGCGGTGGTGTTCAGGGTGTCGAGTTCGCCGACCTTGCCGCCCGTTCGGGTGACGACCGGGGCGGGCAGCTGGTCTTCGAGGGTGCCGCCGACGCCGGTGTCGATGATGGTCGACCCGTGATCGGTGGCTCCCGGGGTGAACTTGCGGCCATCGATGGCGGCCTTGGCATAGAACGCCGCGTACTGCGCGTACAGATCGGCGGGCTGAGAGATGGTCGCGTCGATCTCGCCCGCTTCGATGGCGTCCAGTTCGGCCTTGATGCCGTCGTTCGACACGATCGTGATGTGGCCCGGCGCACCGGCTTTCACCAGTTTGTTGCTGCGCCGCAGCAGGGCCATCGTCGACTGCAGGAACACGCCACCGGCCTGCATGTAGATGCCGTTGATGTCGGGGTCGGTCAGCAGTTTGTCCTGGAGGCCGGAGACTGCGCGATCACCCTTCCAGTCGGTCGGGATCTCGATCACCTTGATGCCGGGGTACCGCGTTTTCATGCAGTCCGCGAACGCCTCCGACCGATCGCGGCCGTTGATCGAACTCAGGTCGCCCTGGAATTCCACGACTTTGCCTGCGCCCTTGAGGGTTTCGCCGAGATAGAGGCACGACTTGGTGCCGTAGGCGCGGTTGTCCGCGCGCACGACCATGTACACGCCGCCGCTGTCGGGGCGGGTGTCGACGCTGACCACCGGCACGTTCTTCGCGGCCGCCGCGGTGAGGGCGGGCTTCACCGCGGCAGTGTCCTGCGGTGCCATGATGATCGCCTTGACGTTCTTGGACAGCAGGGTGTCGACGTTCGACTTGAGCCGGTTGGCGTCGTTGTCGGAGGAGGTGTTCTCCAGCTTCACGCCCGCGGCAGCGGCTTTCGGGCCCAGATAGCCCGCGTAGGCGCTCCAGAAGTCGGAGTCCGAGCGGGGCTGGTCCGCGCCGACGAGGACGCCGTTGTCCGCGCCGACGCCGACGGTGACGGCCGGGGCGCTGCCGCCGGGGCCGGTGGACTCCCGGGAACAGGCTGCGCCCGAGGCGATGACCAGTGTGGCGCCGAGGGCTACGCCGATGAGGCTGGCGGTTTTCATGAGTTCTCCTGCTGTTGGGTCGAGCGGGCCTGCGGATCCGCGCGCCACGCGGCTCCGGTCGGATAGGCGTAGTCGCGAAGCGAATCGGGCAACATCTCGGCGCTGAAACCGGGCTCGCGCGGGGCGAGGTAGCGGCCGCGGACCACGCGCACCGGATGCCGGAAATGCTCGTGCAGATGGTCGACGAATTCGATCGCGCGGTCCTGCGTGGTTCCGGTGATCGCGATGTAGTCGATCATCGCCAGATGCTGGACCAGTTCACACAGTCCGACACCGCCCGCGTGCGGCACCACCGGGACGCCGAACTTGGCCGCCAGCAACAGGATTGCCAGATTCTCGTTGACTCCGGCGACTCTTGCCGCATCGATCTGTAAGAGATCGACCGAACCGGCCTGCAGCAGCTGCTTGAACAAGATCCGATTCTGGCCGTGCTCGCCGGTCGAGATGCGCACCGGCGCGACGCGGCGGCGGATCTCGGCGTGGCCGAGGATGTCGTCCGGGCTGGTCGGCTCCTCGACCCAGGCCGGATTCGCCTGTGCCAGCCGGGAAATCCAGTCCACGGCCGCGTCGACGTCCCAGCGCTGGTTCGCGTCGACGGCCAGCCCGATATCGGGTCCGATCGCCTCCCTGGCGACCTTCACCCGGCGCACGTCCTCGTCGACATCGCGACCGACCTTGATCTTGATGGTGCCGAATCCGTCGGCCACCGCCTCGCGGGCCAGCCGGGCCAGCTTGTCGTCCGAGTAGCCGAGCCAGCCCGGTGACGTCGTGTACGCCGGGTATCCGGTGTCGAGCAGGCGGGCCGTGCGTTCGCGTCTGCCCGGTTCGGCGCGGCGCAGGATCGCCAGTGCCTCATCGGGTGTCATGGCGTCGGTGAGGTAGCGGAAGTCGATCAGGTCGACGATCTGTTCCGGCGACATCTCGGAAACCAACTGCCACACCGGTTTTCCGGCGAGCTTCGCGGCGAGGTCCCAGGCGGCATTGAGCACCGCGCCCACCGCCATCTGCATGACGCCCTTCTCCGGTCCGAGCCAACGCAATTGAGAATCGGCGGCGAGGTCGCGGGCGAATCCTCCGAGGTTCCCGACGATGTCGGCCACCGAGCGGCCGACGACCAGATGCGCGAGCGACCGGATGGCGGCGCATTGCACATCGTTGCCGCGGCCGATGGTGAACGCGAAGCCGTGGCCCTCCGGCCCGGCCGGGTCATCGGTCCGAAGGATCACGTAGGCCGCCGAATAGTCGGGGTCGGGGTTCATCGCGTCCGAGCCGTCCAGCTCGCGCGAAGTCGGGAACCGGACGTCTAGTGTGTCCAGCGCCGTGAGGTGCGCCATGGGGTGATCCTCGTTCCAGATAGTGATCTGGGTCACGACTATACATCGGATGTCTGTCTGCGCAATGGGAGATTCGGAATCCGTCAATCCTGGTTGCGCAGTGGCAATCTGGCGCGAGCGCCGCCGATCGGTGTTATGTTCGCCAGAGTCAAACATCGGACCTGTCCGGAAACGAACTCGTGCACCGGAACCCGAGGGGAGAAGGTGGTCGATATGACGGCACAGCGCACGTTCGACGGACTGGTGGCAGTGGTCACCGGTGGTGCGTCCGGCATCGGGAAGGCCGTTACCGAGACGTTTGCCGCAGCGGGCGGGCGGGTGGCGGTGCTCGATCTGAACCCTGGTGACACGGCGGAGGTTACGTTGCGCTGCGATGTCGCCGATGACGAATCGGTCCGGCGCGCGATCGCGGGCGTGGTCGACGCGTTCGGGCGGATCGATGTCCTCGTCAACAATGCGGGCATCGGTGCGCAGGGGACCATCGCGGACAACTCCGACGACGAATGGCGGCGGGTGTTCGAGGTCAACGTCTTCGGCACGGTGCGGGTTTCCCGAGCCGCGCTCCCCCACCTCCGACGCTCACCCGCCGCCGCGATCGTGAACATCTGCTCGATCGCGGCCACCACCGGGCTGCCGGATCGCGCCGCCTACAGTGCCAGTAAGGGCGCGATACTCTCGCTCACTCGCGCCATGGCCGCCGACCACCTCGCGGAGGGGATCCGGGTGAACTGCGTGAATCCTGGCACCGTCGACACGCCCTGGGTGCAGCGGCTGCTGGCCGCCAGTGCGGATCCCGACGCCGAAATGGCCGCGCTGCGGGCGCGTCAGCCGCATGGGCGGCTGGTGACGCCCGCGGAAGTCGCGAGTGCGGTCGCGTATCTGGCCGGTCCGGCGGCGGCGTCCATCACCGCGACGATGCTGGAGGTCGACGGCGGGATGCACTCGTTGCGCCTGCGTGCCGCCGCGCAGGTGGCCGGGGCCGCCCGGTGACCGGGCGCAGGTTGCCGCGGCCACGAGAGCTCGCGCCGCTGATCAAATTCGAGCGTCCGTTCGGTGGCCGGGAGCGCAAACTCGCGCGCGCCCAGACGATCTGGGACCTGCGGGAGCTGGCCCGCAAGCGCACGCCGAAGGTCGCGTTCGACTACACCGACGGTGCCGCCGACGCCGAGATCAGCCTCGACCGGGCTCGGGAAGCGTTCTCCGACATCGAGTTCCGGCCCGCGATCCTGCGTGATGTGGCCACCACCGACACCTCGGTGCAGGTGCTCGGCAAGACGGCCGCGCTGCCGTTCGGTATCGCGCCGACCGGGTTCACCAGAATGATGCATACGGCGGGCGAGCTGGCGGGTGCGCGGGCGGCCGAACGCGCGGGGATTCCGTTCACGTTGTCCACCATGGGAACCACGGCGATCGAGGACGTCGCGGCCGGCACCGGGCCCAACGCCCGCAAGTGGTTTCAGCTCTACATGTGGGCCGACCGTGACCGTTCGATGGGGCTGGTCGAGCGGGCGGCGCAGGCGGGATTCGACACTCTTGTCGTCACGGTGGATGTGCCGGTGGCGGGGGCTCGACTGCGCGACGTCCGTAACGGCATGACCGTGCCGCCGTCGATCACGGTGGCCGGAGCGCTGGACGCCTTACGCAGGCCTTGGTGGTGGTGGGACTTTCTCACGACCGAGCCGCTGGCGTTCGCGTCGCTCGATCGCTGGGCGGGGACGGTGGCCGAACTACTCGACGCCATGTTCGACCCGACCGTCGGCTTCGACGACCTCGCCTGGATCCGGGCGAACTGGCCGGGAAAGGTTTTGGTCAAGGGCGTGCAGACCGTCGACGACGCGAAGCGCCTGGCCGGACTCGGCGTCGACGGCATCGTCCTCTCGAATCACGGTGGGCGCCAACTCGATCGCGCACCCATCCCGCTGCACCTGCTGCCCGCCGTGGTGCGCGAAGTGGGCGACGACATGGAGATCCACCTCGACACCGGCATCATGCACGGTGCCGACATCGTCGCCGCCCTCGCCCTCGGCGCTAGGTTCACCCTCGTCGGCCGCGCCTACCTGTACGGGCTGATGGCCGGCGGTGAGGCTGGCGTCGACCGCGCGATCGACATCCTCCGCACCCAGATCATCCGCACCATGCGGCTACTCGGCGTCAGCTCGATCGACGAACTCGAACCGACACACGTCCGTCTGCTCGAGCGGTATCGAACGCGCGAATAGGGTTACCGCTGGGCAGGATTGGTGATCAGGGGCAAATCCAGGGCGGTCAGTATGCCCGGAGGCGCTTGGACTACCGCGGGGATAGCGTTCACGATGCGCATGGCGGTGGCGAGCAGGGTGGCGTGGTTGTGGTCGCCATTGCGGCTGGAGGTCACCAGGTCCATGGCGTAGCTCGGTTCGCCGGTGATCTCGACGCGGTAGGAGCCTTCATGGTGGGCGGGTTGGGGCCAGTCGGGGCACAGGTCGGGGTGTAGGCGGGTGACGTGTTCCAGGACAGTCACCGGGGTATCGCCGACCATGCCGCGGACCTCGAAACGCAGTGCGGCGGCGGTGCCCTCGGCGATGTGGCCGGTGGCGATGTCGAAGGCGTGGGTGGCCGGGATGCGCTGGTAGGTCTCGGTGACCGCGTCGAGCGTGACGCCGATGCCCGCGGCGAGTTGGCGGACGGTGCCGCCCCACGCGAGCGACAGCACGCCGGGTTGCAGCAACATCGGGATGTCGTCGAGGGGTTTGCCGAATCCCATGATGTCGAACATGACTTCGCGGTTGTCGTAGCTGGCGTAGTCGACGATCTCGATGCAGCGGAGCTCGTCGATGCGCAGGCAGGTGCCCGCCAGCGCCAGCGGGAGCAGGTCATTGGCGAAACCGGGGTCGATGCCGTTGACCCACAGCGACGAATTGCCCTGCGCCGCAGCCTCTTGCACCGGCTTCAGCAGTTCGTCGGGCAGGACACCATACGGGTACTGGAAGAACACCGGGGCGCAGGCGACGACATTGATTCCGGCACTGAGGATTCGCTGCAGATCGCCGATGGCATCCATCAGGCGGTTGTCGGTCATCGAACAGTAGACGACGCAGTCGGGCTTCGCGGCCAGGATCGCATCGGTGTCCGTCGTCGCGGCGATGCCGACCGGATGATCCAGTCCGGCAATGGTTCCCGCGTCCATCCCGTCCTTCTTCGGGCCCGATACCCAGACGCCGGACAGTGCCAAATCGGGGTTGGCGATGACGCCGGCGAGGGCGTGCCTGCCGACATTGCCGGTGCCCCACTGCACTACGCGATAAGTCATGTCACAGATCCTGGATCGGGATGTCGAGGTTGGGAGTGATCAAGCCACCGTCGGGTTCGAGGACCTTGCCGGTGAGGTACTTGCCCGCCGGTGAAACGAGGTAGAGGGCGGCCGCGGCGATGTCCTCGGGTTCGCCGATGCGGTGCAGCGGTGTCTTGGTTTCCAATTGGGTACGCATCGCGTCGTTGCTCGCCACGATCTCCAAAGCGGAGGTCAGGATCGAGCCGGGGGCGATGGCATTCACCCGGATGCGCGGGTTCAGGTCCAGCGCGGCCAGTTTCGTGTAGTGCGCCAGCGCCGCCTTGGCGGTGCCGTAGGCCGCGAACGCGCGGCCGGGCAACCGGCCCATGGTCGAGGTGATGTTGAGAATGGAACCGCCACCGGCGGTTTCGAGGATGCGGGGCACCGCGGCGCGGACGAGGGCATGCGCGTTGGTGACGTTGAAATTGAACGCGTCCACCAGCGCCTGCGGTGTGGTGTCGAGCAGCGGGCACGGCATGGCGCCGCCGACATTGTTGACCACGATGTCCAGCCTGCCGAAGCGCTGCACCGCCGCCTCGGCGAGTGCCCCGGTGGCCTCGATATCGCTCAGGTCCGCAGGTACCACGTGAGCCTGGCGTCCCAGCGCGGTCACCCGCTCGGCCACCTCGTCCAGTTGGCTCTTGGTGCGGGCCGCGATGACGACGTCCGCGCCCGCCTCCGCGAAGGCCACCGCGATCGCCGCACCCAGGCCACGGCCCGCGCCCGTCACGATGGCGACCTGTCCGTCGATGCGGAACCGATCCAGAATCATTCGCGCTCCATCCATGCCGTCCGCGCGGCCCGCGCAACCGGCGGTGTCGAATATTCGACAGTCAATGCACTAATATTCGACACATAGTAGGTCGCTCGCCCGAGCGGAGACAAGGGGTTACGCCATGCCGGACCGATCAGCGTCGCCGCCGACGCGCCGTGTCGTGGACATCGTTTCGCTGCTCGCGACGTCGACCGAACCGGTAAGTGTCGCGGGAATCGCCGAACGCCTCGATATCGCCCGCGCCACCGCGACCGCGATCCTGGCGGAGCTCGACGCGGCGGGTTGGGTCGGCCGCGACGCACAGCGCGGATATGTGATCGGCCCCGCACTGGCCGGCCTGAACGGAGCCGCACTCCCCCACGGTGTCGGCGCCATCCTCGCGACGCTCGCCGCACGGACCGGATCCGGCGCGACGTTCAGTCGCATCGAGCCGGACCGCCTCACCGTTCTCGACGTCCGGCACGGGACCGACCGCGTTGTTCCGGGAATCCCTGTCGGACACCGCATTCCACTCCAGTTCCCGGCCGGCGCCAGCGTGATGCCGTGGCGTTCGGCCAGCGAGCAGAACGCATGGACGGCGACCGCCGCCGGAGCGGACCGGCGCACCGCGAGCTCGTTGCTCGCCCTCGTCCGCGACCGCGGGGTCGCCGTGTTCCGGCCGCGGGCCGACGATGCGGGCATGGTCGACCTGCTGGCCGATCTGCTCGGAGCCGTGGGATCCGAACTGCTGCAACCACATTTGCGCACCCGTGCCCTTCGCCAGCTCGCCGCACTCACGTCGCGCCCCTTCAGCAGAAGCGAATTGGACTCCGATGAGGCACTGCCGCTGAGCTACCTCGCGGCCCCGGTCTTCGATGCCACGGGCACCGCCGCGTACGAGGTGCAGCTCGGGCCGTTGCGCGCGGAAGCATCCAAACCTGAACGGGAGGAATACATTTCGGCAACGCTGGACGCCGGCCGTCAACTGACCGCGACCCTTTCGCTCACGACACACCGCTGATCGGACGAACACGCGGCACCGCTACGGGACTGTGATGTGGATCGACACGCGGCGGGAGGACGCTTGATCCATGACCGACCCCGTAGCTCCCGTAGACCCCGCAGACCACGGCTGAGTTCGACGAAAGCCCCCAACGTGCGCTTGGGGGCTTTCCGCTGCGAGCCTCGGACTCGAGATCCGACTGCCCCTACCCACGCAACGTCATCGTCGTCGGGTTGCCTATCGTTGCGTGACGACAGGACCGCGAACAGGAGGTGGCGAGCATGAGCAAACAGAACCGTCGGGGACGTACCGGCCGCCGCCCGGAAAGCGGTCCATCCGGCGGCTCCGGCTTCTGGTCTGCGCAACGGCCGCCCGCGGACGCGGAACAGATCGCGAACGCGTTGATGGCTGCCGCGATGGAGACCGCGCAAGGCGCCTCGGCCGCCGCGGCACGTTGCGCGGCGGCACTGGCCGGCCGCGATCCGCTGACGCCGCAGCTGGAGCACGGCGCGCACCTCGCGGGTCAGCACATCATCACCCGGGTCTTTCAGAACGGCTGGCTGCCCGACGATATCCACCAGGCCGCGCGGCGCAATCTCGACGAGTACGCGATCGCGCTGCTGACCGACGTGATCGCCGTGTACATGCAGCCTTTCGCCGCCGCATCGGTCGATGAGACCTGGCGCGCACAGCTCGACGACCTCGATGCCGTCGCCTGGTGGTCACCCTCGGCTCCACACCTCGGCCAGTGGGCGGCGAAGCAACTACTGACTCCGGTCGAAGCGCTCACCACCGTGGTTCAGGCGCTGGCGCTGCTGATCCGGCTGCCGCGACTGGAACTCATTCGCCCGCTTCCCGGCACCGCGCAGCCGAGTACCGCCGCGCACCATCATGTCGACGAGAAGATTCTGAGCCGCGTCCGGGGGCTGCTCGCCAAGGCCGAGTCGACCTCGTTTCCCGAAGAGGCCGAGGCACTTTCGGCCAAGGCCCAGGAACTGATGACCAAATACGCGGTGGACCGCGTGCTGGTCGACGCGGACACCTCAGTGCCCGATCTGCCCGGCGCGTCCAGGATTTGGCTGGACACACCGTATGTCGACGCCAAGGCGCTGCTCGTCGATGTGGTGACCAAGGCCAACCGCTGCCGGGCCATCTTCTCCTCGGCGTGGGGGTTCATGACCATCGTCGGCGATGACGGCGACCTGGAGGTCGTCGAGCTGTTGACGACCTCGCTGCTGGTCCAGGCCACCAGGGCGATGATCGCCAGTGGCAACCAGGCCGAGCGCAGCGCGGACTCACGAAGCCGCTCCTACCGCAAGTCGTTCCTCATCGCCTACGCGACGCGCATCGGTGAGCGGTTGGTGACGGCGAACGAAACCACCATCGCGAAATCCGCAGACGCGCAACGACTTCTACCGGTCCTCGCCTCGCATCAGCTGAAGGTGGACAAAGCCTTCGACACCCTGTTCCCGGCAGTGCGCAACCGCGGCGTCTCCATCCCCAACGCCAACGGCTGGGACGACGGCCGCGCCGCCGCCGACAACGCTGAACTCGGCGCGCGGCGCCCCATTCGCAAGTAGCCGAAACCGGCTGCCGCTAAAAGAGATCCACCGTCACCGGCGGCACATCATCGAGAAACGCGGTCACCATCGGTGCCAGTACCGCTGATTCTCCCGCGATGCCGACATGCGACATCGCGGGCAGCATCACCAAGCGCACGGCTGGAACCCGCTCCAGCACGCCCGTCGCTGCCGCCTGCTCATCGCCGCCACCGCGCAGCGTGAACATCGCCGTCGCATGCTCGGGGCGTACCGCATCCGCATCACCGACGATGACCATCGTCTTCGCAGACATCGAACGCAGCTGCGCGTCGCTGATGTGCTGATCAGCGATGTTCAAGGCCTTCATCTTCTCGACATAGGCGTCGAACGCCGCATCGTCCGGCGTGTGCTGCTTGAACGCCTTCTCGACGGCCGTACCGGCGAACACGGTGGCGCTCAGGCCCGCGATGGCCTCGAAAACCGAAGGGTACCAACCGTCTTTGCGATAGGTGGCGGACAACGAGACCAGCTTCTCGACGAGCGCCGGATGACGGAGCGCGAGTTGGAGCGCGACCCCGCCGCCCTGCGAGTAGCCCATGACATCCGCGCGCCCGACCTGCAATGCGCGCAGCAACGCCGCGGCGTCGTCGGCGAACTGCTCGTACGACATCGGGCGCGAAGTGTCCGGGGTGCGGCCATGTCCCTGCTGGTCGAAGACGATCACGGTGCGCCGGCTCGCGAAGGCGGACACCCACGACCGCATCGAGTCGGTGCCCATGAACCCGCCGGGGATGAGCAGCAACGGAGTCGACTTACCGATCTCGCCATACACCTCGTGATAAAGGCTCAGACCGTTGATCGGCAGATGACCACTGCGCGTGGGTTCGGTTTCCATTCGCGGGCCTCGCTATGGCGTCCCGTTCGGGCCATAGAGTCTGGCGACATCGGGAGAGTCGAGCCAGTTGGAGTAGGTGGGCGACTTCGGCCAGCCGTCGGGTGAATCCTGCCATTCCTCCTGGCGGCCCCACGGCAGCAGATCGGTCAACGCAAAGGTGTAGCCCAGTTGTTCGGTGCCACGGCCGTTGGTATGCCAAGTGCGATAGACCTTGTCGCCGTCGCGGAGGAAGACGTTCACGCCGAAGCCCGCACCGGGCGCCGCGCCTACGTCCGCGCCGAACGAGCTCTCCGACGACGAGTACCAGTCCATTTTGTTGCCGACCTTGGTCTTGTAGGCCAGGGCTTCACCGATGGGCCCGTTCGTCACGATGACGAAGCGGGCATCGTAGTTGTCGAGGAAGTCGAGCCGGACGTACTGCGAGGTGAACCCGGTGCAGCCGCCGCACTGCCACTCCGCGCCGTCGGACCACATGTGGTGGTAAACGATGAGTTGGGAGTGTCCGTCGAATATGTCGACCAGGCGCAGGGGGCCGTCCGGACCCGTCAACGTGTAGTCCGGGAGCTCGACCATGGGCAACCTGCGGCGTTGCGCGGCGATCGCGTCGAGTTCACGAGTGGCGGCCTTCTCCCGGATACGCAATTCGTCGAGCGCGGCCTGCCAGGTCGGCAGGTCGACGACTGGGGGCAAAGCGCTGGTGATCTGCTCGGTCATGGTTCCTCCAGAGGCTCGGATGGGATCCGCTCTGCAGGTGTTGACGGGACAGGGCGGCGGAAATCATCGCCTTCAGGTCGATCCAGTCGAAACTTTCCCATCCAGCAGCCTTGACGACCGCTGCGGCACACCGGGATTGGCCCGGAAACGACGAAAGCCCCCCCAGCGTGAGCTGGGGGGGCTTTCGTGAATGATGTTCCGGCGGTGTCCTACTCTCCCACACCCTGTCGAGTGCAGTACCATCGGCGCTGGCAGGCTTAGCTTCCGGGT
>NZ_JBHXAU010000028.1:67029-119544 GCF_042727395.1 Nocardia sp. NPDC060255 | reverse complement strand
TCAGGTGGGGTACCCGACCTGCTCTTCCGCGGCTTGTGATGGGCAACGCTTGTGTTCCAGCGTGAGGACTGGCTGTGGTCCGGTTGAAAGATGCTGGGGAAACGAGGCGAGTCAGGTGGGTGCTGGCGTCATCGAGTCGAGTCGAGTCGAGTCGAGTCGAATGGTTGTTGGCGTGATCGAGCAGAGTCATATGGTCATTGGGCGTGATCGAGCAGAGTCATATGGTTGGTGTTGAAGATTTTTCAGCGACCATATGACTCTGCTCGATGGGGTCGGCTGGGGATGGGGCGCGGATACGTAGTGGTGGTGGGGTTCATGATCAACGGGCGTGTGGCGGGACAGCGTGACTGGTCCGGACGGCGTCTTCCGTTGATCCGGGGAGTGATTGGGGCCGCATTGTGGAATCTCGGCGGGGGTGTTGCGTTGACAGAGGTATGACGTCGGCGCTTGCTTCTGTCCGGTTCTCCATCTTGGATCGTTCGCGTGTTCGGCGTGGGCAGAGTCATTCTGCGGCGTTGCGGGAGACGGTCGAGTTTGCGCGGATGGCCGAGGAGTGGGGTTATCACCGGTTCTGGGTGTCGGAGCATCACAGCGTGCCGGGTGTGGCGGGGTCGGCGCCGACGGTGCTTGCTGCGGCTGCTGCGGCGGCGACCGAGCGTATTCGGATCGGGACCGGTGGGGTGATGTTGCCCAATCATCAGCCGTTGATTGTCGCTGAGCAGTTCGGGGTGTTGGAGTCGCTGTATTCGGGGCGGATCGATATGGGGCTGGGGCGGTCGGTTGGGTTCACCGATGGGGTGCGGCGCGCGCTCGGGCATGACAAGCGCGATGCCGAGGACTTCGATGCGCAGCTGACCGAGGTGCTCGACTACTTCGAGCACGGTCGCAACGGCGTGCACGGGTGGCCCGCCGAGGGGTTGCGGGTTCCGGCGCTTCTGCTGGCCACCGGGTCGGGTGCGGAGCGGGCCGCGCGGTTCGGGCTGCCGCTGGTCATTGCCGCGGTGGGCGGGCAGGATCGGATGGTCGCGGCGATCGAGCGCTATCGCGCCGAGTTCACCGCCACGGCGTGGGGTGTCGAGCCGTATGTCATGGTGTCCGGGTCGGTGGTGATCGCCGACAGCACCGAGGAGGCGCACCGGCTGCTGTTGCCGGAGGCTTGGTCGAACGCGTATTCGCGGACTCGCGGCGAATTTCCGACATTGATCCCGCCCGCGGAGATCGAGGCGCTGAGCATGACCGATCGGGAGCGGCGGATCTTCGAGGAGTCGTTGCTCGGTCACGTGCACGGAACCGAGGACGAGGTCGCCGATCAGTTGGAGCGATTGGTGACCAGCACCGGTGCCGACGAAATCCTGGTGCACACAAGCACTTACGATCGCGCGGCACGGCTGGAGTCGCATCGTCGCCTGGCCCGGTTGACCGGGCTGCTCGGTGCGGCGGGTGTGAGTCGTTCGGTTGTGGGCCGGTGATAGGTGTATCAGCGAGACGGTTAAGTCGCATCGTCGGCTGGCACGGTTGACGGGGTTGTTCGGTGCGGCGGGTGTGAGTCGTTCGGTTGTGGGCCGGTGATAGGTGTATCAGCGAGACGGTTAAGTCGCATCGTCGGCTGGCACGGTTGACGGGGTTGTTCGGTGCGGCGGGTGTGAGTCGTTCGGTTGTGGGCTGGTGATAGGTGTATCGGCGAGGCGGTTGGAGTTGCGTCGTCGGCTGGTGTGGATGACGGGGTTGTTCGATATCTCGGGTGTGAGTCGTTCTGCCGTGGGTACGGTCGGAGTCCTTCGTCGGCGCCTGGAGTAGCGCCGACGGCAAGCTTGTCGACGCGGTCACCTCGGTCGACGTCGCGAAGATCGCGGCGATAGGTCAATCGGCAAGAGGGAAGCGGACTTCCGCGGCGGCGTAGCCGAAAAGCTTGCGGCCGTC
Source organism: Nocardia sp. NPDC060255 (assembly GCF_042727395.1). Lineage (NCBI taxonomy): Bacteria > Bacillati > Actinomycetota > Actinomycetes > Mycobacteriales > Nocardiaceae > Nocardia > Nocardia sp. NPDC060255. The sequence continues at coordinate 117,624 of NZ_JBHXAU010000028.1, read as the reverse complement.
CGAGCGGGCGTCGATCGCGATGGTTGCGCGGTGGCGGCGCGGATCGAGTGAGGTGACCCGGCCGTTGAACTCGATTGTGCTCGTCGCGTGTAGCGGGATCCGTAGATAGTTGGTGCAATGCGCGAACTGCGCGCGAAACCTGGTGACTGCCGATGGATCACCCAGCCAGGAACTCAGAAACGCGGCAGCCAGACCGAGTTTCAGCATTCCGGGCGCGACCGACGACGGCAATTCGCGCAGTGCTCGATCGTCTTTGCGCTCCACCGAATCTGTGTCGCCCACCACTGCGGCGTAGTTCACCAGGTCACCGTGCGACAGCCGCACGGTGCGAATCGGCAAGGCGGTACCGACCGCTAACGAGTCGAAATCGACTGTGGTGCGCGGTATCCGGCTCCCGCTGGGCGGGGAAGCCGAGTCCGCGTCGGCGAGCATCGGGTGCCGCCGGGTGGGGGAGTAGCCCTCGAGTGTGACGGTGCGGACGGTCTCCGTCAGCCGCGGGTCGGCGCCGGTCCTGGCGAGTAGTGCTGTCGAACCGGTCTGGATCGTCTCGCCGTGCTGATCGATCAGCACGCTCTTGATCGCCAGCACGTCGTAATCGGCGTAATGGTGGACGGATTCGAAATAGATATCGCAGGTCAGCCGGTCGCCCGCGAGCAACGGCCGACCGATGTCGAGCACTTGATCGGCGTGCAGAATCCGGGTGGACCGATAGCCGGTGAGCACGGTGTCCAGAATTTCGCGCTGCACCTGGTTCAGGATGATGGAGGAGAAGGTGGCCGGTGCGAGCAGCCCGGTGAAACCGAGATCGGCGGCCGCGCCCTCACTCCAATGCGCCGGGTGATAATCCTGGACGGCGCGGGCGAATTCGCGAATCTTCTCCCGAGCTACCACATAGGGCGACGTAGAACGATATCGACCGTCGACCAGTGCCCTGACCTGATCGGCAGGATCCACCGAAATGTCGCGCATAATTGCTCCTTTCATAAACCGAATTGCCAAGCAAGCCGAGGTACCTGATCGGGCGTGACCGCACCGACCACATCGACCCCGGCATCGATGAACGTGCCGACGGCCCGATCGATATGGTCGGCCGAGGTAACCACTACCGCGTCCCGCGCGCCGATCGCCCGCATGATCCGCGCGGAGCGTTCGGCGTTCTGCACGGTTGAGCCGGCGTCCGGCTCCAGATGGATCCGCTCGACCGGAATGCCGTGCCGGACAAGCCAATCCGCCATCGCACGCGCCTCGGTGACGCCATTGTGTGGATTGCCGCCGGTGACGATGATCGGCGAGGCCGGCGCGAGCAGGGCTTGCACGAATCCGGCGTGCAGGCGGTCGATCAGCTCTGGTCGCATCGTCCCGTCGGGCAACAGGCCGTAACCGAGCACCACAATTGCGGTCGCCGGACCGTGCAGCGCCGGAAGCGGTTCCGGCGCGGGCGGACCAGGGCGCGTAGCACGCCCGGTAAGGCGCTGTCGGCGGAGCCGGTGCTGTCGGCGAGCGCGGCGGGCAGGTGACCGAGGGCTACTGCGACGGCGGCAGCGCCGAAAATGCTGCGGGCAGTGCGCCTTACCGTGCACGCCGCACCGCGGCAGTTCGAGAATGGAGTGGCGACCATGGCGATCTCCGATGATTAGCCATCGTGTCGATGGCTGGAATAGATTCACCCATGCTCGGTCACTTTGCTTATCCACTCCATAATTCCGCCACGTATCTGTAGACCTCACCGTCCGGCACGGTCGTTGTCTAGTGGAAGACACGTGCCGTTGTGCACCGCCCGAAAATCCGGCGATCGCATTGTGACTATTCCTCACCGAGTTGTTTCCCGGGCCTGGACTGTGCCGTTTAACTAACCGTCGCAGCGGCTTTGGTGAGCTGTCCAGTAACCGCGTCGACCGACCGGTTATCGAGTCGCCCGGTTTTAGCGTTGGCGCAGTTTCAGTGCCGATTACCGGCATACCTCGGCACTGTCACTCGAATTCTGTGCTCGACGTAGGAAAGGCATGCAATGAAACGAAGTACCTCCGGCCGATCGTCGCTCGCGGTGGCGGTGCTGCTGGGCGTCTCGGTGCTGGTCATGGGCATCGCCGGGCCCGGCGCGAACGCCGACCCCGCGCCGACCGAGCAGTCACTGGCCGACTACATCGCCGCGGGCCGCACGGCGGCACCGGTCGCCGATTCCGGCAGCGCGTCCGGCTCGGCCTGCAATTCGGGCAGCGGCGCCGGCTCGGGCAACGGTTCCGGCAACTGCTACGGCGGTTCCGGCAGCAGCTCCGGGCTGTCCGGCGGATACGCCAGCGACACAGTCGGTTACGGCCCGCCGATGACCTCCTGGCTGGCCGCCTTCGGCTACGGCCTGCTGAATCCCGATGCCGCGCCGCCCGGCGCCAACGATTGGAACTGCAAGCCGACCGCCGCGCACCCGCGCCCGGTGGTGCTGCTGCACGGCACCTGGATGAACGCCTACAACGGCTACGCGTTCATGGGCCAGCCGATCAAGGACGCCGGTTTCTGTACCTTCACCTTCAACTACGGCCGGTCCAACCTGATCCAGGGCGGCGGCCTCGGCTCGGTGCTGCCCGGCGTGATGGGCACCGGCTACATCCAGGATTCCGCCGCGCAGCTGGCCACCTTCGTCGACCGGGTGCTCGCCGCCACCGGTGCCCCGGAGGTAGACATCGTGGCGCACTCGCAGGGCGGCGCCATGGCGAACTGGTACACCAAGTTCAACGGCGGCGCGGACAAGGTGAAGAACCTGATCACCTTCGGTGCCACGAATCACGGCACGTCACTGGACGGCATCGGCGCGCTGGGCCGGGCGATCAACAACTTCGGCATCGACATCCTCGGCTTCATCGAGATATTCGTCGGCCACGCCGGAATTCAGCAGACCATCGGCTCCGATTTCGTCAACAAGCTGAATGCCAACGGCGACACCATTCCCGGCGTCGATTACACGATTGTCGGCACCCGCTACGACGAGGTCACCAATCCCTACGACCTGACTTTCCTGAAGCCGGGACCGGGCGCGTCGGTGCAGAACATCACCCTGCAAGATGGGTGCGAACAAGACGTTTCGGACCATTTGACCATGATGTACTCGCCCCGAGCCTTGTCCATCGCGCTGCGCGCCCTGGATCCGGCAGGCCACCCCAACCTGGACTGCACCTTCAACCCATGGGTGATCGGCGGCGGCGGAGGGCTGTAGCGCCCGAAGAGAACGTGCATCTCAGCAAGCAGGCGAAACCCTAACTCTCCAAGCCTGTTTTGGCAGATGCACCACCGCCACGACCGGCGTGCCCAGAACGGGAACCTCAACCCTGCCCCTTGTTCTGCCGCACAGCACCCGAGCCGTGGCGAATGTGCCCACCGGGCGGCGACCGCACGCGCCGCCCGGTGGGCACTGTGCTTTTCATCGAATCTGTACGAGGTTTACCGAATCTGGATGAAATTTACGAGTCATTGGTGACGTGGTTATATCCGCTCCATGATTCGCTGTTTGCCTGTAGGTCGCACCGTCCGGCACGAGTTCGTGCAGCGGAAAAGCTCCACCTCCCGAGTGCTGCGCGCGACGCAGGAAGGCGTTCCCATGAAACGAAAGACCTCGAGCCGATCATCGATCGCGGCGGTGCTGGTCGGTGTCACCGCGCTCGTTCTCGGCGTCGCCGGTACCGGCGCGAGCGCCGCGCCGCCGGACAAGTCGATCGAACAGCTCATCGCCGACCGCATCGGGCGGGGTGCCGCGGTCGCCGACTACGGTTTCAGCGCGGGATTGTCCGGTGGATTCGCCAGTGACACAGCGGGTTCCGGTCCGGTGCTGCCCGCGTGGCTGGCCGCCTTCGGCTACGGCCTGCTGAACCCGGATGCCGCGCCGCCCGGCGCCAACGACTGGAACTGCAAGCCGACCGCCGAACATCGGCGCCCGGTGGTACTGCTGCACGGCACTTGGATGAACGCCTACAACAGCTTCGCGTTCATGAGTCAGCCGATCAAGGACGCCGGTTTCTGCACCTTCGCCTTCAACTACGGCCGATCCAACCCGGCGCAGGGTGGCGGACTCCCGCCGGTGCTGCCCGGCGTGATGGGCACCGGCAATATCGAGGACTCGGCCAAGCAACTCGGCACCTTCGTCGACCGGGTGCTCGCGGCCACCGGCGCACCGGCCGTGGACATCATCGGCTATTCGCAGGGTGGCGCGATGGCGAACTGGTACACCAAGTTCGAGGGCGGCGCGGACAAGGTGCAGCACCTGATCACCTTCGGCGCGACGCACCACGGTTCCACCATCGACGGCATCGCCGCGCTGGGCCGGGCCATCAACAACATCGGCGTCGACATAGTCGGCGCCAGCTCGATCGTCGTCGGGCACGCCGTGGCCGAACAGACCATCGGTTCGGACTTCGTCAACCAGCTGAATGCCAACGGCGACACCATCCCCGGCATCGACTACACGGTCGTCGGCACCCGCTACGACGAGATCATGACCCCCTACAACCTGACCTTCCTGCGGCAGGGCCGAGGCGCGTCGGTCCAGAACATCACCCTCCAAGACGGCTGCGAAATGGACCTCTCCGACCATCAGACCCTGATGTACTCACCGCGCGCCCTCTCCATCGCGCTGCGCGCGCTCGACCCCGCAGGCCATCCGAACCTCGCCTGCACCTTCAACCCGTGGCTGATCGGCGGCGGCGGGCACCTGTAGCCAGCGGTTCAGTCGGAGGTGCTCGCGCAACCGCACGACACACTGGTCGTGATGCCGGTGGCGGCGAGCGCCTCCGACGTCTTCGTGACGAGGTACTCGGCCCAGGACGTCTCCTGGGCCAGGGCGGTATCGGAGTTCGTTGTCGCGCAATGAAACTGGGCGCAGGCCACGGCGGCATCCAGTGCGAAGATCACGTCGACGGCCACGCTGTGATGCAACGTGACGGTGATCGCCGCGATGGCGCGGCGCTCGACGACGTGCTTGGTCTGCACGGTGGCCAGTGCCAGATCGCGCACCCGTGGCGCGCTGATGCCGACCACGTTGCCGAACCGCCACCGGCGCGGCACGCGCCCGCCCGACTGGCCCGCGGCCTCGTGTACCGCCAGGATGAGGTCGTCCAGCGCCGGATTCGGAACGGTCACCTCATAGGCATATCGACGGTTCACGATCGGTGCCCACACCTTCCGCGTGCGGTCGCGACGTTGGCGTACCGGCGACCGAGTTCAGAACAAGCAATGCCCGAGAAACTCGTGGGCGCAACCGATCCGCACGACGGCAGGGTGCTTGCCTAGTGCCGTGGTCTGTTTCGTCCGCGAAACCTGACGATGTCACGATTTCGTATCGTTGTCTGTCGGTCAAATGTCCGACACCACCGCCGCCGGCAGTGGGTCACGCTCGATTCACATCGGTCGTTCGAATGATGTCGCGTCCAGTACCGCGATGTTAGCGTCGAAGCGAGAGAAAGACAGTGGCGGAATGCGATTACAACTCGTCCAGCGTGATCACGCCGTCCTGCAGGGCGCGGGCCACCAGGGCGGCCTTGGTGTTGGCGGCTCGATCGACCGCCGCGTATTTGGCGCGAATGCGGGTGATGTGGGTGTTCACGGTGCCGATCGACAGGTAGAGCTGCATGCCGACCTGGGTTTTCGAATCGCATTTGACCCAGGCGACCAGTACTTCGAGCTCGCGCGCCGACAGGTGCGGGTCGCGCCACAACGGGGTCGGTTGTGGTTGTGGTCGGGGATCCGGATCGATCGCAGTCATCAGTTTTTCCCGCTTCGTGCAGTGTCAGTCGGCTCCGGTGCCGCACCTCCCCGAAGGTTGCAGACCAATAACCGATGTGCCCACTGAATATATGATCCGTTTCCGTTCCTGGATATTCCCCAGCTTTCAGCCCGCAGGTCTGGGGTCTTGCTTCGCTTCGCGAACAAGTTGTCGACTGTCCAGGTCGGATCGCACCGCGCCGGTCGCCTCGACCTCGATCCGCAGTTCGCCGTTGTCGCGCAACAGGATCGACGCGAGGGTGCTGCGTCCCGGCGGCAGGATCCGGGCGGTCACCGTGCCGCCGTCGGCGTAGTCGAGCGCGTCGCGCAAGACGGTGCGCACCTGCTGCCGCAACTCGGCGTCGACCTCGTCGAGGCCGCCGCCGTCGTCGAGCACCACGGATACCCCGCGCTGGCGCGCACAGCGTGCCGCGGCGCCGACCGACGCATCGATCATCAAACCGCCCAGAATGTCGTCGCGCAACTCGGCCTCGACGAGCCGGCACTCGGCCTGCTTCTGCACGGTGAGCGGCCGGCCGGAGGCGATGATCTCGAGCAGCGGCCGCGCGGCGCCGTCGAGCCGGGCGACGCGTTCGTCGCGTTCCTGCTGCGCGGCCTGCGCGGCGGCTTCGGCCGCGGCTCGCTCGGTATCTTGTTGGCGCAGCGCGAGAATCGAATGGGCCAGCGGACGGACCACCCTGGCGAAGAACGTCGCCATCAGCAGCGGGGTCAGGTTGATGAAGGAGAAACCGACCCCGGTGAGCCAGCCCTGGCCGGTCTGCGTCGTCCACGAGGCGCTGACGACGATCTGCCCGAGCACGCCCGCCCACGCCAGCAGCGGTGCGCCGCGCACGCACAGGAAGTTCAGAAACGCCGATCCCGCACCGAGGAACCAGATCTGGGTGGAATTGGCCATCGGCACCGGCAGCTGCCAGATGGCCAGCGCGGCCGCGAGCGGGGCCGCCACCGCGGCGGGCACGGCGAACCGGGCGGGCAGCGGATCGCCCGGCGCGAGCAGCATCGTGGCTCCGGCGCCGAGGATGAGCAACACGGCCAGCGCGGTGAACCGGATATCGCGGATCCCGTCGCCGGCGGCGAACGCCATCGACGAGATCGCGACGGCGAACAGCCCGGACACCAGCCACGCTGCCGGGGTCCGCATCCCGAGAATGTCGCGCACGTCGTCGCGCACGATCCGATTCGCCGTCATCGCGCCACCCATCCGGTGCTGATCCGGCAGCCGCGGCCCGGCGCGGTCTCGATCGCCGACCACCCGCCCGGCAACTCGGCGAGCCGGTCGGTGATGCTGGCGCGCAAGCCGATCCGGTCCGGCGGGACACTCGCGGGATCGAATCCGACGCCGTCGTCGACGACATCGATCTGTACCGAGTCCGCGTCGGCGCGCACCTGGACCTCGCAGGCCGCCTCGTGCGTGGGCGAACCGGCGTGCCGCTGCCAGTTCCGCAGCGCCTCGCCGACCGCGGCGGCCAGCGCGGTCGCCACCTCGCTCGGCACCGCGAGGGCGCTGTCGGCGACCTGGTCGGTGCGCAGCCGCACCGAGTCGTCGACCTCGGCCGCCGTCGCACGAATGCTCGCGACCACCTGACCCAGGTCGAGGTTGTCCCGCAGGGGCAGACCGGAACTCAGCCGTTCGAGGTCGCGCAGCGTCACGTCCGCGTGGTGGGTGAGCACGGGGGAGTTGGGTGCGCGCGAGGCCTCGAGCAGCGTCGCGATGACCCAGTCGTGCGCGAGCGCGTCGAAGCGCCGGCGCTCGAACCGGCGTGCCTCGGCGGCGGCGGTGGTGGTGGCCTTCGCGCGGACCTCGTGCGAGGTCTGATCCAGCACCCGCCCGACCCGCACCAGCACGACGCACGCCGCGCAGGGCAGCGCCGAATAGGCAACGGCGAACAGGAAATCCGGCACCACCGGGTTGTCCGCGTCCGGTCCGCGGGCGTACGCCGCGTCGATCTGCGCGAGCGCGGCGGCGAGGACGAGATAGCCGAATGGTATGCGCCGCCAGAAGATACAGAGCGCTACCGCGGGCAGTCCGGGAATCCAGGTGATCCACAACGATTGTTCGGGCGGCACCACCGCATCGGCCCGCACGACCAGCCAACTGGCCGCGGCGAACACGTAGCCGAACGCGAAAGCCAGGACCGCGTAACGGGTCAGGTCGAAGCGCCAGCGCAGCGCGGCGGCGGCGATGAGCACGGTGGGCCCGTAGATCACGGTGAGCGCCAACGGAGTCCACCACGGCGCCGCCAACGACGACTGGGACAGCGCGGTCGGCACGGTGAGGGCCGCGTAGAACAGGCCGCCCGATCCGACGAACAGGCCTGCGCCGCGGACGAGCCGGGCTTCGGCGCTGCGCGGCGGCGCGGCCGTTTCGATCATCGGGGCCGTGGATCGCCGCCGATGAAGCCGTCCCGCTTCGCCTCGCGGTAGAGGTCGACCCGGGACCGGACCGGCCGGCCCGCCTCGGCGTACCTGCGGCGGATCCGGCTCAGGTAGTCGTTGACCGTGTGCTCGGAGAGCCCGAGCTTGTGCGCCACCGACGCCGCGGTCTCGCCGTTCGCGTAGTGCTCCAACACGTCTCGCTGCCGGGGCGGCAGATCGATATTGGTCAGCGCCGGGTCGCTGTCGATGGCCGAGGCCCAGGCCATCGTCGCGACCTGCCTGCCGGAGGCGGCCGCGCGGACCATCGCGGTGGTGCGTTCGGCCGGGTCGCTTTTCAGCGCGACGCCGAGCACACCCGCCCGGGCGGCCGACCGGATGAGGTCGCGCCAGTCGCCGGTGGTGTAGACGAGGCAGGGAATGTCCAGGTTGTGCAGCGCCTCGACGTTCTCGCGCGGGCTGGAGCCGTCGGGCAGGCGCAGGTCCAGGATCGCCAAGTCGAGATTCGTTGCCTGCTTCAGCAGTTCGGGAACCGTCGGTGCGATGGCGACGACGGTCAGGTCCGGCTGGTCGGACAGGATCGCGGCCAGGCCGACGGCAACCGCCTGGTGGTCCTCGACGATGCCGATCCGGCGCACCGTGCCCGGCTTCGCGTACGGGCCCGGCAGGTCGGTGACGGCCACCCCCGCCATAGTGAGCAGTCGTCGGATCACCATGAATGGAATTAAATCACTCGGTAACGAACGTGCCAAGTCGGCCCGTTCGGTTATTCGGATTTCGCACCGGTCCGGACCGATGGAATGATGATCGAATGGTGGTCCCGGATTGCATCTCGTACGGCGTAAGTTGATATCGACCGGTCGGTTCTATGGTCGAGTGCTCGAAACTGCCTGCGGCAGTGGTGATCAGCGGCGTGATCCGACGGCACCGCGTAGCCGTGTGCAGTATCTGAAACTACACTGAGTCTAATCAGGTATTTCTATGCGAAATATGTTATCGGCCGAACCGGCCGACGTTATTTCGCAGAAGTTCTTCGAATTACCCATTTTGACTTCACCGACGAAGGAATGGTAGCCACCGAAATCCCCGATCATGGACTGGTGTCGTGTGTTCGGCGGACAGACAGCAGGCTTCGGCGCCACGAAGCTCACTAGGTGAGGACACGGGGGCGCACCTCCCCGCGCAGCGGCAGGACTCAGGAGAGATGGACATACACTCGAGTCGGCACCCGGACAGCGCCACGATGTTGTTGTCGCGCTTACATTTTCCGGCGGCGAACATCGGTTACGGAATTCGGGCGGGTATTTGGCTGCCCGGCTGCCGGGTCTTCTGCCGCGACTGCCTCGCCGAAAACGCCTGGGTATTCGACGAATCCACGCGCTGCGGCGTCGAGGCGATCCTCGGCTGGCTGCGCGAGTTGCCGGCCGACCGGCTCGACGGTGTCACCATCTACGGCGGCGAGCCGACCGACCATCCCGCGGCACTGCGCGCCCTGCTCGACGGCCTCGGCGGATGGCGCGCGAGCCTGACTCGCCCGGCCGACATCCTGCTCTACTCGGGGCGATCGGCCGCCGCGCTGGACGCGCAGCTGCCTTGGCTGCGGCTCGCGGTGGACGCGCTGGTCACCGAGCATGTCGTAGCGGCGGACGGGCGCGATCTCGCGCTGCGCGGGGTGGCCAATCGGGAGGTTGCCGCCGGCTCCGTGCTCGGCATTCAGCGTTACGCCGCAGCGGAATTCGGCAGTGAGCTCATATCGTGCGATAGCTGCGCGCGACCAAGGCCGATCGCAGATACCACAGCCCGGACGGTTGGGACGGGTCGAAGCCGGTGAGTTGACCGATGCGCTTGAGCCGGTAGTCCACGGTGTTGGTGTGCACGTGCAGGACCCGCGCGGTGCGTTGACGATTGAGGTTGTTGGCGATGTGGCGCTGCAGCGTCTCCAGGAGTTCGGGGTGTTCGTCGAGCGGGTCGAGCAGTTGCCCGAGAAACTCGCGGCCGGGACCGGGGCGGGTGAGCTGGTATTCGAGGGCGAGTTCGTCGAAGCGATACAGCCCGGCCACCGCCTCCAGTCGCTGCACCATGTCGAGCAACTCGTGCGCCTGGTCGGCGGCGTTGGGGATCTGTTCGGGGGTGGCCTCGACCATGGTCGCGGTGATGCCGACCTGCGCGGCGTGCGACAGCTGGGCCACCATGGCGTCATAGCCCGCGTTGTCGAAGGCGGCCGCCGGGATCAGGACGGTGCCGCCGTCGACGCTGAGCAGCGACAGCGCGCTCTCGCCGCAGCGGGTGGCGAGTTCGGCCTGCACCCGTCTGAGCTTGCGGCGCGCGACGACCTGACTGTCCAGCATCGGATTGTGCTCCTCCCGATGCGGCGGAATCGCCACGGCGAGCACGGCATACGAGGTCGCGATGGCGATGCCGCACTCGCGGGCCATGGTGGAGGTGCTGTGCCCGCCGAGCAGCGCCGAGGTCAGCGTGTGCACGGCGGTGTGGTGCTCGCTGACCACCGAGCGCAGTTCCCTGATGTAGGCCACCGAGACGGCCGAACTGATCATGTCCAGCATCTCCAGCACCATCTTGGCGCCGTCGACCAGGCTGTCGTAATCCTTGATGGACGCGTCCGACACCACCAGATCCAGCCCCATCTTGAAGCCTTCGTGGATGGAGTGGTGAATGGTGTCGATCGGCACGCCCTCGCGGGCCCAGCTCGACGCGGCGTCCTGCAGGCGCTGCAATTTGCCGGGGATGTCCTGCCCGTCCAGCATGCTGACCGCGAATTCGAGGCAGACCCTGGTGATGGTGGTGACGTCGCCGGAGATCGCGTCCGCGGGCAGGGTGCCGCACGGGATGACGTTTTCGACGAAGTGCCCGACCATCTGGCGTGATAGCGCGCGAACGTCCTTGAGCGGGGACGACATCGGTTTGCCTGCCAGTGTCAGGCTTTGCCGTGCAGAGTTGTCGATCGACATTGACGACTTCCTTCCGCCCCCGAGGATAGCTGTACAGCGCATTCACACTAATCGTTCGATATCTCTTGCGGATCGATTCGCGAGGTTCTATAGCGGGCATCAGAGACTGGTCGGTTGGTGGTTGTGTTGCGTCACAGCGAGTTATGCCGCCGAATGCGGTACCGCCGGTTCTGACAGTTGATGGGATCGCGGCCGGCGCTGGCGGTAGGATCGCTCGCGCCGGGCTTGTCCCAGGAACCATGGGCTTGCCGGGCACGTGCCGTGCCGGAGAGGGTGTGCTGTACCCATCTGCCGCGCACGCACGCCAGGGAAGGCAGAGATGACGCGATAGGGGGCTAGGACACATGAGACCGGCTCTGAGATGTCTTGTCTGGGAACTGGACAACACATTGTGGGACGGCGCGGTGAGCGACCGGACCAGCGGTGCGCTCCGCCCCGCCGCGGTGCGCACGCTACGGCTGCTCAGCGAGCGCGGCATCTGGCACGCCGTGGCCAGTCGCGGCGACCGCGAGTGGACCATGGACAAGCTGTACCGGCACGGCGTCTACGAGATGTTCTCCGCCCTCGAAATCGGCTGGGGCCCGAAGTCTTCGGCGATCAGCCGGATCGGCAGCACGCTGGGCCTGACGCTGGACACCATCGGCTTCATCGATGACGAACCGGTCGAACGCGGCGAGGTGTTGCGCGCGCTGCCCAAGGTCCGCTGCTACGCCGCGCGCAACGTCGACGTGCTGCCCGCGTTGCCCGACTTCCGCCCGGTCGTGCGGACCGGGCCCAATCCGACGCCGCCGGTCGGGTTTGCCCGGGTGCCCGCGCGGTAGCCCGTTTCGACCTAGTGCGGCAGCACCGCGAGGTCGAGTTCGCGCAGGCGGGCCGGATCGGCGATCACCTCGTAGCCCGCGACCTGATCGTCGCGCACCGTAACCGTAAGGGCGAGTAGCAGCTTGCCGCGCGGCGCGACCAGGATGCCGACCGTGCCGTTCACCAGCGCCAGTGCCGCCACTCGTGAACGACGTTGCAGCAGTACGGTTTCCTTCGCCACCGACTGAGCGCCGCGCACCACCGCCGACATTCCGGCGGGCAACGCAGCCGGGTCGGCGACCCGGATCACGTCGGGGGCGAGCACGGCCAGCAGGGCGTCGAGGTCGCCGCCACGGGCTGCCGCCAGGAAGGCCTCGACGACATGTCGTTGCGCGGCGAGTTCGGTTGCCGTCGAGGTTGTTTCACCCTGCGTGCGCTGTCGTGCGCGACTGGCGAGCTTCTTCGTGGTGGCCGGTGTTCGCCCGACGATCGGCGCGATCTGCTCGAACGGCACCGCGAACAGATCATGCAGCACGAACGTCACCCGCTCGTCGGGCCCGAGTGTATCCAGCACGACCAGCAGCGCCCGGCCGACCGAATCGATCAGCACCGCTTCGTGTTCCGGGTCGCTGTCGTAGGCGGAGTCGCCGAGTTCGGCCAGTAGATCGAGGGGCTCCTCGCGTCGCGTCGCCCGAGTCCGCAGCATGTCCAGGCAGATCCGCGACACCACCGTGGTCAACCAGCCGGCCAGGTTCTCGACCTCGTCGACGTCGTGCCGGGCCAGCCGCAGCCAGGCCTCCTGCACGGCGTCATCGGCCTCGGTCAGCGACCCGAGCATCCGGTACGCGACCGCCCGCAGGTGGCCGCGATGCGCCTCGAATCGCCGCGCCAGCATGTCCTCGGCCCGCATCGGTCACCTTTCCGTTCCGTCATCCGTCACACGGTCGACGGATTACCACAGCGCCGGACGACCGAGGGCACGCTCACGATCGCAGACCGGCCGCAGAACCAAACAGGAGGGTGTTACCCATGTCCACCGCTTACGTCATCGTGACCATCGCCGCCGCGGCCGCGGCACTGATCGCGTCCGGAGTCGATGTCTTCCGTGCCCAGTGGGTGCGCGACAACATGCGGAGCTACGGCATCCCGGACTGGACGCTGTACCCGCTGGCCGTCATCAAGGCGGCCGGCGCGCTCGGCCTACTGGTCGGCTTGGCCATTCCGCCACTGGGCCTGGCCGCCGCGATCTGCCTCGTCCTCTATTTCCTGGGCGCGATCATCACCATCATCCGAGCTCGCGGCTACCGCGATCTCGGTTATCCCATGCCCTATCTGGGACTGGCCGCCGCATCGCTGGCCTTGTTCGTCGCGTCCTGACCGTTAGCCGTTCTGGATGAACCGGGCCGCCTGCTCGCCGATGAAAACGGCGGGTGCGTGGGTGTGGCCGCGGATGAGCAGCGGCATCACCGAGGCGTCGGCCACTCGAAGACCCTGTACGCCACGGACTTCCAGCTTCGGTGTGACGACGCTGGCCACGTCGGTGCCCATCCGGCAGGTGCCGACCGGGTGATACAGGGTGTGGGAGTAGCCGTTCAGTGCGAGTTCGAGGGTGGCTTCCAGCTGGGACGGTGCCTGCGGCGGGTAGATGATCGGGCCGAGTACGGCTTTCATGGCCGGTGCGGCGGCGATGTCGGTGCAGGTACGCAGGCCCGACATCAGCGCGGCGCGGTCCATCCCCGCGCTGTCGGACAGGTAGCGCGGGTCGATCAGCGGCTTGGCGGCCGGATCCGCGGAGGCCAGCGTGATCCGGCCGCGGCTGTGCGGGCGCAGCAGCACGGTCGCCAGGATGACGCCGTGCTCGGTCGGATCGACCAGGGCCTCGTAGTAGAACGGGGCCGGGGCGAAGATCATCTCGAGGTCGGGCAGGTCCAGATCGGGCCTGCTGCGGACGAATCCGTAGGCCTCACCGACATTGGAGGTGAGCATGCCGCGATGCCGGACCAGGTAGTCGAGCAGTTGGCGCGGCTTCTCGGCGGCGAACAGCGAATCGCCCGCCACGCCGTAGCCGACGCCGGTGACGAGATGATCCTGCAGGTTCGCGCCCACCTCGGGCGCGTGCCGCAGGGCACGAATACCCTGACGTGCCAACTCGTCTCGGTCGCCGATGCCCGAAAGCATCAGCAACTGCGGGCTGTTGATCGCGCCACCGCACAGCACCACCTCGCGGCGCGCGGTGACCGTGTGCGGGCCGCCGCCCTGGTGGTATTCGACGCCGACCGCCTGGGTTCCCTCGAACAACACCCGGGTGGCCAGCGCCTCGCTGCGGACCGTCAGGTTCGGTCGATTCAGCGCGGGGCGCAGGTATCCGTCCGCGGTGCTCCAGCGCCGGCCGCCGTGCTGGGTGACCATGGTTTCGCTGAAGCCGTCCGGCTCCGGCCGATTCGGCGGTTCGACCTGAAAACCGGCCTCCCGCACCGCGGCCAGGTACGCGGCGGTCAGCGCGCGCGGGCTGCGTTGGCGCGAGATGTGCAACGGCCCGTTGGCGCCCTCGTCCGGATACTGTGCGTCCTCGACACTTTCGATCCGCCGGAACTGCTCGACGGCGGCCGCGAACCCCCACTCCTCGCCGGCCAGCAGCGCCCACTCGTCGTAGTCGGCGCGGAAACCACGCACCCACATCATCGCGTTCATCGAGGACGAGCCGCCGAACATCTTGCCGCGCGGCCAGTAGATCTGCCGGTTCTTCAGCTCCGGCTGTGGTTCGGTCAGGTAGTCCCAATCCACTTCGGTGCGAAAGAGTTTCGCGAAACCGGCGGGGATGTGCGCGAATTTGTTCTTGTCCGCGGGCCCGGCCTCCAGCAACACCACCGAGGTATTCGGATCGGCACTGAGTCGATTGGCCAGCACCGCCCCCGCGGATCCGGCGCCGACGATCACGTAGTCCGCGGTAAGGCCACCTGGTTGCACTGTCCCACTCCGATCTATGACGCCTATGGCAAAGATACGAGGCCGGGGCGGACCGGGGTTCGATTTCGGCGCAACCGGACACAAGTCGTCGACTGTGGTGGGTATGGCGTCCTTTACTGATCTTGCTCGCGGCCGATAGTGTGGCGGAATGGGTGAGCGCGGTCACAAAACGATCGATCGGTCGTATTTAATTGGTAGTCTCGGTTGAGACCATTCGGTTCCCTTTGATCGAGAGGCTGTGATGACGATGTCGAACGAGGACCGCGAGCGCAAAGTCGCGATGATCGAACAGTTCTACGAATTCATCTCGGCGCGCGAGTTCGAGAAGCTGTACGAGTTGTGTACCGACGATGTTCGGATGTCGATCCCGTTTCAGCTTCCCGGATTTCCGAATCATGGCGAGGGCAAGGAGAATCTGCGCCAATTGAGTGGGGCGATGGATCGGTACAGCTCCACCGAACAATCGGTGGTCAAGGTCGAGCCCATGCTGAACCCGGACAGTTTTCTGGTCGAGGTCAAGGGCGACATGGTCGTTCGGGACACCGGCAGGCCGTACCGCAACGACTATCTCAATATCTTCCGGTTTCGCGACGGCAAGGTCGCCGAGTGGGTCAGCTACCACGACCCGGTGCGTCAGCTCGTCGCATTCGGCTTCACCGAATTGCCATTACCCGTCGAGTCCTGATCGGCGTACGCGAGCCGGAAGCGCGACGGCGAGGTGCCGTAGCGGTCGACGAAAGCCTGCCGCAGTGTTTCGGCCGAACCGAATCCGCAACGGGTAGCGATGCTCGCGATCGGCAGCCGGGTGCTCGCCAGTAGTTGGGCCGCCGCCTCGGTGCGGGCGCGGCGGACGAAGCGGCCCGGTGTGTGGCCGAGTTCAGTGACGAACAGGCGGGTCAGATGCCGTTCGCTGACCCTGATTTCGGCCGCCAGCGCGCTCGCGGACAGGTCCTGGTCGAGATGGCTGTCGATGTAGGTCACCGCGCGGCGGACGAGGTCTTCCACGATGACCACCTCGCGCGCTTGCACCCGTCAAGCGTACGTTCTCTGGGGGATCCCAGACCTGTGGCGTGGTGTGTTGTGTCGCAGACACTCCGGTGGCTGAGCCGGGGGTGCTCGTCCGGGATCGGGTCGGCTCGATGTCGGCGGCATCGCGGCTGGACCATCCCGGCGCGCGATGGCGGCGGGGCATCGGCGATGCTGTGCGCGTGGAGTACGTGTCCAGAGTGCCGCGACCGCCGCTGGACGGGCTGATCGACGACCTTTACTACCTGGAGGGTGTGCCGCCGTACGCCCGGCTGACGCTGCCGCCGATGCCGGCGGCGCTGCTCATCGTCAACCTCGGTTCGCCATTCCGCATTCGCGCCGGCACTGACATCGAGACGGCCGAGTACGCCGACGGCTGCGTGGTCACCATGCCCACTCGCGCGTTGGAGTTCAGCTACCCACTCCGAACCCGTTCTGTCGGTGTGCATTTCAAGCCGTGGGGGGCGGCACCGTTCCTGCCGATGCCCGCGGCCGAGCTGTGTGACCGGCCGGTGACGGTCGAGCAGGTTTGGGGCCGGGCCGCCACGGCTGAGCTGCGAGACCGGCTGGCCACGGCGGACGGACCGCACGAGATGCTGACGCTGCTCGAGGAAGAGCTGAGGCAACGGCTTTGCGAGACCACCGGTCTGGGCCTGGTCCGTCAAACGAGCAGCGTCATCGCGGCAACCAGCGGGGCGGTGGCGATCGGCGACCTGAGCGTGGCAGCCGGTGTCAGCACCACTCATCTGGCACAGCGGTTCAAGGAGCTCATCGGCGTCACGCCGAAGCGGCTGGCCCGCACATACCGCTTCGCCGGCACCGTATTCTCGATCGACCCGGCCGGACCGATCGACTGGGGCGAACTCGCCGGTGGCGCAGGCTACTTCGACCAGGCCCACTTCGGTCACGAGTTCCGGGCGTTCACCGGGCTCACGCCGACCCGGTACGTCGAAGTCCGGCGGCGGTTCCTGCGCGAACATCCCGGCCACGTGCTGGACAGCTGGCCGCTGCCTGCCGATTGATTTCTTACAAGACCGCCAGCACACGACACGCTAATTTGAGGGCACCTCAAAGCAAAGGAGAGCCCGTGGGCAAGGTGGTCATGTACAGCTCGGTGTCGGTGGACGGCTTCGTCGCGGACGAGAACGACCAGCCCGGACCGCTGTTCGACTGGTTATCCAGCGGTGACGTGCCATTGGACGAGAGCGGCGCGGTCAAGGTGTCGCAGACGTCCTACGACTACACCCGGCGGTACTGGGACCAGATCGGGGTGACACTCGTCGGTCGCCACGTCTTCGACATGACCGACGGCTGGGAGGGGAAGCCGCCGAGCGGGATCGAACACGTGGTCGTCGTGACGCACCGGCCGGCCCCCGAGGGCTGGGACTCCGAGGCGCCGTTTCACTTCGTCGACGGCGTCGAGGCAGCCGTGGCAAAGGCGCAGGAGCTCGCGGGTGACCGCATAGTCGAGGTCGCCGCCGGCGACGTCGGTGGCCAGGTGCTTGCCGCGGGTCTGGTCGACGAGGTACGCATGGACGTCGTACCCGTCGTGTTCGGGTCCGGCAAGCGCTACTTCGGGTCGGTCCAAGCGCAGCACCTGTTGGCGGATCCTGACACGGTGATTCAGGGCAACCGGGTGCTTCACTTGCGCTATCGGGTGCGCCGTTGATCGATCTGAGCGGGTACGCGAAGCGAATGGGTATCGCTATTTCAGGATGAGCAGCGCGGATTTCTCGATGCGGTCGGCGATTTCCGAATAGGACGCGTAACCCATGCCCGCTCGCACGAGGGCGCCTGCGTAGAGCAACTCCAGCGACTCGACGACATCCGGATCCGGGTTCTCGCCGAGCGCTCGGATGAGCCGCTTGCGGATCTCGCCGCCGATGCGGCCGCGCAGGTGCACCACGTCGGGGTCGCGGCCGAGCAGCGCGCTGGTCACCGCGCCGGACAGTTCCTGTTCGTCGGCGACGAGCATCGCGATGTTCCGCAGTTCGGCGACCACCCGGACGGTCGGGTCCGCGTCCGAGCTGACCGGTGACGGCGCGGAAATCAAACGCCGCCAGAAGATCTCGGCGACCAGGTGCTCCTTCGAGGAGAAATAGGTGTACGCGGTGGCCGCGCCGACGCCCGCCGTGGCGGCGACCATCCGGATGGTCAGCCCCGCGAACCCTTCGCGCGCAAGCACTTCCACCGCCGACCTGGTGAGCTTGTCGACGGTGTCGGCCTGCTTCCCGGACAGCCTGCGGCGGGTCGCCTCGAGAATGACGGAATCGGGTTCGGACATGTGTCTGGATACTACTACCGGTGACTGTTCAGTTCTTCGCGGCGGCGATGCCCGCTCGCCGGCCATAGAAACTGCCGTCGCCCAGGGAAGCTCCGCTCACGTACCCGCCCGCGCACAGTCCCGAGGTGCAGCGCCCGGCGGCGAACAGGCCGGGGATCGGCTCGCCGGAGACGTGCAGCACCCGGGAATCCAGGTCGGTGCGCAGTCCGCCGAGCGTGAAACCCGCGGTGAATCCGCGCATATCGAACGCGGCCAGTGAACCTTGCAGCGGCCGAACCCACTCCGTCTTCTTGCCGAGCAGCGGGTCCGTGCGGTCGGCGGCGTGCAGGTTGTAGCAGTCGACGGTGGCCTGCAGTGCGAGAGTGGGCAGCCCCATGTCGCGCTCGAGTTCCGCCACCGTTTCGGCGGCCCAGGTGGGCGGCTGCCGGAAGAACGGGGTGGACGTTTCGGTAGCGAGTCCGGCCTCGTAGGAGGCCTCGTCGATGACGAGGAAGGCCTGGTTCTCCTGTTGGATGAGCGTTGCCTGGCCGATGCGGCCCGGGTAGGTGTCCTCGGCGATGAACCGCTGGCCGCGCCCGTTGACCAGGATGCCGCGCGCCATCAGCTGCGGGTCGCCGAAGAACGCCACCTCGGTCGCGTCCATGTGTGCCAGTTCCGCGCCGAGGGCTTGCGCGACCCGGATACCGATGCCGTCGTGTTCCTCGATCGCGGCGGCGGGCCTGCCGATCAGGCGCGGCGCGTAGCCTTCGATCATCTGCTGGTGGTAGGCGAAACTGCCGGTGGCCAAGACGATTCCGCGCTCGGCGCGGATCGCCACCTTCTTGCCGTAGCGTTTGGCGATCACACCGACGACGCGATCGTCGTCGTCCACCACCAGCCGGCCGAGCCGCAGGTCGTATTCGACTCGGACACCAAGGGATTCGGCGGTCTCCGCCAAGGGCTTCATCAGCATGTAGCCGCCGCTCTTGCGGCCGATCTTCTTGTCCGCCATCTGCGGAACATGGCCGCGCGGTGCCGGTTTCGCGATGGTGTTGAACGGTGCGGCGTTCTCGCCGCCGGAGTACATCAGCCCCTCGTCGTGCGGCGGCTCCCAGCCCGGCTCGCCCCAGAAGGCTTCGCGGAACGGCACACCGTTGGCGACGAGCCAGTTGTAGTGCTCGACGCTGCCGCGCGCGTAGTCGGCGATCTTGGCCTTGTCCACGCCGGGACCGAGGGCGGCCAGCAGGAAGGTCTCCATGTTCTCCGGCGTGTCCTCGAAGCCGAGCGCCTGCTGCAGCGGTGTACCGCCGCCGAGGTAGATGAAGCCGCCCGCCATCGCGGCCGCACCGCCCCAGCCGCCGGTGCGTTCCAGGATCAGCACGTCGGCGCCCGCGCGGGCCGCCTCGATCGCGGCGCACACCCCGGCGATGCCGTAACCGGCGACGACGACGTCGGCCCGATGGTCCCACTCGGTGACGCTGCTCGCACGCAGCGGGCGAAGGGTGTTGGCATCAGACATGTTTCGGGTCCTTCACTCGGTGCGATCGGATTCTTGCTTGCGGGCGGCCTTCTTCTGCTGCGCCACAATGGTGCCCACCAGGAGGTCGAGTTTGGTGCCGTTCGGCCAACCTACGTAGTGGCAGAGGAACACCGCGATCTCGTGCAGCTGCTCCTCGGTGAGTTCCTCGTTGCGCAGTGCGGCGCCGATCTGGATACCCGCGGTATCGATGGCGCCCTGTGCGGTGAGTGCGCCGAGCAGGATCAGTCGCCGGTCCCGGATGGACAGTGCGGGACGCGACCAGATGTCGGCGAACAGGTGGTCGGCGGTGACGGCGAAGTGGGACCCGGGATAGTCCTGGAATTCCGTACCGTACACCTCGGCCATCTTGGCCAGGCCGCGCTCGCGCACGGAATCGGCGGAACCGTTGTCAGTCATGATTGCCTTTCGGAGGCGCCGACGCCGAGCCCCGGCCCGAGGCGTTCGAGCGCGAGTTCGGCCAGGGGGAGTGGGACGTCGAGCCGGGCGCCGAGGTCGAGGGCGAGGTTGAGGTCCTTCTCGCCGAGGTCGCGCACGTGCTGGAGGATCGGCAGCCAGAAGTCGCCCTCCGCGATCGGCGCGGTGCGGTCGCGGAGCATGATGGCGCCGGGTCCGCCGGTGACGGCGTCCGAATGGCGAACGACCTTGCCGAGCAGGGTGATATCGAGTCCGGCGGCCTCGGCCAGTCGTTGTGCCTCGGTTGTCGCGGCGAAGGCGATGAAGTGGACCAGGTTGCGCGCCAGCTTCATTCGGGTGCCCGCACCGACCGGTCCGGCGTGCACGATCAGATCGGCGAAGCAGCCGAACGGTGCCCGGACTCGCTCGAAGGCCGCGTCGCTGCCGCCGACCATCACAGCCAGCGTGCCTTTCGTGGCGCCCGGTCTGCCGCCGCTTACCGGTGCGTCGATGAGTTCGACACCGTGCGTGGTGCATTCGGCGGCCAGTTCCTCGGCGGTCCGGTCGCTGATCGTCGAATGCACAGCGACCACGGTTCCCGGTGCGGCACTGCGCAATACACCTTCGCGGCCGGTGATGACGTCGCGCACCTGGGCGTCGTCCACCACTGCCACCGAGACGACCGTGGCGTGTTCGGCGACCTCGGCCGGAGAGGGGGCGGCCTCGGCGCCTTCCTCGGTGTAGGGCTTCATGGCCTCGGGGCGAACGTCGCACACGGTGAGTCCACCCGGCCAGTCGAGCAGGCGCTTCGCCATCGGCGCGCCCATGGCACCGAGGCCGATGAAGCCGATTCTGGGCTCGTTCATGACCGGAACACCTGTCCGCCATCGACATTGAAGATCTGACCGGTGACCCAGCTCGCCTCGTCGGACAGCAGGTACAGGCACGCGCCGACCAGGTCCGCGGGTGTGCCCATCCGCTTGAGCGGTAGACGATTCACCATGTCTTCGACGATCGCCGGCGGCGTCACCGCCTTGGTGGCGTCGGTGTCGATGGGACCCGGTGCGATGGCGTTGATTCGGATGTTCGAGCCGCCCAGCTCGAACGCCAACTGCTGGGTCAGGCCGTTGATGCCGACCTTGGCCAGGCCGTAGAAGCTGGAGTAAGTCCAAGCGGCGGTGGACGATTGGTTGACGATCGAGCCGCCTGCCTTGCGCATGTGCGGCCAGACGGCCCGGGTCATGTTCAGCGCGCCGTCCATGTTCACGCTCATGAATTTCTTGTAGTAGTCCCACGGCACGGTGAGCAGCAGGTTGAGCTTCATCTCGCCGTAGATGGCGGCGTTGTTGACGAGGTGATCGATGCCGCCGAACTCGGCGACCGTCAATGCGGCCAGCGCGGCGGCGGATTCGGGATCGGCCACGTCGACCTGACCGAACAGTGCGGTACCGCCGTCGGCGGTGATCTTCTCCACCGTGGCCTGGCCGCCCTCGGCATTCTTGTCGGCGACAACGACTTTCGCGCCCTCGGCGGCCAGCGCGGCGGCGTACGCGGCACCGATGCCCTGTGCGGCACCGGTGACGATGACGGATCTTCCCGCGAAACGGGCCATGACGATGTGCTCCTCTTATCCGGCGGTCGCGATCAGCTTGGTTTCCAGGTATTCCTCGAACCCTGCGAGGCCCATCTCCCGGCCGATGCCGGACTGCTTGTAGCCGCCGAAGGGGGCGTCGGCGGAGTACCAGACGCCACCGTTGACGCTCAGCGTCCCGGTGCGTACGCCGTTGGTGACGTGGCGGATTCGCTCGGGGTCGGTGCCCCAGACCGAGCCGGACAGGCCGTAGGGGGAGTCGTTGGCGAGGCGGATGGCGTCGTCGTCGCCGTCGTGCGGAATGACGACCAGCACGGGGCCGAAGATTTCCTCGCGGGCGACGGTCGCGGTGTTGGGCACGTCGGCGATCAGCGTCGGCTCGAGGAAGAAGCCGCGGTCCAGGTGCTTCGGCCGGCCGCCGCCGACCACGATGCGGCCACCCTCCGATCGCGCGATGTCCAGATAGCGCTCCACTCGGGCGCGCTGCCGTTCGGAGATGAGGGGCCCGCAGACGGTCCGCGAGCTGGCGGGATCGCCCGGCTTGATCCCGGCGATGGTCGCGGCGGCGGCCTGCACCGCCTCGTCGTAGGCCGCGCGCGGAACGAGCAGCCTGGTGGTGATCGCGCAGCCCTGTCCGGCGTGCACGCAGACCGAAAACGCAGCCACCGCACAGGCTCCTGCGATATTCGCGTCGTCGAGCACGATGAACGCGGACTTGCCACCCAGTTCCAGGAACGCCTTCTTGAGTGTCGTTGCGGCGCCGCGCATCACCGCGCGCCCGGTCTGCGTCGAGCCGGTGAAGCTGATCAGGTCGACCAGGGGGTGCTCGGCGAGTTGGGCACCGAGCCCGTGGTCGGCGGAGGTCACGATATTCAGCACACCGGCCGGGATGTCGGTCTGCTCGGCGACGATCGCGCCGACGGCCGCCGCACACCAGGGTGTGTCGGGAGCGGGCTTGAGCACCACGGTGTTTCCGGCGGCGAGCGCGGGACCGAGCTTGGCGAAGGTGATCTGGTGCGGGAAGTTCCACGGGGTGATCGCGCCGACCACGCCGACGGGTTCGCGGCGTAAAACCCGGCGGGTCTTGATGCCCATCGGCTCCGCGACACCGAGATCGGTTTCCCAGCTGTAGGTTTCGGCGAGTGCGGCCGAGTAGGCGAGGTCGGCTACCGGCCCCTCCAGTTGCGGGCCCCGGGTGAACATGGCGGGCGCGCCCGCCTCGGCGATGGTGAGCGCGCGCAGGTCCTCGATGTGCGATTGCAGCGCGGTGCGCAGTTGTTCGAGGCAGTGCGCGCGGAATGCGTGATTGCGGGACCAGTCGGTGTCGTCGAATGCGTTGCGGGCGGCGGTGATTGCCGCATCCATGTCGGCGGCGTTCGCGTTCGCGGCGTGCCCGAGCACCTCCTCGGTCGCCGGATTCACGGTGGCGAACCGGCCGTCGCCACCCTCGACCAGCTTGCCGCCGATCAGCAGTCGCGCACCATCGGCGGGCAGCAGGCTGGTCATGCGGTTCTCCGATGCTGTCTGGACACGTGTACGGAATATAGTCACGACCCGCGATTTCGCGCAAGAACAGGTTCTAACTCTGTCATTCTGGGCTAAGCGTCCCACGACCCGTGGTGGATTCTCTGCGGTTCCCGGGCGGGTCGACTGGATTGTGCGCAATGGTGTTGGTAAGCCGGTGGAAACGTTGTCGGAGGTAGGTGCCGGTGGTACTGTCCAGACACATGTCCAGCTATCTGTCGCCGCCCGGTTCGATGCGAGTTCGCGCTCGGGGGAACTTGTTCTCGAATGCGGGGTGGGTGTGGTGACGGCCGCGGTGGAACCCGTGACGTTCGATCCGTACGACTACCGGTTCCATGAGGACCCGTATCCGACGTATCACCGGCTACGCACCGAAGCGCCGTTGTACTACAACGCCGAGCTGGATTTCTGGGCGCTGTCGAGGCACGCCGACGTGACCAACGGATTCCGGGACAGCACAAGGCTGTCCAGCGCCAACGGTGTTTCCCTCGATCCGGCCGCCTGGGGCCCGCATGCGCATCGGGTGATGTCGTTCCTCGCCATGGACGATCCGCGGCATCTGCGCATGCGCAGGCTGGTGTACAAGGGGTTCACGCCGAAGCGGGTGGCCGAAATGCAGGGCCGCATCAAGGAATTGACGCTGTCCTACCTCGAACCCGCGCTTGCCACCGGATCTTTCGACTGGATCGATGAGGTCGCGGGCAAGCTGCCGATGGACGTCATCTCCGAGCTGATGGGCGTGCCCGCAAGCGACCGCGTCGAAATCCGCAGGCTCGCCGACCTTGTCGTGCATCGGGACGACGGCGTGCTCGACATTCCGCAGGCGTCCATCGAGGCGTCGATCAAGCTGCTCACCTACTACACCGAGATGGTGGCCGAGCGCAGGCGCACGCCTAGCGCCGACCTCACCTCGGCGCTGCTGGATGCCGAAGTCGACGGCGACACACTGTCGGACGAGGAGATCATCGGCTTCCTGTTCCTGATGGTGGTCGCTGGCAACGAGACCACCACGAAGCTGCTGGGCAACGCGCTGTACTGGGGCGCACGGAATCCGGGGGAGTACGCCAAGGTCGCGGCGGAGCCCGCGCACGTGTCGGACTGGGTGGAGGAGACGCTGCGTTACGACACCTCTAGTCAGGTGATCGCCCGCTCCGCCACCGCGGAACTCGACTATTACGGCGGCACCATCCCCGCCGGTGCCAAAGTGCTGCTGCTGATCGGTTCGGCCAACCGCGATCCCGCCGTGTTCGACGACGGCGACGCCTACCGGATCGACCGGGCCGACAAGGCCGGGCTGGCGAGTTTCGGTGCGGGCGTGCACTACTGCCTCGGCGCGCATCTGGCTCGGTTGGAGGCTGCGGTTGCGTTGCGCGAATTTGCCTGCCGGGTGCGGACTTACGACGTGGTCGAGGCGGGCATCGTGCGCGTGCACTCCTCGAATGTGCGCGGCTTCGCGAAGCTGCCGATCGTTGTGGAGGCGAGATAGTGCCGCGTTTCGAACCCCACCCGGCCCGCCGCCCGGTCCTGATCGCCGGAGCGTCGTCGGGCATCGGTGCCGCCACCGCGGCGGCGCTGGCCGAACTCGGGTATCCGGTCGCGCTCGGCGCGCGCCGGGTCGACCAGTGCGTGGAACTGGCGGACAAGATTCGCGCCAACGGCGGCGAAGCCTTCGCACAGCGGTTGGACGTCACCGAGGCCGCGTCGATCGATGAATTCGTGACCGCAGCCGAAAATGCGTTGGGCCCCATCGAGATTCTGGTCTCCAGCGCCGGGGACATCGAATTCTCGCCGGTGCACGAGATGGATCCGGAGCGGTTTCTGAGTCAGGTTCAGGTGCATCTGGTCGGTGCGCATCGGCTGGTGCACCGGGTGCTGCCCGGCATGCTCGATCGGCAGCGCGGTGACGTCGTGCTGATCAGCTCCGACTGCGCTCCCGAGCCGCGGCCGCGCACCGGTGCCTACAGCGCGGCCAAGGCCGCATTGGAGGCCATGGCCTCGCAGATGCGGATGGAATTGGAAGGCAGCGGGATTCGAGCCTCATTGGTGCGACCCGGCCCGACGCTGACCGGAATGGGGATGAACTCCACCCCGGAGGTCGTCGGGCCGCTGCTGGCGTCGTGGAAGGACTGGGGCTTCGCCCGGCATCCGAACATGCTGCGCCCGTCCGCTCTGGCCGCCGCCGTGGTCGCGGTGGTGTCCACGCCGCGCGGGGCGCATCTCGTGCTCGTCGAAGTCCAGCCGGAAGCCCAGGTGAGCCAGAAGTGAGAATCATCGCCGATCTGGACCTGTGTCAGGGGCATGCCGTGTGTCAGGACGAGGCGCCGAACGCCTTCCGGGTGCCCAAGCGCGGCCAGGTGGAAATCCTGGTGGACGTGCCCGACCCGGCCGATCGGGCCGACATCGAACGGGCCGTCCACTACTGCCCGACGCAAGCACTGTCGATCGCTCCCACGGAAGGTGCCCGGTGATGACAGGTTTCCCGCGTGACGAGCTGGACGAGATGGTCCGGCGGTGGCTGATCGAGAACCAGCGCTGCGAGGAGAAGGGCGACTGGAAACCCTTGGCGGAGATGTACACCGAGGACGCCACCTACGGCTGGAACTACGGCCCGGCGCAACAATTCATGGCCGTCGGCCGCGGCGAGATCCGGGACCTCGCCCTCGGCCAGGAGATGCAGGGACTGGACGGCTGGACCTACCCGTACCAGGAATTCGTCATCGACGACCGCACCGGCACCGTCATCGGCTTCTGGAAGCAGGTGTCGGAGGTGAAACGGCCCGACGGACGGCACTATTCACCCGAGGGCATCGGCGGCAGTTGGTTCCGCTACGGCGGCGACTTCCAATGGTCCTGGCAGCGTGACTTTTTCGACTTCGGCAACGTCTCGCACATGTTCATGGAGATGATCACCGGCAAGGTGCTGCCCGCCGGCATGCAGCAGCGCATCGAACGCTCGGTCGCCGGACCACTGCCGGGGTGGTACCCGATCGGTGAGTCACCGGCCTCGCTGTGGTGAATGCGATGTCGGGGAGCAACTTCGAGCAGCTGTCGCGGGCACAGCTCGCCACCCTGTTGCCCGAACTGCTGCTCTGTGGGCATCTGATCGACCGGTCCGGCATGGCACACACCATCGCGGCGTTCGGCCGGACCGGGATGACCGCCGTCGCGATCGAGGAGTGGCAGCTGGCCAGTCCGGTCTACACCCGGCGCATGCAACGGGCGTTCGGGTTCACCGGCGACGATGTGGTCACCATCTTCAAGGGTTTGCAGCTGGATATCGGTGCCCCACCGCAATTCATGGATTTCCGGTTCCGCGTCGACGATCGAGACCACGGCGAGTTCTGGCTCGACCATTGCGGCGCGCTACTCGACGTGGAGCCGATGGGGGACGAGTTCGTGCTGGCGATGTGCCACGACATCGAGGATCCGACCTTCGACGCCACCGCGCTGGCCACCAACCCGCACGCGCGGGTTCGCCCGATTCATCGCCCGCCGCGGCGTCCGGCGGACCGGAAGCCGATGTGCGCGTGGACGGTCACCATCGACGCGGCGCACGTACCGCCGCCCGTTCCGCAGCACGCCGACCAGATCACGACTACGGCGGCGGCACGGTTGGCGCTCGCCGACGTCGATCCCGCGGATGAAGGCCAGTCCGACTATTCGGGCCCGTTGCTGAGTGACCTTCGCTTCGCGGACTTCTCGAAGTCGGCGCTGGTGCGGATGGCGGACGAGGTGTGCCTGCAACATCATCTACTGACGCTCGGGTTTCTGATCGCGGTGCGCTCCAGGCTCGACCCGACCGCGGCGATCGAGCTGGGCCGCAAGCAATTCGCGGGCATCGCCGGGCTCACCGCCGAACGACTGCGCCGGGCACTGATGCTCGGCGATGACACGGCCGCGCTGGCCACAGTGCTGCGCCTGCATCCGGCGTGGAATCCCTTGGCGTACACGAGCATCAGTGTTGTCAGCGCCGATGAAACCGTCCGCCTGACGATTCCACGCGACACCGGTGCCGATGCGGACGGTTCCTGGCCCGCGATGGTCGATGCCGATCACCTCGCGCCCATCGACGCGATGGCCCGCGCGGTGAACCCCCGATTCGTCGCGCGGACAGTCGATTCCACCGACCGTGCGCTGACCATCGAGATCGCGCGCGCGGATCAACCCTTCCGCGAGTCGACCGAGGTCGCGCTGACCCGATTCAGCACCGGGGCAGCTTTTGCCTTCACCGACCGCGGCATCCCGCTGCCGCTGACGGTGGTGTGCGAAGTATCGAGAGAGTGAATTGCCGTGGCACGTAACTTCGCCGACCTGTTCGAGCATTCGGCCGACGCGATGCCCGACCGCGTGGCCCTGCTCGAAGGCGACCGCCGCCTGACCTTCGCGCAGCTCGACGCGCGCGCGAATCGGCTGGCCGCGCACCTGATGGCCGCGGGGATCCGCCAGGGCACCCATATCGGGTTTCAGATGCACAACGGCATCGAGACGATGGAGACGCTGCTCGCCTGCTTCAAGGTTCGAGCCGTTCCCATCAACATCAACTATCGCTACGGCGTCGAGGAACTGCGCTACGTCTATCGCAATGCGGACCTGCGGGCGCTGATCTACCACGCCTCCTACGCGCCGGCGGTGCACGAGGCCGCGGCAGAGGTGTGGTCGCTGCATCACCGGATCGTGGTGCCCGACGACACCGCCGACACGGACCCGCCGGTCGACGCCGTGCACTACGAGGACGCGCTCGCCGCCGGTTCCACCGAGCGCGATTTCCCGCAGCGCAGCGCCGACGACCTGTTCATGATGTACACCGGCGGCACAACGGGACTGCCCAAGGGCGTGATGTGGCGTCAGGAAGACATGTGGCGGGTGCTCGGCGGCGGCATCGACTTCTATACCGGGGTGCCGGTGGCCGACGAATACGAGCAGTCCCGCGTCGGCGCGCAACGGGAGCAGAGCATGTGGTTCGTGCTGCCGCCGCTGATCCACGCCGCCGCGATGATGCCGACCTTCGCCGCGCTGTGGTCGGGCAACGCCGTGCTGTTCGAGCCCCGATTCGATGCGAATCGAGTGTGGCAGCGGGTCGTTCGGCACCGCCCGCAGGTCATGGTCATCACCGGTGACGCTATGGCGCGGCCGCTACTCGATGCCTACCGTGCCGCACCGGTCGACGCATCGGGGCTGCTCGCCATCGGCTCGGGTGCCGCGCTGCTGTCGCAGCCGGTGAAGAACGAACTGCTGGAGCTGTTTCCGTCGGTGGTCGTCACCGACTCGATCGGCTCGTCGGAAACCGGTTTCGGCGGAATAGGTTTCGCGCAGAAGGACGACAATCCCGCTCAGGGGCCGCGAGTTCGGATCGGGCGGGGTTCGATCGTGGTGGACGACGATGGGCGGCCGGTCCAGCCGGGCGAGGAAGGGTGGCTGGCGAAGAGCGGGTCGGTCCCGCTCGGCTACTACAAGGACCCGGTCAAGACCGACAAGCTGTTCAAGACCGTCGATGGTGTCCGCATCGTGGTCACCGACGATCGGGCACGGATCGAGCAGGACGGGTCGGTCACCCTGCTCGGTCGCGGCAACATGGTCGTCAATACCGGTGGCGAGAAGGTGTTCGTCGAAGAGGTCGAGGGCGTGGTGAAGGCGCACGATGGGATCTACGACGCCGTGGTGGTCGGTGTCCCGCACGAGCGGTGGGGCTGGCAGGTCGCCGCCGTGGTCTCGGTCGCCGAACCCGTCGATTTCGCGGCGTTGGACAGCCACGTGCGCAAGCATCTCGCGGGTTACAAGGTGCCCAAACAGATCTGGCTGGCCGATGTGATCGCCCGAGCCCCCAGCGGCAAGCCGGACTATCGCTGGGCCAAGGACTACACGACGCGGCGCGCGCCGGACTATCAGGCGGGCTGATCCATGAGACTGCGCGAACGCCCACGCCACGCAATAGGAACGTGTTCTAATTCGAATCGAGCACCCGGCCCGATACCTGCGGCGATTCCGCACGTCATGGAGAATTCCTGATGAGTACAGAGACCACGAAGAGTCCAACGGCCGCGCTGCCTGCCCGGATCACCGGAGCGCTGATCGACCGGCTGACCGGTCTGATCGCCGCCGACGGTACCGCCGCACCGTACTCGATGACGGAGGTCTACACCGGCGCTCCGGTCGGTGCCCTCCCGCAGTCCACGCCGGACGACGTCGTCGCCGCTGCCGCGACTGCCCGTGCGGCACAACAGGAGTGGGCCGCGCTGCCGCTGCGGCAGCGGTTGCGAGTTTTCGAGCGGATGCACGAATTGATCCTCACCGAGGTCGAGACCATCGCCGATCTCATCCAGATCGGCTGCGGCAAGACCCGCCGGATGGCCGTGGAGGAATCGTGCGACGTGCCGATGGTCATCAGCCACTACCTGAAAACCGCGCGCCGCGTGCTGCGTTCGAAGCGCCGCGGCGGTCCGATGCCGATCGTGACCACCTCGACCGAGGAACACCGGCCCAAGGGCCTGGTCGCGGTGATCGCGCCGTGGAACTTCCCGTTCGCGATCGCGCTGTCCGACGCGATGCCCGCACTGATGGCGGGCAACGGCGTAATCCTCAAGCCGGACAACAAGACCGCGCTGTGTGTCCTCTACGGGGTCGAACTGCTGCACCGGGCAGAGTTGCCGCGCGGGCTGGTGCAGGTCGTGTGCGGGGAGGGCCCCGATATCGGGCCGAGCCTGATCGACAACGTGGAGTTCGTCATGTTCACCGGCTCGACCGCCACCGGCCGCGTGGTCGGCGAACAGGCCGGGCGCAACCTGATCAGCTGCAGTCTGGAACTCGGCGGCAAGAACCCGATGCTCGTGCTGGCGGACGCGAACCTGGACGACGCGATC
Organism: Nocardia sp. NPDC060255; assembly: GCF_042727395.1. NCBI lineage: Bacteria > Bacillati > Actinomycetota > Actinomycetes > Mycobacteriales > Nocardiaceae > Nocardia > Nocardia sp. NPDC060255. The sequence continues at coordinate 87,554 of NZ_JBHXAU010000028.1, read as the reverse complement.
GCCGGCGCGGCGTTCGCGGTGTTCGCCAACTCGGGGCAGGCGTGCATGCACATCGAGCGGATCTACGTACATCGCAGCCACTTCGACGAGTTCACGCGTGGATTGGTCGCTGCCGCTGACGAATTGAACACCAAGATCGGCGCGGCCTACGACTACGCGCCGGAATTCGGTTCACTGGTGTCGGTCCAGCACCGGGATCGGGTCGCCGCGCACGTCGATGACGCCCGCGCCAAGGGTGCCACCGTGCTGACCGGCGGCAAGGTGCGCCCCGACATCGGTCCCGCGTTCTACGAGGCGACCGTGCTGACCGGCGTCACTCCCGAGATGACGCACGCGACCCTGGAGACCTTCGGACCGGTGGTGAGCGTCTACCCGTTCGACGACGAGCAAGCAGCCATCCGGCTCGCCAACGACACCGACTACGGCCTGAACGCCAGCGTGTGGAGCCGGGACCTGGCCCACGCCAACCGCATCGCCGCCCAGCTGCAAGCGGGCAACATCAACATCAACGACGGGTTCGTGGCGACCTACGCGGCCAAGGGCACGCCGTCCGGCGGGGTGAAGCAGTCCGGCGTCGGGACGCGGCACGGCGATCAGGGACTGCTCAAGTACACCGACACGGTGAACGTCGGCGTGCTCAAGCGCCAGGTGATGTCGGCCCGCTCGGGGCAGCCGTATGAGAAGCAATTGAAGATCACGCTGATGTCCTTGCGGCTGATGCGTCGAACAAGACTGCGCTGAGGCGCGGTTCGCAGTACCCACCTGAGGAGGTAGCCGTGGCGACACCGTCGTTGCCGGCCGGATTCGACTTCACCGATCCGGCGCTCTGGGAAACGCGAAGGCCCATCGAGGAATTCGCGATGCTGCGCCGGACCGCGCCGGTCTGGTGGAACCCGCAGGCCGATGACCACTCCGGCGGGTTCCGCGACGGCGGCTACTGGGTGGTGAGCACACTCGATGACGTCAAGGAGATCTCGCGCAACTCGGAACTGTTCTCGTCCGAGCGGAAAGGCTCGATCATCCGGCCGTCCGACGCCACCACGCCGGAGCAGTCGGCGGCGGCGAGCGTGCTGCTGGTGAACATGGACCCGCCGAAGCACTCCAAATTCCGCAAGATCATCACGAAGGGCTTCACGCCGCGCGCGGTCGAGGGACTGCGCGTGGCATTGACCGAACGCGCGCATGCCATTGTGCACGAAGCGAAAAAATCGGGTGGCGGAAATTTCGTCGAACAGGTCGCGTGTGAGTTGCCGTTGCAGGCGATCGCCGAACTGATCGGCGTGCCGCAGGCCGACCGGCGCAAGCTGTTCGACTGGTCGAATCAGATGCTCAGCTACGACGACCCGGATTACGGTGATCCCGCGCTCGCCTCCGCCGAAATCCTCGGTTATGCCTGGAACATGGCCGAGCAGCGGCGCGGTGCCCCGGCGGGAGACATCGTGTCCGAACTCGTGCATGCCGACGTCGACGGCGAGTCGCTCGGGTCGGACGAATTCGGGTTCTTCGTCATCCTGCTTTCGGTGGCGGGCAACGAAACAACACGCAATGCCATCACGCACGGCATGAAGGCATTCGTGGACAATCCGGAGCAGTGGGAGCTGTATCAGCAGCGGCGCCCGCGCACCGCGCCCGACGAGATCGTCCGGTGGGCCACGCCGGTGACGGCCTTCCAGCGCACCGCCACCGCCGATACCGAGATCGGTGGCACGCCGATCCGGCAGGGCGAGCGGGTCGGCCTGTTCTACGGTTCGGCCAACTTCGACGAGGACGCGTTCGCCGATCCGTTCACCTTCGACATCCTGCGCGACCCCAATCCCCATGTCGGTTTCGGCGGCACCGGCGCACACTACTGTGTCGGCGCGAACCTGGCCCGCCTGGAAATCGACCTCATGTTCAACGCCATCGCCGACGCCATGCCCAAGATCACTCAGGTGGCCGATCCGGTACGGTTGCGATCGGGGTGGATCAACGGAATCAAGAATTGGCAGGTCCGATACGAATGAATCTTCGAGACGTACCGCTGCAGACACTGAGCGGCGAATCCGCGACGCTGTCCGAGCTGGTTGGCGACAAGGTAGTGCTGCTGGTCAACGTGGCCTCCAAATGCGGCCTGACACCGCAGTACACCGGGCTCGTCGAATTGCAGAAGTCCTACGGCCCCCGCGGTTTCAGCGTGGTCGGCGTCCCGAGCAACCAGTTCATGGGCCAGGAGCCCGGCACCGCCGAGGAAATCCAGGAATTCTGCTCGACCACCTACGGCGTCGACTTCCCCCTCCTGGAGAAGACCGACGTCAACGGCGAAAACCAACACCCACTGTATGAATCCCTCACCGAAACTGCGGATGCCGACGGCACCGCAGGCGACGTCCAATGGAACTTCGAAAAGTTCCTGATCGACCGCGACGGCAAGGTGGCCGGGCGCTTCCGCCCCACCGTCACCCCCGACGCGGCAGCCCTCGTCACAGCCATCGAATCCCTACTCTGACCACAAACAGAATCCGCACCTTAACTCGGGATCTGCACTGACTCTAGGGCCCTATTCCTAGTGCCGATCCCGAGATAGGGTGCGGATTTTCGCTCACTCCCTGCGGTGGGTGAGGGGGGCGCGGAGGCCTAGGTGGTGGCGGAGGGTGGTGCCGGTGTATTCGGTGCGGTAGACGCCTCGTTCTTGGAGTTCGGGGACGAGCCAGTCGACGATTTCGTCGAGGCCGGTGGGGATCAGGTAGGGGGAGATGTTGAAGCCGTCTACTGCGCCCTGGCGGACCCAGCGGGCCAGTTCGTCGGCCACCTGGGCGGGGGTGCCTGCGAAGCCGGAGCGTTCGGTGGTGGCGATGACTGTTTCACGGAGCGAGAGGTTTTCGGCCTCGGCGCGGGCGCGCCATTCGCGGGCGATGGACTGCGGGTCCTGGCCGTGGCGGGGTGCGCCGCGGGTTTCGGAGATGGGGCGGTGTTCGGGGTCTTCCTTCGGGAGGGGGCCGTCGGGGTCGAGGTGGGACAGGTCGCGGCCCCACACCTGACCGGCCAGGGAAAGCGCGGTCTGGCCGGTGTATTGGCCGTTCTTGACCCAGCGGACCTTCTCCTCGACCTCGGATTCCTTCTCCGCCAACACGATCTGGGTGCCGGGCAGGATCTTGATGTCGTCCTCGGGTCGGCCCGCGGCGCGCAGGCGGGCGCGGATGTCGGTGGCGAAGGCGAGGGCGTCGTCGAAATGTGTTCCGTGCCTGGAGAAGATGACGTCGGCGTTGGCCGCGGCGAAATCGCGGCCGGTGGGCGAGTCACCGGCCTGGAAGATGACGGGATGGCCCTGGGCGCTGCGGGGCAGCGTCGGGGTGATCCGCACCTGGAAGTGGTCGTTGGATCTTTCGACCGGACGGATCGCGTCCTCGCTGGCCCAGGACGGGCTCTGCTGGGAGGTGGCGATGGCGCCGTCCCGCCAGGAATCCCAGATCGCGCGGGCGATGGCGAGGAACTCACCGGCCCGCTCATAGCGCAGGGCATGATCCAAATAGCCACCGCGACGGAAGTTTTCACCGGTCCAGGCGTTGTCGGTGGTGACGGCGTTCCAGCCGGCCCGGCCGCCGGAGATCAGGTCCAGGCCGCTGAGGCGGCGGGCCAGGTCGGCGGGCTCGTTGTAGGTGGTGTTCTGAGTGGCGACCAGGCCGATGTGCCGGGTGACGCCCGCCAGCGCGGCGAGTTGGGCGATCGCATCGGGTCGGCCCGCGATGTCGAGTTCGAGGATCTTGCCGTCCTGCTCGCGCAACCGCAGGCCCTCGCCGAGGAAGAACGCGTCGAACAGCCCGCGCTCGGCGGTCTGCGCGACGTGGCGGAAGGTCTCGAAATCGATCTGTGAGCCGCTGCTCGGATCGGACCAGATGGTGGTGTGGTTGACGCCCTGGAAGAACACACCGAAATGGACCTGGGCGTCCGGACGTGGATCGTCTGTCATGTCAGGCTCCTATCGGCCGGTTCGACGCGGCATAGCGATTGGCGGGGCGGGGCAGGCCGAGGTTGGCGCGCAACGTCGAACCCGGCACCGGGCGGTGGGCGACGCCGGTGCGCAGCAGCGCGGGCAGCACCTCGCGGGCGAGCACCGGCAGGTCCTCGTCGATGACGGCGGGATGCAGGCGCACGCCGTCCAGGTGAGTGCTGAGATGAGTCAGTAGGTCGACGAGCTCTGCCGCGGAACCGGAAAAGGCAAGGCGGGCAGGGGAGTTCGAGGGTGCCGCACCGAGCCGTTCGACGGCCGTCGCGCCGGGTGTGTCCAGCGTGACGTCGATTTCGGCGAAGGTGAGGCAAGCCCGCGCGTGTTCGGCCGATTCGATAGCGGCCGCGACCGAGTCCGCCGCGACCAGCCGGACATCGACCTCCCCGTCGGCACCGAACACCACCGGCTGTCCCTGCGGTGGGCGCGGCACGATCGACGGGCCCTTCACCGAGAACGAGGCGCCACGAAAGTCGATGTAGTGCAACTTGTTCCGGTCCAGGAACCGGCCGTTGGGGTAGTCGCGGATCACCGCGTCGTCCTCCCACGAGTCCCAGAGGCGGCTGGCGACCTCGATGGAATCGTCTTGCTCCCGGTCGAGTCGGTCGCCGGTGACCTGCGCGCGTCCCCAGGTCGCCGCGGCCCGCGGGTCGTCGATCCGTTCGGCGATCCACCCGGCCCTGCCGCGGGACGCGTAGTCGAGCGTCGCGATCTGCGAGGAGGTGTGGAACGGCTCGGCGTAGGTGGTGGCGACCGTCGGGACCAGGCCGATGGTGCTGGTGGTCGCCGCGACGAACGAGGCGCGGGTGACCGCGTCGATGCGACCGGCCACCGACTCCGGCGGCAGGATCGAGTCGGCGAAGGTGACGAGCGTGAAGCCCGCGTTCTCGGCCGTGGCGACCCGGGTGCGCAGGGTATCGCCGGTGAGCAGGCGGTCCGGCGTGTGGGTGGCGCGGCGCCAGGCCTCCGGATGGAAGCCTTCGCCGTCGAGTTCTATGCCGAGCGCGAAAACGCCCATTCGACACCTTCTTCCATGCTGCGATCGAGAATTGCGGTGATGACGCCGTTGTCGGCGAGGAGAGCGGGCCGCGGGTCGTCGGCCAGCCGAGCGGCGGCGGCCGTGCGGGTTTCGCGGACGCCGACGACGGGGAGTGGGGGATCGAGGTGTGCGGTGACGGCATCGTCCCGCGGTGCCGTGGTCAACGTGGACAACGCTGCGGCACCGAGGATCTCGGCGACGACTACCTCGGTCGAGCCGGGCCGGGCGAGCACGACAGGCAGAGTGGTTGCGTCATGGAGTATTTCGAGTGCCTCCGCGACAGATGCCGTTGACGGAACGAATCCGACAGTGCCGGAATAGCTCTCGGCGCCAACTGTCTCGTCAGCCGCTGCCCCGATATCGAAGCCGAGCCTGCCGACCCAGTCCTCATCGAAATACTTACTCAGATAGGAACGCCCGGAATCCGGCACGATCACCACCACTACGTCGTCCGGCGACAGCTCGGCGGCCACTCGCAGCGCCGCCGCCACGGAAACCCCGGCCGACCCACCGACCAGCAGTCCTTCCTCCCGCGCCAGCCGCGCGATCACCGCGAAAGCCTCTGCATCGCCGACCCTTTCGATCCGCGACACCACCTCCGGGTCATACGACTGCGGCCAGTCGTCCTCGACGGTCTCCGGATGCCGGAAGTGGCCGACCGCCTCGACGTAATACGCCCGCCCGTCCCCACCGCCGTACACCGAATGCTCCGGGTCCGCGCCGACAACCTGAACGCGACCTTCCGACACCTCACTGAGGAAGCGGCCCGTGCCGCTCACCGTCCCGCCGGTACCGATACCCGCCACGAAATGCGTGACGCGCCCACCGGTCTGCTCCCAGATCTCCGGACCGGTCGTGCGATAGTGCGCCTCAGGATTCGCCGGATTGTCGTACTGCCCGGCCAGCCACCCACCGGGCGTCTCCGCCGCGATCCGCGCGGCGAGGTTGCGCACGTGCTCAGGGTGATGAGTGGGCCGACCACCCGGCGTCACCCGAACCTCCGCCCCCAAGGCCCGCAGAATCGCGATCTTCTCCCGACTCGTCTTGTCCGGCACCACAACCACGGTCCGATACCCCAGCCCCGCCGCGACCAACGCGAGCCCGATCCCGGTATTGCCCGACGTCCCTTCGACAATCGTGCCGCCGGGCCGCAGCGCACCGCTCGCCTCGGCCGCCCGCACCATCGACAACGCGATCCGATCCTTCACGCTGCCACCGGGATTGGTGGATTCGAGCTTCGCGTACACCGCGGCACCGCCGACGGCCGTCACCCGATTCAATCGAACCAGCGGCGTGTGCCCGATCGCGTCGACCACGGACTCGAATACTTGCGGCGCGGCAACGAGACCGGTTCGCCCGACTGGCATCTCGACACCTTTCTGTCCGACTGGCGAAGCAGCCCTCTTCAGCATGCGATCCATTGCGGCCGGGCGCGACGGTTTGCGTCGCGCTGATTCGAAGCCACCCACACAGCGCTGATCCCGGGCCACCAGGTGACCCGGGATCAGTGTGGTGCCGCTATCGCGCCGCGCGGGCCGACAGACCCGCCGCGACCAGCACCGTCACCCCTTCCGCGATGGCGGTGCCGCCCAGCGCGTGCGACGCGGACAGCGCCGTACTACCCGCCAGACCGAGGAACAACGTGCCGAACGAGGCGATACCGACCACGATGCCGAGCTGCACATTCGTCACCAGGATTCCGCTGGCATCCGCCGCCAGACTCATCGGCACCTTGGCCAGCGTCCGCGTCATCAGCGGGCTGAACGCGAGCCCGTTGCCGACACCGCAGAGCGCGAGCAGCACCAGTGCGAGCGGGCCCACGTCGGCACCGTCGCGCAGCAGCGCACCGATCGTGACCATGCTCGCGGCGGCCAGCACCAGTCCGAGCGGAATCATCGTGGCGTGGAACCGATGTGGAATGCGCTCCCAGTTCATGCCCGCGATCGCGAACGTCACGCCCAACGGGATGAACATCAGCCCGGCGTGCAGTGCGCTGTAACCGAGCGTGCTCTGCAGATGGATGGCCATCACGAACATCCAGCCACCGAACGTCGCCATCACCACGAACAGGGTCGCCGCGGTGAGCAGCAGTCCCGGCGCGGCGAGCACCCGGTGCGAGAACAACGGCTCACCGTCGCGCGCCGCGACCGCCCGCTCGATTCCGAGGAACGCCGCGAAGGCGATCACGCAGGCGCCCAGCGAAATCCAGGACCACACCGGCCAGTTCAGCTCCCGGCCGAGCACCAGCGGAAGCACCAGGGCCAGTACCGCCGCGGTGAGCATGGTGAGCCCGGCGAGGTCGAGCTTGCGATCGAAACGCTGGGTCACCTTGGGCAGCACCCGCGGCGCGATCACGAGCAGCGCGAGACCGATCCGCACATTGACCAGGAACACCCCGCGCCAGCTGCTGCCGCCGATGTCGGCGCTGACGATGAGCCCGCCGAGCACCTGCCCGGCGACCATGCCGCCGGAGATGATCGCGGAGTACACGCTGAGCGCCTTCGCCCGCGCGTTGCCGGTGAAGTTGCGCTGGATGAGCGTCATGATCTGCGGCACCATCGCCGCCGCGCCGACACCCTGGGCGAAGCGGAACACGATGAGCGATATTTCGTTCCAGGCCAGCCCGCAGACCAGCGAGGCGAGCGTGAACAGCGCCAGGCCGGCGATGAACATCCGGCGCTGACTGAATCGGTCGCCGAGCCGGGCGCCGGTCACCAGCAAAACGGCGTAGGCGATGACATAACCGGCCACGATCAGCTGCAAAGCCGCGCCGGAGGTGTGCAGGGAACTGCGAATCGAGGGAATCGCGACATTGACGATGGAGGCGTCGAGCACGGCCATGAACTGACCGGTGAGAATCACTGCGAGGATGGCAAGGGTGCGCCGCGCGCCGTACGCGGCGGGTGGAGCTGCCGGGGGCGCGGTAACCGGCTGTGCGGCTGCCGAATCCGGCGACAAGATCTGCGTCATGCACTGATCTTGCGGGCTGTCCGACACCAGTAACAGGAGCCCATTAAAACTGGTACCGGCAACACCTGGATAAGCGAGCGCGGAACGCGAGGAATGTCCGCTATACGGCATATTATTCCTGTCAGGTGTGGCGGATACCACCATTTTCGTCGCTAGAGCACGCCCTTTCTCGAAATACTTAGACAGGCTAACCTGTTTGAAATGTTGCAGGGCGTTTCTAACTTTCTCAGCGAGGGAGATTTGCCATGGCGGTAGGTACACGGGACGAGCGGCTGAAGAGCCGAATCGCGCAGTTGTTCGCCGACGATGAACAGGTCAAGGCGGCGCGGCCGCTGGACGCGGTCTCCGCGGCGGCGCGCGAACCCGGGTTGCGGGTGGCGCAGGTCGTCGACACGGTGATGCGGGGCTATGCCGACCGTCCCGCCCTCGGTCAGCGGGCCTTCGAACTGGCTACCGATGACGCGACCGGCGCCAGGGTGGTGCGGCTGCTGCCCAGACTCGAGACCATCACCTACGGCGAACTGTGGCAGCGGGTCGGCGCGGTCTCCACGGCGTGGCAGCGCGATCCCGAAAAGCCTTTGCAACCTGGTGATTTCATCGCCCTGCTCGGCTTCACCAGCATCGACTACACGACGCTCGATCTGGCCACCGTCCACCTCGGCGCGGTCACCGTGCCGTTGCAGGCCAGCGCGGCGGTATCCCAGCTGACCGCGATCCTCACCGAAACCGCGCCCCGGCTGCTGGCCGCGACACCGGACTACCTCGCGACGGCCGTCGACTGTCTGCTCGCGGGCACCTCGCCGGAGCGACTACTCGTGTTCGACTACCACCCCGGAGACCACGCGCAGCGCGCCGCATTCGACGATGCCCGGCGGCGTCTGGCCGACGCGGACAGTTCGGTGATCGTCGAAACGCTCGACGACCTACTCGAGCGCGGCAGCGCACAGCCGCAAGCGCCGCTGTTCGTCCCCGCCGACGAGGACGACCCGCTCGCACTGCTCATCTACACCTCGGGCAGCACGGGCACGCCGAAAGGCGCGATGTACACCGAGCGGCTGACCCGGGTGATGTGGCAGGGCTTGGCCGTCGGGGTCGGGATCAACCTCAACTACATGCCGATGAGTCACATCGCAGGCCGCCTGTCGATGATCGGCGTGCTCGCCCGCGGCGGCACCGCGTATTTCGCGGCGAAGAGCGACATGTCGACGCTGTTCGAGGACATCGCGCTGGTCCGGCCGACCGAGATATTCTTCGTGCCGCGCTTGTGCGACATGATCTTTCAGCGCTATCGCAGCGAGATGGACCGGCGCTCGGTGGCCGGGGTGGACACCGCTGCGCTCGATGACGAGGTGAAAACCGAACTGCGGCAGGACTTCCTGGGCGGACGCCTGTTCGGCGCGATCGTCGGCAGCGCGCCGCTGTCCGCGGAGATGCGGGCCTTCATGGAGTCGGTGCTCGACCTGCAACTGCACGATGGGTACGGCTCGACCGAGGCAGGTGCGGGCATCATCATGGACAACCGGATCCAGCGGCCGCCGATCACCGATTACAAGCTCGTCGACGTGCCCGAGCTCGGCTACTTCGGTACCGATCAGCCGCATCCGCGGGGTGAGCTGCTGGTCAAGGCGTCGACCCAGATTCCGGGGTATTACAAGCGCCCCGAGGTCACCGCCGAGATCTTCGACGAGGACGGCTTCTACAAGACCGGCGACATCGTGGCCGAGCTCGGGCCCGATGAGCTGGTGTACGTCGATCGCCGCAACAACGTGCTCAAACTGTCGCAGGGCGAGTTCGTGACCGTCGCCCACCTCGAGGCGGTGTACGCCACCAGCCCGTTGATTCGGCAGATCTACATCTACGGCAGCAGCGAACGCGCCTACCTGGTCGCGGTGATCGTGCCCACCGACGCCGCGCTGCGCGACTACGCCGCCGACGCCTTGAAATCGGCACTGGCGGAGTCGATTCAGCAGCTGGCCAAGGACGCCGATCTGCAGTCCTACGAGGTGCCCCGCGAATTCCTCATCGAGACCGAGCAGTTCACGATGGAGAACGGCCTGCTCTCCGGCATCGCGAAGCTGTTGCGCCCCAAGCTGAAGGAACGCTACGGGGAGCGGCTCGAGCAGATCTACACCGATCACGAGGCGCGGCAGAGCGACGAGATGCTGGAGCTGCGCCGGGAAGCCGGTCGACGGCCGGTGCTCGAGACGGTCGGCCATGCGGCCCGAGCCTTGCTCGGCATCGCCGCCACCGAGTTGCGCCCCGACGCGCACTTCACCGATCTGGGCGGCGATTCGCTGTCGGCGCTGTCGTTTTCGAACCTGCTCAACGAGACCTTCGGCGTCGAGGTGCCGGTCGGTGTCATCATCAGCCCGGCGAACAACCTCCGGGAGATCGCGAAATATATCGAGACGGAACGTGATTCGGGCGCGAAGCGGCCCACGTTCGCCTCGGTGCACGGTGGTGGGCCGGAGATCCTGGCCGCCGATCTCACGCTGGACAAGTTCATCGATGCCCGAACCCTGGCGGCCGCCGACACGCTTCCGCATGCACCGGTTCCCGCCCAGACGGTCCTGTTGACCGGCGCGAACGGTTACCTCGGTCGCTTCCTGTGCCTGGAATGGCTGGAGCGACTGGACAAGTCGGGCGGCAAGCTGATCTGCATCGTGCGCGGCAGTGACGCGGCGGCGGCCCGGAAACGGCTCGACGCGGCCTTCGACAGCGGCGATCCGAAACTCGTCACGCACTATCAAGAACTGGCCGCCCGGAACCTCGAGGTGCTCGCCGGCGACATCGGCGACCCGGATCTCGGTCTGGACGAACCGACCTGGCAGCGGCTGGCCGACACCGTCGACCTGATCATCCATCCGGCCGCGCTGGTCAATCACGTGCTGCCGTACCGTCAGATGTTCGGCCCGAATGTCGTTGGTACCGCCGAAATCATCCGCCTGGCGATCACCTCGCGGCGCAAGCCCGTCACCTACCTGTCCACCGTCGCGGTGGCCGATCAGGTCGAGCTCGCGGCGTTCCAGGAGGACGCCGACATCCGCGAGATGAGTGCGGTGCGGGCCGTGCGCGAGGGTTACGCCAACGGCTACGGCAACAGCAAGTGGGCGGGCGAGGTCCTGCTGCGGGAAGCGCACGATCTGTGCGGCCTGCCGGTCGCGGTGTTCCGTTCGGACATGATCCTCGCCGACCGCCGTTACGCCGGCCAGCTCAACGTGCCCGACGTGTTCACCCGGCTGATCCTCAGCCTCGTCGCCACCGGCATCGCACCGTATTCGTTCTACCGAACCGATGCCGACGGAAAACGCCAGCGGGCCCACTACGACGGTCTCCCCGCCGATTTCACCGCCGAGGCGATCACCACCCTCGGCACCCAGGCCACCGGCGGCTTTCAAACCTACGACGTGCTCAACCCGCACGACGACGGCATCTCCCTGGACGAGTTCGTCGACTGGCTCATCGAATCCGGCAGGCCGATCCAGCGCGTCGCCGACTACGACGACTGGTTCACCCGTTTCGAGACCGCCATCCGCGGCCTGCCCGAAAAACAGCGCCAGGCCTCGGTCTTGCCGCTACTCGATGCCTACCGCAGCCAACGCCCCGCCATCCGCGGCTCCGTCCTGCCCGCCAAGAGGTTCCAGGCGGCCGTGCAGGCCGCGAACATCGGCGCGGACAAGGACATTCCGCATTTGACGGAGGCGCTGATCGACAAGTACGTCAGCGACCTGGAACTGCTACACCTGCTCTGATTTCCTCAGCAGGACAACAGCAGCGGCGAGACGGGCACGATCTGCCCGTTTCGCCGCTGCCGTCTCGAGCATGGCTTCCGGCGGCATGGTCATGCCGGTGCGCACACCTCGTCGCGGGTCTCGGCATCGTGGCGGTGGAGTCGAAGCAGGACCAGGCCTGAGCTGATGAGCACGATGGCGTACACGATGACGAAGCTGTTGATCAGAATCTGCGCACCCGGCCACCACGGCGGGAACAGGAACAGTCCGACGACCACATAGTTCGGGTCGTACTCCCACGTCCACGCGCCGATCGAGGCGAAAAGTGCTGCGGCGACGAGCCACCAACCCCACTGGGATTGCGCCTTGTGCACCAGGTAAACGAACAGCGGAACGAACCACACCCAGTGGTGGTCCCAGGAAAACGGAGACACCGCGCACGCGGTCAGACCTGCGAGCGTCACCGCAAGCAGCCGTTCGCCGCGCCGGAACAGACCCGCGGTGATCGCCAGGCTCACCAGCGTGACCGAACCCGCGATGAGCAACCACAGCCACACCGGCGCGGGATGGTGGGTGAGGTGCGCGATCGCACCGCGGATCGATTGGTTGGACGGATGCATGTCGTCGGCGATCCGATTGGACTGGAAGAACGTCGAAGTCCAGTACTGCTTGGAGTCGGCGGGCAGCACGACCCAGGCGAGCACAATCGACGCCACGAAGGTCGCCACCGCGGTGCAAGCAGACCGCCATTGGCGCAACACCAGGAACTGCACGACAAAGTAGGCCGGAACGAGTTTGATACCAGCGGCCAGTCCGACGCCGATGCCGCGCAAAGTGCTGCGATCGGAGCGGGAGAAGTCCCACAGCACCAGGAACATCAGCATCAGATTGATCTGCCCGTAGAACAGCGTGGTGCGGACGGGCTCGATGAACGCGCAGGTGATCGCCAGCAACGCGCTGACCGCGGTGAGTTGGGCGTTGATGCGGTACCCGAGGATGCGCCAGCTCAACAACACACAGCCGCAGAGCACCAGCAGGTTCAACACCAGCCAGATGTCGGCGACCCACCGCCACGGAATCGCCACGATAGGTATGAAGGCGATCGTCGAGAAGGGGGTGTAGGTATACAGGAGCCCAGCGATGGTCGGCTCGGTATAGAGCGGCTGTCCGTGCAGGATGCGCCAGGCGCCGTCCCGATACACGTGCACGTCCAGCCCGCCGTCCAGGATGCCTGCCCGGTCCAGCCACGGGTCGACCGTGGTGAACAGCAGGATCACCGCCAGAGCGGCACTTGCGGCCAGTATGAAAAGCGTTGGGCCCGAGCGTGGAAACTCCAACATCCGGGACTTGGGCACAAGTGATCAACTTACCGAATAACTCGAGCCGGGGCACGCCCCGAAGGTTCGGGTCGCGTTCGGATACTGGATCGACGCCGTAAAACGGGTACTAGCAGCACCTGGATACCGCTAGTGATTTCGGGCACGATCAGGGGATGACCGATGTGCTGGACGTCCGAGCGGTGCGCAAAGCGCGTCGCGCGGAGCTGGGAACCTTCCTGAAGTCGCGGCGGGCGAAGATCTCGCCGGACGACGTCGGGCTGCCACCCGGCCCGCGCCGCCGCACGCCCGGGCTGCGACGCGAGGAGGTCGCGCAGCTGTCCGGCATCGGGGTCACCTGGTACACCTGGCTCGAGCAAGGCCGCCAGATCAACGTCAGCGTGCAGGTGCTCGAGGCGGTGGCCAGGACGCTCGCGCTCGACGATGCCGAGCGCAGTCATCTCTATCGGCTCGCCGAGGTGCCGACCGTGCCGAGCCCGCATTCGAGCAGCGCCCTGCCCGAGGAGATGCAGACCATCCTCGATCATTTGGCGCCACTGCCCGCGGCGGTGTTGAGCGCGCGGTATGACGTGTTGGCGTTCAACGACTCCTATGCGGCCCTGTGCCCGGGCTTCCTGGCAGGCGAGCGCAATGTGGCGCGGCGAGTGTTCCTCACGCCGCCCTGCTGCAACACCTACCGCAGCAGCTGGGACGATCTGCGCCGCATGGTCGCCTACCTGCGCGGCGCGTACGCGAAGAACCTCGACGACCCGAGCTGGCAGGATTTCATCGAGGAAATGTGCTCCGAGAGCACCGACTTCGCCGCGCTGTGGGCACGCAACGACGTTGCGGTCCCGTCGAACCGGATCAAGCAGATCCGCCACCTGGCCATCGGCGAGCTGGAAATGTTCATCACCAGCATGTCCCTGCCTGTTGTCGCCGGCGCCTGGGTGCAGATCTACACTCCGACCGACGAAAGCCAGTGGGCACAACTACGACGGCTGCTCGCGATGAGTCTCGAGGAGCAGCGCGAGCCCTGGGAGGAGCACCGGCGGCTGTATCACTCGGTGGCGGCCGCGGTGTGAGCTCAGCCCTTGCTCTTCCACAGGGTGAGGATGCGGCTCATCGCCGCACGGTCGCTGGTCACGATGTCGTACAGCTTGACGAGGTCCTGTTTGAGCGCGGTGCGCGAATTTCCGTCCAGGTACACCATGTGACCTGACTGGTAGAAGCGGATGGACAGGTTCTGCCGGACCGTCGGATCGTCGAGCGGCATCTGCTGCAAGTCGAGGACCGTCTGAAACTGCGGCGTGACGAAGTCGTAGTAGCCGTTGGCCGACAGGACCTTCAGGTCGACGTTGATCGCCATCAACGCGGCCAAATCGCCTGCCGTGTAGAAAGCGTCGGGCCCCTGCTTCGCGCCGGTCGGGTCGACGTGGCTGAAATCCCAGCTGAGGAACACCTGATCATTCAGGTCGGTGAAGGCCGAGTCCGACGTGAACTTCAACTGTTCTTCCAGATACCAATTCCACATCGCGGTGTAGACGCCGGAGACGGCCGCCATGGTCGGATCGTTACCGCCGGAGTTCGGGTCGACCTTGCCCGCGATACCGGAATCGATCCCGGTGACCCGGCCGTCGTACGCGCCGAGCGCGCGGTTGCGGTCCTGCAGCAGGGTCGTCAAGAAGGGCCAGCCGATGTAGAGGCTCCACGAGGTCAGCACGATCTTGTCGATGCCGGTGTATGCCGCGAGCTTGTCGAGCGCGGCCGGATCGAATTTCGGAAACGCTTGCAGCGCAGTGAGATAGTCGCCGGTGGCGAACTGCTCTACCTCGGCCAGGAAGGCGGCCAGGTCGGCCGGTGGTGGGGTGATCCCGAGCCGTTTGTGGTACCAGGCGTCGGCGGCGGCTGTCGGCAATAGACCGATCGGGTTGCCCGACTGCCGGTAGTCGAGGATCGACGACAGCAGGGTGATGCCGTTCAGATCGACGCCGTCCTCGTGCAGCCGATAGGCGAGGACGCAACTGCGTGCGGTGCCATACGATTCGCCGAACAGGAATTTCGGCGAGTTCCAGCGATTGTTCTTCGTCAAGTAGCGCTTGATGAACTGCTTCAGCGACTCCGCGTCCTGATCGACGCCCCAGAACTCCCGGTTCTTGTGTGGCGCAACGGCTGCCGAGTAGCCCGTGCCGACCGGATTGACGAACACCAAATCGCTGGTGTCGATGAGGCTGTCGGGGTTGTCCTCCATGGAATACGGTGCGGGCGGGGTGAAGTCGGGCATCTTGGTCTTGATCCGCCGTGGCGCGAACGAACCGAGCAGCACGAACACCGCCGAGGAACCAGGACCGCCGTTGTAGAAGAACGTGACCGGTCGCGTCTCCTCTTGCTGTGCGTCTTTGGTGAACGCGACATAGAACATCTTCGCGTTCGGCTGCGAGCTGCTCGGATCGACCGTGACGAGGTGACCGGCCGTCGCCGTGTAGGGGATCTCGTTGCCGTCGATGGTGATCGTGTGATGGGTGACGGCCGCGCTTTCGGCGGTGTCGGTGACGTTGTCGTCCGGGCCGTTGCCGTACACCACCGGATCGAAGAACGCCTGATCGCCAGTGGTCGAACCGTCGTCGGAAACGGAGTGATTGCGCATCGTAAACCCTCCCCAAGGGTGGACAGCTTACTACCAACGATACAAGCGTCCGCGCCGCCGGATGCGGGCTGTTCCGGGTAGCGGAACGCCCTCGCTGTCGCGGATTCCGGCGGTGTCGGCAACTGTTGCGCGAATACCGTTCCAGGCTGAACCATCCTGGCGGGCAATACGTTTCAACCTTTAGGCGGTGTCTGCCGACACCGTGTGCGGACCATGATCGGATCAGCCATGGCATCGGACACCCAGTGCGTTTGTCGTTTTCCCCTCGCCTACGACGCCGAAGCCCGCGCCTTCTGGGTGTGCGGACGTCCATTGCCGATGGTGACGCAGGGCCTCTCGGACTACTGCGAGCAGATCTGCCTGGATCCCGATGCGCGGCTGCGCCGACACGACCAGTTCGCCGCGCGCGTGCGCGCCCGGGAATTGCGCTCGGCCACCGCCGACACGAGCAAGTAGTTGCTGAACAACAGCAATCGCTGGTTGGGAAATGGAGACAGAAGTATGACTACCTCAACCCCGGATAAGACGGCTGCACCCAAGGCCCTCGACACACCCGGTTGGAATATCGCACGCAACCTCATCGTCGAAGGTATCGGCACGTTCTTCCTCGTCTTCACCGTCGGCGCGGCGGTGCACAGCGGAAGTTCGCTCGCACCACTGGCGATCGGCGCGGTGCTCATGGTCATGGTCTATGCGGGTGGCCACATCTCCGGCGCGCACTACAACCCCGCGGTGACATTGGCGGCACTGGTCCGTGGTCGAATCAAACCACTTGCCGCCGTTGGCTATTGGCTCACCCAGCTAGCCGCCGGACTGGTAGCGGCAGTGGTCGTCCGCATCGTCGTCGGCGTGCCATCGGGCCCGGCACTGAGTCCGTCGGGCCACCTCCTGGCCGACGCCCTCGTGGCCGAACTCGTCTTCACCTTCGCCCTCGCCTACGTCGTCCTCAACGTGGCAACGAGCGCCGACCACCCGAACAACTCGTTCTACGGCCTGGCCATCGGCTTCACCGTCGCTGCCGGAGCCATCGCGGTCGGCGGCATCTCCGGCGGCGCGTTCAACCCGGCCGTACTCCTCGGCGGCATGGCAATGGGCCTCTTCGGCACATCAACCCTGCTCTACCTGATCGTCGAGCTACTGGCCGCCGCCGCGGCAGGCCTGGTGTTCCGGGTACTCAACCCGGCCGACGCCTAGCCGGCGGTCGCTGGATCCTGCGTTGCGGGTCGAAAGTGCCCGCAGCCGTGCATTGTTCAGACTTTGCGGTAGGGATGACGTCGGGCGCGGTCGAAATCTTGCCTGCCGCAAGTTGAGCCGACCTAGGGGTCGAGGCGTGGGAAGCGGGTGCGCATCTCGTCGATGTAGGTGTCGCGGGATGTGGGGCCGTGGAAGCGCAGGCGGTCGTAGGCGGTGAAGGCGGGTTCCAGGACGTCGAGTTCGTCGATCAGTGCGTGCAGGCGTTCGTGCCAGTGCGACGAACCGGCGTCTGGTTCGCTGGGTGCCGCGCTGATCGCGGAGGTCAGGTAATCCTTGCGTTGGATCGTGGTCGGCCTGACCTCGTGGAGGCAGACGTACTGGCCGCTGAGGTACGAATCCCATTCCCGCGCACCGGCATCCGGATCTTCCCAGCGGGCGGTGAACCACGCTTCGAGCCTGTCGATGCCGCCCGCCGCGTCGACCAAGGCGAACAGGTCACGCGGCACCATCTCGGCACCATCAGAGCGCAGGTAGCCCGGCAGCGGCAAGCGCCGGGCCAGCATCAGCCGGCGGGTCTCGTCGGCGTCGATGCCCTTGGCCGCACACAGTTCATCGAGCGTCACGAACTGCGCGCTGACATAGGCATCGTCGGCATCCGTCATCGAATGAGCACCGTTGACCTCGCGAAACCGTTCGGCGACTTGCCACCTCAGGTCGACCTCCGCCATGCCTCGCCCTCCGTCACCCGCACGGGACCGTCCCGCTGCCCGGCATGCTAGCCGCCGGATCGTCGGGGCTTCAGTGAACTGTGCAGAACCGATGGGCGACGGTCAGCCTGCGGCGGGCGTCTTCGTGATCTGCACGATCGGAAGCACCAGTGCGGCAGGCGCATTTGCGGGCACCACGGGGGTGACCGGTGCGACCGGGGCGATCTGCTGGTACGCGGCGCCGAGTGGGGGCCGGGTGTCGACCTCGCCCTTGTTCGGCCAGTAGGCGGCGGCGCGTTCGGCCTGGGCGGTGATGGTGAGTGACGGGTTCACGCCGAGGTTGGCCGAGACGGCCGCGCCGTCGACGACGCTGAGCGTCGGATAGCCGAAAACCCGGTGGTAGCCGTCGATTACACCGTGCTCAGGATCGGAACCGATGACCGCGCCGCCGAGGAAGTGGGCGGTGAGTGGGATGTTGAAGATCTCGCCCCAACTGCCGCCTGAGATGCCGCCGATCTTGGCGGCCACCCGCCGGGTGACGTCGTTGCCGACCGGGATCCAGGTCGGATTCGGTTCGCCGTGGCCCTGTTTGCTGGTCAGCTTGCGGCCGAACAGTCCGCGCTTGGTGTAGGTGGTGATCGAATTGTCCAGGTGCTGCATGACCAGCGAGATGATGGTGCGCTCGCTCCAGTCCTTGGTGCTCAGGAAGCTGAACAGGTTCATCGGATGGCGCAGCACGAGGCCGAGGAAACGCAGCCAGCGCGGAATGCGACCGCCGCCGTCGACCATCAGCGTCTGCAACAGGCCCATGGCGTTGGAGCCCTTGCCGTAGCGGACCGGCTCGATGTGGGTGTCCGGGGTGGGGTGGATGGACGAGGTGATCGCCACGCCCTTGGTGAAATCGACACCGGGCGTGACCTTTTTGGTCGCGGCACCGACGATCGACTCGGAGTTGGTGCGGGTCAGCTGGCCGAGGCGCTCGGAGAGCTCCGGCAGCGCGCCCTTGTCTTTCATGGCGAACAGCAGTTGCTGAGTGCCCCGGGTGCCCGCCGCGAGCACGACGTTCGCTGCGGTATACGTCTTGGGCTGCTTGCGCACCCAGGCGCCGGTGCGCGCGGTGGACACATCCCAGGTGCCGTCCGGATGCGGACGCAGATCGGTGACCGTCGTCATCGGAATGACTTGCGCCCCGGCCTTTTCCGCGAGGTAGAGGTAGTTCTTCACGAGCGTGTTCTTGGCGCCGAACTTGCAGCCGACCATGCAGTCACCGCATTCGACGCAGCCGGTGCGCTCGGGCCCGACGCCGCCGAAGTACGGGTCCGCCACCGTCTTTCCCGGTTCACCGAAGAACACGCCGACCGGGGTCTGCACGAAGGTGTCGCCGACACCGAGGTCGTCGGCGACCTGCTTGAACACCTCGTCGGCCGGGGTCATGTGCGGGTTGCGCACCACGCCGAGCATCTTCTGGGCGCGCTCGTAGTACGGCGCGAGCTCGGTCTGCCAGTCGGTGATGTCGCGCCACTGCGCGTCGCGGAAGAACGGCTCCGGCGGCACATACAGCGTGTTCGCGTAGTTCAGCGATCCGCCGCCGACACCGGCGCCGCCGAGGATGAGGACATCGCGCAGCAGGTGGATGCGCTGGATGCCGTAGCAGCCGAGCTTGGGGGCCCAGAGGAACTTCTTCAGCTCCCAGCTGGTCTTGGGCAGTTCGTCGTCGGCGAACCGCTGGCCCGCCTCGAGGACGCCTACCTTGTAGCCCTTCTCGACCAAACGCAGCGCGGTG
Source organism: Nocardia sp. NPDC060255 (assembly GCF_042727395.1). Lineage (NCBI taxonomy): Bacteria > Bacillati > Actinomycetota > Actinomycetes > Mycobacteriales > Nocardiaceae > Nocardia > Nocardia sp. NPDC060255. The sequence goes on along the minus strand of NZ_JBHXAU010000028.1, from coordinate 68,185 downwards.
ACGCTGCCACCGAACCCGGAACCGACGATGAGAACGTCGAAATCCGTTGCTCTCTGGTCCATAGGAAACTCCTCGATAGGTCGCCAGTGACTCGAGTAACACTACTACTCAGTAGGTTGTGCGCCGAACCAGGGCAGGTGACGCGTTCTTGTGCCGGTGTCGCCCGAATTTCCGTGCTCAGGACTGCCGTTCGCACCCGCCGACGGCAGCGTTCTGATTCGGCGGCGAGAACCTTCTTCAAGAGCAGTGCTCTCTGTTGTTGACAACGCTCTCTGAATATTGCACCGTGAACGCATGCCGACGACGCCGCGCGCCCGAGCAAGGGCCCAGACCATGACCGACATTGTCCGCATCGGCCGCGAGCATCTGGCCACCGACGGTGCCGCGGCCCTCTCGCTGCGCGCGGTCGCCCGTGATCTCGGCGTCGTCTCCTCGGCCGTTTACCGCTACGTCAGCAGCCGCGACGAACTACTCACCCTGCTCGTCGTCGACGGCTACAACGCCCTCGGCGACGAGGTCGACGCCGCACTCGCCGAAGCACCCGACGACCCGATCGAACAAATCCGCATCCTCGCCCGCACCATCCGCCGCTGGGCCCTCGCCGAACCCGCCCGCTACGGCCTGCTTTTCGGCACCCCGGTCCCCGGCTACGACGCCCCCGCCGACCAAACCATGGCCCCCGGCACCCGAGTGATCATCGCCCTGCAATCCCTCTTCGCCCGCGCCTACCGGTCAAACCTGCTGCACGTCCCCGCGTCGATCCCGAGCCTAACATCGCCTCTCACAACGGATTTCGCCCAAATCCGCAACGACCTGCACCTCGACATCCCCGACTGGCTCATCATCCGCGGAGTCACGTTCTGGGCCAGCCTCTTCGGCGCGGTAAGCGCCGACGTCTTCGACATGTACGGCGCCGAAACCTTCGCCGACCGCGCCGAGCTCTTCGAACTTCAACTCGACGCCCTACTCGACCTGCTGGGCTACCGACCCAATCCCTGACCGTGCGGCTGCGATCAGGGGAGTGTCCGACTCCCGTGCGCTCCTGACGGGGCGGTGGGCAACCGAGAATCGAGCCGAGGCAAATCGTCGCGGCGTTATCTTGGCCCACGGCCTTGTTTTAGGTCACGTTAAAGCCTGGCAACAGTTACCGAGGGAG
>NZ_JBHXAU010000028.1:0-67019 GCF_042727395.1 Nocardia sp. NPDC060255 | reverse complement strand
CCGCCCGGTGGGGTTGCCTCCTGGGGTGTGCCCGCCGCCCGGGCGCCCCTGCGGGGGCGGGGGCCAACCTCCAAGCGAGCCGAGTCAAAAGGTCGCTACTTGATCTTCCGCAGCGACCTTTTGACTCGACTCGATCAGCCTTCGCTACTGAACCGATCGCCGACGAAGAGAATCAGGACTGGGTCATCGGGGGACGGTGACGGGGTCGAGGCAGCTGGCTGCGGCGTCTACGAAGGAGCAGGGTTGGGGGGCTCGGGTGGGGCGGTAGGTGGGGGAGACGCCGCCGGCCTGGGTGAGGGCGGTGTAGGCGGGGACGGCGTCGGTGGGCTTGCGGGTGAGGGTTGGGTCGGTCAGGACGTCGACCGTGTAGAGGCCGAAACGTGGGGTGTAGGAACCCCATTCGTAGTTGTCGGTGAGGCTCCAGTAGTTGTAGCCGATGACGTTCATGCCGTCGGACTTGGCGCGTTGCAGCCAGTAGATGGTGTCGCGGAGGTTGTCGGCGCGGGTGTAGTTGTCGGCCCGGGGTGCGCCGTTTTCGGTGGGCATGCCGTTTTCGACTATGTAGAGCGGCTTTTCGGGGAACTGGCGGGCGTAGTGCTGCAGGGCGTAGTAGATGCCTTCTGGCTGAAGTGGTTGGGTCCACAGCCTTTCGAGGTCGGGCGGGCCCGCCAGGAGGGATTCGGGGGAGAGGCCGTAGTAGTAGTCGATGCCGATGTAGTCGAGTCGCGCGCGGATTTTATCGATGAGGGGTTTGTTGAGGAGGTCCTCGCCGGTGGGGATGTAGGCGACGTTGCTGGTGACCAGTGCGCCGGGCTGCACGGCGTGGATGTAGTCGTAGATGCTGTTGTGCGCCAGGGCGATTCGGTCGTGCATGGCGGGTACCTCGGCGGGCGAGATGCCGCCCTTCTGTAGTTCGTTGACGATGTAGAAGGTCGGCTCGTTGAAGGTGACCCACAGGGGGTTGGCGGGGGCGTAGCGGTCGACGATGGTGCGGGCGTTGGCGAGCCAGTCGTCGACGATGCTCGCGTTGCGCCAGCCGCCGCGGTCGACCTCCCAGCCGGGATACACCCAGTGGTCGATGGTGAGCATCGGTTGCATGCCTGCCGCGGTGATCGCGGCGATGACATCGTCGTAGAAGCGGAGTCCGTTCTCGTCCCACTCGCCGGGGCGCGGTTGGATTCGCGCCCACTCGAGGCCGATTCGATAGACCTTGACGCCGAGTTGGGCGGCCAGGGCGATGTCCGAGCGGTATCGGGTGAAGAAGTCGATCGAATCGCCGTACGGGTCAGTGGTTTTCCCGGCTGCCACGTAGCGAGACCAATTGCTGTCGGGCGCATGGCCTTCCGACTGATATCCGGACGCGGCGACACCCCAGAGGAAGTCTGGGCCGAGGGGCGCGACCTGAGCGGGCGGTTCTGGGCGTGCCGCGGCGGTGGCGGTGCTGCCGACGATCAGCGCGGTTGTGGTGGCCGCGAGGGTGAGCAAGACGTGGCGACGGCGCTGTGATCGCATCGGACTCCTAGTTCAAGAGATGACCGGGCCATGGACCTGGGGGACAGCGTAACTGGTCGTATGTCCGTTTTAGCTGGATCTGTGGCGGTGCCGGAGAGTTGGAGGAGGAGCCGGGCAGCTGTAGCCCTACAGGTGGGGTAGGGGAGTCGTCGGGCTTCGGTAGGGAGTTCTGTTGGGGGACATCAGGTTCTGGAGTCATCAGGTTCTGTGGTGGAGATCGGCAGAGGTCCAGCGGAAGGTATCAATATAGATAATCCATCTAGATACGTAGATATGCGCATCTACGCATGCAGTCCATTCCAATTGAACCTCACCACAAATCACCATTCCTCAATCAACCGTTCCAGCCCTCTCGTCAGCCGAGACGAGAGGGCTGGTCGGCGGGCGCTAGTTCTGCGCTGAGGCGAGTGCCTCGAGGAGTTGGACACCGGCGGCACGGGCAGGTGCGCGCATGACGAATCGGTCGAACCCCCAGCGCTTCTGATGCGCCCGCAACTCGGTGACCAGCTCGTCGACCGTGCCGATCAACACGTACGGCGCACTGAGCAGCTCGGCGACGCTGGTGGTGGGAATATCCTCGGCGAAACGCGCGCAGGCGGCTTCGGCGTCGTCGGTGATCTCCACATGCTGCACGAGTGCCTCGAACGCGGGCGCACGTCCGGCCTGCTGGGCAGCGTCGAGTGCGATCTCGACGTGCGCGTCGATCTGATCGCGACTCCACCGGGTTTCATGATTGCGCCCCTCGGCCAACGTCCGGCCGAGCCCGGAGAATCCGACGATATCCGCGTTCGCGGCCGCATATCGGAGCACACGAGTCCCGTTGCCGCCGACGAGCACCGGCACGTCCTCCTGTACAGGGCGCGGCCGGTTCAGCACAGCATCCCGGAGCTGAACATGCGTACCCGCGAACGTCACGGTCTCGCCGGCGAGCAGCCGCCGCGTGGTATCGGTGACCTCGATCATCCGGTCGACCCGTGCCGCGGCCGAAGGATGCTCGCGCCCCTGCATGGTCCATTCCGCCGGGGTGTGCCCGGCCCCGATCCCGAACAACGCCCGCCCACCGGACACGAAATCGAGCGTGGCGACCTCTCCGGCAAGCAGAAACGGTTCCCACATCCCAGCATTCACCACATTGGTCCCGAGCCGGATCGTCTCGGTGGCCGTCGCGGCCGCGGCAAGCGCGACGAAGGGCGAGACGAACGAACCGGGATGGTCAGGGACCATAAGGGCATCGAACCCCTCCTGCTCACACCCCTTGGCGAAGTCCGGCCAGGAGCCGACCTCGACCACATTGGCGGTCATCGAGAACTTGATCGGAGCGTTCATACTCGCCCTCCCTTCGAGCTGCCCACGCTAATTCGGGAAGACCTTGCGGCGTAAGCGATTCCGCTGAGGGCGAATTCAGCGCTGTCCTTGATCCGCGGTGATGACGGGCAGCCGCACGGTCACCGGGTCGGTGATGGGTGTGGTCTTGACGAGGTCGGTCATGTCGCGAGTGGACGGGTGTTCGTCGGCGAGAATCGGCTCGCTGAGTCCGACGCGTTCGTGCAGGCGTTTCATCCAGGCCGGGGCCCACCAGCAGTCGTCGCCGAGCAGTTTCATGACGGCGGGTACCAGCAGCATGCGGAGGATAGTCGCGTCGATGATCAGCGCGGCGATCATGCCGTAGGCGATGTACTGCATCATCACCAGTTTGGAGAACGCGAACGCTCCGGTGACGACGAGCAGGATGGCCGCGGCGGCGGTGATGATCCGGCCGGTGTTCGCAGTGCCGATGCGGATCGCCTCGGTGGTGGTCGCGCCCTTGGTGCGGGCTTCGACCATGCGGGACAACAGGAATACCTCGTAGTCGGTGGACAGGCCGTAGATGATGGCGATGATCAGGACGAGGATGTTCGCTTGGATCGGCTGAGGGGTGAAGTTGAGCAGTCCCGCGCCGTTTCCGTCGACGAAGATCCAGGTGAGGATGCCGAGGGTGGAGCCGAGTCCGAGCGCGCTCATCAAAGCGGCCTTGATCGGCAGGATGAGCGAGCCGAAGGTCAAGAACATCAGCACCGTGGTGAGGAAGAGAACCACGGCGACCATGAAGGGGATGCGACCCAAAAGGCCGTCGATCGAATCCTTTTGAATCGCGGGTGTTCCGCCGACGAGCATGGTCACGTCGTCGGGTAGTTGGATCGCGCGCAGATAGTCGATGGTCTCGTTGGCATTTTTGACCGCGAGGGCAGCCTCGGTCCGGTAGACGTCGGGGCGTTTGGTCGAGGTGCTGGGTGTGGCGAAGGGGCCGGTCGCACCGGGTGGCGTGAGCAGGCCCGGCGCGCGATTGGCCTGCTTGATGACATCGCCGATGGCCTTCGTGTTGTCGGAAACGAACACGAGCTGTACGGGATCGGCCTTGCGGATGGGGAAGGTTCGGTCGAACTCTTCTTGGGCGATCCGGGTCGGGTTGTCCGGCGGCAGATAGCTTTCGCTGAATCCGCCGAAGGCGATGTTCTTCACCGGGATGATCAACAGCAGCAGTCCGAGGCAGATCGGGATGGCTATCCGCTTCGGGTACTTCATCACCCAGCGGGTGGAGCGGCCCCAGAAACCGTTCTCCACCTCCTCGGCGGTCTTGGTCTTGGCGAAACGCTTGAGGCCGAGCATGTCCACGCGCGGGCCGAGAATGCTCAGCATTGCGGGCAGGACGGTGAGCGTCGTCAATGCGGCGAGGGAGACGGTCGCGATGGAGGCGTAGGCCATCGATCGGAGGAAGCCCTGCGGGAACAGCAGCATGCCGCCGAGGCTGACGATGATCATGGTCGCGGAGAACACCACGGTGCGGCCCGCGGTCATCACGGCGCGGCGCACCGCGGTTCGGGTGTCGTAGCCTTCGGCGAGTTCCTCGCGGAACCGGCTCACGATGAAGAGGCCGTAGTCGATGGCCAGGCCGACGCCGATCATCGAGACGACGCCGGAGACAAAGATATTGACGTCGGTGAATTCGGTGAAGAGACGAATGATGCCGTTGGCGCCGATGACGGTGAGCCCGCCGACGATCAAGGGGAGCGCTGCGGCGACCAATCCGCCGAAGATGAAGAACAGCAGCACGGCCACCACGGGGAAAGCGACGATCTCCATCAGGTGGATGTCCTCGTCGAGCGAGGTGGTAAGCGTGCCTGCGACGGGTTGCAGTCCGGCGACCTGGACGTCTACGCCGGGAATGTAGAAGACGTCCTTCACTTTCCGGAAGTTGTTGACCACTTCGGTGTCGGTGTTGCCCTTGATGGCGACCGAGGCGAAGGCGCGGTTCAGGTCCGCTCTGCCGAACGCGCTGCGTTGCTGTTGGCCGGTCTCGGTCTTCCAGTAGGAGCCGTTGACCTTGTCGATTTCATCCGGGTGCTGGCGTTGCAGGCTGTTGAGGTTGTCGACGACCTTGGCGCTGAACGCCGGATCGTCGAGCGATACGCCGGCGGGCGCGGTGTAGAGCACGAGGACGTCGGCTCGGTGGTCGCGCTCGAAGGCTTCGTCCGCTATCCGTGCGGCCTTCGCGGATTCCGAAGTCGGGTCATCCAACCCGCTGGAGCTCAGATGCTCGGACAGGTTGGATCCGTACCCGCCGAGCGCGAGCAGTGCGGCACCGACGACGGCGATGACGATGAATCGGAACCGATGGACGAAATCTCCCCAGCGCGCGAACATCAAGCGGCTCTTTGTAGGTGCGGGCAGGTCGGTCGGGTGGGGAGCGGCCTGAGGGCACCGATCATCAAGAGATTGCATCCTTCCGGTGGTCGCGCCCGATATGCGCGCTATCCAAAGTACCGGTGGTGCGGAGTGGTCTTCCTGAGAGTTCTGCTAGGAAATGTCGGTTGGGCCAAGGATTTTGCCGAGTGTTCGGGTGAGTGTCCGCAGTTCGTCGGGGTCGAGTTTGCCTGCGAAGCGTTGTTCGATGCCGGCGAGGTAGCGCGGGGCGGCTTCGCGTAGGCGGGTGCGTCCGGTGTCGGTGATGGTGACGAAGGCCGATCTGCCGTCGTCGGGGTTGGCTTCGCGGGTGACCAGTCCTGCGGTCTCGAGTTCGGTGACGAGTCGGCTTACTCGGGTGCGGCTGAGGACGACGCGGGCGCCGAGGTCGGTCATGCGCAGGGGCGGGACGCCGTCGAGTTCGAGCAGGACGTCGTACCAGGCGAGGGGGAGTCCGACTGCGGTGCGCAGGTCGGCGTCGAGTTGGGGCACCAGTTGGGCGTGGACGCGCAGGAGTGCGGACCAGGCGTTGGCTGCTGCGCGGGGATGGTCGGTGTTGGCCACGGCTTCGATCCTACCTACTTGTGTGCGCCCGCACGCATATAGTAGCGTGCACACGCACATAGTTTGTGTTCGGAGGAAGGAAATGTCATGACCGATGTCATTGCTCGCGAGGAGCTCGCCGCCGCGATCGAGGCGGGTTCGGTGACGGTGCTCGACACGCTCGGGGCTGGTTACTACGAGAAGGCGCATCTTCCCGGTGCGGTGGTCCTGGTCGAGTCCGACGTGGAATCGACTGCGGGACAACTGCTTCCGGATCGAGAGGCGGCCATTGTGACGTACTGCGCGAACGAGGCGTGCCGTAACAGCGAGAACGTCGCAGTCAAGTTGCGGGCGCTGGGGTACACGAATGTCCGCGCGTATCGAGCGGGGATCCAGGACTGGGCGGACGCCGGGCTCCCTGTCGTCGCGGGGGTCTGACCTGCGGAAGCTGTCCGGACTTGCGTTGATGACTAGCTGTGCTAGATTGATTAGCAACGCTAGATCGACAGACGGAGTCCATCAATGTTCAGCACAGTCGTTCAGGTCCTCGGCATCGTCGCGGTGCTCGCCAACGCCGTCGTTTACGGCACCGATGCCTGCTACGCCATCATCACGCGGTCGGTATACGCACGATTGGACGACGCGACAGTGACGGCCTCGGCGGGATGGGGGCATTACTACGGTGACCGCCGGATGCCGATCGTCGGGATCAGCGGGGTTGTCACCGCCGTGCTGACCGCGGTGCTGGCGGCGATCGGTGGCTATGTCGGTGCGGCCGTCGCGGCCGGTATCGCGGTGGCGGCGTTGGTGATCTGGCTGCTCGTCTACGTTCGCGTGGCCAAGCCGGTGAACACGCAGCAGACCGCCGCGGCGCAGGCGGGCATCACGCCGCCGAATGCTCGTGCGCTGCAGGACAAGTGGGACAGCGTGGTGAATGCGCGGGTTGCGTTGCAGTTCATTGCGCTTGCCGGGTTGGGTGCGGCCATCGCGCTGGTGTGAGGTCGCGGACTGTACGGTCGATCCGGTTGATTCGGATCGGCCGCACAGTCGTGTGGTGGGCCGTCAGCGTTCGATCTCGATGACGAGTGGGTTGCCGGTGTCGAAGCATTCCGGATTTTCCGCGGTCGTTCGCTTGTCGCCGAGTCCGCCATAGCGTCCATGGTCCGAACCGGGGTTCGTCGTTCGTGGAGCGTTGTCTGTCAACAACTTTGCGGCGTGCCGGGTGACTTCCGATGTGACATGCCCCTCGGTCCCGGCCTGGTAGAGCGACTGGGGAACGGGGACGTGTCAGGATTCTGAGATGGTGTCGAATCCGCTGCCGCCGATTGCTCGCAGGCTGGCCCAACAGCGCTGGGTGATGCGCACCGCGCCGGTCGTTATTCCGGTGGAGCGCACTGTGCGGCGTTGGACCAACGGCCGGCGAGGTGTGCTGGATCTGGTGGGGCTGCCCTCGATCGAGGTCACCGTCGCGGGGCGCAAGACCGGTATCGCGCGGACGACGTCGCTGCTGTATGTGCCGCGCGGCGAAGACTTCCTCGTGCTCGGCTCGAACTGGGGTAGTCCGAAGCATCCGGTGTGGTCGGCCAATTTGCGTGCCGCCGGTACGGCGACTGTGCGGCACAAGGGCGAGCAGTTCACGGTCGCGGTTACCGAGCTCGCCGGTGTCGATCGCAAAACCGCCTGGGACCTGGCCGTGGAATTCTGGCCCGGGTACGAGATGGAATACGAGCTGTCGGGCGGGCGGCAGTTCCGGATGTTCGAGTTGCACCGCGTCTGACGGCGGTCGAAATGTGTTCGTGGCGGCGGTGAGTCGGGGCTGACGAAGTGGCCCACCACTTTTTCGGAGGGCCGGGTTACGGTGGGACGGTGACCACGCATCTGACGCACTGGGGTGCCTTCGAGGCCGACAGCGATGGCGATCGACTGACCGCTGTTCGCCCGTGGCACGGCGATCCGGAGCCGATGCGGTTGATCGAGAATGTGGCGTCCGCGCAGCATCATCCGACCCGGGTCGATCAACCCTATGTTCGGCAAGGCTGGCTGGAGCGTGGGCCGGGCGCCACCGGGCGCGGGGACGAGCCGTTCGTGCCGGTGTCGTGGGAGACCGCGCTGGATCTGCTGGCCGGTGAGTTGGGGCGGGTGTATCGCGAGCACGGTGCCGAAGCCGTGTACGGCGGGTCCTACGGGTGGGCGAGCGCGGGCCGGTTTCATCACGCGCAGAGCCAGACGCATCGATTCCTGAACTGCCTCGGCGGGTATGTGCGGCACGTCAACAGCTACAGCCTCGGGGTATCGCAGGTGCTGATGCCGCATGTGCTCGATCATCTCGGTGTCGTCCTCGAGCGGGCGACGTCGAAGACGGTGTTGGCCGAGCACGCGGAGTTGGTGGTGGCGTTCGGCGGGCTGTCGCCCAAGAACGCGGCGGTGGCGCCCGGCGGCGTGTCCCGGCACAACACGCGTGGTTGGATCGGCGCCGCGCGGGCGCGCGGCTGCCGGTTCGTCTCGATCACTCCGTTGCGTGACGACATTCCGGCGGAGGCCGAAGCAGAGTGGCTCGCGCCGCGGCCGGGCAGCGACACCGCGCTGATGCTGGCGTGGGCGCAGGTGCTGGACGCGGAAGGGTTGGCGGACAAGGCCTTCCTGGACAAGTACACGGTCGGCTACGAGCGTTTCCTCGGCTATGTCCGCGGGGAGACGGACGGGATCGTCAAATCTCCGGAGTGGGCCGCGGCGCTCACCGCGCTACCCGCTGAACGGATCAGGACGCTCGCGCGCGAGATGGCGAGCGCGCGGACCTTCGTGACGATCAGTTGGTCGTTGCAGCGCGCGCAGTACGGTGAGCAGCCGCTGTGGTTGGGGGTGGTGCTCGCGGCGATGCTCGGCCAGATCGGGTTGCCCGGCGGTGGTTTCGGGCATGGCTACGGGTCGACGGCGAATGTGGGCGAGCCCGCGCGGGAATTCTCGCCGCCGCGGTTGCCGCAGGGGCTCAACGGAGTCGACACTTTCATTCCGGTCGCGCGTATCGCCGACATGCTGCTCAATCCGGGTCAACCCTTCGAGTACAACGGGCGGCACTTGATCTACCCCGATATTCGGCTGGTCTACTGGGCCGGCGGGAATCCCTTTCACCACCACCAGGATCTGGCCAGGCTGCGCGAGGCCTTCACGCGACCGGAGACGGTGGTGGTGCACGATCCGTTCTGGTCCGCGACCGCCCGGCACGCCGACTTCGTGCTCCCCACGACCATGACGATCGAACGCGACGACTACGGCGCAGGCGAAAACGACTCTCTGCTGTTCCCGATGAAGGCGATCACCCGCCCGCACGGCAAGGCGCGCGACGACTACGCCATCTTCGGCGAGCTGGCCGAACGCCTCGGCATCGGTAAGGAATTCACCGAGGGCCGCACCGCCGACGAGTGGCTACGCCACCTCTACGAGGAATGGCGACTCCGCCACAACCTGCCCGACTTCGACACCTTCTGGGCCAGCGAGCACATCGAACTGCCGGTACCCGACCCGCAGCAGATCCTCTGCGCCGACTTCCGCGCCGACCCCGAGCAATTCCCGCTCGGCACCCCGAGCGGCAAGATCGAGATCTTCTCCGAAACCATCGACAGCTTCGGTTACGCCGACTGCCCCGGCCACCCCACGTGGTTCGAACCCGAAGAATGGTTAGGCGCACCCGCCGCGGCCGAGTTCCCGCTGCAGCTCGTCGCCAACCAGCCGCGCTCCAAGCTGCACAGCCAACTCGACGTCGGCGAATACAGCCAATCCACCAAAGTCGCCGGACGCGAACCGGTTCGACTGCACCCCGCCGACGCCGCCGCCCGCGACCTACACGACGGCGACACCGTCCGTATCCGCAGCAAGCGCGGCAGCTGCCTGGCCGGGCTGGTCATCGACGGCGGTGTCCGGCAGGGCGTAGCGCAACTGTCCACCGGTGCCTGGTACGACCCCGACCCGGCGAACCCCGCGTTCTGCCGCCACGGCAACCCGAACGTCTTGACCCCGGACCGCCCCTCTTCGACGCTGAGCCAAGGATGCACCGGCCAGCTGTCGCTGGTCGAAATCGAGCGGTACGACGGAGTGGTCCCCGACTTGGCCGTCAACCAGCCGCCCGCCACGGTTCAGGAAGCGGGACAACGCCTTCCGTAGCCGTGATCACAGTCCGCCCTAGGACAGTCGAGGATCTACCGGCCTGCGTAGCGGTCCTGCGTGCGGTGCATGAGGCCGATGGGTATCCCAGTGCGTGGCCGCAAGATCCGGCGCATTGGTTGACTCCGGCCAAGCTGGTCGATGCCCGGGTTGCCGAGGTGGATGGTGTCGTTGTCGGCCAGGTCGGTATCGGTGCGAGCCTGCTTCCGCAGGCGGTTCGCGACGTGGTGCCCGGTGTCGCGTTGCTGTCGGTGATTCGGCTGTTCGTGGCGCCGTCGAACCGGCGCGGCGGCGTGGGGGGTCGACTGCTCGACGCGGCGGTGGAGCTGGCCGGGCGACGCGGTTGTCGTGCGGTGCTCGATGTGGAAGTTGGTGGTGCTGCGGCGATTTCGTTGTATGAACGAGCAGGTTGGCGGCGAGTTCACAGCGGACCGGCGGGCTGGACGATGGCGGATAGGCGGGTCGCGTCGCTGCACTACTACCTCGGTCCGTGACGTCGCCGACGGGATAGCGGCTTCGTTCGGCAGCCGGTATAGTCGGCTCCGACTAATAGGAAGCGACTAACTGTGGCACGACGCAAAATCACCAATACGCTGGCCCTCGCACTGCTCGGGCTGCTGCTCGAACGTCAGATGCACCCTTATGAAATGGCTGCCACGCTGCGAGAACGGCTCAAGGACAGCAGTTTTAAGATCAACTCCGGCTCGCTGTACGACACCGTCGAGGCGCTCGTGCGGCACGGGTGGATCGAGCCGGTCGAGACGGTTCGCGATGGCAACCGTCCGGAGCGAACGGTTTACGCGCACACCGAACTCGGGCGCCAGGAATTCGTTGCGTGGCTCGACGAACTGGTGCGTACTCCGGTCGCAGAGTTCCCGAAGTTCATTGCGGCGGTCAGCTATCTCGCCGCGCTCGGCCCGGAGCGGGCCGCCGATGCGCTCGCGGAGCGCGCCCGCCACCTCGCCGAACACATTTCCGGTGCGGACACCGCACTCGAGCAGACCGTCGGCGCCGGAGCGCCGCGGCTGTTCATGATCGAAGTCGAGTACCAGCGGCACGCCTGGCAGGCCGAACTGGAGTGGACTCGGCGGACCATCGCCGAGATCACCGACGGCTCACTTCCGTGGCCTGAGCCCGGCACGTTCTGAAGGGGGAACCATGTCCAACCGTCCACTGGATACCGAAGTCTTGATCGTCGGCGCGGGCCCGGCGGGTGTCATGCTCGCTTACGAGCTGGCACTGGCCGGGGTGCGCACGACTGTCCTCGAGCGTTCGCCGGAACCGCTGTGGTGCCGTGGCTACAACCTGAACGCCCGCGCACTCGACCTGCTCGCCCGGCGCGGCTTGGCCGAGCAGTTCATCGCCGAGGGCCACCAAGTGCCCAACGCCCCGGCCGGCGGGATCCGGCAACCGTTGCGACTGGCCGGGGCGCGGACCGATCACCCGTTCTCACTGGGGATCCCGCAGACCCGCGTCGAAGAGGTGCTGGCCGCGCGGGCCTGCGAACTGGGCGCCACCGTCTTGCGCGGTCACGCGGTTCGCGCAGTCGAGCAGGACACCGAGTCGGTTACCGCGACGGTCGACAACGGACGGTCCCGCACTCAGCTGACCGCGCGGTATCTCGTCGGCTGCGACGGTGGCCGCAGTGTGGTCCGCAAGAGCGCGGGCATCGCGTTCCCCGGCACCGACGCCACCCTCTTCTGCTTGCTCGGCGATGTCGAATGCGATCTGCCGTACGGTCTTTCGACCGGACCGGATGGGGGAACCGTGTTCGTCATTCCGCGGCCGGGGTACGTCAGAGTCATTGTGCGCGAACAGGATCCGCCTGCGGACAAGGACTCCCCGGTGACGTTGGAGTTGCTGCGGTCCCAAGTGTCCGATGCGCTCGGCGTGCGCGCCGAACTGCGCGCACCACGCTGGCTTTCCCGGTTCGGGGACGCCGCGCGCCTGGCCGAGCGCTTCCGCGACGGACGTGTCCTGCTGGCCGGCGACGCGGCGCACATCCACCCGCCCGCCGGGGCCATCGGCGTGAACGTCGCCCTCGACGACGCGTTCAACCTGGGCTGGAAGCTCGCGGCGACGGTCCGCGGCACCGCACCGGAAAGCCTGCTCGACACCTATCACGACGAACGGCACGCGACCGGTACGGCGCTGCTGTCGAATCAGCGCGCGCAGGTCATGCTCAACGACCCCGAGTCGCCGCTGGCCGACCTGGTCCAGCGGGTCGCGGCACATCCGGCGGGCAACCGCGCACTGACCGAGATCCTGACCGGCCTGGACACCTGCTACCTGCCCGGCGGGCAGCACCCGTGGCTCGGCCGCCTCGCCCCCAACCTGTCCTTGTTCACCGCCGATGGCGGAACAACCCTGGCCGCGCTACTGCATTCCGGCCGCCCGGTGCTGCTGGATCTGACTCCCGAACAGGCATTCTCGATGTGGTCGGCCTCGATCACCGTGGTTGCCGCCAACTGCCCTGCGCATCCGGATATCCGCGCACTGCTGCTGCGCCCGGACGGCCATACCGCCTGGCTCAGCACCACTCCCGAGCACGATGCCGGTCTTGCGGACGCACTTCATCGCTTGGTCGCCCCAGTCCTCGCCGGATCTACCGGCGACCCCCGTTAGACCGGCGCGTCAGTCGGGCAGCGGCACAAGTCGTTGCGCGTCGTCGAACAGTGCGCGTTCGGCGACACGAGCGGCGGTGAGAGCGGCCAGGGCGGTCGCGGCCAGGAGCATGTACATGACCACGATTTGATAGCGGATCGCCGTGAGCGGATCGACGCCCGCGAGGATGAGGCCGGTCATCGCGCCGGGGAGGCTGATCAGGCCGACGACCTTGGTGGCGTCGATCGTGGGGGCCAGCGCGGTGCGCAGCGCGGATTGGCGGTGCGGCAGGAAAGCTTGGCGGGCAGATAATCCCAGGCAGAGTCGGGCTTCGATGGCGGGTCTCGCTTGCCGGGCATCTTCGCGGATTCGGCGTAATGCGAGGCCGGTGGCCTGCATGGCGCCGGAGACAACCATCCCGCCGACCGGGACCACGACGCGGGGCTCGGTGGAGATGACACCGAGCAGCACGAGGGCGCCGAGAGTGATACTGGCGCCGACGGCGACACCGATCGTCGCGGTCCGACGCGCCTGCGGGAGGCCTGCACCGCGACGGCCCGCGACCTGTCCGGCGATGATCACCATCAGGATCACCCAGGCGAACGCGCCGGGTAGTGCGGTGTGGCGGAACACGATCAGCAGGATCGCGCCGACCGCGATCAGTTGAACTCCAGCACGGATCGCGGCGATCACGAGTTCGCGGGTCAGGCCGAGGTGCTGGCGGTAGGCGATGAACGCGGCCAGCGCCACCAGCAGCAGCGAGGCCGAGACGCCGGACCAGTCGGGTACCGAAAGACCTTGCACCATCAGGGTTTCCGATCGGTTCGGGGTTCGGGTATCAGGCGTTTGCCGTCGAGTAGCAGGACGTCGTCGGCGACTGCTCGCACGAAGCTGGGATCGTGGCTGACCAGGATCACGCCGCCGCCCGCGTCGACGTGCTCGCGAACGAGGTCGGCGATAACAGCGGCCGCGGCCGTGTCCAACGCGGAGGTCGGTTCGTCGAGCAGCAGCACGTCGGGTTCGACGGCCAGCGCACGGGCCAGGCAGACCCGTTGTGCCTCACCGCCGGACAGCTCCGCGCAGCGACGGTCGGCGAACGACTCCGGCAACCCGACCCGGGTCAGCAAAGCGTGCACCCGAGGGATCGGCAGGTCGCCGCGCCCGACCCGCACCTCATCGACCACCACGTCGGCCAGCAGTATCGGCCGCTGCGGTACCAGCCCGACCCGGCGCCGCAACTCCAGCACATCGAGCCCGGTGATCGGGGCGTCATCGAGCAGGATTCGACCGCTGCTCGGTTCGGCGAGGCGGTTGAGCAGCCGGAGCAGTGTGGTCTTGCCGGTCCCGCTCGGCCCGACCACCGCGGTGCACCGACCTCCGGGCATGGCGACATCGAGGCCGACGAGCAGCGGTGCCGAACCGGCGACCACGCCGACTCGATCGAGAACGAAGGTGTGCACGGGCCAATCCTGCTACGTGGCGGTGATTTTATTGCGCTGCATCGGCACTCGCGTCCCCGATAGGCTCGCCGGCATGATTCTCCGCCACGTCACCATCGACTGCGCCGACCCGTACAAGCTCGCGTCGTTCTGGAGTGCCGTCACCGGCTGGCCGCTCTCCGATGAGGACGAAGTCGACGACGACGAGGCGCTGCTCACCGCGCCCGCACCCGTGCCCGGTTTCCTGTTCATCCGGGTTCCGGAGGGCAAGACGGTGAAGAACCGGATCCACTTCGATTGGATGCCCACCGAACGGACCCGCGACGAGGAAGTCGAGCGGCTGATCGCGTTGGGCGCGACACTGTATGAGGATCACCGCACCCCCGAGGGGCGCGGCTGGGTCACCCTCCTCGATCCCGAAGGGAACGAATTCTGTGTCGAGCGAAGCGAATCCGAACGAGGGATCGACGGCTGAACAAGGCTCAGCGCACGAGCATGCGCACGCAGGGGAGTTCGGTTGCTGCCCGACCTGCGGGGACTCTCTCGATCGGCACAACAGGCACATCCGGTTCCGGATGCCGGATCCGGTGCTTGCCTTGCCCGACCGGGAACGGACACCGGGCACGTGGATGAACGGTTCGACGCCCAACGAGTCGATGATGATGCAGGTGTCGGGGCTGGGTGCGTTCGTCCGCGCGTTGCTGCCCATCGAACTCACCGCGGGATACACGCTTACCTACGGCATGTGGCTGGCCATCGATCCCCGTGAGCTACGTCCGATCTTCGATATCTGGTACGCGCCTGAATACGCCGAGCTGCGGATCGATGGTCGGCTGGCGAACGCGATCGAACCGTGGGGTCTGCTGGCGTCCCCGGTCATCGCGACGGTCCGAGATCCCGACCAGACTCCCTACTGCGACCACTCCAGTGATCCACTGCTCGACCGTGTTCTGCACGAGCAGTGGCCGCACGAGCTGTTCCTCGACCACCTCGGCCGAGCCTGACCGGCGCGCGGCGACACTCCGTAATGGCCTGTGCGACCGTGTGATCGGCGCTGACCTCTACGATGCCCCGGTGACCTACGACGACCTCGAGCATCTCGACACCTCCCGCCTGCCGGAGCGCCAGCAGCAGATCCTGGCCACGATTCGCGATTGGGTGGTGCGCCAGGGCTATGCGCCGAACTCCCGGCAGATCGGGGACGCGGTGGGGTTGAAGTCGTCGTCGTCGGTGTCCAAGCATCTGAACAGCCTGGAGGAGAAGGGTTTCCTGCGGCGCAGCGAGACGATGTCGCGGCCGATCGATGTGCGGATGTTCCTGCAAGGCTCGGTGACACGGGAGTCGAACGAGGACTCGGTGGCGGTGCCGGTGGTCGGTGACATCGCGGCGGGCACGCCGATTCTGGCCGAGGAGCACACCGACGACATGGTGACGATGTCACGTCAGCTGGTCGGGCGCGGGACGGTGTTCGGGTTGCGGGTGCGCGGCGATTCGATGATCGATGCGGCGATCTGCGATGGTGACATCGTGGTGGTGCGGCAGCAGAACGAGGCGCACTCGGGGGAGATCGTGGCCGCGATGATCGACGGGGAGGCGACGGTGAAGGTGTATCGGCGGCGCAACGGGCATGTGTATCTCGAGCCGCGCAATCCCGCGTACGAGGTTATCGACGGAGATAAGGCCGCTGTGCTGGGCAAGGTGGTGTCGGTGATGCGCCGCGTCTGATCGGCCGGTGGCGGGTCGTCGTACGCTGAAATGATGTCGGACATCTCCGAACCGGACTTCGAGCGGCTGGTCGAGCTATTGGCCGGCCGACGGGTGGTGGTGCTGACCGGTGCCGGTGTGTCGACCGACAGCGGTATCCCCGACTATCGCGGTCCGTCCTCGCCGCCCCGCAATCCGATGACCTATCAGCAGTTCGTCGGTGACGCGGTGTTTCGGCAGCGGTATTGGGCGCGTAATCACATCGGCTGGCGGCGGATGGATGCGTCGCGGCCGAATCCGGGGCATCGCGCGCTGGCGCGGCTGGAGCGACTGGGTGTGGTGAGTGGTCTGATCACCCAGAATGTGGATCTGCTGCATACGAAGGCGGGGCATCGTCGGGTGATCGATCTGCACGGCACCTATGCGCGGGTGCGGTGCTTGGGTTGTGCTGCGTTGATTTCGCGGATGGCGTTGGCGGAGCAGTTGGAGGCGGCGAATCCAGGGTTTGCCGAGGGGGCGACGACCAATGGGGTAGAGGTCGCGCCGGATGCCGACGCGATTGTCGCCGATACCGACAGTTTTCGGATGGTCGATTGTGCAGGCTGCGGGGGAATGCTCAAGCCCGACATCGTGTATTTCGGGGAGAATGCGCCGAAGGAGCGGGTGGCGGCGGCGTACGAACTCGTTGACGAGGCGGACGCGTTGCTGGTCGCAGGGTCGTCGTTGACGGTGATGTCCGGGCTGCGGTTCGTGCGGCATGCGGCGAAACGGGGCCGGCCGGTAGTGATCGTCAATCGTGGCAATACCCGTGGGGATGAGTTGGCGTCGTTGACTGTTGATGCTGGATGCTCGGGTGCTCTTGTCGCGCTTGCCGACAGGCTCGGGGATGCGCGCGTTCTTGCCGGAGCAACGGTGTAGTCGACTTTTGTTGTGGCGCAATGCACGTCGTTGCATCGCGTGCATATGGGCATTTGATGCCACCAATGGCGGTCGGCAGGCTTATACGGCGGGCTTTGCGAAAGTTTCGCCTGTTGAATGACCGGCTTGCAGTCGATGCGAACACGCATGTTGTGCCGAACGAGACTATTCGGCCGCCCAGAACTCTTCCCTTTCAACATATATCGCATGGGTGGGCTTGCGGCAAGGCCCAGTCGGTGCCGCATACTCGCAAGCCCGAGTCGGTTCAGCCGCTGAATGGTGGTCGCCCGACTCTATTTTCGGGCAGGTGCGGATGTCCAATGTGCTGAATCCCGAGAGGAGAAACATTGGCTGAGGAAATGGCGACGCAGGTCGGTCCGTCGCGGCTCGACATCGCCTTCGAACGCTTCGGTGACACAGCACGCTGACCACCTCGATCGCCGACGCTCGGCAGCGCGGCCACGCTGCACAGGCCGAATTCGGTACGGTACAGACCGAACCCAGCGAACTGGCTCCGCGAGCAGGCACGCTCGCGGAGCCGTCCACTACTAGTCGGGCATCGAGCCATAGCGGGCATGACACCGGTCGCGACGGAATGCC
This sequence comes from Nocardia sp. NPDC060255, assembly GCF_042727395.1. Lineage (NCBI taxonomy): Bacteria > Bacillati > Actinomycetota > Actinomycetes > Mycobacteriales > Nocardiaceae > Nocardia > Nocardia sp. NPDC060255. Next base: position 49,821 of record NZ_JBHXAU010000028.1, on the reverse strand, counting down.
CGGGGCCGACCTTCTCGGCGAATCAAAGGTTACAGTGCGGCCGGCTCCAGGACGTCGGACTGCTCGGGTATCGCGTCGGCCGGAATCCGGTTGGGTCGCAAAGCAATCGCCAGCACCGCCGCGCCGGTGAGGGCGATGAACATGGTCCATACCGCGCCTACGTGCATGGCGTGGATGAATGCGGCGTCGGCGGCCCGGGCCAGGTCGGGGCTGTGGATCACTGACGCGGCATGTCTGGTTTGTTCGGCAGAGACCTGTGCCCGTTCCTGGACGTCGGCGGGCAGGTCATGCAGTGCGGATGCGATGCCGCGCCGGTAGGCGATCGACATGATGGTGCCGCCTACCGCGATGCCGAGCACGCTGCCGGTTTGGCGCACAGTGTTGGTGACTGCGGATCCGGCGCCGGCCTGTGTCAACGGCAGGGTGTTCATGAGTGCCGCGGTCGTGCTGCCCATCACGATGCCGATCGACAGGCCTTGGATCAGTAGGACGATCTCGTTCCAGACGAGCGGGGTGTGCAGTCCGAAGAACGCGAAACTGCCCATCGCCAGTGCCGCCACGGTCAGTGCGGTCGCGGTGACCGGGCGTAGTGACCAGCGGCGCACCAGTCGGATGCCGAGTGGGCCGCCGACGATCGCACCGAGCGCGGCGGGGAATGTGGCGAATCCGGCCTGCAGGGGCGAGAAGCCTCGTGCGCCTTGCAGATAGAACGCGCTGTAGAAGCCGGCGGCGGTCATCGCGAAAAGCAGGAGGCCGAGGGCCGCGTTGCCGCCGCCGAACGTCCGTTGCGCGAGTAGTCGGGGATCGAAGCTCGGCTGACGGAGGCGTAGTTCGACAATCACGAACGCGCCCAACAGGATCACGCCCGCGGTGATCGGTGCCCAGACATCCGCCGGCGTCCAGGACGCCACCTGCCCCGCGCGAATCAGCCCGTAGGCCAACGCTGCGAGCCCGGTGATCGACAGCAGCAGGCCGGTCAGGTCGAGCGGGCGCGGGGTCGGGCTGCGGAATTCCGGGATCAGCACGGCGATCCCCACCAAGCCGACCAGCACCGCCGGGACATTGATGAGAAACACTGAGCCCCACCAGAAATGGTCGAGCAGCACCCCGGCGAGCAGTGGACCGGCCGCTATCCCGACACCCGCGGAGGCAGAGGAAATGCCGATCGCGGTTGCCCGGGCGGGTCCGGTGAAGGTCCAGGTGAGGATGGCCATGGTGGCCGGCATGATCAGCGCGCTGCCCACGCCCATCGCGGCACGCGCGGCGATCAGCTGGTCTGCGTCACCGGCGTAGGCCGCCCATATCGACGCGGCGGCGAAGGTCGCCAGGCCCGTGGCGAGCACGGTCCGGTGACCGAACCGGTCGCCGAGTGCGCCCGCGGTGAACATCAATGCGGCAAAGACCAGGGTGTAGGAGCCGGTCGCCCATTGCAGCTGGGCGGGAGTCGCGCCGAGCCCGCGGACCGGGTCGGCGAGGGTTTGGAAGGTCAGGCTGAGGATGGTGTTGTCCATCCAGATCAGGAACGAGGACAGCACGAGGACGGCGAGGATCAGCCGCTGCCTGGACTTCGGCACCGTGGGAGACGTGAGCATGAGAACCTTCGCTAAGATTGGCAAGAACCTGACGATTAACTTCGCATAGTCGTCAGGAACCTGTCAATATCGAGGAGGTCTTTTCGTTGGGTTCTTATCGGGGCGAGGTCGGGTCGCTGACGTTCATGGTCCGCAAGGTGTGGCTGAACATGCGGGCGGCAATCGGGGAGGAGCTCAAGACCTTCGGGCTGTCCACCTCCCAGTACGCCACCCTGATGATGACCGCCACACACCCCGGCATGTCGGTCGCCGACATCGCCCGCGAGGTCGCCAGCACCCGGCAGGCCGCCAACGAAATGCTCACCGGCCTCGAACAGGAGGGCCTCATCGAACGCCGCCCCCACCCCTCCGACCGCCGCACCCACCAGATCACCGTCACCGAATCCGGCCGAACCCGCCTGGCCGAAGCCCGAATCGCCGTCGGCCGCCGCGAAGCCGAACTGGAGGCTTCGTTCACCCCCGCCCAGCAAGCCGCGATCCGCGACTGGCTGGACGGGATCTCCGACGCCTGCCACTGACCCGGTGGTAGTCGTAATACACTGTGAGACAGAGTGATTGGTGAAACGTGGCCGAGCGTCGGCCGGTGTCGGAGCGCTGGCTGTAGCTAGTAGTCGACGCTCTGCGTCGGTCATGGCGTCCAGCTGGTCCGGTTGCCGAGTCCTTGGCCGATGAGATCCACGCTGGTCCTTGTGCGGCATGCTCAACCGTTCATTCCGCAACAAGGTGGGCCCGACGACTACGAGCGTCCGTTGACCGATCAGGGTGTAGCTCAGCCAGAACGGCTCGTTGACGAGTTGATCGCGTTGCCGCCGTGCGGGATTGCGTCCAGCCCCTACCTGCGCGCCGTTCGAACTGTCGAACCGCTTGCGCGTGTTGGTGATCGGCGTGGACTGGGGATTCGGTCAGGCGCGATATACTGTATCGACTTCTCCAGCAAAGGGATTCGCGTACTTGGCCCCGGACTTCAGTGAGTTGCGCATCAAGGTCGGCGGCGGGGCACAGCGATCCAGGTTGTGAACGGGCCCATCGGTTCGGTGGCGAAGGCCGCGCACGGGTGGGGGACGTGGCGGCCTTCGCTTCGCTTACCGGCGATTTCCTGCCTGTGCGGGGGTGCCGATCTCGGTGAGGCCGGTCAGGGCTGGTGGGAGTGGGCCTTCGTGCAGGACGCCGAGGCGTTGGGTTGCGCGGGTGAGGGCGACGTAGAGTTCGGCGGCACCGCGTGGACCTTCGGCAAGGATTCGTTCGGGGTCAACTACCAGGACGGCGTCGAACTCCAATCCCTTTGTCGCTGAGGCCGTCACGGTGCCAGGCAGGCCCGCTGGCCCGATCACGACGCTGGTGCCCTCATGGTCGGCTTCGGCTCGAACGAATTCGTCGATGGCAGTGGGTAATTCATCCTCGGTTACCTGTCTCGACCATGGCTGGACACCGCATGCGCGGACCGATTCCGGTGGCTGGACGCCGGGTGCGAACTCGGCGAGTAGCGCGGCGGCGACGGTCATGATCTCGGCGGGGGTGCGGTAGTTGACCGTCAGGGAACGGTAGGCCCAGCGGCCGGGGACGTAGGGCGCCATCATCGTGTCCCACGAGGTGGCGCCGGCGACCGATCGGCGTTGGGCGAGGTCACCGACGATCGTGAACGATTTGCTCGGGCAGCGGCGCATCAGCACTCGCCAGTCCATTTCGGACAGTTCTTGGGCCTCGTCGACCACGACGTGACGGTAGGTCCAATCGCGGTCTGCCGCAGCACGTTCGGCGAGTTCTCTGGTGTCGCGTTCGAGGAAGCGGTCGGCCAGGTCTTCGGCGTAGAGGAGATCCTGGGCGAACAGATGGTCCTCGTCGTCCATCATGTCCTCGCGGCCGACCATCACGTCCAGTACACCGGCGGCGTACTCGGCCTCGGCTTTTCGTTCCCGCTCGGCGGTCTGGTCGACCGGTTTGTCGGGGCCGAGCAGGTCGAGCAGTTCGTCGAGGAGTGGTACGTCCGACACTGTCCAGGCCGCGCCGTCCGCACGCAACAGCGCTTCGTCGGCACCTGCCGCACGCAATCGTTCGGGCGACGAATACAGCTGTGCCAGTAATGTTTCCGGCGTCAGGATCGGCCAGAGCTCATCGAGGGTGGCGGCGAACGTGTCGTGCGTCGCCAGTTCTTCGATCAGGTCCTCGCGCAGTTGCTCCCATGCTTCGCGGTCGTCCCTGGTCAACCAGTCCCGCCCGATCCGGGCGATCGCCCGTTCGGTGAGCACATACGTGATGATGTCGCGGAACACCGCTCGCGCCTCGTTGTGCGGCCGTCCGCTCGTGCGCGCCTCCTCCCTGGCCCATTCGGCGGTCGCGGCGTCGATGCGCACGGTGACGTCGGCCAGTTCGATCGTCACCGGATGCTCGGGCAGTCGCTGGCGATCGGCGACCGCTGCGGCGAGCACGTCCAGGATCTTCAATGAACCCTTGAGCTTCGCGGCCTGCGGGACGTCCTCGGCGGTGACGCGCAGACCGGGCACGAGCTCGCCCGCGGTCGTGAACACCACGTTGGTCTCGCCCAGCGAGGGTAGGACGTGGGCGATGTGGTTCAGGAACGCCGGATTGGGCCCGACCACCAGTACGCCCTGACGTTCCATTCGCTCGCGCTGGGTGTAGAGCAGATACGCGACTCGGTGCAGCGCCACCACGGTCTTCCCGGTACCGGGACCACCCTCGATCACCAGCACGCCTGGATGGTCGAGTCGGATGATCTCGTCCTGCTCGGCTTGGATCGTCGCGACGATGTCGCGCATGCCCGCACCGCGCGGCGCGTTGACCGCCGCGAGCAGGGCCGCGTCGCCTCGTTCGCCGTCGTCGGGTCGGCCGAGCACCTCGTCGGTGAAGTCGACCACCTGACGTCCACGGGTGTGGAACTGGCGGCGCCTGCGCATGTTCTCCGGCGTCGCGGCAGTGGCGACGTAGAACGCGCGTGCCGCGGGTGCTCGCCAATCGAGCAGCAGCGGTTCGAACTCGTTCGCCTCGTCGTAGAGGCCGATCCGGCCGATGTAGGAATGTTCGCCCGAGAGGGTGTCCAATCGACCGAAGCACAGTCCGTTGTCGGCGACGTCCAGCCGCTGCACCGACTTACCCAGTGCGCGTACCTGGTCCTCGCGTTCCATGGCGGACACGTCTCTGCCGCGCAACGCGGCGTTGTACTGGCCTTTCGCTCGCGCGCGTTCGGCGTCCAGACGCGTGTAGAGCCCGGCCACATAGGTCCGCTCGGACCTCAATTCCGCTTCATACCCTTGAGTAGGCATGTGCCCCTTCCTTTTTCGCTGGCTCGACGGTGTCGCGTTGGTCACGCGGGCACGTTCGCTCGTTCTCGGCTGATCGCGTCGAGCAGCAGTGTCGTGGCCGTTGTCGCACAGTCGGTGCGGATCGTGGCCACGGCTTTGCTCGTGTGGAGGTCAGGGCAGTCGTGAGCGCGGCTTCGGTGGTCGTTCCGTCCTGCGCCGACCCGCAACTCTGCCACTCGGCTGTTCCGGTACTGCTGGTCAGCCAGTCGCGGCACGACTGCTCGCGCATCCGCCGTTGCCGTGTATCCGGCCAGCTCCACGCAGCCCGGCAGTTCCCGCGCACCGACTGACCGCAACACCGCTACGAGCCCCACCATCGGCTCGACGGCCCCGCGCGACCCGAACGTCGACAACAACACACGCAACTCGTGACTCCCATTTCCGCAGGTTCTGGCCTCGGCCAGCGAGTATGCGCTACGACCGGGGCCTTGCCGCAAGCCCCCGGGTGCGTTATATATTGAATACGGAAAGGAATCAGTAGCTCCTTTCCTTTTTCTTTGTCCGCCGTCGACGGACGACTCCCTCGCCCGCACCGGACACACCTTGCTGCAGACATGCGCAACATCGAGCGCCGCGGCGACATCCTGGATCGTGGCTCCCTTTCGCGGGTAGCCACGCCATCATGTGCCGTCGATCATGAACGAGAGCCTATGGACCTCGACACGGCGGCGGCGTGTCGTAATAAGAGGCCCCAGATATCAACAACCGCAAGGTGTTTCGATATCAGCACCCGTCCTCGGTGCCCGTGGTGAACGCAGGTCGCCGAGAGGGAACTAGTGTCACGCGCCTCTCGGGCGATGCCTGCACCAGTTCCCTCTCGAGCCAGATCTGCGCGGGGCGCACCTGGGCTGACGGGGAGTCTCAGCCCCGATGACGCCTGTGACGGTCTCGGTGCGAGACGGACTGAACCTCCCGTCGTATCTGGCACTGCCCGTTGGCGTCGAACTCGTCAGATTGCCGATGGTCCACGGCGGCCCATGGCTTCGCGACAGCTGGGACTACGACGATCGCACAACTCTTCGTCAACCGCTTTGCGGCGAGGCAGGTCAACTGCCGCGGTTCGACCGGATGCGGCAAAGCGCCGACCAGGGCTACAGCCATCGAGTACGAGTCGGGATCTTCGGGATATGCCGCTCTCTCCGGCGTCATCCGCACCCCGACGCTTTCGCCGCCGCCATCGACTACGTCGGTATCTTTAATCTGGCGAACTTTCTCCGCACGATCCCTCCGTACTCCAAGCCGCACACCGCCAACAACTGGTACCTGTGCGAATCACTCACCCGCTAGCCCTTTCCGGTGTCGTATTCCTGCACGTAGACCGTGTCGACTCCGACGGGGCCGATCACTGTTCCGCCGCCCGGATGCCCGAGTGGTGTTGTCCGGCCGGGCAGCGGCTCGGTGAAGAAGCGGGCGTTTTCGATGACGAACTGTTCCTGCCCCGCGGGAATGTCGTCCTCGTAGTAGATCGCGTCGACCGGGCAGGCCGGTTCAACCGTGCAGTCGATGCATTCGTCGGGCTGTATGTAGGCCATCCGGTTGCCGATGAAGATGCAGTCGAGTGGGCACTCCTCGATGCAGGCCCGATCCAGGACATCCACGCAGGCCGCGCCGATCACGAACGTCACAGTGTTCTCCTCGCTGTCCTTGACCCGCGATTCGGGATATCTCCGATCCTGGTGCCCGCCCACTCGGCCGGGTAGTGGCCCAATGCCGACCACCCCATAAGCTGCCCTTATGGCCCTGCCGCCGGGAACACCCGATCTGGAGGCGCTCGATCTGCTCGCATCCGTGGCGGAACTGGGCAGCCTCGGCGCGGCCGCGCGACGGCACGGCATCAGCCAGCCCGCCGCCAGTATGCGGATCAGTGCGCTCGAGGGCCGACTCCACCTGCGACTGCTGGATCGCGGCCCCACCGGCTCGGCATTGACCGACGCCGGGCACACCGTGGTCGAACTCGGCCGGCCGGTGCTGGCGGCAGCACTGGCATTGACCGAGGGAATCGCGGCCCTGCACCGCGCCGAGCGACCGAGATTGTATATCGTGGCGTCGAAAACGATTGCCGACCACCGCATTCCGCACTGGCTGACCGCCCTGCGCAAGATCCGCCCGCAACTGGCGATAGAACTGGACGTCGCGAATTCCCGACAGGTCACCGCAGCGGTCCGCGACCGCGAAACCGAACTCGGCTTCGTCGAAGGACCCCATCCGCCAACAGGATTGGGCAGTCGCGTGCTCGTCGCCGACGAACTCGTCGTGGTTGTCGCGCCAACCCATCCGTGGGCCACTCGCCGCCGTCCGGTGACTCCGCGCGAACTCGCCGACACCCCACTGCTGTGGCGAGAGAAGGGTTCCGGAACCCGCGACACTGTCTGGGAGGCGCTCGAGATCCACGGCACCCCGGCCCCGCCGGCAGCCGAACTCGGTTCGGCCGCAGCGATTCTCGCCACCGCTCGCAGCGGCGCCGCACCTGCCGTGGTCAGCCGCCTGATCGTGGCGCACGAACTGAGCGCGGGCACCCTCCACGAGGTACGCCTGTCCGACTCCCTCGCCTTGACCAGAAAGTTCCGCGCCATCTGGCACCGGCGAACACCACCCAGCGGGCCCGCCGCCGACTTGGTCGAGCTGGCTGCCCGCATCGAGGCCGCGCGAACGAGCAGGCCGCGGCCTCATTGACCATACTTTCCGGGGGTCGCCGCAGCGGTGTCGTGCTGCTTACACTTCCTCTGGATTCTCCTCTGAATCTCCTGTCCACCAAAGGAATCGCATGATGGGCAAGTATCTCCGAGCTTCCGAACGGCGAACCTTCGTGCCCAAGAATCGGATCATCGGATCGGCCGTCGCCACGGCTGTGGCGTTCGCGGGCGCCGCCATGCTCGCGGGCACAGCCATCGCAGGCCCGGCGCCCCTCATCGCGGTCGACACCAACCAGCACCTCAACGCCGACGGCACCGTGGTGGTCACCGGCGCGTACACCTGCGCAGGCGGTCCGAGCAAGGCGTACCGGGTAGCCACGTTGCGGCAGCGCGATGGCGATGCCGAGACCAACACTCCCCAAACGGTCGTGCCGGTGAACTGCGACGGCACCGCACACCCTTACTCCATCGACATCGCGGTGCCCGGATATCTGCCATTCCAGCCCGGCCCGGCCGGATTCACCACCGTCTGGGATATTTACGACGCCAACGGTGACCCCACCAACGCCGAACTCGTCAACGCCACCGTCACCCTGCAGAGCTGACCGGTCACGAAGTCGGTACGCCGGCTTCGCGCGGGGACTTGTCGGGGCGCAGGCCGCGCCAGCTCGGGTGGCGTAACCCGTCGGCGCCGGCTTCGCGGAATTCGATGTCGGCGACGAGTTCGGGTTCGACCCAGTGGGCGACGGCTGCCACGGGTCGCGGGGGTGGGATGTCGAAAGGGCTGTCGGGGCGGGCGATTTCGTTGAGCCGGAGCTGTAGGGCCTTGCGGTCGCGCATAGTCCAGCCGGTACCGACGTTGCCGATGTGGACGAGGCGGCCGGTGTTGTCGTAGGCGCCCATCACGATGGAGCCGAAGATGCCGGAGTAGCGGCCGTTGCCGGGGAGCCAGCCTGCGACGACGACCTCGGTGGTTCGGCGGAGTGGGGTTTTGATCCATGCGGGGGAGCGGCGGCCAGGCTGATAGGTGGAGTCGAGGCGCTTGGCGATGATGCCTTCGAGTCCGTGGTCGCGGGCGACGCCGAGCATGGTGGTGGCGTCGACGTTGGCGTAGTAGGGCGGGGTGCGGGCGATCGGCAGGTCGATCGCCAATTCCTCGAGCCGGGCGCGCCTTTCGAAATAAGGGCGAGCGAGGAGCGACTCTCCGCTGTCGGCAAGCAAATCGAAAATGAGGTATTGGATCGGTATTTCTTGCAGGAGTTCGAGGCTGGGATTCACGACATGCATCCGGCGCTGCAGCCGACGGAAGGACGGCACACCGGTGCTCGGCTCGGGGGCCACGATCTCACCATCGACCAGCACTTCCCTGCCGCCGAGAAATTCGGCGAAAATGCTGGTCAGCTCCGGAAAAGAACTACTCAGATCGCGATTGTTCCGACTGTAGAAGCGGCATTGCCCGTTCGCCGTTCGACCGATGGCACGAATGCCGTCCCATTTCATCTCGATCGCCCACAGACCGATTTCTGCCGGTGGTCGCCCGGGGACGGCCAGCATTGGCAGCGGCACTGATTGCACAAGATCAGCATACTGTCAGCTATCGGTTTGCCCGGGGATGAATGGGAGTTATCCGGCCGACAGGCCCGCAATGAGGTAGCGCGTCGGCATGACGCGACCAATTCGTTCTCGAAAAGGGCGGTGTCGAGGGTGCGGCCAGCAGGTGGTGCACCCAGTAACTTGATCGTGGCGACGACGAGTCGGGCAGGTGCCTTTGTCGTTGACGTGCACGTCAGGGTTGGGCGAGGAGTTCGCGTATGTCTGCCAGTGCCGTGCGGTGTCTTCGGCCCCTTGTCCATGAGCTGGCGTGAGCGAGGCATGCGGATTCGGAGGAATTCAGGGTCCTGACGACGGTCCCCACAATGGTCCGCATGACACCTTCCAGCGAATCGGCCACGCCATTTCGCCTGCTCTGGCTGGCGGCGGTGTCGGCATCGACGTGGCGGGTCATCAGCTCGACGATCGCGTCTTTGTTGAGATAGTACCGATACAGCGATCCGATAGAGATTTCAGGGGGCCTCGACGCTGCGGTTGGCTGCGCTGCGGGTGGTCATCGTTCGATCAGGCAGTCGCGAAGCGCTCCTACAACGCATCCGTGACCTCGGCACGGCATGCGCCGGACCCTAGAACCTCGTCACTGGCGCCGCAGCAACTGCCAATGCCGTTCGCTGCGGCAACCGGCAATGGCCGGCCGATCCCAGCAACCCGGATCAAGGCATGCGCATACCGGGCCTCGGCCGGACGGGACTTAGCTAACCACGAAGAGCGGGCATACGGATCCCAACCGTCACCCCTTCGATTCTGACGGCCCATCCCACCCAACGTCCGTGCCCCACAACCTCACTCGAAGCCGCGACTTGACGTACCTAACGTGCTCTTGACGCAGGTTGCAGCTTGCGTCAAGAGCACGGTTCGTACGTCAGGTCGGGCGAGCGATCGCGATGGTCGGCGGCGGGTCGGTGCTCGATCGGGTTCGGGGTTTTAACGTTGTTGTATGAGCGAATCAGGGGCGGCGGCGATCAGTTTCGGCATCAAGACGTATCCCGCGAACGTCAGCTACCCGGATATCCTCCGGGTCTGGCGTGAGGCCGACGAGATTGTCGAAATCGAGCACGCGTGGCTTTACGATCACCTGCTCCCCAGGGGTGGCCCGGGTATTGCACTGGAGGAGGGCCTTTCGGGACCGGTTCATGAAGGGTGGACGTTGCTCACTGCCCTCGCTGCTCAGACCCGGCGCCTGCGACTCGGGTTGCTGGTCACGAACAATCGCATCCGACGGCCGGCGGTGCTGGCGAAAATCGCCGCCACTGTCGATGTGATCGCCGATGGGCGTCTCGACTTCGGTATCGGCGTCGGCGGCATGCCGAAGCGCGATCCGCAGTTCGAGACGTTGGTGGCGCCCGAGTACAACGCCTACGGCATTCCGGCGGGCAGTTGGCGTGCCGCGGTCGCCGACCTCGCCGAAGCGTGCACGATCATCCGGCGGATGTGGACCGAAACGGTCTTCGACTTCGCGGGCGAACACCACCAACTCACCGCAGCCCGCTGCAACCCCAAGCCGATCCAGCAACCGCACCCCCCGATCCTGATCGCAGGCATCGGAACCACCACATTGCGCGTGATAGCCGAACACGCAAACATCTGGAACGTCATCGGCCCACCCCGCAACACCATCGACTACCTGCGACACCGCAGCGCCGTCCTGGACGAACACTGCGCCGCGATCGGCCGTGACCCTCGAGAGATCACCCGCTCAGCCCAGATCGTCGTCTCCTACGACGATCCCGCCCAGTCCCGACAGCACCTCCGCCACCTGATCAACGCCGGATTCACCCACCTCGTGCTCGTACTACCCGCGCCATACCCGACCAAGGTCGCCCGCTGGGCAACCGATGAGATCATCACGCCAACCCTCAACGAATTTGCGCACTGATTCCGGGTCTGTTCGTGTTCCTGCGCGATCTTGGCCCGGTGGCGTAGCGGCGTTGTGTCCGTGCGGGATTCGTGGACCGATGGTCGGTTAGCTGTCTCGGTGGCGGCGGCGAAACTGCGATCACGGTCGGTTCGTACGAGTGGTGTGGTGACTTCTACTGGGCTGGAAGACTTTCCGGCGACACCGAACCCGAAGGTGGCACGGCTGACCGTGGTGTTCACCGATAACGTCGGCACCCAACGGTGGTTGACGCCGACCGCGTTCCAGGTGCCGGGCAAGCCGATCGACATCGATGACGAAGTCGTTGTGTGGTTCGATCCGGAACGTCCCGGCGATATCGCGCGGATTGTGGCGGAGTTCGACAACGGAGTCAGCCGAGTCGTGAAGACACGGTAGCTCAGAGGCCGAGTTTGGTGACCGCGTTGTCTTCCAAAGGGTTTGCGGTACGGATGTAGCCGTGTACGGTGCGCGGGTTGGACCAGCGACCTTGGCGCATGATCTCGCGGTCGCTGGCACCGCCGAGGGCCGCCTGGGTGGCGAAGCCTGCGCGCAGGGAGTGGCCGGAGAAGAGGTCGGGGTCGAGACCGGCGCGGGCGGCGTAGCGTTTGACGAGTTCGGCGACGGCGCGACCGGACATCGGGGTGGCGCCGACCGTACCGTGACGATTTATGGTGGGGCACAAGGGTAGGTCGGGTTGCTCGGCCAGAGCGGTTCCGGTGAAGCCATGGCAGCGGTGAATGTCCGGGTCGGTGGTGGACTCAGTGAGGTGGGCGCGCAGGCCCGATTTGCCTGCGGCAGTGTGTATTTCGAGCAAGCGGACCCAGTCGGCGAAGGCGCAGACGGGACAGGTGCGCGGACGTTGGCCGCGCGGCAGTGCGACGCGTTGTTCGGCGACACCGGTGGGGTCGGTCTTCGTCGACGGCAACCGCACCAGCAGCACCGGCTCTCCGGTGGCGTGATCGAGTTGCACATCGACGTCGGCGATACGCAGTCCGGCGAGCTCACTGCGCCGCAATGCGCCGGCGAACCCGATCAGCAACACGAGCGCATCGCGACGCCGGGCCGGTTCGGTAGGCCAGCCGGGTTCGGGAAGCCCGGCCAACAGTTGATCGAGGGTGTGCAACAGTACGGGGCGTTTACGTTTCGGCTGTGTGCGCCGAGTGCGCCGGATACCGCGCAGAGTCAGCCGGACCACGTCGGAGCGGGTGGGCGACGGCAACCCGTTCGCAGCATGCACCGCGGCGATCGCCGCCGACTTGCGTTCCAGAGTCGCCGCGCTGAACGCCCACTCACCGGTGTCACGACGCGCGTCCGCCGCCGCAGCCAGATAGACCGCGACATCGAGCGGATCAGCGGGCATCGCCTGCCGCGTCTCCGCTGAACACCACGCCGACCACGCGATCCAATCGGTCCGATAGGCGCGCAACGTATTCGCCGACTGCGAAGCCTCGAGATACCGGCGCAGCGACCCCGCCTGATTATCATCGAACCGCTCCCGCACCAACCGCAACGCAGCCGCGTCAACGAGAACACTCCGCACCCCACGCCGCAGCTCGGTCCGCACCGACTCCGGCATCGCGACGACAGCGGCGCGCTCTTCCATTGATCAGCTCCTATCCCTAGACCGATGCCATTCTCCCGCTGCCCCAGTCCAATTCACCGCATCACCCATCTCCCCGCGCGTCGGCATACCACCCAACACCCCGGTAGTGCGCCGCCGCGAATCCTTCGGCTCGGCTACCCGGTTCGCGGACGACCTGGCTCGCTACGAAAACCACCCCCGACTGGCTGATGATCTCAGAGCCACAGTGCGTTGCGCGGGGTTCGCTATCGGACGAGGTGTCCCGCAGACATGGGTCATCCTGGACAGACACCTCTACGACGACCGCGTTGCCCAGTTGGTCAGCGAGTCCACGGAATTGGTTTGGTCGATGTGCGATGATCCCCGGCCGACCCGAGTCAGGCTCTCGACGGATATATGACATGTAAATCGAATTGGGGCGGAACCGATGGCGGGACCAGCGCGTCCAAGTAATCGACTGTCCATGACGGTTCGGGGGCGTCGCGAACTCGGGGGTGACGCATGAAAACCAGTGCTGGCGTGAGGGAGTCGCCACAACCGTAAGAGTTGAACGGACTCTTGCACATTCTCGGGAGGGACTATGATGCAGCGTACTCGCAGGGTAGTTGTCGGCGTGTTCATGGCGTTGGCCGTGACTTCTGCTGGGGCCGGTTCTGCACTGGCAAATTACTGCGATGACATGTACCAACAAACTATCGACGAGTGCAATCGGAACTATCCTGGGGCCGGTCAGCAATACGAAAGGCAGGTGTGTTTCAGGAATGCGAACGACTGGTACAAGGATTGCTTAAGGAGAACGTGCGGTGCGTCTGCGTCTTTGCCCCTAGCCGGAAAAGAGGCAGAGGCGCAACAGAATTCTTGTCCACGGTGAGGAGGGGAACTCGATTTGACGAATCTAGGTATGAGCAGGGATATCGGTCAGGCTATCGCGACTCGCGAGCTGGGTAGCGAACGAGGGCCGGTGTCGGTAGAGGTTGGAGCGCCGCTTCAGATGCATGACGACGTTCCTGCCGCTTGGATGTGTGGCGTGCAGATCACCGGAATGAGGCCAGAACCGATCATTATCTGGGCGCCGGGTGTGGACTCCATGGACGCGTTGATCAACGCCCTGCAGATGGCAGGCGATCGGCTAAGTCTTTCGGACCTTCGCCTGACCTGGAACGGTGTCGTTAACACGTTGATGCCGGTTACTCAGACCGACGGCAATATTCTCATCCCGCAAATAACCGAGCAGCAGATTGCTGATGCTTTCGGTGCGGATGTCGCTGCCGGCATGACCGCGCGACGCACTGCTCTTGATGAGAAGCTGGAAGACCATTTGAGGGCTGAACGTGAAGCTGCTGACGACGAGTAGCTGAACTGGTAAGCCTGGTCCCGACGAGCGCGAGGCGGTCCCGGATTGAACTTGGGGCCGCCTCGTCTCCTGGCTTACGCGTGTAGCGAAGTTTCACGTAAAGAACCGGAACAACTCCTCGCGGCCGATCGGCCGGGAACCCCCGCAGACGCACCAACTCCTCGTCCGCGAACACCCGAGTTGCCAGTTGGTCAGCGAGTCCTGCGGTGATCCCCGGCCGATCGGCGAGCTCGCTACGACAAGGTCGGCCATCTCGGGCAGTGCCAGGTAATTCCGTCCCATTCCACCAGAAACGGCTCGGCGTGTGGCAGCGGTGTTCCCCAGACACGGGGGCCGAGCGTACACAGCGATGCGACGGTCAGGGTGAGGCTGGCGACGTGGCCGACAACGACAACGGTTTCCCCGGAGTCGGCGGCCGCGATCCGCCGGAAGGTGGCGTCCATGCGGGTAAGCACCTGCCGTCCCGACTCGCCGTCGGCAACTCGCTGGCCCAGATCACGCTCAATGATCCATGCCCGCAACACTTCGGCTGTTCGTCGCCGCACCGCGGGATCGGTGGTCCCTTCGTGTCGGCCGATGGCGACCTCGGCCAGTTCGGCCGACGTCACGATATCGAGACCCCTACTTGCAGCAAGTGCCGCAGCTGTCTGCTGTGCGCGCACAGCGGTACTGCAGTAGATCCGGCGGATCGGTTCTCCGTCCAGTACCCGGGCGGCAGCCATAGCTTCGCGCTGCCCGCGCGTGGTCAGCGCCGCCGCCGGTACAGCTCCCGCGACACCTGCGATGACATTCTCCGATTCCGCGTGCCGCAGACACCACACCTTGACGCGGTCACTCATACCCACCAGTTCTACCGGTCTTCGTAACTACCACGTCGCTATCGCTGTTTGTAATCTGCTGTCCTATGCCAGAATTCGCGAATGAGTACCACCATGATCCATCCGGCGCAGGATGATGACCTGGTTGGCGTCGCCCAACTTCGTTGGCAGTGGTTCCAAGAAGTCCGCGGAACTCCGGCGGCTACGCAGGAGGAGTTCATACAGTCGTTCGTCGCTTGGGCGCAGGCCAACAGATCGTCGCACCGCTGTCTGGTGTTGGTCGAAGACGGAACGGTTATCGGGATGGCGTGGTTGGCGATCTACCAGCGCGTACCGACCGTCGGTACTCCGCAACGCCTTTCGGGTGACGTGCAGAGCATGTACGTGGTGCCCGACCGCCGAGACAGCGGGCTCGGCAGCCAGCTGATCGACGCTGTCGTGACCCTTGCTGATCAACTGGGATTGAAGCCGCTGACCGTCAACTCCAGCACCAAGGCGATCAATGCCTACATGCGGCGCGGTTTCGTGACCTCACCCGAGTTGCTGAAGGCCGAATTCGCGCGCTGAAAACCTATTGGACCGGGGTTCGGTTGGGGCGGAAGCGCATCGGGGGTTCGGTGTACTCCTCGAGAGTGTGCGCGATCCAGCCGATGGTGCGGGCGATGGCGAAGATCGCCTCCCCGGCATCGGGGCGCATGCGGTACGCGTGCATGAGTACGGCCAGGGCGAGGTCGATGTTCGGTACTGCGGTGTGGGGTGCGCCGAGTTGGGCGGTGATGGTGTCGATGGCGGTCAGGGCCGGTGCGGCGGCGGGGACGGATCGGAGCAAGGTGAGCAGCAGTTCGGCGCGCGGGTCGGTGATGCGGTAGATCAGGTGTCCGAAACCGGGGAGTCCGCCGCCGAGGCGTAGCCGTTCGGATGCGGCACCGAGCGGGTCGGCGATGGCATCGTCGAGGAAACGGTACGCGACAGTGCTTGCCGCGCCGTGGTATTGGCTGTCGAGGGCGCCGAGGCCGGCGGAGACGACGCCGTAGGGATGGACTCGCGCGCTGGCCGCGACCCGGGCGGCCATGGTGGAGATCGCCAGGCCGTGGTCGGCCAGCAGGGTCAAGGTCGAGTCGAGCAGGCCTGCGGGCAAGGGGTGGTCGGTGAGGCTGGGCCCTAACCGTTGGGCCAGCGTTCCGGAGTCGAGTTGTGTCGTGCCGAGGCAGTCGACCTCGACCGCGAGCAGGATGCGGGCCGTTCGCAGCACCCCCTGCGGGGACAGGTCGAAACGCAGCTGATCGCTCGCGCTGGCAACGGTCACCGCGACGCGCATCCGATCGGTCAGTCGAACACTGTCGGCGAGCGCGCCGACCGCAGCACGACAGGTGGTGAGGATCTCGGCGGGAGCGGTGAATTGCTGTGCTGGCGAGTCCAACTCGCCGGTCCACAGCAGGCCGGCCACGGATTCGATCGGCTGCGTCAGGTCCTCGACGTTGTGGCCGCGATAGGACAACCGGTCGTCCTCGATACGCGAGATCGCGGTGACGATGTCCGCCATCGCCCCTCGGCGCTCGCCACCGTGCCGCCGCCCGTGCGCCAGCCGAGCCACCTCGTCCTCCCGGAACAGACTGCCCCGGCGGCCCGCGGCCGGGATCTTGGTCAACAGTCCCCGGCTGACGTAGGCGTAAACGGTTTCGGGCTTGATCTCGAGACGACTCGCCACCTCGGCGGTGGTGAGGTGGCGTGCGTCACCTTTCGCGTCCATGACCTGCCTCTCCGCACTCATATTGACTTGATCAATATTGACTCTAGTTGACCGTGATCGCACAGTTCAGTCAAGGAGGTCTGAACGATGACTGTCAACGGTGCCGAACTCGACGAACTGATCAATGTCCCTGCCGGGCTACGCAATGTGGTGGCAGCCGATACCCGCCTGGGTGATGTCCGCGGGCAGGAAGGCTTCTATCACTATCGCCAGTACTCGGCGATCGACCTGGCATCCGCCTGCACCTTCGAAGAGGTGTGGTTTCTGCTGTTCGAGGGCCGTTTGCCCGACCAAGCGGAGTTGATCGAGTTCACCGGCGAGGTGGCGCGAGCACGCCAACTGCCACCGGAACTGCTCCCGGTGTTGCCGACGATCGCGGCCAGCGGGGAACCGTTGTTCGGCTTGCGGACAGCCCTGTCGATGCTGGCCGCGGTGCGCGATCTGCAGCCGGTGTGGGACAGCGACCCCGCGTCACGTAAGGCCGACGCGCTGTTGATCTGCGCGGTGACGCCGACGATCCTGGCCGCGCTGCACCGGCTCCGCCGCGGGCTGGAACCGGTTGTCCCGCAGGCGGATTTGTCGACGGCAGCGAACTGGCTGTACATGTTGTCCGGAGAACTGCCGGGACCACAGGCCAGTCGGGCGATCGAGCAGTACCTGATCGCGACGATCGATCACGGGTTCAATCCGTCCACCTTCACCGCGCGGGTCGTGGCCTCCACCGGTGCCGATGTCGCGTCGGCGGTCGTCGCGGCGATCGGCGCGTTCTCCGGACCGCTGCACGGTGGTGCGCCGGACCGCGCGCTGGACGGGCTGGACGAGATCGGCAGTGCGGATCGCATCGACGGCTGGGTCCGCGACAAAGTCGCCAACGGTCACCGGGTCATGGGCTTCGGTCATGCCGTGTATCGGACCGCGGATCCTCGCTCGGTGCTGTTGCGCGCCATCGGCATCGGACTCGGCGGCGAGCTGGTGGAGTTCGCGACCACGGTGGAACGACGGGTCACCGAGGTGCTCGCCGAACTCAAGCCCGGCCGGGATCTCTATGCGAATGTCGAGTTCTATGCCGGGGTCGTGATGGAACTGTGCGGGATACCGCGTTCGATGTTCACCCCGACCTTCGCGACGAGCCGTGTCGTCGGGTGGACCGCCAACATTCTCGAACAGGCCGACACGGCGAAGGTTATCCGTCCGTCCGCGCGATATGTCGGTCCGCGTGCTCCGCAGCCGGTGCGCGGATCAGTCGGGTAGGTCCAGGGTGTCGAACTGGTGGGTGGACCAGATGCGGCGCGAGCGTTCCTCGGGGTAGGGCTGGGTGGTCGGCTCGGCGGTGTAGACGCGGGTTGATCGGGCGTCGGGATCGTAGGGGGCCCAGCCTGGGTCGCCCGTGGTGGCGAACTTCAGCCAGTCGGTCCGCATGTGGTGGGCGACGTGCACGGCCTCGGCGGCGGCGTTCGGGAATGCTGACGGATGGTTGCGGACGTCGTCCAGGTCGAGCGTGCCGAATACGAGCAGCATGTCGAGGCTGTGTGAGGCGCCCTGGTCCCGGTTGTAGCTCCAGCAGAGTTCGTAGTTCCAGACTCGGCCGCCGCCGGTGTGCTGGGCGTTGGCGAGATGCAGGTCCGGCATTCGAAACAGCCAGTCGCAGTTGATGATTTCGAACAGTTCACCGTTGGTGGCCTCGGGGTAAAGGTCGCGGTAAGTGGTGTCCGAGGTGGGTGCGAAACGTTCGAGCGTGGTGTTCACCTGCGCATCGGTTATCTCGGTGCCGAGCAGGGGATTGATCAGCCGGTATTCGTCACGGGTGTGCCCCACGAGTAGGTCGATATCTCGGGCGGCACCGTTGGCGAGTGCCTGCCATGGCGCGTGCGAGAGGACATCGCCGTCGACGATGGGGGAGAACGGTGTCGGGGTCAGCGCGGTGGGGCCCCAGGATTCGACGAAGTCCGGCATCTTCTGCAGGACGGCATCGGCTGCCTTGATGAGTGCGTCCGGGGAGAAACGGGCGAGCTCGGCAACGGTCGCTTGGGCACCGAGCTCCGCGGCGATCATTGCCGAGATCGCGGCGGAAAGCCTCGGCGAGAAGAAAGTGCCGGGACAGCTCTGGGCTATCGCACGCCGAAACAGTCCGGCGGCCAACGGCATAGTGAGCAGCGCGGCAGTGCAACCGCCGCCGGCGGACTGGCCGAACACGGTCACATTGCCTGGATCGCCACCGAACGCGGCAACATTGTCCTGCACCCACCGCAGCGCGGCGACCTGATCGAGAATGCCGCGGTTGTGCGGTGCCCCGGCGATAGCGGCAAAGCCTTCGACACCGACGCGATAGTTCATGCTGACCACCACCACACCGGATGCGGCGAGAATCGTTCCGTCGGTATGCGGGCTATTGGAAGTGCCTTCCACGTACCGGCCCCCATGGATCCACACCATCACCGGCAGCGCGGCGGCACCGAGGGCAGGGGACCAGACGTTGAGGGTCAAGCAGTCGCCGTCGCCAGAAATCACGCGTGCTTGCGGAACCGACTGCCCGAACACCAGTGCGTCGCGGACCCCGTCCCACGGTTGCGCCGGAACGGGAGCGGCGAACCGTCGCGCGCCGAACGGCGGCTCGGCGTAGGGGATACCTCGGAACACCGCGACGGCGTTCTCCCACCTGCCGCGCACAACTCCGGCGGCCGTGCGGATTTCAGGTTCGGCATTCACTCGCGGACGCTCGCTTTCCATCGGTAAGTCATCGACTGCGGGGAGTGAAGGACTTTGCCTGGCCTGGTCGATCCGAGCGGAGAGATCGGCAGCGATCCCACGTCGGCGCCCTTCGGTCAACTTCTCGAACGGGCCCAGCGTCTGCACGATAGGCGCAGACCCGTTGGTGCTCAACAGAATTTCAGCGACGGCCCCCATCGCCAGAACCCCGCACACCTCGGACAGTTCTTGGGAATCCGTCGGATCGCGTGAGATGTGGTTCTCAGGTGACGTGGCAGAGCGAGAGCGGGCGCTTCGGTGTGTTGTCTCGGCTCAGCAGTTACCGTGATTTTTCTCGCGGATGTTCCCGGACTGCCGGGCAACTGGGGCAACTGGGGCTAGTCGCCAATGTTTGGCCCATGATAGTTTGCGAAAAGCCCTCTTGGGGAGGGGATTTGCCAAGCAGGAGTGCGAAGTATGAAAAGGTAGGTCCTTGCTCGTTCGTGCGGTCTGTTGGCCCTCGCAGGTGCAGTTTTAACCACCGGATTCATTGTTGCTACCAACGCGACGGCGGTGCCCGGGGATTACCACCTCGAGATGACGATCACCGGCCCTAATGTGGTAGGGCAATCGGACACCTACGACCACGACGGTGCCCTGACTGCTCTGCTCCAACTTCCTCATGCTTGCCGCCCTTGATACAGAGGGTTCGCTTGCGCCGCAGACAGTTTCGTCGATCCGTTCGTTGCACATCCCGATCCGGTGGTCGTCTGGCACTGTGGACGTATGCTGGCCGCTGTCGTTTCCCTTGCAGGTGGGGTCACCACGGCACTGATAGGTGCCGCCGTAACCATTTACCTGCGCCGCCCGCTCCGGTCATCGGTCGAACTCGTCGATGCATCGATTCTCATGAGCGACGACATGAAACTTCCTTCGCTGGATATCAAGGTTCACAACCGGGGCGGCCGAGCAGCGATCCTCAAGAGGCTCGAGATCACGGTGCTCCGGGCAACTTCCATGGACATGGATCCGATGCCGCACATCCGCCTACTTCGGCCGTTGCCGTGGTCGGCGACGTATGACCTGTCGCTACCTGAACCGGACCACCTGGACGACGCGCCGATCTGCGTCGACGTGTCACACGCGCTGGACGCGAACGAGGTCGACCGGTTCATCGTGCGGCTCGGTCACGGGAGCTTGGTGCGGGAACACAAGCTGCCGGAGGTGAATCTGTACCTCATACAGGTTGTGATCGTCTACGACGCCACTAACCGCCGGCTGATGTCGGGCACGATCGCCGTGGCCGTTCCCTACGTCAATCCTGTCCCAGATCCAACCGGAGACATCCAGTACTTCGTCCACTCCGTGCGCGAGGTCCGGCAGGCAGTGGACAGAGAGATGAGAGCGAAGGGATTACCAACGCCCGACTGGCTGTCGTCGCCGCCGAGGCAGCGCGACGCCCTCCCCGAGAACCTTTCGACCCTGCCGACCGGCACGACCACCGGCCGCATCTGGTTCGGACTGCATAAATACAAGGTCACGGAGAACTTCTGGCGTCCGGAAGACACTATCGCCGACCAGCTGGCATCGATCCAGCAGCGTTGCGTCGAAGTACTGGATGTGCTGAATGCTGCTGAGGTGGTCGATGACGAGCTGCGCCAGTGGGCGAAAGAGGCAGAGAAGTTGATCCGACGGCTTCCGAAGATACGGAAGCGGTGCCTGAACGCACTCGCGGCGCCATGATCCGCGAATGCTATCCCGGCGTTGCCGCGAAGCTATTGCCTGGTTGCGGTGAGGACTTCCAGTTTCACCGGTTCGATGAGTCGGTCCGGCTCGATTGCCCGCAGGGTTTCGGTGACCTCGTGCTCGAACTCGGCGCGGCGGTCGCCGAGTAGCCGGCGAAGGGGCAGGGAGGTCGAGTAGAGGTACCCGATCACCTGTTCAATTGTCCAGGGGCGGTCGAATTCATAGACTGATCGATCCACGTGCGAGAAGAGCGAACGTGCGAGCACCTCCTGGTGCGTGTTGTGATCAACGGCGCGGTTGAGGCGACCCGGCAAGGGATCCGCCGGCACCAGTTCGGGCGACAGATGGCGGCGTTGGATGTCCTCGACGGACTGTTGCCAGGCGGTGGTCGGTCGGACCAGGCAACTGTCGTTGGCTAGCACGATGGCGCCGTTCGGCTCGACTATGGCGTCGAGGGCATCGAGGACACGTTCGCGATCCATCCAGTGGAATGAGCGGCCCATGGTGACGATTCGGAATTGCCCGAGCGCACCGGACAGATCGGTCGAACCGCCTTGTTCCCAGACCACATTGGTGACTTCCGCAGCTCGGGCGCATCGGGCAGCCTCGACGAGCATCTCGGGTTCGGGATCCATGCCGACCACCTCGGCGACGTGGAGTGCCAACGGTATGGCCAACTGACCTGTGCCGCAGCCCAGATCGAGGAGCCTGCCGGTGCTGTCGAGGTGGAATCGCTCGACGAGATCGCCGAAGAACGACTGCGGGTAATCCGGTCGATAGCGGGCATAGTGCCATGCGGTTCCTTCGAACAGTCCGCTGTCGGAACGCCTGGGGGAGTTGGTCACCCTCAACGGATATCAGAATTCCGTGGATGATCGTCGCACCGATTCAGGTCGAACTCGGCGGTGGCGATATGCGCCGCCGGTTCAGGGTGTTGGGCCGGCTTCGGGCCGGCGTGAGCAGGCCCCACTTCCGTCGGCCTCGGCGCCTTGGTCCACTTCGTCGGCGACAGCCTCACCGACCGCGGCTGCCGGCTCGTCTGGCCTCAAAGTCAGTACCGCTTGGCATACGAGGCGCAGGAATTGGCGAATGGTACGGGCGTCCAGGGGTGCACAGTTTTCAGAGGGTTTCGTAGACGTTTCGTTTCGTTAGCGGTGACCAAACGTAAACGTAATAGAACCAACCAGATTGGGGGATTCCCTGGAACGCCAACCAGGTCTGACCGCCGATAATGTTCACTTATCGGCGGTCAGAAAACGAGATGCCGAAACGAGTCTGCTTGCGACACGCTGCTTTTCGTTTCGTATGAATACGTCAATAGTGACGAAACCAACGCTACGATTCTCCGGTGTCCAACGTCTGCAACTACCCGGGCTGCTCCCGACCGATCACGCGCGGCGGGGGACCTGGCCGCCCCTCTGAATACTGTGATCACCCAGACCACACGCGATGGCGCGCGTGGCGGGAACGTCAACGGCAACAACAGGAGTCAGAGGTACCCCTCGCTAACGTCACTGTGACGCAGCAAGGTCCGGTCACCGTCGCCCGCCTCCGGGCAGATGAGCTGCTCACCCAATTCCGCGGACTGGCAGACCAACTGGGCAACACCCTCAACGCCGCCGTCGCCGAACTGTCCACCCTGGGCGACCCGTCCGTCGCCGAGGCGCAGGTCCAGGCCGTTCAAGCCGACGCCGCCCGGCGCATCGCCGAAGCCGAAATGGCCACTGTTGCCGCCGAACAGGCCCGGCGCGAGGCCGAAGAACAGCGTGCGCTCGCCGAGGCCGCCGCCGATGACGCCGCCAGTGCGGCCGAAAGCGCGGAAGCCTCCGTCGCCGACGCGAACAGCACCCGCGATGACGCGCTACGCGAAGTCGAACGCGCCACCCGCCAAGCCGCCGACGATGTCTTCGCCGCCCGCAGCGAGGCAGAGGCCGACGTGCGCACGGCTCGCCGCGAAGCCGCCGAGGAAATCGAACGGATCCGCAAGGAGGCCGCCGAACAGATCGAACGTGCCGAACGCCGCGTCGCCACCGAAATTGCGCACGCACAACGCGAATCCGCCGCCCAGGTCGCCGCCGCCCAGTCCGAACGCGACCTCGCCGTCCAACGCGCCGCCGACGCCGAACGCGCCACCGAACGCGCCGAGCAGGCAGCGATGGAACGCATCGAAGCCGCCAACGAGGCCCGCGAGGAATGGCGCCGGGTCCGCGCCGAACTCGACACCACCCGCACCGAACTCGCCGAAATCCGCCGCACCGCCACGACCGACATCGCCGCCGCCCGCGCCGAAGCCGCCGCCACCATCGACAAGGCCCGCACCGAAGCCGCACACCGCATCGAGGCCCTGGACCAAGCCCGCACCCAAACCCTCGCCCGAGCCGAACGCGCCGAAGCCCAACTCGACGAACTCCTCGCCGAAACCCGCCGCAAGCCAGCCGGAGTCACCAAACTGGACAGTCACACCGGGGCGTAGCGGTTCCCGCCACCGCCTCCCTGCTCGTCGGCAAGCTATCCGCCTCCGACCAGCAGAACGCGCTGGCCGCGGCGCTCAAGGAGCACGGGGCGATGCGCCGCACGATCTACGCCGCCCGCTACCTGTCCGATCCTGACTATCGCCGCCGCATCGCCCGCCAGCTCAACAAGGGCGAATCCCTGCACGCACTGTGTCTAGACCGGGTCTACGCCCACGAAGGCACCATCCGGGCCCGGAAACTGGAGGGACAGAGCGAGCAAGCCTGGTGCCTGACCATCGCCACGAACGCCGTGATCGCCTGGACCACAAAGTATTACGGGCTCGCGGTCGACCAGATGCGCCGTGAGGGCCGCCGCATCGACGACGATGTCCTGGCCCACATCTCCCCGGCGCACAGCGAGAACATCAACTTCATCGGCGCGATAGAAGTCGACATCGACGCCGAACTCGCCCAGGTCGGACCGACCGGCTACCGGCCGCTCCGCGTCCCGTGTTCTGACCGATGTTGGGTCATTGTCCATCAGGGGCCACCGACGGGCTCCAGGCCTTGGTCCTTTGGGACTTATTGCGGTGGAATAGCTCTGGTGGTGGCGGCGTCCCAGACCCGGTCACCGACGATGTGACGGAGGCGAGGCATCAGACGGGTTTGGTATCCGATCGGGTAGCGGGACTTGGGGCGCCGACCGGTAATTGCCTGGGCCACAACGGCCGCCACCGTGCGCGCCTTCGGAATTCCCTGGGTGCCGGTGTGCGTGGTGCGGTCCATGTACGCTGCCAGGTTGGCTTTGTAGGTGTCGTATGGGCCGTCGGTCTCGGGCATCGTCCGCATACCGGTCGCGGCGAATTCGCTTCGGATCGGTCCGGGCTCGACCAGAACGACCCGCACACCGAACCTGGCGACCTCGAGTCGAAGACTGTCCGACAGCGCTTCCAGTGCATACTTCGTCATGCAGTACGCGCCGGACAACGGCGAGGCGATCAATCCGGCCGAGGAACCGATGTTCACGATCGTCCCGTGTTGCTGCACGCGCATCCCGGGCAATACCAGCTGGCACAGGTGAACCAGGCCGAAGACATTGGTCTCGAACTGTCGCCGGAGGCTATCCAGCGATACCTCTTCCACCGGGCCCATCTGCGCATATCCGGCGTTGTTCACCAGCGCACCGACCGCGCCGTGCTCGGCCTCGACCGCCCGGACGGCCCGGATCCGAGATTTCTCGTCGGTGACATCGAGTTGGACGGTCCGGCATCCCGCGGCCTCGAGTTCGCCGAGAGTCTCGATCCGCCGCGCCGAAGCCCAAGTCGGCAGCCCCGCTCGGACCAGTGCGAGTGCGGTCGCTCGACCGATACCCGATGAACAACCCGTGACGAGCACCGCTTCACTCATGGCATCCCCCTGTCTGTTTATGGAACACTATTGTTCCATAAACAGACACTAACAGTCCGTGACGGTTCTGGATAGACTCACGTAATGACCAGGCGGCCCGCGTTACGTGACCAGGTGGCGACCATGATCGTGGAACGTGCTGCGGCGGTGCGGGCTGCACGGGGCGATGCGGCGAGCATGGCCGAGTTCGCCGAGGCGGCCGATGTCGGCCGAACGACGCTGTACCGGTACTTCCCGAACCGCGAGGCGCTGTACGCGGCCATGTTCGACGCCGCGCTCGATGATCTGTTCGTCCGTGTGGAGGAAGCGGGGCTGGACCAGGTCTCCGTTCGAGAAGCCATTGCCCGGCTCGCTCGCGCGTTCATCGCCAATGGCAAGTACGCGACCCTGGTTCACGATGAACTCGCCGCGTGCCGCCGGACCGACGAGGTGGAACGCCGATTGACCACCCCGATGCGCGAGGTGCTGCGGCGCGGCATCGAATCCGGTGTGTTGCGGAATGACCTGACAATCGACACGATGCTGGCGGTGTCCCGCCCACTCTTGGAGGCGGGCATCGCCATGGCCGCAATGGTCGGCGGCGAACAGGCCAGCGCCATCATGACCTCGATCTTCCTCGACGGCATCAGCGTTCGTCAGGACCTGACCGCCTGAACGCTTTACCCCAGATAGCACCCTATTATCCGGGGTTTTATCCGAACCGTCCTGCGGCAATCCCGCTGCAGCGCAACGCGATCGTCAAGACCGTCGATGCGGTCGACGGCCGCACACGCGACGGGCTGCCTGGCCCCAGTCGCGCGCTGGATTCGGTGAGCGACGACGAGATCAGCGCCGCTCTCGAATCTCTCTGGGGGTGCAGCGGCGGTCAATACGTGGAACGCGCGACGCGACGCGGTCGGCAAATGGCTGAACTGGTGCGCCGAACAGGGCTGGAACGCACCGTCTTGCTGGACGGCCATTGAGGGGAGAGCGCATGACCGCACCGTTTCTTGGAGTAGGCACCTACCTGGTCGAGACCAACGGCACGGGCAACATTTTCACGCTGAAGGTGACCACGCGCTGCTTCGAGTGACCCCGGCAACGTCACGGTCGGGATCCCATAGACTGCGATGCGCGGCGTCTTGGCGTGACAGAGGGAGAATTCGGGCATGGCGGTAATCCATGAGACCACAATGGTTCCCACGAAGGTCGAGTTGTTGTCCTCGTGGTTGCCGACCAGGTCGTGGTATCGCGGAGGTGTTCGGCCTGTGCTGGATCGGGTCGGTGGGTTTCGGCTCGATGATCCGGATGGGGAGGTCGGGATCGAGTTCGTTGCGGTGACGGATAGTTCGGGTGCGGAGCCGGTCACCTATCAGGTGCCGTTCGCGTATCGTGGGGCACCGCTCGACGGAGCTGAGGACGCGCTGATCGGCACGTCGATGCACGGTGTGCTCGGGCAGCGGTGGCTTTATGACGGGACGCGCGATCCGGTGGTGGTGGCGCAGCTGCTGGCGTTGCTCGGTGGCACGGCAGTGCCGCAGGCGCAGCATGACAGCGCGACGGTGGACGAGTCGGTAGCCGTGACGACCCCGGAGATCGCGGTTCCCGCACTCGGATCGGAGCCGGTGACGGCGGAAGACGGGTCGTCGGGCACCGACATCATGGTCGGCGCGCGGGTGCCGGGCAGTACGGCGATCGTCCGGATCAATCGGATTCTGCGCCCCGGTGATGAGTCCTCCGACGAGGCCGGGGCGGGTCATGTCACCGCGAAATGGCGACTGCCGGATGGTTCCTCGGTCCGTGGAGTGTTTCTGACCTTCCACGGCCACCCAGGGAGTTAGTTGAAAGATGAACGGCCGCAAGGCTGTTCAGCGACACGACACACGCTTTGGCGAGACACGCGCCGCCCGGCCTGCGACCATATCCTTGTCGGAGTGCACGGCGCACAGATGGTGCAACGGCGGGGATGGTCTGCTCCGACGACGAAAGGACGTGATTCCGCTGTCGAAACGGACCACGCGATACGCACCGATCATCGTCGGTATCGCGCTACTGGCAGCCGCCGGCTGCGGGAGCAACCCGGCCACCTCCGATGAACCCCCGAGCGTCGGCAGCAAGCAGGTTTCGCCGTGTGCCGCTGGGCAACTCGTACTCAGCGCCACCGAGGTATCACCCGGTTCGACCCACCGCGGCGTGCAGATCACCGTCGGCCTGGCCAACGGCACCCCGGCGTGCGAGATCTCGGGCTACCCCGAGATCGTGGCCGACGAGGGCGGCCCCGTCATCCGCGCCGACCACACACCCCGCGGCTACCTCGGCGGACTCCCACCCGACCGCGACGCTCCACCCGTCGTCATCATGACCACCGCGCCCGCCGCAGCCATCGTCGAGGGAATGGCGGTCGACGCCAACGGCGATTCCTGCCCGACCTACACCCGCCTACGCGTCACCCCACCGAACGCACCCACCCCGCAACCCATCGCAGCCACCATCACCGCATGCACGCTGGAAGTCCACCCGATTGTCGGTCCGGACATGCACTGATGCTGCTCCACTCACGATGCCGCGCAAGCCGATTCACCGCGGACCAAACGCCCGAGCGACCGCAGCCCGGCTGGAATCCGGTTCTCGGCGCATAGATTTCGGCGCCCGTGAAACGGGACCCTGATACGCCGGAAATCAGCCGCGGCTGATCAGGCCCGGCTTTTCAAGTCTCGCTGCTGAAATGCCGTACGAGTGGATTCGGCGGAAGCCGATGAGCAATGACGTGCCGATCGTCGCAGCAGTGGCGACGAAGGCGATTCGGATGTTGAGTCCCGGCCGAAGCCGACCAGGAGGACGAACCCGAACCAGGCGACCAACAGGGTTGGCCAGCCCGAACGGGCGCTCGATGGTCATTCGCGCCTTCCTTGCGAGCGAGACGTCTTGTCGTTGGGGTCGGTGCGTTGTCGGCGGGGCCGCTTGGGCGCGGGACCTAGATCGCCCACACCGGATGAGGCTCCGGCGATGAATGCGCCGATCCAGTAGCCGATGATTTTGCAGATCCACACCACGTATTTCCAGAACATGGTCGCCGACCTTTCTGATCATGGGTGAGCGCGATCGGTTGGTTTCAACGGTGCAATTGTGCGTTGAGCCGGGCGGCCTGTCGGGTGAGGTGCTCGCGTTCGGGGAGGCTCGATGCCGAGCGGGCGGCTTCGTTGTAGAGCCGTGCTGCGGTGATCGGGTCGCCGTCGCGTTCGTGTAGGTATGCCGCGACGGCAGAGTACCTGGGCAGAGCCGGATCGAGTCCCGCGAGTGCGGCCAAGCCTGCTCGCGGGCCGTCGGCCTCACCGACCGCGACGGCCCGATTGAGTTGGGCCACTGGACTATTGGTGAGGCGCACCAGTTCGTCGTACCACTCGACGATCTGCACCCAATCGGTCTCCTCGGCGGTCTGCGCGTCGGCGTGCAGGGCGGCGATGGCGGCCTGGGCCTGGAATTCGCCGAGTCGGTCACGGGCGAGGGCCGCCTGGAGGACGTCGACACCCTCGGCGATCAGGCGGGTGTTCCACAGGCTGCGGTCCTGTTCAGCGAGTGGGACGAGGCTGCCGTCGGCGGCGGTTCGGGCCGGGCGACGCGCGTGATGCAGCAACATGAGTGCGAGCAGACCTGCGACCTCCTCGTGCATGGTCTTGGCGGCGAGTTGGCGGGTGAGCCGGATCGCCTCACCGGCGAGGTCGATATCGCCGGAGTAGCCCTCGTTGAACACCAGGTAGAGCACGCGCAGCACCGTGGCGACGTCACCGGGTTGGTTGAGCCGGACGTCCGAGACGGTCCGCTTGGCCCGGCTGATCCGTTGCGCCATGGTCGCCTCGGGCACCAGATAGGCCTGCGCGATCTGACGTGTGGTCAGGCCGCCGACCGCGCGCAACGTGAGCGCGACGGCCGACGCCGGTGTCAGCGACGGGTGCGAGCACAGGAAATACAGCTGCAGTGTGTCGTCTGATGTTTCGGCCGGTCCGGGCGGCGGCTCGGCTTCGATCCGCAGTTCCCGGTCGCGACGCGCCGCCTCGGAGCGGTGCGCGTCGAGGAATTTGCGCCAGGCGACCGTGACCAGCCAGCCCTTCGGGTCGGCGGGCTGCTGGTCCGGCCAGGTCGTCGCGGCCTGGATGAGTGCTTCCTGCACGGCGTCCTCGGCGGTCGCGAAGTCGACGCCGCGATGCACGAGGACGCCGATCACCGCGGGAGTCAGCTCCCGCAGCAGCAGTTCGTCCATCACTCGGTGACCGTGGGCGTTTCGCCGTAGAGCGGGCGCAGTTCGAGCCACTCGTGGATCGGCTTGCCGCCCGCGCCCGGTGCCGCGGACAACTCACCGGCCAGTTCGATCGCCCGCTCGTAGGTGTCGACGTCGATCACCATCCAGCCGGCGATCAGGTCCTTGGTCTCGGCGAACGGGCCGTCGGTGACCGGTGGCCGTCCCTCGCCGTCGTAACGGACGAAGGTGCCCTCCGGGGACAGTGCGCGTTCGTCGACGAATTCGCCGGTGGCCTCGAGTCGAGTGGCGAAGTCGCGCATGTACTGGATATGGGCCGTGATCTCCTCGGGCGTCCACTGCTCCATCGGCGCGTTGTTGACCGAGGCGGGCGCGCCACGGTAGTGCTTGAGCAGCAAGTACTTGGCCATCATGTTCTCCTTGATGTGATTCGGCCCATTGTGGCCGTGTTCTGTTCCGGGGACGAAGTCGCGCACGGGTTCTCGACATGCACGAGCACACAGCTGTCAGGCGCGGGTGCGTTCCGCTCGCTGCTGGATCAGCTCCTCGACCGGGCTGGGCAGGGTCGTGTCGAAGTCGATCAGCTTCGCCCAGGTCGGCGTGACGACGATCCGGACCATGCCGTCGTAGAGCGAACGCACCTCCGCCTCCCACCCGACCCGCTGCTCGGCGGTCATCTCGTAGGAGCCGTTCATCTGGAGATATTCCGCCGGGATGCCGTCGACCACGTCCAGCTCGACCCGGCCTCGGATGAGCAGGATCTTCGGCGGATGCACCTCGGTGTCGATCGTCAGGGCCACCATCGGATTCTCGCGCAGGGCATGCAGTTTCGGGGCGTTCTTCGAGGTGCACAGGACGACCTCGGCACCGTTCCAGGTGAACCCGATCGGGATACTGCGGGGCGTGCCGTCCTTGGCGACGTAGGCCAGGCGGGTCAGGTCGCGGGCCAGCAGTTCCTGGCTGAGCGGGCGGTTGAGGACTTCGGCGATCTGGTTCTGTTGCACGGTAATGCCTCTCGGTTTCGTGGTCCGCCCAGCTGGGCGGTGGTCCCTTGTCGCGGTCGGTGGCCGCTGATATCCCTGGGACGGAGCCGGCGCTACGTTCTCGACATCGGAACCGTGCTGAGTTTCAGAAATTTTCTGCTGACCGCCGGAAACCTGACTACGGCGCTTATGGCAACGACATGGCAACACTCACCGACTCTCGGTGACCAGACCGGCCGTGACTCATGGCGGATCCCGGTAGTGCGCTCACAATCTGGCGTTCTGTACCGGTGTCCCACTAGGCGCACCGAGTGAAGCAAACACGCGGCTATCCGCGCGAGCCCGCCATATCATGTAGCTATGCCCGAAACCGAGCTCGAAGGGCGTACGGAACCACTGGCCGGGGGTGCCCGGCAGGCAATACTGGTGGCCGGTGCCTGCTCGATGATCGTGGGTGTGGTCCTAGCGGTGTGGCCACACAAGTCGCTGCCGAACGCGGAGCTGCTGTTCGGTCTGTACCTGCTGCTCAACGGCGGATTACAGATGGTCATCGCGTTCGGCGCGAAGTTCGCGCCCGCGCTGCGCGTGCTCGTCTTCGCCAGCGGCCTGACCTCGATGCTGCTTGCCGTGCTGTGTTTCAGCGGCGGCAATTCGGCACTGCTGCTCTCGTTCTGGATCGGGCTGGCCTGGGCGGTGCGCGGGATCTGTCACGCCACGGTCGCGGTCTGGTCGGACAACCTCGCGAGCGGCGGCACGCAGGAAGTGTTCGGCCTGGCGACCATGATGCTCGGCATCCTGGTCGGGGTGCTGCCGTTCGACTCGGTGGACGTGCTCGGCCTGGTGGTCGGCCTGTTCCTCATCCTGATCGGGACCATGGAGGTGCTCAGCGTCGCGGCGGTGCGCCACCGGGTGGTGGAGTTGCCCGGGGTTTCGCGGATGCGTGCGGTGCGGCTCGATCGCTGATCTGCCTGCGATGCCGGAATGCGTCCGCTGCGTAACGCATTCCGCTAGTGCACGGTCGGCGCACCAGGTTCACTGGAAACCATGGCACCCCAGCAGTCCGCGTTCCAGTCGCAGGCGGAGCTGATCGTGGTCACTCACGGCGCGGACACCACGCTCACCCCTAGCGCACTCGACGACAGTCTCAGCACCGAGGCACGGTTGACCGCGCTGCTTCCCGCTGGTGGTCGGCTCGCTCGGATCTTCGGACCGGTCAACCGTCTGCACGGTCGCGTCGCGGGGACACCGCACGAAGCTGTGGCCGCGCAGTATCTGCGGTACTTCTCCGTCCGCGGGGTCACCGAGGGGCTCGCCGACATCGCGGCACGGCTGCGCGAAGACGACGCGGTCGACGGTGCTTATCTCAAACCGCCCGCCGAACCGCCGATCGCCCCGGACGGCATCGCCTATTCCGTGGCGGCCGACGCGCCACCGGTCACCCCGAATTTCGAAGCGCGCCAAGGTTATCTGGATGCGGCACCGCAAGGCATCGACGCCCGCTGGGCCTGGACTGTGCCCGGCGGACGCGGCCAAGGTGTGCGCGTCATCGATGTCGAAGGCGCGTGGCGGTTCACCCACGAGGACCTGCTCGCGAATCAGGGCGGAGTGATCGGCGGCAACCCCGCACCTGATCTGGGTTGGCGCGACCACGGCACCGCGGTCGCCGGGGAGATCAGCGGCGACGTGAACACCTTCGGCATCACCGGCATCGCCCCCGACGCGCTCCTGCGGGCCGTCTCGATCTTCGGCCCCGGATCGGCCGCGGCCATCCGCACTGCGGCCGACGCACTCACTGCAGGCGATGTCATCTTGCTCGAACTGCACCGTCCCGGACCACGATTCAACTACGCGGGCCGCGCGGACCAGGCAGGGTACATCGCCATCGAATGGTGGCCCGACGACCTCGCCGCGATCCGCTACGCAGTCGGGCGCGGTGTGATCGTGGTCGAAGCGGGCGGGAACGGTGCCGAAGACCTGGACGCCGCCCTGTATGACACCCGTCCCGGGGACTTCCCGACCTCGTGGCGCAATCCGTTCCGCGGTGGCGCGGCCGACTCCGGGGCGATCATCGTCGGCGCCGGCGCACCACCGTCCGGCTTCCACGGCCGCGACTACGGACCCGGACGGTCCCGACTCGACTTCTCCAACTTCGGTTCTCGTGTCGACGCGCAAGCCTGGGGGCGGGAAGTCACCAGCACCGGCTATGGCGACCTCCAAGGTGGTTCCGACGAAGACCTCTGGTACACCGACGTGTTCAGCGGGACATCCAGTGCCTCACCGATCGTCACCGGCACCGTCGCCAGTTATCAAGGGATTAGCACTGTGGCCGGTCAGCGGAGGACACCCGCCGAGGTACGCGCTCGTCTGCGGGCCACCGGGTCACCGCAGACGAGCGCGCCGGGTCGACCGGCGAGTCAGCGGATCGGCAATCTACCGGATTTGAAGGCGATGGCCGCACCCCACTGAGTCACCAATCCTGAACAGCCTTACTGCTTTCCGGACCGCGGCGCGTCGGGACGTCCGGCTAGGATCCGGAGAATGGGTGGGCAGTCGAGTCGAGATCAGGCAAGTTCGTTCGGGGCGGGGGCGGCGGTATACGCGAAGTCGCGACCGTCCTATCCGCGGGAAGCAATACGGTGGCTGGTTCCGTCCGCAGCGCGGAAGGTGCTCGACCTGGGGGCCGGCAGCGGCCAGCTGACGCGCGGGTTGCTCGAGCTCGACTGCGATGTGGTGGCGGTGGAACCGTCCGACGGTATGCGTGCGGAATTCGTGCGCGCACTGCCGGAGGTTCCGATCCTGCCGGGCCGGGCAGAGAGCATTCCTGTCGATGACGACTCGGTGGATGCCGTCGTCGTCGCACAGGCCTGGCACTGGGTGGACGTGGACGCGGCCATTCCCGAACTGAATCGCGTGCTGCGAGACGGTGGTCAGCTCGGGCTCGTATGGAACATCCGCGACGAACGCGAACCCTGGGTCGCTGAGCTGGGCCGAATCATGCGGCAGAGCACCGAGCTGGACATGAACAGTGAAACCCCTTATGTCGGACCGCCTTTCGAGCCGATCGAGCGGCAAGATTTCGAATGGATATGCCCGATGACCCGATCCGGGCTACTGGATCTCGTTGCGTCACGCAGCTACATCCTGACGCTGGAACCACCAGCCCGGCAGCAAGTGCTGAACGCCGTGAGCGACCTGTTGAACACGCACCCCGCTCTGACGGAGCGTGCGGATATCCACCTGCCGTACGTGACCCGATGCTCCCGGACTCGCTTGGTGACGATTCGAGGCAGTGCGAGCACGCCGTCCTGATCCGATCGCTCTCGACTTGATCGCGCGGCCCGACATCGAGTGGCACACCATCGCCGGCCCGCGTCTCACCCCCCACATCTACCGCTCGAGCGGGACATGATGGCGGGCTTACTCGCACTTTCCCGCCGCCATGTCCCGGCCGCGTCGGCGGGTGGTCGGTGGGTGGTCGGTGGGTGCGTCGCTTACCGGCGCGGCGAGCCGGGTGAGGTCGAAGGCCTAGCATGCTGTGCTGAGCAGCGCGACGGAGGTCAGGTCGGCCGCGTTCGATGTTGGCGGCGTTCAGGATTCGGTGCCTGGGCATCAACACGTCCGTCAGGCGGGACACGGGTGGCGGATCCACTCATGTCGGGGCGGTTGGATGCTGACGTGAGCGCTCGGCCCGGGCACTACGGTGCGGCACCGTGACAGTAATCGGTTGGCTTGACTTGGAGTGCACTCCAAGTCCTAGTGTCGGAGGCGTTCGTCAGTTCTTCGAGGTACCGCCCGGGCCGCCGGGCAGGAGGAGTATCCGCGCATGATCACCCGAACCACGCTCGGCTCGCCCGGTCTCACTGTCAGCGCGATGGGCCTGGGGTGCATGGGGATGAGCGAGAGCTACGGCGCCGCCGACTGGGACGGCGGCCTGGCCACCATCGCCCGGGCCCTGGAGCTGGGCATCACGTTCCTCGACACCGCCGACGCCTACGGCACCGGGCACAACGAGGTGCTGGTGGGCCGGGCCATCCACGGTCGCCGGGACCAGGTGCAGCTGGCCACCAAGTTCGGCATCGACCGCAGCGCCGGCGACCAGGCCCGCCGCATCCGCGGTGCCCGGGACTACGTGCTGCGCTCCTGCGACGCCTCGCTGCTGCGACTGGGTGTCGAGGTGATCGACCTGTACTACGCCCACCGCCCGCCCCAGGACGTGGAGATCGAGGAAACCGTCGGGGCGATGGCCGAACTGGTCGAGGCGGGCAAGGTCCGCCACCTGGGCCTGTCCGAGGTCGACGGCGAGCTGCTGCGCCGGGCGCACGCGGTGCACCCGATCACCGCGGTGCAGAGCGAATACTCGCTGTGGACTCGCGACGTCGAGGCGGTCACCCCGGTGATGGCCGAGCTGGGGGTCGGGCTGGTGCCGTACTCGCCGCTGGGGCGTGGGTTCCTGACTGGTGCCCTGGACCGTTCCACGTTGAGCGAGAAGGACTTCCGGCGCACCAACCCGCGCTTCGCCGGCGCGGCGGGCGAGGCCAACGAGAAGATCGCGCAGACCGTGCGCGCGGTGGCCGACCGGCTGGGTGCCACCCCGGCCCAGGTGGCGCTGGCCTGGGTGTACGCCCAGGCCGAGCGGCTCGGGGTGGCGGTGGCGACCATTCCGGGCACGCGCAGCCCGGCCCGGCTGGAGCAGAACGCGGCCGCGTTGGAGCTCACCCTGGACGCCGAGGCGCTGGCCGTGTTGGCCCCGCTGAGCGAGCAAGTGACGGGCGAGCGTTACGTCCCTGCGCACACCGCTGAGGTCGCCCGGGGGTAGCCGGTCCGCACCGATGCGCACGACGCCTTTGACATCGCGCCCACCGGTGCGGACCGATATCTCCGGCACGATCGCCCGCCACCTCACCGGACCCGAAGATCTGGGGGAGGCCGAACGTCAGGCCCTGGCCGCGAAGTCCGCTGCGGCCAGGGCCGTCGGCGGGCTTTCAGGAAGGTCGCTGCGCTCTCCGGGTAGCCGGTACCTGGGGATTCGAGTAGTCCGGCACTCGTGGCAGGGAGGTCGGTTCTTGGCACTGTGATGGGTGGCAAGAAAAGGAGCTCGCGATGAGTGCGATTCATATTCGTGCACCTGGACACCATCATCAGCCCGGTTTGGCAGGGGGTGCAGGGTTGCATGGCATGGTGGTTTTCGGGACCGGCGTCGACTGCTATCTGTCGTATCGGCCGATGTTCCAGGCGCCCTACAACTTCCAGGTGTTGCTTGCCGTCGAGTTCGATGAGCGGGGCAAGCGGGCTCTCGGCGCGGATCGGCGGATCGGTTACACCGATATTCACACCTTCGATCCCGAGGATTTCCCTGTCGCGGAACTGGATCCGGGGCGGGTGCGGCGACGCAGGTCGTTTCACGGCACGCTGATTCGCGGTAGGCGCGAGCGTGGTGGCATTGCGATTGCCACCGAGGTGCGCGCCACCGTGCGCGACGTTGTGCACTTCGCCGAACTCGATCCGGATCGCGTGCGCGGCCGCGGCCTGCTCACCCACCTGTGCTTCGGGCGGCCCGATCGGATGTACCTGGCACATCACATCAACCGCCAACCCAGTTTCGATCAGATCGTCGCGGCCCGGCTGATTCCTGGAACCGTGACAGACCTGCTCGGTGAGCCATTGGCCGACGAGATCGCCGGGTCGAGTTTCGCGCAGGCGCAACCGATCATCCTCGGACAGCGCGAGTTCACCGGCGCGCGGTTGCGTGCGGGGGAACTGGCGGTCGCGGCGTTCCCGGCGACCGCCGGTGGCGGACAAGGATTTCTGGCCGAGATCGCGGTCGAGCGGCAGATCTATCTCGAGGTCGCCGACCTGACGTGACCGCCGAACGGCCGATGTCAATACGCCTCAGGTCGCAGTCGCGGTGGCCCAAGGTCAGGGCGTCGGTCAGCCCGGCGACGGACGCGCAGCCCGGATGCCGGCGGCTACTTTCGACACCATGACCAAATCGGTTCTCCCCGGCACCACTTCGGGTCGACGGATCGCAGAGGTCGACATTCTGCGCGGGTTCGCGCTGTTCGGCATTCTCGTCACCAACGTCATGTTCGCGACCACATGGTGGTCCTACAGCGGCACAAGTGACCATCCGCAACTGCGCTTCGACGGCCCCGTCGACCACTTGATGAGCGCGGTGGTCAACGCCTTGTTCGAAGGCCGGTTCTATCTGCTGTTCGCGTTCCTGTTCGGCTACTCGTTCACGTTGCAGATCGCGGCGGCGCAGCGCGCGGGTGCGTCGGCCAATACGCGGCTGTTGCGGCGTTGCCTGGCGCTGCTGGTGATCGGGCTCGCGCACGTGTTCTTGCTGTGGATCGGCGACATCCTCACCCTCTACGCGTTCCTGTGCTTGATCCTGATCCCGTTGAAGAAGCTGAAGCCGCGCACCGCCGTCATCACCGGTGTGGTGCTCTACGTGTTGTGGTGCGGCTGGGCGTTCCTGCCGAGCGACGGCGGCGACGGAATCTCTGCGCTGGCCGACCTCTTCGACGTGCCGCGAGTCCACGACGGATACACCGGCACCTTCGGTGACACGTTCGCCAACCAGATGTGGCTGGCCCCCATCTTCCTCGCCCTGATCTGGTTCACCCAGGGCGTGACAGCCTTCGGCATGTTCCTGATGGGCATGGCGGCCGGAAAACGAGAACTCCTCACCGACCGGGAAACGTTGCGGCGCTGGGCCCCTCGGGTGTTCGTCGGCGGACTGACGATCGGCCTGCCGGTGTCGGCGGTGACCTTCGCGGGCACCATGGAATGGATAACGCCGCCAACGATCTGGCCCGGCGTCCAGCAACTCGTCAATCCACTGATGACCTTCGCCTACATCGCAGGCATCATCTGCCTCACCCAGTCGCCGCGCACCGCACACCTGATCGGCCGGTTGGCCCCGGCCGGGCGAATGGCGGCATCCAACTACATCGGACAATCCATCGTGCTCATGGTGATCTACACCGGCTACGGATTCGCCCTGGCCGACAAGATCCCACCGGCCGGCGTCATCGCCATCGCCCTACTCACCTATGCCGGCCAACTGGCGCTGAGCAACTGGTGGTTGCGCAATCACCGATACGGACCGGTGGAGTGGGCACTGCGAGCGGCGACTTATCTGTCGATCCCAGAGTGGAAGCGTCGGCCGGAAAAGGTTCCGGCACAGGTTAATTGACATCAGTCCGGCAGGGGCCGCCACCTCTGCGTGAGCGCGACAACTCGCACGCGCGATGACTACTGAGCGCCGGGTCGGCGACCAATGGTTTATGAGTCAACGGCAATGGGGCCGAGATCGCCCCGAGTAGGCCGATCGTCCCAGGTCGGGCACTATTCCGACAGCCCACCGGCTGCTCCCGTATAGATCCGCAGGTTCCAATGATCCGCACGTCGACCGCGTGGATCATTGCAGCCTGCGGCCGTGGAGACCCACAAAGGGTCGGGGTTGTGGGGGCCGTTGCGAGACAGTGTAATTCGCGATCGACGATTTTGAAACATGATCGTCCATCTCGCTTCCGGACCGTCACCCAGAGGGCGTGATAACCGCTGTTCCTGAGCGGCCCGAGGTCGGCATCGATCGGGAACCGATAGATTCAGAACGATAGATTCAGATGGAACCGTAATCCCTCCGGGCGCGTCCAACATTGCAAGATCGCACCCGAACCCCGAGGAGCATCCCGTGACCGACAACGCCGCCACCGCGGCACCCACTACGTTCAACCTGGTTCCAGAGCACGTCAGCGAGGCGGGACGTTACGTACAGACCACCGCACAGAACCTCATCAGCGGTCTGCGTTCGGCATCGGCCGACGTCAACGCGCTCGAGACGACCTGGCGCGGCAGCGCCGCGACGGCGTACGCCACCGCGTGGGACGAGGTCCATCGCGGTGCCCTGGGGGTTTTCGAGGCTCTGGCAGATATGGCCGACTTGCTGGGCGTGGTGGTCGATCGCAGCGCCGCCACCGACACCAGCAACGCCGCAGCGGTCAGCTCCCTCGACTTGCCCTGACCTCGCCGGCTCCATACTCGTTTCGAACCGAGACCCGTTGGGGGACAACGCACCATGACCGACCAATACCGAGTCGACCTCGCGCACCTGGACACCGTCACCGCCAAGGTCGCCGCGCTCAATGCGTTCGTGGCCGACGCCTTGACCGAGTTGGACACCCGGATCGCCACGATGCAATCCAGCTGGACCGGTGCCGCCGCCGACGCTCACGCCACCGCACACGCGGAATGGGTCGCCGCCGCCGCGTTGATGACCGATGGACTCGAGAAGATGCGCGCCGCCGCAGCAGCCGCGCACGCGTCTTATGAGAACGGAACCGCCGCCAACCTCGCGATGCTCGGCCGCAGCGGTCAGGGAGCACAGTGACCGGCACCATCTTGGACGTCGACACAACCGTCTACTACGACACCGCGACCAAATTGGCCGCAGGTGCGGCGGCCTGGTGGTCCGACGTCGACGCACGCTGGCCCGAGCTGGAAAAAGCCAACCACATGGCGGGCAGCTACTCCGATGCCCTGGACTGGGCCAAGTCCTACGACCAGCGCGCCACCGACATTCTCAAAATGGTCGAGAAGGTCGCGACGGCCGCACACACCTACGCCATCGTGCTCAACGAGATGGGTTACCAGCGTGCCCTCGATGAACACGGCGCGACCATCGACGCCGGACCCGCGCCGATCAAACCACCGACCCCGATGTACCCGGTACTCGTGTGTCGGGTGCCGCTGCCAAGCGCGGGGGGCCCCGGGCAGGGCTTGGTAGACGAAGGGCTCGGCCTCGTTGAGAAAATCGGCCTCACGGTCCCGGACGGCAACGCCACCACCATCTCCAACGCCGCGCTGACCTGGGACGGCGCCCGCAATTCCCAAGGTGCGGCAGCATTTCCCGCGATCCTCGAAGCCGGAG
Organism: Nocardia sp. NPDC060255; assembly: GCF_042727395.1. Taxonomy (NCBI): domain Bacteria; kingdom Bacillati; phylum Actinomycetota; class Actinomycetes; order Mycobacteriales; family Nocardiaceae; genus Nocardia; species Nocardia sp. NPDC060255. The sequence goes on along the minus strand of NZ_JBHXAU010000028.1, from coordinate 10,845 downwards.
CTGTCGCATTCCAAGACGTGATCGCCCCCGAGGTTGCGTTCATCGATGAGGATCTGCGCGCCCTGAAAGCATCGGCCGAAGCCACGCTGACGGCCATGGCGGATCTGGCGCAGTCCTGCCGCGATCACCGCATCGCGCTAGACGAACTACGCGACCTGCTCAAACAGCAGTTGGAGATGGTGCGCGACGCCCTCATCCAAGAACTGGCGATCACCGCCGCAATCTCGGTCGCATCCTCGTTCATCACCTTCGGTGCAGGTGCCGCTATCGGTCTGGCCGGGGCCGCCGCCATCTGCGCCCGCTACGCCCGGCCGATGCGCGCCATCATCGAGACGTGGCGCACCAACCGTAAAATCAGCGCTGGGGTGAAGTTCGACCAGGATCTAGTGCGAGCCAAACGCGAATGTGAACGCCTAGAAGACCTCGCCCCGAACGGGCGACTCAAACCTAAACGCGACCCCACGCCAGCCGAACTGCTCGATGACACCGACCGGGCCGCACTCTGGGGCTACACCGGCCCCGAGGCTGAATCGCTCAACTACATGCTCCGGCACGAGCCCGGCAATATCAGCAGAGCCCAGCAACTCCGAATAGAAGAGATTACCAAAGCGCTGGATAAACTTCCCGACTATCAAGGGCTCGTCACACGCCGCGTCAACCTCAGTGCTGATGACATTGCAAAATACAAAGAAGGTGGCGTATGGATCGAGCCCAGCTTCACCTCTAGCTCGCGAACTCCGGAAGCGGCATTCGATCGCTCGGTCGAATTTCAGATCGAGTCGGCACACGGAAAGTCCGTCGAACAATTCGCTCGAAAACCCGAAGAACTTGAAGTGCTGTTCAGGCCGGAATCAAGATTCGATGTCGTGCGAAACCGCCCTGACCCTACGGATCCCAGCCGAACTATTATAGTACTGCGCGAAATACCTTAGAGAAAGGATTGCCGAATGGCTGAATACTATAAAGGGCGAAAGATTACTACACGCGAGGAGCTCGGACTACCGCCGCTGACCGAAGAAGAAAAAGCCGCAACGCTGGCAATGGCTGACGAGTGGAACGCTCGCCGGAACGCGGTTCCCGAGGACCAGCGCATCCACCTGTCGGGCCGTTTCGGTGACGATTGGCACGACGACGAGGTACCGCGGAACCCTGACGGCACCCGCAAGGACCCATCCGCCGACCCTGAGCAGGAGCCGAGATAGCGCCGTGCAGCAGGAGCCGGAGAGGTTCGGATCTTCTTGGGCATCCTACTGGCGCGGTGGAGGTTGGGCCGCTAGGGCACCTTCGCCGCCAGGAGTAAGTCGAGTAGTTGGTTGGCGAATTCGGTGGGGGATTCGGTGAAACCGCTGTGGCCGCCGGGGAATTCGGTGAGGGGGATGTTGAGGTGGGTGGCGAGGGTGGCGGCTGGGCGGTGGGGGAGGTGGCCTCGGGTTTCTCGGCCTGCGGCGAGGATCAGGCGGTCGGTCAGGGAGGCGAGGGTGGGTTCGTTGGGGAGGTAGGAGGTGATGGGGCGGAGTTCGTGGGCCATCATGAGGGCGGCGTTGGCGTGTAGGCGGTGGATCATTTCGGCTGTGCGGGGCGGTAAATCGGCGGGGGCGGGCATGGGTTTCATGGTGCCGCCGATGCCTTCTAGGAAGCGGGCGCCTGCGGCCGCTATGCCCTCGGTGCGGAAGAGGGTGTAGACCTCGTCGATGAAGGTCTTTTGTTCGGCGGCGTCGGGGAGCACGGCGAAGCAAGGGGCTTCGTGGGCGATGACGAGGCGGAGGCGTTCGGGGTGGTGGGTGAGTAGGTCGAGGGCTACTACCGCGCCGCCGCTTCCGCCGAAGACGTAGGCGTCTTCGCCTGTGGGGGTGAGGGTTTCGAGGAGGCGGTGGGCGTCGTCGCGTTGCACCGCTACTTGCTGGTCGACGGGCTCGGCGGAGTCGAGGGTGCTGCGGGAGTAGCCGCGAGGGTCGAGGGTGACGACGGTGAAGTGGTCGGCCAGGGTGTCGGCGATCGGGTCGAAGACGGCTGCGTCGCCGCCGCTGCCTGGGAGGAGCAGTAGCACGGGGCCGGTGCCGCGGACCTCGTAGTAGAGGGTGGCGCCGGGGACCTTCAGGGTGTCGGATCTCATTGGTGTTCCTTAGGTGTCAGTGGACGGCCACTGTTCGAGGGTGACGTGCAGTGCGTCGATGATGCGTTCCCACGAGGCGTTGGTGTCGCGGGAATGGGCGAAGCCGCCGGTTGCCTCCAGGGCGGCATAGCCATGAAAGGTGCTGCGTAGCAACCGGACTGCGTCGGTGAGGTCGGGTTCGGTCAGGCCGTAGGCGCGCAGCATGCGGTAGGTGAGTTCGATGCCGCGCATCGCGCCCGGGTCCGGCTCGATCACGCCGGGCGGCACCGGGGTTTGGGTCGCGGTGTAGCGGCCCGGGTACTGCAGCGCGTACTCGCGCCACGTGTTCGCGAAGGCGGCGAGTGCGTCGCGGCCCGCTCGTCCGGCGACGGCGCTCGCGAGCAGGTCGGTCTTCTCGGTCGCGGCGAGCATGGCGACTCGCGCCCGGAGTTCCTGGAGGTTCTTGACGTGTGAGTAGAGACTGGCGTCTTTGACGCCGAACTTCTTGGCCAACGCCGACATCGTGACGTTGTCGAAGCCGATCTCGTCGGCGAGATCGGCCGCGGCGCGGGTGACCCGCTCGGCGGACAACCCGGCTCGTGCCATCATGTGCACACCTCCATCAAACTAGGATGCCTAGTTTATAACCTAGGAGTATTAGGTTTGGCAAGGTGGTCGAATCTTCTCAGACGAGACCGCGCAGTTCCTCGTCCGCCGCACTGCCGGGCTCGGGGAAGTACACGTACAGGACGTGCCCCTCCGGACCGGTGAGCGCAAAGGTCTCGAATGCGAGGCGAAGGATGCCGACACCGTCGACGCGCAGTTGTTTCGCGCCCATCGTGCGCTCGTATACGTCGTGCGAATCCCACAGTGCCCGAAACGTTTCGCTGCGCTCGCGCAGGTCCGCCACGAAGCCGTCGAGTTCGCCGCGGCGCGCAACGGCGGTGGCGCGCAGACCGGCGACAGCCTGCAGCGCGATCTCATCCCACTCGGGATACACCGTGCGCGCACGCGGATCGAGGAACGTGAACTCGATCAGGTTGTGCCCCGGACTCCAAGCGGGGTTGACCCGGGCGGCGAGTGCGGTGCCCGCCAGGACGTCACGGCTCGGGCCGACGATGAACGCGGGCAGGTCGGCCCACCGTTTCAGGAGCTGCAGCACCCCGGGCCGCACAGTGTGGACCACGTCGTTTTCCGCCGGATCCAGCGACGGTATCGCCAACGACCACAGATAGGACCGCTCGGTATCGTCCAAGCGCAGCGCACGGGCCAGCGCTTGCAGGATCTCGCGCGACGGATTCCGGTCGCGGCCTTGCTCGAGCCGGATGTAGTACGAAGGGCTGAGTCCGGCGAGCAGCGCTAGCTCCTCACGACGCAGCCCCTTCACCCGCCGTCGCGTGTGATCGACGACCCCGGCGGAGGTGGCGTCGATCTTCTCCCTCCGGCTGCGCAGGAAGGAACCGAGCTCATTGTCGTCACGTGCCATCCGAATGAACGTTACCTGCCGCGCCACCCACGAAACTGACCCTGCGAGAGCCACCCTCGAGCGGGAATGGCACCTTCTGCGGCTCGCAACTTTCATGGAGACATGCCGAACGACACGAACACAGCGAAGGTATGGCTCGTCTCCGGATGCTCCAAAGGTCTTGGCCGCGCCCTGGCGACACACGCACTAGAACGAGGTGACCGAGTAGCTGTCACTGCCCGAAACCGCACTGCCGTAACCGATCTCGCCGCCGAGTACGGCGATCGCGCGCTGGCACTGCAGCTCGACGTCACCGACCCCGCGTCGGTGACCGCAGCGGTCCGCGACTGCGAACAAGCCTTCGGACGCATCGACGTCCTGGTCAACAACGCCGGATACGGCTACCTCGCCGCCATCGAAGAAGGCGAGGACACCGCAGTCCGCGCACTGTATGACACCAACGTGCACGGCGTGGTGACGGTCCTCAAGGCCGCACTGCCCGGCATGCGAGCCCGCCGCTCGGGGCGCATCGTCAACATCTCCTCCTTCGGCGGCCTGGCCGCTTTCCCCGCGACGGGTCACTACCACGCTACGAAGTTCGCGCTGGAGGGCCTGTCGGAGTCCCTCGCCGCGGAACTCGCACCGCTGGGCATCGCGGTGACGATCGCTGAGCCGGGCGGTCTGCGAACCCAGTGGGCGGGAGAATCGATGCGGCAGTCGCCGATTCGCCTGGACGACTACGAGCAGACGGCAGGCAAACGCCGCGAGTCCACGCTGGCCGTCTCCGGTCACCAGCCCGGAGACCCAGCTCGCGCCGCCGCGGCAATCGCCACGGCAGTGGACTCCGCAGTACCACCGCGACGGCTGCTGCTCGGCTCCGACGCACTCGCCGGAACGCGCGCCCGCCTGGAACGGATGCGCGACGAGATCGATGCGAACGAGGCACTGACCGTCAGCGTGGATCTGGGGGCGAAATGAGCGGCGCGTTCATCGTGGTCGGCGCCGGACCCGGCCTGGGCGCCGCGGCCGCCCGAAGGTTCGGCCGCGAAGGGCATCCGGTTGGGTTGATCGCACGCAGCGCCGCAAACCTGGCCGAGATCGCGGACGGATTGAATTCCGAAAGCATCACGACGGCAACCGAATCCGCGGACGTCACCGACGAGAAGGCACTCACCGACGCACTCGGCGCACTATGCGAGCGGCTCGGCCCGATCGAAGTGGTGCTGTTCAGCCCACGGCCGAGCCTCGACTGGATCAAGCCCGTCCTCGACACCACACCGTCGGACATCCAAAGCGCGCTGGCACTGAACGTCGTTGCCGCAGCGACGGTTGTCCGCGCGGTGGTGCCGGACATGCGCCATCAGGGACACGGCACCTTGCTGTTCACCACCGGCGGCGCCGCCGTCGAACCGCACCGCGACCGCGCGGTGTCGGGCATCGCCTACGCGGCCGAGTCGGCCTACACCCGCATGCTGCACGACACCCTCGCTGGCGACGGCGTGCACGCCGCGCAGGTCACCGTCGTCGGCCCGATCGGTCCCGGCGCAAGGCACGAACCGGACGCGGTGGCCGAGGAACTCTGGCAGCTACACACCACCCGCGACCAGCCTCTGCTCGTCCTGCGCTGACACCGCTCGCGTCTCTGGCCGCCGAGCGAATCACCTTGGGCTGTTTGCCCGTACAGGAGGACGTGCCGGTGCTAGTCGACGGCAATGGGACTCGTGCGCTCCGGTATGCGGCCGCGCGGACGACACGTGCCACTCCCGCTGACACGCACCATCATTGGGTACCTCGAGCACCAATGTCGCTGTCGGCCTCGGGCTGAGCCGTGATCGGTTGGCCGAGCCAATTCTCCCCTCGGCCAACCGATCACGCTTCCGGGCAAACCGCCCGAGCTAGCAGATCGTGTGCACCGATCACGAGGAACTGCCTCGCCAGCAACGCCGCCGAGCCGAGGGATCAGGCACACATTTCGTGATCAGCCCAGCCGGGGCGATGGAACGGCGCGGTCTCTGGCGGGCTGATGGATGGCAAGCCCCGTTGGCACCGCACCCGAGCGCCTGCTGCGGCATGACCCGCAGTGGAAATGCCTTGTCGCCCAACTGATCCGATGTCGCTGTGGAACACTGGCCAACGCGTGCCAAGCGCGGCCAGGAGCGAATGTTCTTCAGCCGAACGACAACCCCTGCCACAATGCCGCCATGACGCACAATCAAGAACCGGGCGACTACGCCCCCGAACCCGATGGTCTCAGCCCCCACTACCTGCGTGTGCACCCCGATGGTCGCGAAGAGCAGATGCAATGCGAACCAGGAAAGGCGGCCTGGCAGATACATCCGGGGGAAGTTATCTGCGCGCCGCCGAGGGGCGTACCCCTGTCGATGCGATCGATCGCATTGACCGCAGTACCCCCCGACGGACCGGGCGGAGATTCGGCCGATGTCCGCGAACCTCGCCGTCCCGTGCCACCGAGCCCGCATCTGCGTGGGGCCCAGAACATCCCGCCCGACTCCGATCCGATCAGCCTCCCGAGCACCGACAGTTAGCCGAGAGAGTGTGCGCCATCGAGCGATCGGGCCTACGAGGCTCTGTCGGCGACACGGCGGGCCGACGAGATTTGAGCTGCTCGCCGCCGGTGCCGCGGGCGTGCTCGACGGCTGGTATCCCGTCGGTTAGCCAGACCAGAATTCGACAGTGTCGTCTGTGCCGATGCGGTTGTTGGCGGGAGTCACGGCAGCGCCTCCCGCCAAACCACGCCTTCGTCGCCCGCTCAGCTGACCGCAGCCCCGAACCACTTGGGCAGCTGACCGAGCAGCTCCTGCTGATCTTCACCGACCCACGCCACGTAACCGTCCGGCCGCAATAGCACTGCGGGCGCGTCCAGTTCCTCACTGACATCGACGATGTGGTCGACTCGATCCGCCCAGCCCGCCACTGAAAGCCGCCCGGTTTGATCGAGCAGTAGCCCGCGCCCTTCATGCATCAACTCGAACAGCCGTCCCCGCTTCAACCCGATATCCCGCAACCGCCGACCGAGCAGTTCATGGCCTTCGCCGAAGTCGTAGCGGACGCCGACCCCGATGATCATCTCGGTCAAATATTGGCTCACGACACCGAAGTCCATCAGTTTCGCCACGAGCCTGCGGGCTGCCTGTGGTCCCGGCTCGAGTGACGTCAACTCCATCTGCGCGCGGGTGTTGTCCAGCACGTCGGCGGCCACCGGATGTCGTTCGGCCTGGTAGCTGTCGAGCAGACCTTCGGGTGCCCAGCCGTCGATCTCGGCGGCCAGTTTCCAGCCGAGGTTGAACGAGTCCTGGATGCCGAGGTTGAGTCCCTGCCCACCCATCGGCGGATGGATGTGCGCCGCGTCGCCGGCCAGCAGCACCCGGCCGACCCGGTAGCGCTCGGCCTGCCGGGTGGCGTCCCCGAAACGGGACAGCCAGTGCGGCGAGTGCGCGCCGAAGTCAGTGCCCGCGGTCGCCAGCATCTGCTGTTTCAGCTCGTCCAAAGTCGGTGGGATAGAACGATCTTCGGCGACCGAAGCAGCAGGCGCGACGACCCGGAATACCCCGCCGCCGAGCGGCATCGCACCGAACCGCAGCTGAGTCTTGCGGACCTCCGCGTTCACGGCGTTGATCGTCTCCATCGACGCGGTCAGCTCCACCTCACCGAGCAGCGTATCGACCCTGGTCGGCTCGCCTGGGAAGTCGACGCCGAGCAGCTTGCGCACCGTACTGCGCCCACCATCGCAACCGACGAGATAGCGCGAGCGCAGTCGCGAGCCGTCGACCAGTTCAGCGGTCACCCCGTGCTCGTCCTGGCTCAGCCCGACCAGTTCGCTGCCGCGCCGGATCTCGACACCGAGTTCGGTGGCGTGCTCGGCCAGCAGGCGATCGGTAGTGGGCTGCGGGATGCTGAGGACGTATGGATGCGAGGTGTCCAGCGGCTCGGGGATGGGCTTGCGGATGCCCGCGAAGAAACCGTTCAGCGGGTGCTGCGTGCCGAGCGCGAGGAACCGGTCCAGCAGGCCGCGCTGGTCCATGATCTCGATGGTGCGCGCGTGCATGCCCAACGCCCGGACGATCTTGGTCGGCTCCGCATCCTTCTCCAGCACGAGAGCCTGCACGCCGCGCAGCCGCAGCTCACCGGCCAGCATCAAGCCGGTCGGTCCGCCGCCGACAATGATCACGTCAATCAAGAAAGCTCTCCATTCAACAGGGTTACCCTTCGACCACCGGTCAGCCCGACGACGCCCGCACTGCCGCGCCCGCTGCCGGTAACCACGAATCCCACCGAGGGTTCTCGTCGAACCCGCACACTTTCGCAGCGCATGTCCCTCACGATTTCCGCAGGTACTGGCTTCGGCGGACCATTGTGCGACACGACCGGGGTCTTGCGGCAAGGCCCCCGGTGCGATATATGTTGAAGGGGACAAGGAGTGGGTTCACCTCCTTGTCCTTGTTTATTTCTCGCCCGCCGCGCGGATACCCTGCCGCAGCGGAAGCAATTCCACTGTCAGCCGATGAGTTTCCGACGCAGGCACCGTCGACAGTCATGAGCACCCAGCACGATCCTCAGAGGAGTACTCATGACCCAGACCTCGTCCGTCACCTCGCACACCCTCGATGTCCCCGGCGCCCACCTGTACTACGAGCTGCGCGGCAGCGGTCCGCTCATCGCGATGGTCGGCGCCCCGATGAACGCCGCCGCCTTCGCCCCTGCGGCCGAACTGCTCGCCACCGATCACACCGTGCTCACCATGGATCCGCGCGGGCACCAGAGCAGCGTGCTCGACGACCCCGAACAGGACTCCACGCCGGAACTGCGAGCCGACGACCTGGCCCGGATACTCACCCACCTCGATGTGGGCCCGGCGGTAGTCCTCGGTTCCAGCGGCGGCGCGGTCACCACACTTGCCCTGGTCCAGGCTTATCCAGAACTCGTCAGCACCGCGATCGCGCACGAACCCCCGCTGAACCTCCTGCTCGACAACGTCGACGAATTGCGTATCCAGACAACCGATCTCGTCGCCACCTACGCCGGCGGCGACCGAATCGGCGCCTGGCGGAAGTTCATGGCCAACGCCAACATCCAGATGCCCGAGCCGGTATTCCAGCAGATGTTCGGCGGCGATCCCGCTCCGGCAGACCTGGCCAGCGAACGCTTCTGGTACCTGCACGAGATCGAGGGAACCGGTTGGTGGCAGCCGGATCTCGCGGTATTGCGCACGACACCGATCCGGGTGGTGGCGGGCATCGGTGCCGACTCGACGAACCAGTTCTGCGACCACACGACGCGCGCGCTGGCCGCCGAACTCGGCATCGAACCCACCCTGTTCCCGGGTGGTCACACCGGATTCGTCGAGGACCCAGCGACTTTCGTCACCCGGCTGCGTGACGTGCTCAGTTGATCCGTCGGCGCGCGGTCATGCCCACGCCGCGCGCCGCGCAATGGTGACGTCCTGGACGGCGGCGCTGCCCTCGCCCACCGTCCAGGACGTACACCGGGCGGCCTGATGAGGGTCGAGGCCGCCCGGCGTCACCGCCCACGTGGTCCGGCACGCAGGCACTGACGAATCAGGTGAGCCCTCTGATGAATTCGGCCAGGTATTGACCGCTGTAGTCGGGCTTACCGTTGTTCTGCACCGCGGCCGCGCCGATCGTGTCGATGTGCGTGTAGCCCGGCAAAGTTTCCACCTGTGCGGTGGCTCCCGTCGGCACCCAGGTACCGACACCGTACTGCACAACGCTGTCGCCCGCGTACGCGATGAAGTTCGGCTTGGTGCGACTCATGTTGCGGTAGCGCAGGTTCACCATGTCACCGCTGCGCGCTCCGGTCATTCCCGCACCGAGATCGATGATCATGCGCAACGGAAAGTAGGTCTCCCAGTAGGCCGTTGGCGCGCCGGTGCCCAATTGCCGGGCCACCTCGTTGATGTCGGAGGTCTCCCGGTTCGGCGCGGTCCACGGCACGCCGACGACGTCGTTGTAGTTGCGCCAGGTGTAGAGCGCGTTCCGGTCGGTCGGGGCGACGCGCGTCTGCGGGCCCGCACTGATCCGCAGGTAGTTCCCCAACACCGGAATCTGGGTAGCCCCACCACCATTCGGGAACGTCTTCTCCGCCACCGGGCCACCGGAGAGGGCACCGACACCCTGCTGCAGCAGCGCGAAATTGCCGGAGTTGTTGTCGATGAACGTGCCGAGCAGTGCCGCGTTGGTGAACCGGTAGTCGCGAATGGTGCCTTCGCCGTCCCCGCCGCCGGTCGCCACCGCCGCCCAACTCTGGCCGAACATGGTGGTGAGCGTCGCCTCAACCTCGGGATCGTGCAGATGAGCGAGCAACTGGCTCTCCGCATCCGGCGCGAGATGCGCGGCGAGCCCGGCGAGACGGTAGAGCATCATCGCCTTGGTGCCGATCACCGGAACGGGACCGAGCGTGCGCATCGGCAGCACGCCGCTGTCGAAACCGGCCTTCAGCACGTTGTTCGTCGGACCCATCAGCGCGTCGGTGAGGTCGTGGAAGAACGGTGTGTTCTGAATAGCGGCCGGATCCGACGAGACCATCGAGTCCTGCGCGGCGAACGCGGCGCACTGGTTGTAGCCCGCGTCGGCCTGGGTGGCCGGGTTGCCGTCGAAGTCCCAGTCCGAGAAGAACCCGGTGACCATCCCGCCCATCGAAATACCGGTGCAGACGTATTTGCGTTGCCGCTCGGCCTGATCCGGGATCTCGTGCAACATGATCTCGTACTGGTCCCTGATCACCCGCTCGACGCCGATCGAATCGAGAATCGGCAGGTCCTGCGAGGCCTTGAAGCCGGGGAAGGTGCGCCCGTCGATGGGCTTGCCGTTGAAGTAATAGTCGACCGCGTCCAGGTAGTTCCCGGTCTGTAAGGCGTAGTCGAAGCCCGCTGTCTCATCCAAGCAGGCACCGCGGCGGGCCAGCGACCAGAACTCGATGGTGCGACCAAGGGTCTTCGCCGAGCGTACGGTGTTGCCCGCGACGCCCTCGGAATTGACTGCGCCACCGGCTAATCCCTGCTGCTGCACGACTACCGCGTCGGCATCACGCGAGTTCTCCGGACCACCGACCGGCCGATACCGCAGGTAGCCGGTGCGATCGCACGCCTCCGGATGCGCGGGGGCGTTGGCAGGCAATGGCAGCCGGAAACTGACGTAGGAGATCGCGATTCCGTCGCGCGTCGCGACCGGCTGCTCTTGCCGATCCGCCGCCACCGACGTGGGTGGTGCGTCGGCCGCCGTCGCCAGACCCGGCGGGACAAGGCCAGCGG
>NZ_JBHXAU010000027.1:0-131022 GCF_042727395.1 Nocardia sp. NPDC060255 | reverse complement strand
GCCTGCCACCCCCAAACACCCCCCCACCCCGCCAGTCTTATCAAAATTGGGGGGGGGTTGGGGTTATCTCCCCCCCAACCCCCCCACAGTCGGGTCCTATTTACTTGGTGGCACCGGTCTTCGGGTCCAGGACCAATGCGGGCTGGGCCGCGGCCTTGAAGTCGAACATCGGGTCGAGCACACCGGCGCGGTCGTCGAACGAGTCGTCACCGATGCGGCCGGTCTTCCAGTTGTCCTCGACGAAACGCAGGATCGAGGACTGGTCGGTCACCGAGTGGTCGACGAAGTTGGACTTGGCGTAGGGCGAGACCACCAGCAGTGGCAGTCGCGGACCGTAACCGCAGCGGCCCTGGTAGGTGGCGGGTTTGGCCGCCACGTCACCACACTGACCTGCGGCGGTCAGCGCGTCCTCCGGTGAGCCGGAGGTGTTCACCACGGGTCCGGCCTTGTGGTCGTACCAGCCGTCGGAGTCGTCGTAGGCGATGACGATGGCGGTGTCCTGCCACTCGGGCAGCTTCTGCAGGTGGTTGATCGTCTCGACCAGGAACGCCTGCTCGTCCAGCGGATCGGAGTAGGCGGCGTGACCGTCCTGGTAACCGGGGGCCTTGAGGTAGCTCACCGCGGGCAGATGGCTCGCATCGGCGGCGGCCCAGAAATCCGACAGATCGTACTGGTGGTTGGCCTGATCGGTCTGCCCGATCTTGTCGACCGTGGTCGGCGGCAGGTGGTGCGGGTTCGCCGTGGATGCGTAGTACTGGAACGGCTCGTGGTGGGGGATGTAGTCGCCTTTGGTGTCGAACGCCTTGTCACCGGACTTTCCGGTGCCGCCCAACGCGATTCCCACGTTGTGTGTCGCACCGCAGACGGCCTTGCCGTCCTTGGTTTCGGTCGGCTTGAAGCCACCCTGGAAGAAGCCCCAGGTGATGTTCTTCTTGTTCAGCAGGTCACCGATATTGGTGCCCGACAGCTGAACCTGGTCCCGGCTCGAGCAGTCATCACCGAAGGGCTGCGGGTCTCCGATGATGGTGCCCTGATTGTTGCCCGCGTTGTCGAGCACCTCGCCCTCGGTGAACGGTGTGCCGTCGGGCATGAATTCCTTGACCACACCGTGGGTTTGGCCTGTCACCAGGTTCACCGCGCCCGGCGTGGACGGGCCGAAGGTGGTGTTGTACGAGTTGTCGCTCATCGCGTACTGCTGGGCGTAATTCCACAGTGCGGTAACCGAATTGCCGTCGTAGTAGTCCATCACCAGACCAGGCACGCCGAAGGTCGGTGCCTTACACGCGGCGACCTCGGTGTGCTCGACGAACTGGTCCATCTTCCCACTGTCGAATGCGGCCTGCTCGTCCTTGTACTCGTGGTCCTGGTCGCAGGTGACCTGCTGGCCGGGACCGCCGAGCCGGGACGGCTGGAACTTGTTGGGGTTGTGCGTCAACAGATCCGGGGTCAGCCCGTCGACCCTCGGGGTTCCCGGCTTCGCGGTGAACGTGGTGCCGTCGATGTTTGCCGCGTTCGGGTAGGTGCCGAAGTAGTGGTCGAAGGACACATTCTCCTGAAAGATCACCACCAGATGCTTGATCGGTGTGGCGGTCTCGATCCCCGATCCCTGCTCGGAACTGCTCGCGCATGACGTCGCGGTGAGCGCGAGCATGGCCGCGGCCGCGCAAGCGACGCGGGCCCGGCGGGTAGCACGGCTACCCCGGATAGTTGACATGGGACCTCCTGGTCGAACATCTGGAAAGCTCGCGCCGCCCCGTCATCTGAGCAGTGCGGACGCCCGGTAATCATGCGCCAACCCAGGTGAACGGCCGATAAAACCTGGGCAAATACCGAATGCCGCAACGTTGCGATCGCCTCCGCCGCTGCCGTGCCCCTCGTGACCGCAGCGATATCTAGTGCGTCCTTCAGCGCGCCCCGGTCCGCGACGGCCGCGGCTGCGTCGAATTTCGCTGCGGTGTCGGCGTATATCGGCCGCAGGTCCGCGATCGATCCCCTGCCGCCGAGTGCTCCGATCCGCTCGACCAAATCGGTCCACGCCGTTGCGGTGGCGTTACCCATCGCCACCGCGGTCGTCTCATGCTGGTCGCGGTTCCCGCGGGTTGCGTGTACCTGTGATCGGCGTCGTCGTGGCCGGTTGAGGATTTTGCGGGTGAGGCCGGGGGTGCTCAGGATTGGGTGGGGAAGGCCGCGGCGAGCAGTTCGGGGAAGATGTCCAGCGGCGGCATTCCCCAGTCGCCGTTGACGTTCTGGGTGAGGATTCGCTGTCCGTCGCGGGTGCCGTATAGGTAGGTCCAGGTGCCGGTGATCATGCCGCCGTGACCGTAGACGGTGGTGCCGTCGGGCAGGGTCACCGAGGAGATGCCGAGGCCGTAGCTGTAGTCGTCGAGCCATTTGCCGTCCGGCACCGGGGTCATGGTGAGCATCTCCTCCAGCTGCGCCGGCGGCAGCAGCCGGCCGGACAGCAGTGCGCCGAGGAAAGTGTTGAGATCGGTTGCGGTGGAGATCAATTCGCCGACTCCGAAGCCGTACGTGGCGCTCAGGTCGGTGACGTCGTGCACAGGTGCGTCGATGTCGGGCAGCATCAGTTTCGAGTAGGTGCGGCCGTGTGTTCCGCGGATTTCGGTTTCGCTGCCCGGTGCGTAGGTACCGGTCAGGCCCAGCGGGCGGGCGATCCGCTGATCCAGGACGTCGGCGTAGGTTTGGCCGGTCACCTTCTCGATGATCATCGCGGCGAGTACGAAGTTGGTGTTCGAGTAGCCCCATTCGGTGCCCGGTTCGAAGTCGGCCGGATTCGAGGTGGCGAGGTCGATCAGCTGGTCGGGCCGGTAGGCGTCGAATCGATGCTCGAGCATGGCAGGGCTGTAGAACCGTTCGATCATGGTCGCGTCCAGGGTGTAGCCGAAGATCCCGCTGGTGTGGCCGAGTAGCTGGCGGATGGTGATGCGGGTTCCGTCGTGTCCGTTACCGCGCACCAGGCCCGGCAGCCATCTGTCCACGGTGTCGTCGAGGCTGAGCTGGTATTCCGCGGCCAGCTGCAACACGATCGTGGCCGTGAAAGTCTTTGTGACACTGCCGATTCGGAACTGGTCTCCCTGTCGTGGTGCACGACCGGAGCTCAGATCGGCGACGCCGGCCGAGGCGAACCAGGACTGCTTGCCGTCGCGGATCTCGGCGAACATGGCGGGATAGCCGTTCTCGGCCACGGCATGGTCGAGGACAGTGCGAACGGTAGCGGTGAGGGTGGCCGGGCTGGTGGTCATCGTGGGCTCCTTCGAGTCGGATTTCGTCTTCGTGATGAGAGAAAAGCTATGTTGCGTTCGCAATCTCGGCAATTAAAATCCAAGGGTAATGAGGCATATTTGCTGGTTGTTTGTCTGAAATCGTTGCAATGAAGCTGCCGGTTAATGCGCCGCGATACTCTCATCGTGTTGCAATGAGACAGGACGAGCGGCCGGCTGATCGCCGGACCCGAAGGAGGAATCCGATGCCAGGAGGCCGACTTACCCAGCAGGAACGTCGGCAGATCGCCGCCGGGCTGGCCGAAAAGCTGTCCTACGCCGCGATCGGCAAACGCCTGCAACGTCCCACCTCGACCATCACCCGCGAGGTGATGCGCAACGGCGGACCCAACGACTATCGAGCCGATCGCGCTCATCACCAGACCGGACTTCGCGCACGCCGCAATCGCCGCGCGCACCAGCCGATTCCGGATGCCTACCACGACACCGACGGACGCGATCCCCACGCGGTGCGTGAGTTCACCGCGCACTTCACCACGCTGCTGGACAACACAGGCATCCCACGCATGATGGCCGGTGTGCTGGCCTGCCTCTACGCCACCGACAGCGGCAGCCTCACCTCCGCCGAACTGGTCGCCCGACTCCAGGTCAGCCCAGCATCGATCTCCAAAGCCGTCGGCTACCTCGAAGCACAAGAACTGATTCGCCGCGAACGCGACCCCGCCAGCCGCCGCGACCGCTACGTGATCGACGAAGACGTGTGGTACCGGGCCATGCTGGCCAGCGCCCAACTCAACAACCTCGTCGCCACCGCAGCCCGCGACGGCGCCGACACCCTCGGCCCAGCCACACCCGCCGGAATACGACTACGCGCCATGGCCCAATTCCTCGGCGATGTCGGCCAAGACCTCATCGAATCCGCCCAACGGCGCCGCACCGGCGAATAGACACCCGACCATCAACATTCCCACGCGCACGCCCGACAACGCCGGACTCGAGCCTGTCGCGCCAAGCGCAACCTACTCACGCTCATCGGCATGATGATGCGTTCGGCCGACCTCGGATCACCCTCGGCCCGTTGCCCTTCCGCAGGCTCGCACTGGCCACTTTTGGTCCGTGCGCTCGGCGGCATAGATTTCCGTGCGTTGCTGAGATGTAGGAAATCGCAGATCATCGACAACACGAAACCGATGAAGCCGCATCGTAACCCCGCCCATCCGGCCCCGTCGTCACGGTCGGTTGCGCGGCAATGGACTGGTACACCTCCGGCGGGCAGTAGGCCCCCGAACAGTCCGAGAAGTCGAACAAGGCGGGATTCTCCACCCACTTACCGAACACCCACAACCCGCAGGACAACACCAAAAGCACCCCGAACACGATCACGTACTTCTTGAACCACACGCGCGCCATGCTAGCCCGATACCGCCCCCGTATGGCCCCGTACATTGATGCACTGAACTCGGCAGATCCGGACGTTGGAGAAGCGTTGGGGGTCAGCCAGTCCGAGGCCGGCCGCCAACCGTCGGCAAGCCGGTGATGTCCTCGCCGGTAGCCGGAGAGCAGTTTCGCCGTTCCGGTCGGCGCAAGATCTCGAGCAACGTGCGCTCGGCGCCCAATCCAACTGCACCCCATACGCATTGCTCGGAAACTCCAGTGCCGGAGCCTCGTGACAAAACTCATTCTTCCGGGGGTTAGCGGCGAATCGTTAGGGTGCGCGCGATAATCGAACATATAGGAGGGGGACTTCGATGAGATTCATTGGCGCGCGCCATATGCGGCTGCTGGTGGTGCTCGGTTGCGGCGCACTGGTTGCCGCGTGCATCGCCACACCGGGGGGCACACGGACGGAACCGGACCTCGACAAGTACTACAGCCAGCGGGTCGAGTGGGGGTCGTGCGCCGGGTTCGCGGGCATCGAAGATACCGGTAACGAGGTGCAGTGCGGGCGGGTGCAGGTGCCGATCGACTACGACAAGCCCGAGGGCAATACCGCGCAGATCGCCGTTTCACGGATGGCCGCGCGTGGGAAGCGGATCGGGGCGGTGGTCGTAATCCCAGGCGGTCCGGGCCAGCCTGGGCTCCGCGTGCCCGCGGTCTTCGGGAAATCGGGGCTCGGTGCGAAATTCGATGTCGTCAGTTTCGACCCGCGCGGGCTCGGCGCATCCACCCCGCTGGTGCGCTGCGTCTCGCAGGAACGGCTCGAGGCGATTCAGCTGCGGGCGATGACGGATATGTCGCCGACCGGAATCGAGCGGTCCGAGCAGGACAATCGCGACTATGTCGCCGAATGCGTCGCGAAGACGGGTACCGAACTGCTCGGACATCTCGGCACCCGCGAGGCAGTCCGGGATCTCGATATCATCAGGGCCGCACTCGGTGCGAACCAGCTCAATGCGCTGGGCGTCTCCTACGGTTCGCGAGTGGGCTCGAGCTATGCCGAACGCTTCCCCGACAAGGTGCGCGCCCTGGTGCTCGACGCCTCACTCGATCCGGCGGCCCGGATGTCCGACCCAGTTAAAACCAATGCCTCGCTGCAATCGGCGTTCCAGACATATGCCGACAGCTGTGTCCAGGAGAGCGCCTGTCCGTTGGGAACCGACAGCGCTGCGGCGACCGACCGGCTACGTAGGCTGATCAACCCGCTCCTGGATCGGCCCGCGGCGACCCGTGACTCGCGGGGACTGAACTATCTCAACGGACTATCCGCAGTGGTCTACTCGCTCTATATCCCTCAGCTGTGGCCGCAAGTCACCACGGGGCTGCGCGAGCTTGCCGGCGGCAACGGCGATACCCTGCTCGAACTCTCGGACCAGTTCCGCGGCGTGGTCGACCGCTCGGCAGGGCAGGCAACTCTGTGCCTCGACGAACCGCGTACGACGGATCGAGCAAAGGCCGCCGAAGAGATCAAGCTCGGCATCGACGCGGCGCCGTTCGCCGATACCGGCCGCTTCCAAGGTCAAGCGCCACTGGATGTTTGCGCGTTCTGGCCGGAGCAACCGACCAGCCAGCCGCATCAGGTATCCGGGATCGAAGCTCTGCCAAAGGTTCTCGTTGTCGCCACCACTGGCGATCCGGTAGCGCCCTACCAGGGCGGAGTGAATCTGGCTCGCGCCCTGAACGCCTCGCTCATCACAAACGATGGTCCCGGGCACAGCGGATTCCTGCGCGGAATCGACTGCGTGGACAAGCTTGTCCTCGCCTACTTCGAGCAGCTGACCGCACCGGGCGATATCACCTGCCGCAAGAGCTCATAGTCTCGAAATGGGATGATGTCGCCGTCAGGCTGGTCTGCGTCCGGTGGCGATCGGCGGCCCTCAACCTGTGCTCGATAGCGGCCCGGGGTGGTGCCGAACTCTCGGCGGAAGGCGTGGGAGAGTGCGTACGGGGTGCTGTAGCCGACCCGGTCGGCGATGGTGGCGAGTGTGTCCGGGGTGTCGCGCAGCAGGGTGGCGGCAAGGATCAGGCGCCACCATGTGAGGTATGCCATTGGAGGGCGACCGACCAGGGTGGTGAATCGGCGTGCCAGGGTGGGTCGGGAGACGCCCGCCTCCGCGGCGAGGCGGTCATTGCTCCACGGTGCGGCGGGGTTCGAGTGCATTGCCCGCAGGGCGGCAGCTGTTACCGGGTCGCCGAGTGCGCTGGGCCAAGCTCCGCTCGTGGTCTCGGTCATCCACGAGCGGATCATATAGATGAGCAGGAGATCGAGCAGGCTCGGCAGCGCGATGCAGGAACCGGGCCGCCGCTCGTCCAGTTCACCGGCGAGCAGGTCGATGGCGGCACGGAGTTCGAGGTGGATGCCGACTCGGTGGGGAAAGTGGACGAGCGCGGGTAACTCCGCCATGAGCGGGTGCATGCGGTTGCAGTCGAGCCAGTATGTGCCGCAGAGCATCTCCGTCTCGACACGATCAGGACGGGCCCCGGATTGTGTTTGCTCGAGCCATTGCTCGAACGTTATCGCCTGTTTCGCGAGGGCCGCATCGATCGGTGAATCGGCGATCACATGGCCTGCGCCGTGCGGCAACAGCACCGCATCGCCCACACGAAGCGATACCGGGGTGTTGCCGTCGATCAGCAGCCAGCAGCTGCCCTTCAGCACGATGTAGAAGCCTGCGCCGTCATACGGGTCCAGCCGCACACTCCAGCTCCCGTGTAGCCGCATCCGGCGCGAACAGGGGTGCCCGAGGCGGGCGACCGAGATCGCGTCGCTCACCACATCCATTCAGCCAGGATATCTCTCCGTACAGAGAATGAGACGGATTCGTATCTCATTGAGCTGGAAGCGTATTGAGAGGACCGTTTCGGTTTTCTAAGGTCGATAAGGTGACGGACGAGAACGAGAGCGTGCAGAGCATGGTGCTGGGAGATGTCGAGGTCATCCGGATCGTAGAGTGGCACCGGCCGTTCGCGCCTACCCGCGGCATGTTTCCGGGCATTGGCGCCGAAGTGTGGAAGGACAACGAGGACTGGCTGGCACCGGACCACTGGGACCCCGACAGCGACCGCGCGGTGCTTGCGCTGCAGACGTGGGTACTGCGCAGTGGCGGGCAGACCATCCTGGTGGACACCGGAGCGGGCAACGGGCGCGAGCGGCCGGGCATGCCGCCGTTCCACCACTGCCACGGTGATCTGCTCGGCCTCCTGATGCGGGCCGGTGTCCACCCGCAGGATGTCAACGTTGTCGTCAACACTCACCTGCACGCCGATCACGTCGGCTGGAACACCGTCGACGCGGACGGTGAGTGGGTACCGACATTCGCCAATGCCCGATACCTCATCCCGGCCGCCGACGACCACTATTACGGTCCGGACAACTCCTACGGCAACGGCCGTCAGGAGGTCGACCGCCTGATCTACCAAGACAGTATCGCGCCGATCCACCAGGCCGGACAGGCCGTGCTGTGGGACGGACGCCACCGCATCGATGAACACCTGACGTTGGAGGCCACACCCGGCCACACCCCCGGTTCGTCGGTGCTGCGTCTGGCTTCCGGCAGCGACAGGGCGGTCTTCGTCGGGGATCTACTGCACAGCCCGGTGCAAATCCTCGACCCCTGCTGCAACAGCAACGCCTGCCTGGCCCCTGAGCAAGCAGCGATCAGTCGCCGCCGGATTCTCCAGCGGGCGGCCGATGAACAGGAGTTGCTCGTCCCCGCACACTTCGGTGGCGCGGGCGCCGTGGAAGTCCGCAGGGGCCACGGTGGGTTCACTCTCGGTCCATGGGCGATCCTCTCCGACACCAATCCCTGACCCGAACCGACCCCGTCGGCATGTCCTTCAGAGACTGCTCCGACCCCACGCAAATGCACGCAATTCGGCATTTCCGCGCGTTGAGAAGCCGTGTCGATCAACGGATTTGGACGGCCGACCAACGCGCGCCCAGCGGCAAAAAAGAGTGCGTTGCGTTTGACGCCACCGCCTGACGTCCTTCGGCTATGGCCACTCTCCAGCATGACCTACGGCTCCGGGGTGCGCCGGAGTGGAGTGCTATCCCGCAATCGGCATGAGCGCCCGTTGGGAAACCATGTCGCCCAACCGATCTGAGCGATTGTCCAACGCATGCCAGGTGGCAATATAGTGATTCGGCCAGGCCTCGAATGGAACACGGCCAGTTGATCTTCCGGCGCACCACGCTGGCCGGTTGGCTCAGTGCGGGAAGCGGCTGGTCATCGGATGGTGCTACGGCCCGGCGGCTTTCCTGCGAGTGGAACTTCTTCGGAAAGTCGCAGCAGGGAAAACGATCGGAAATCGAGTTATCCTCCCTCGCCCGCCCGCACCGGGGCTGCGGATGTCGGTGAGGTTGCGACGTCGCTGGTTCCGGATGCCGTTGTCTCACAACAGATCGAGGATCAGATGAACGTTCGCCGGCTCACAGTTTTCGCAGCCGCCGCAGGACTCACGCTTCTCGCGGCACCGGCCGCGTCGGCCGATCCCGTCACGGGGTCCTCAGGGACCGGCTCCTCGGCGGTGGACTCGGGCTCTGCCGCGGTCGGGTCGGCCGGTATCAATCAAACCGGTTCAGCGTCAGGGGCGTTCGACACCTGCGACCAGGCTCGCGCTGCCGGGCGTGCGCCGTTGTTCCGTGGTGAACCGGGCTACAGTCCGCGCTTGGATCCCGACGACTCCGGGATGGCATGCCCGACCGTCTGACCCCGCGGCGCCGCGTACCGCCGCACGGTCGACCTTCGCTGACTCGCGGAAGGGTGATCGTGCGGCGCGGCTTGCTGATCGGCGGGGATGTCAGGTCACTACGAGCCGTTGGGGCCGCGGGCGGACCGGTCGACGCGGACGTGGACAGTTTTCGCCTCGTCGATCGCCTGGGGTGCGCGTGGGGGAGGGGTCGGGGCTGTTCGGGAGTCGTGTGAGATCCGGATCAGTAGGGCGATGATGATGTAGTTGGCGAGCAGCGATGATCCGCCGTAGGACATGAACGGGGTGGTCAGACCGGTCAGGGGGATCAGTTTGGTGACGCCGCCGACCACGACGAACAGTTGCCAACCCAGCGAGAAGGACAGGCCGCCGCCGAGGAGTTTACCGAAGGCGTCGCGGGTGGTGAGTGCGGCGATGAAGCCGCGGATGGTGAGTACCAGGAATACCGCGATAATGGCGGTCAGACCGACCAGGCCGAGTTCTTCGCCGATGGTGGCGATGATGAAGTCGGTCTTGGCGAAGGGCACGCTCTGCGGCTGACCCGCGCCGATCCCGGTGCCGAACAGTCTACCGGTCGCCATCCCGAACAGGGACTGCGATATCTGGTAGCCGGTGGTGTAGTAGGTGGCAAAGGGGTCCTGCCACACCTGAACTCGCACGCGCACATGATCGAACAGGTAGTAGGCGATCACGGCTCCTACCGCGAACATGATGATGCCGATGATCAGCCAGGACAGTCGTGCGGTGCCGATGTAGATCATCGCGAGCACGGTGCCGAAGATGAGCAGAGAGAATCCCAGATTCTTCTCATACACCAGCACCAGGACCGAGACGAAGGTGACCAGCAGTAGCGGCGCGAGATCACGCAGCCGCGGAAAAGTCATCGCGAGAAAACGTTTACCCGCAGTGGTGAACAGCTCCCGATTGGCCACCAGGAACGCCGCGATGAAGATCAGCAGTAGTACCTTGGCGAACTCGCCGGGCTGAATCGAGAAGCCGTGCAACAGGATCCAGCTCTTGCCGCCGTTGACCTCGCTGAACCGTGCTGGCAGCACGGCCGGTATCAGTAGCGCCACAACACCTGTCAAACCGCAGGTGTACCCATAACGCGCGAGCCGGGCATGGTCGCGGACGAAAGCCAGGAACAGCCCGAACAAGACCAGTCCGATACCGGTCCAGATCAGTTGATGTCCGGCGTCCGAACCCGCCTCGGCACCGGAGGCGGCGTGGTCGAGCCGATCGATCAGCACGAGCCCCAGCCCGTTCAGCAACACCGCACACGGCAGGATCACCGGGTCGGCCATGGGCGCCCAGCGCCGCACCGCCAAGTGCGCGAACAGCACGAGCGCGGCGAACACCGCGAGCGAACGCACTGTGGTGCGGTCGGCGCCGACCCCGGCGCCGACCGCCATCGTCGAGCCCGCGCAGGCAGTGAGGATCACCGCCACAACACAAAGATTCAACTCCGCACGGCGCGGGTTGCTTCGATCGGACCCGTGCACGCCAGGGCGTTCCCGAAACGCGATCACGCCCCACGGTAACGCCTACGCCGGCGGGCCAGCAGCCGAGTGATCGCGTTTGTGCCGACCTAGCGTCCGTGGCAGCGCTGCTTGCTCGATCGTCGCGGCAGTCCGGCAAAGATGCACGGTCCGCAGCGGCTATTCGTGGCTAAGCTTGGTGTATGTCGCCCGCCAGTTCGGCAGCACACGTGGTGATCATGGTTCAGGAAAACCACACCACCGACAACTACTTCCGTTCGATGCGACCCTTCGGAGCGAACGTCGCGAATGATTGGCCGCGCTCGCCGAACCCGCCCGCCGCGGACCACCCGCACGACCGCCACGCCTACGGGAAGTGGTTGGCGGCGCAACGCGCAGGCACCACCACCCCGGCGCAGCATCTCCAATTCGACACCACCGCGGTGCTGCCCTTCTACGCCTATCTCGCCGCGACCGGGGCGTTCCTGGAAAACCACTGCTCGGGATTCGGCACGAACTCCACCCCCAACCACCTGCTCATCGTGGGCGGGCAATCCCCCACCCTGCGCAACCCACCCCAGGCGGGCACCCAGCCGGTATGGGATATGCCGTCGCTGCCGGGCCACGCCGCCGACCACGGCCTGACCTGGAAGGCCTACACCGGCAGTTCCGGCTACCCCGTCGAGTTCTACCGTCAGCTCAACGGTTCGCCGAACATCGTGCGCGACAACCGATTCGCCGCCGACGCCGCCGCGGGCACGCTGCCGCGACTGTCCATGATGTGGCACGACACTCCCGCCGACGAACACCCACCCGCCGATGTCACTCTCGGCCACAACGGCATTTGGCAGGCTGTCGACGCCGTTGTCGCCGCAGGGCTGTGGGACGACACGGTATTCCTGCTCACCTGGGACGATTGGGGCGGCTACGACGACCACGTCGCCACCCCCGACTTGGAGCACACTGCCGACGGGGTACAACTCGCCTACGGACCACGGGTTCCGCTGCTGATGTTCGGTGGCCACGTCACCCCGGGCATCGATAGCCGTTGGTGCTCACATGTCAGCCTGACCAAAACCGCGCTCGACCTGCTCGGCCTACCGCCACTGGGAGTACCCCGAGTCGACAACGACGTCGGCCTGGCCGACCTCGTACTCCCAGCACACCGCACACCGGAACCACCGCGCTACGGCACCACCATCACCCAACCAACCCTGCCCACGCCGTCACCAACGCCTAACCCACCGCCACCACCCGGCGGCCCGAGCACCCCCGTCGGACCCGTGCTGCTCCGCGACGGCACTACCCTCCCACCACCCGACGACGTCCACCTCGGAACCACACACAACCCAACATCACCCCGGCGCTAAAACATCGAGCAGGCAGACGATTCCGCCAGCCGAGGCATGACTCCGGTCGGTCGTCAGGCAGAGTGCGGTCTGTGCGAGGTAGCCGATGGTCACTTCTGCACGGTGTGCGGATCGAGAACGGCCGCGCGGTGACGGTGCGCGCGCTGCAATTGGCGTTCCGCAAACACCTCGACGCCACGCCGCTGGCGATGCTGCGCCGGCTGCGGCTGGCCGCGGCGCACGAGCAGCTGCGCGCCGCCGTACCCGGCGGTGCGCAACCGTGACCTCCGTCGCCGATGAATGGGATTCGCGCATTCAGGACGGTTCGCGCTCGCGTACAAGCGTGCCTACGGCCACCCACCGAGCGAAACTCTGCGTGCCTGAACGCTTTACCGCTCAGTCGGCGGCACGCGGGTGTGGGCGGTCAACAGTATCGAGTCGAACTCATTGATGGTGGCGGGCGGGGGTTGCGCTTTGTCGAGTTCGGTGAGGATCTGTTCGGCCAAGGCACGGAGTTTCGTGTTGGTTTCCTGCGAGCGCCACTGCAACACCTTGAAGGCCTGTTCGGCGCTGATCCGATAGACATACATCAACACGCCTTTGGCCTGTTCGATGGCTTCGCGGTGTTCGATCATCTCCGGCATCGTCACCTCGATCATGCCCCGTTCGGCCTCGGCCAACCGGTCGGAGAGGGAGTGTGCCCAACCCGACCCCTGGATACCGTTCTCCTCGACGGACGCGATCCAGCGGTCCCTTGCCGACTATGACCGAAAGCTCAACAGCTACAGAGCAGCACTGGAAGCCGGCACGGACCCACAACTGATCGCGACCTGGACCAGACAGGTCCAATCCGAACGGGAAGTCGCTGTCGCACAACTCGCCTCCGCACAAGCCGCAATGAAAGTACGCCCTACGTTGAGCCGCAACGAGATTCGCCAACTCGTCGAATCCCTGGGCGGCCTGATGAAGACCTTGCAGCGCGCCGACAGTACAGCCAAGCTCGAGATCTACCGCAAACTCGGACTCAAAATGATCTACAACCACGAAAAACGGGTTGTGTTGGCCGAAGTTCAGCCAACACAACCCGTGGACGTACTGTACGTGTCCGGAGGGGGACTTGAACCCCCACGCCCGTTAAAGGGCACTAGCACCTCAAGCTAGCGCGTCTGCCATTCCGCCACCCGGACCGGTGGTGCTCAGCAAGATTATAGGATCTCGCGGCGTGGACCAAATCGCCGGTTGACCACGTGTTTTGTGGAGGGTTCGGTCGGCGGGAGGTTGTGTGGAGGGGTCCCAGGGAACACCTGTCGCCATTCCTGGAATCGATACCGGCGGCAGTAGCGGGCATGGCGGCCGAGCGGATCGACCAGGCTATCCAGTGCGCTGTCCGGGGCGACGGCGTAAAGCTGCGCTGGACCAATCGGGAATGATGGAGGCCCAGCTCATCGAGGGCGAGGTGGGGGAGGTGTGCCGGATCGGGGAGACTGCGGTTGAAGTGGTCGGCAAGACAGCGCCGGACAGGTGCGGACAGGTGCGGAAGAAGCTGATCAGGGTGTGCGCGCCGGAACGGTTCGCGCAAGTCGGTCGGTTGCCGAGCTACGCAGTCAAATGACACCGTTGCTAGTCGCGACGGCGTAGGAGGGGTGAGTGGTGCGCATCGGGGTTACCGGGCACATGAACATCACTGAGGGCACTGCACCGCTGGTGTATGACGCGATCGGCAAGCTGCTCACCGAGCGTGCGGATTCCGCTGGGCTGGTTGGTGTCAGCTGCATTGCGCGTGGTGCTGACTCGGTGTTCGCACAGGCTGTCCTTGATGCCGGAGGCACGCTCGAGGTTGTGCTGCCCTCGCGAAACTACCGCGAGCGGAAGGTGAAGGCGGATCATGCGGAGCTGTTCGATCGGCTGACCAGTGCCGCGGAGACGGTTCGCTTTATGGATTTCGAGGACGCAGGTCGTGAGGCGTACGAGGCGGCGAACGAAGCGATGCTCTCCTCGTGCGACCGGTTGGTGGCTGTGTGGGATGGCGGAGCCAGCGAAAAGGGTGGGACGGGCACAGTCGTAGAGCTGGCGAACACGAGAGGTGTTCCGGTGGACATTGTGTGGCCAGAAGGCGCTGCACGGGGCTAGCGCGAGCACACTGACTCCGATGACCACTCGTGTTCCGGTTATCACCGGCTGGCACGCAGGCGAGCAGCACTTGTCCATCGTCGATGCACACGGCGTGCGCGGCCAGGGCGAGTCAGCCATCAGCTTGGAGGTAAATTGCTCTCCTCGTCCAGTGCGCTTGGAACGGTGCTACGGAAAACGCGGACCTGATCAACTGGACTGTCCGGGTAAATCCAAGTACTCCAATTGTCGATAACCCAGGTCGTGCTCAATCCATTAGCTTCTCCAGTAACACTCTCTGGCGGCAACTCAACGAGTATCAAGCCTGCCTTGTAGCCCGTTGTCACGATCAGGCCGAACGGTCGAGATTCGTCGAGGGTTTCGTAGATCATGAATTCGACTATGTCCTCGTAAGGCCATTTTGCAGGCAGTCGAAATACTGTTCCACGGGAAATGTGTGTCTCGTCCAGGTCGGTCAGCTTGGTGATCCCATTCATACTATTTCGCCTTCCGATCGTGTCGCCGTTGCGGCTGCGGTCGAGGGACCGCGCTGCAGCGGTTCGCGAGATTGTAGCGAGCCCAGCACGCCGCATATCTAGCCGACGATGGTTTGGGGCCTCGAGCAGCATGAGAACACCCATCGACAAGTCTTGCGTCGCAACTCGAATAGTCGTTCAGACCCTACGGCGGCGGGGAGCATCGACAAGACCGCAGGGCTGTGAGCGAACGGCGGTTGATCTGTACAACGTTCGGCCGATACACCCGCAAGCTGAATCGATCTAGCGTTGGCTTCAGGCGCGTAAAACTCTGTCGGGCGCTCCCACGACCGTCAGGACGCGCACGCTGAGCACTTCCCGGGGAGGGCGATCTAGTTGCCAGTAGTCGTGGGCCTGATAGCGGTAGTGGCGATCCTGTTGGTCATCGAGTGGGCAGCAGCGAATTGGCTACCGATCGCAGCGATTGTCACCGTTCTGCTCGGGGCGTGGGGTCTGGTGTTGTTGATCCGGCATATACGCATGACGCGGTACTTCGCGGGTGACGAGTTTTTGGCTCACAAGGACGCGATCGCCTCTTTCGTCGCCGAGCACAACGAACTCGCGCAGTACGTTGGTGAGATACGCAGTCGAGGCACGTTCGCGCTCGGTGGGTCGTCCAGTGGAGCGCAGGCGCACCTGGCAACTTTTCAGAACACCAGCCGGCACAGGTACAGGCGCGACCGCAACATCGTCACCTATCAGACGCCGTTCGTGCACAACTGCTCATTGCAGGTCGCGCGCGCCGCGAGCGCCGACCCGATCAAGTACGTCATGAAGTACTTCAACATCAAGCCCACCGAGACCGACCTGGCTGACGTAGAGAACCTGGGCGATGGCATCACTCGCCTCGAAGATGCCGTTACCAACCTCGGGCAGCGCCAGGCCAGCATCACCCAGTCGATCAGCCCACCCAAGTTCATCATGAAGCACTACGCAGGCGAGTTCATGAAGCACATCGGGGTCGAATTGTCGCCGATCACGGTGCCTTACCCCGTGTACGTGTTCGAGTATGTCAGTGCTGGTGGGAATAGCTCGCAACGCACGACTGTCACGCTCAACCGAGAGACGATCGACGCGATGATCGAGTCGATGTCGGAGAAGATCAAGTTCCGTAGGAGCGTAGCGGGTCAGCGGGCGCTGATGACCTCGAAGCTGCGGACGATGATCAAGGAACGTGACCGCTACACCTGTAGGTACTGCTCTGTCTCGCTCGCAGCTGAGCCGCACCTGCTGCTCGAAGTGGACCACGTCATACCGGTATCCAAGGGCGGGCTGACCGCGCCCGACAACCTTCAGACCTTGTGCTGGAGATGTAACCGCACCAAGTCGAACAAGGTCATTGCCAGCTGATCATCTACCGGCCTAGCGTTCGGAACAGTGTGTTTAGCGCGTGTGTCGCCCTCCGGGCGCAGTGGAAGCCGACATCCTTTGTGCTGCAAGCAATGTCCGTCTTCGGCCTGTTCAGGTGGGTCGGATTGGTGCGGTTGGCTCAGATGAGGTTGCTCTGTTGGTCGGTTGTTCAATATCGGTCGGGTGGAGGTAGGTTCGGCCCGGTTTGATCGACCTGGTGGGTTCGGGCGATATCATCAGCTCGGACGCGGTGTGCTTGCGAGAGCTTGGGGCGTGGGCGGTGCTGCCGCGGGTGGCCTTTCAGCATCGGAGTAGGACGAGCATGGTCGCGGAACCTAAACGGATCGTCGTCGATCCGAGTGTTGCGGAGCGCGGTCCGACTGCGTTGCGGATCGCGGTCGGTGGCCAGTTGCGCAGGTTGCGTGAAGCTTGTGGGATCACGCCGCAAACGGCGGGGGATCATATTCGTGGTTCGTATGCCAAGATCAGCCGGCTCGAGCTGGGGCGGACGGGGTTCAAAGAACGTGACATCGTGGATCTGCTTGCCCTGTATGGGGTTACCGACGCGGCGCAACGGGAGATGTTCGTAGATCTGGCGCTCAAGGCCAATGAGGCGGGTTGGTGGCATCGATACAACGATCTGTTGCCGCAATGGTTCGAGACCTATCTCGGGTTGGAAGGTGCGGCTCGCACGATCAGAACCTATGAGGGCCAACTGATTCCGGGGCTGCTGCAGACCGAGGACTATGCGGCCACGGTTGTCGAGATGGGGCAGAAGAGCAACGACGCGGCTCGGCGGGTGGAGTTGCGTACCAGGCGTCAGGAGGTCCTGGATGTGTCCGGTGGCCCGATGCTGTGGGCGGTACTGGACGAGGCTGTGCTGCATCGACCTGTCGGGGGTGTCAGTGTGCAGCGTGCGCAGATCGAGCATTTGGTGGAGATGTCGGCCAAACCCAGTGTGACGATTCAGGTGCTGTCGTACCGGTCCGGTGCCAGTGCGGCGGCGGGTAGTTCGTTCACCATGCTGCGTTTCTCCGAGCGCGATCTGCCCGACGTCATCTACTTGGAGCAGCTGACCACCGCGCTGTACTTGGATCGATGGGACGACGTCCTGCTCTATCGCGGTGTAATGGACCGGCTCGCGATCCAGGCGGAAACACCGGAGCGGTCCCGGGCGCTGATGATGGCCGCCGCCGCGGCGCTATGACCCGCGGCTGGGCATCCGGCAGACTGAGGGAATGGGTTCTGGTTCGTCAGTTCGGCCGTCGCCCGCGGATCTGGCCGCGGCGCAGGACAAGACTATTCCCGATCTGATCGGGCCCGGCTTGCGTGTGCTGTTCTGTGGGATCAATCCGGGCCTGTGGTCCGGGGCCACCGGATATCACTTTGCTCGTCCGGGAAATCGGTTCTGGCCGGCCTTGCATCGGTCCGGTTTCACGCCGCGTCTACTGCAGCCCGACGAACAGCGCGAACTGCTCGCGCTGAGCTTGGGGATCACGAATGTGGCCGCACGCACGACCGCCAAAGCCGAGCAATTGACCGCCGACGAACTGCGCGTCGGCGGACGCGCCCTGGTCGATCGGGTCGAGCAGTATCAACCCCGAGTACTGGCCGTACTCGGTATCGGCGCCTACCGCACGGCTTTCGGTCGTCCGCGTATCACGATCGGCCCCCAAACCGAGCGGATCGGTGATACCGCGGTGTGGGTGCTGCCCAACCCGAGCGGGCTCAACGCCCACTACACACTCGACGCCCTCGCCGTCGAATTCCGCGCGCTGCGCGAGGTGGTCGAAACCGGCTGACCACCTTCCGCGCGAATTCGCGCAGGGACTTCGTGATCGGGGCGGGTGCGAGGTGCCGGGAGATGGGTGCGGCCGCCAGTTGATCGTGATCGGTTGTGGCGATCTGGACCAGGCAGTCGAGAGTCACCACGCAGAACTGCGTGGTGGATCGCGGCCGGTTCGAAGACCAAGCATTCGGGGTCGTGTGTTTCCGGATGCGCTGTCCTACAGTTCGATTGAGCGAGATTTCACAGCCGCAACCGTGGCCAACGGGGGCGGTCGAGCGAGAACTGGTGAAGCGATATGCCGCGGACGGTTCGGTTTCTTCTCGTCTGGTCGGTGCCGCTGATCGCGATCGGCGTCTTCTGGTTGCTCTGCGCCGTCGTCGCGCCTGGGTTCGGCATGCAGAACAGCCTGCGCGCGTGGTTGTTCAATGTGATCGAGCACGGCAGTGGGCTGTGGTGGGTGATTGTCTACTATCTGGCCGGACTGACCGTCTACTTCGTCCGCGTGTATCGAGACCGGCCGCGGGTGCATACCGCTTATCGGGCAGTGGCCGTGATCGGCGCAGCTCTGAGCGTCGTATCGATTTGTGTACCAATATATTTCATGGTCAACCTCGACAAGAACGCGGGGCGCTTCTACGCCGGTGCCAGCACGTTCTATGCACGTGATCCTGGTCAGGTCCCGTCGTCGCTGCATCTGCTCGCCAACGGCGGCACGAAGAACTCCGGCGGGTGCGCGGTCCTGGGCGGCCACGACGTCTACGGCTGTATCCAGCAGGGGGACCTGTCGCCCGCGGGCTGGGAACCGCGCGTCGGGTCGCTCGACGGCGCCACGATCGCGCTGGGGCGCGCGATCGGCGACGTGCAGGCGGTCAGCCTGCGTCCGGAAACCATCACCTACCTGAACGGCCGCGGCGCCGTCCCCGGATCCTGGAGTGGCGTCCTGGACGGTAGCGGCATCAATGTTCCGCTGGGCGGGGTGGCCGAGTGGACCGGCGAGGGTGCGGTCACCGCGTGCACGTTCACCGGCGACTACGGCATCGACAGGGCATTCGGCGGTGCCCGGATGAACAGCCTGACCAACCTGATCAGTGAGCGGTTTCCGCTGATCGGCTACGAAATGGGTGACGTGTGGGGGTACTGCGACGGCAAACAGCCGGTCGTGGTGGTTCCGGTCACGATGCCGATCCCGTGGACCCATCGCACGGTCGATGCGCCGGCCGGCGTCATCATCGTGCACGGCGACCACGGCCACGTGAACCTGGACTATCGAACCGACGTCGGTCCGGGCGCACTGCCCGGCCCGGTCTACCCGAAATCGCTGATGGCACAACAGCGTACCGAGACCAAGTGGGCGGCCGGCCGAGAAAACATGAACCGCAACCACTTCGGCTTCGACCCGGCGAATTCGCAGGCACAGAGCGGTAATGTCTCCGAATACCTGTTGCGGGACAAGAGGACCGGGCGGCTGCAGTGGGTCACGCCGATGATCCTGCGCGGCAGTACATCCGAGCTGTTCGTCGCGTATTCGGTCACCCCCGCCGACGAGGTGCACCGGCGGAATCTGAATCCGCAGTCGGTGTATGTGCTCGACGACACCGACGCGCGCCGGATCAACATCGACAACCTCGACGCTGACGCGCGCTCCTGGCTGGCGGTCAACGCGGGCACGGTCATGTCCAACGGCGGCAAGCTGGTCGAGTTCACCCCGATCGATGGCGACACCTGGCGCGGTTTCGTCGAATTCAACGGCCGTGTCGCTTATCGGATAGATATCAGCGCCAGCCACAAGATCCCGGTCCAGCTCACCGAACTCGACCCCGCCGGCCAAACCCTGTCCACCCCGCCACCCACCGCGGGCAACGCCGATTGCGGAAAAGACCTCGGCGCACTGACTCCGGCGCAAGTGACGCGATGCGCCAAGATCTTCGTCGACGAACTGTCGAACCGGCAGCAGCAGACACCGCCGCGGTGACGCAACGATCCAGTGCTCGGGCGAGGTCAGTGCGGGGTGGTCGTTTGGGGTGGACTTGGTTTCGGGGGGATCGGGCGGCCGGTGTTGTCGACGGGGGCGCCGGCCCATATTCGTAGGGCGTCCATTGCTGGGGCGAGTTGTTGGCCGCGTTCGGTGAGGCGGTAGGTGGCGGTGATCGGGGGGCCGGGGGCTACTTCGCGTTCGACCAGGGCGGCGTTTTGGAGTTCGGTGAGGCGCTCGCTCATTACGCGCTTGGAGAGGGTGGGGAGGGCGGCGTGTAGTTCGTTGAAGCGGGCGGGGCGTTGCAGGAGTAGGTCTATGAGTAGGCCGGTCCAGCGTTTGCCGAGCAAGCCGAAGACCTCCTCGGTGTAGGAGCAGGAGGTCAGCGGGAGCTGGGTCTCGGTCACGTCTTCCATGATACGAGTCGGGGAACATTTGCATTCCAGGTTGTATTAAGTAACCTGATTACGGAATGGTGCCAGCGGCGGTCCGGATGCCCGGCCCCTGGTCCGCATCAGGTACTGCCCGATCAGGAGTTGAAGCGATGGTCTATGAACCCGAGACGATCACGAGGATCGAAGCTCGCGATCCCGAGATTTACGACCTCGTCATCCGCCGCGCGCACGTCTTCGACGGACACAAGGTGCACGCCGGGCTGCGCGATGTCGCCATCAATGGTGGGCAGATCGCTGCGGTCTCAGCGGAACCTCTGAGGGGGAGAAAGGTGGTCGACGCCGACAGCGGGTGGGTGATGCCGGGCCTGATCGACACGCATCTGCACCTCTACGACGTCGTTGCGGTGTCCGATCCGGAGTCGATGCGCACGTTCGAGGAGGACGAGTTACCC
This sequence comes from Nocardia sp. NPDC060255, assembly GCF_042727395.1. Lineage (NCBI taxonomy): Bacteria > Bacillati > Actinomycetota > Actinomycetes > Mycobacteriales > Nocardiaceae > Nocardia > Nocardia sp. NPDC060255. Next base: position 110,206 of record NZ_JBHXAU010000027.1, on the reverse strand, counting down.
GGACGGCTCGAGTTGTTCCTTCAGCACGGGATCACCACCATCAAGTCGGTGGGCGATCCGACCGGGGAGATAGTGCGGACGCGAGCGAGGATCGCATCGAGAACACTACGCGGCCCGCGGCTCCTGACGACCGGCTGCGGCATCACCGGACGCGACGGGCATCCCGCAGCTACTGTCTTCGGCGGCAATCCTTGGGCCCGAACACGATTCGCGGGTGAGGTCGACAGCGTGGCGCAGATGCGTGATCTGGTGCACCATCTGGCCGACCAGAAGGTGGACGCGATCAAACTTCTCTCCGAAGGCGCGTGCGCGTGCGCCGGCTCACCAAAGTACGTCTGGCACAATGCCGCTTTTCCGAACGAGGTCGAGCTTGTGCGGCTTCCGCTCGACTTGCTTCGGGCGGGCATCGAAACCGGGCACGAGCGAGGTCTCCTGGTGACCGTGCACACGACCCAGCAGGTTGCGGCCCGCGAAGCGATCGAGGCGGGCGCGGACGGGCTCGAGCATGGTGTCACGGTGGAACCGATCAGCGATCACTCGCTTATCGATCTGATGCTCGAGCGCGACGTCACCTACACGCCGACGCTCTGGATTCACGATGCGATCCATCCCGACGCCCGCGGCAATCTCGCGAAGGTCGCCGCGGCCGGCGTGCACATCGCCCTGGGGAGCGACACCTTCTGGGGGCGTGGCCTTTTCGGGGCGAACACGCTGGAAGAGGCCGAGCTGATGGTCGCAGCGGGGATGACGCCGGTCCAGGCGCTTGTCGCAGGCACCGGCGCGGCGCGGCACTGCGTGCGTCCCGATCTCGGCACGCTGGCACCCGGCAAGCGCGCCGACCTGATCGTGCTGACCGCCGATCCCACCCGGGACATCAGCAACCTGCGCGAACTCAGCATGACCATCCTCAATGGCGAGATCGTCGTCGACAACCGCCCGTCACATCCGCGACGCACCGGTCCGGCAATTTCGTCGCCGCTAGGAGGAGCTCAGCACTGAGACGCCTGGGCGGAATGCGCCGTCGAGAAGGTCCTGCAGATGCGGCCGAAGGACTTTCGCCACTTCCTTAGCATCGTTGGTCTAATGAGCAGATGAGCGATGGCTTCCGGTTCGGTGTGAGCATGACGTCCCGGGGATCCCGGAACAAATGGATCGAAAAATGTCAGAAGGCGGAAAGACTCGGGTATGACGTGATCAGCGTCCCGGATCACTTGGGCATGCCCGCACCGTTCCCGGCGATGATGCTTGCCGCGGAAGCGACACAACGGGTGCGGCTCAACACGTTTGTGCTCAATACGCCGTTCTATAACCCGACGCTGTTGGCGCGCGACGTCGCGACGGTCGACCAATTGACCGGTGGGCGAGTCGAGTTGGGTCTCGGCGCGGGATTCGTGAAGGCGGAGTTCGAGGCTGCGGGCATCCCGTTCCCGAGTGGTGGCAAGCGCGCCGACCAGGTGGCGGAGACTGCCGCGACACTGCGGCGTCTCTTCGCTGACGTTGACTACAGGCCGCGCCCGGCTCAGGAGGGCGGCCCGCCCGTGCTGATCGCGGGGTGGGGCAAGCGCATGCTCCGTATCGCCGCCGAGTATGCCGACATCATTGCGGTCACGGGCGCCGGAACCACCGACGGTGGACATTTGACGCTGGCAACGCCATCGGCGACTGCGGATCGCCTGGCCTATCTTCGGGAGTTGCTCGGCGACCGGGCGGACAAAGTTGAGATCAACATCTTGGTTCAGGCACTGATCTTGCCCGGCGAGCACGAGAAAGCCCTCACGCGACTCGCTCCGTACGTCTCGGTTGGCGACACCGATCAACTGGAGAAATACATAGGACTGCTCGTCGGAACACCCGAGCACATGGTCAGCCAGCTGCGCGAACGCCGCGAAAGCTACGGCATCAACTACATAACCGTCCTCGACCGCAACATGGACAAGCTCGCACCACTGATCGAACTTTTACGGTGACATCGGGACCGTGATTGCTCAGCGGTAGACCTCGGACCCGGCTCGTCGCCGGAATGATGGGTGAAGTTAGCGGGATGGGGTGAGGAGTTCGGCGAGCAGGACGGTGTCGTGTATGTAGCGCTCGTAGGGGAAGTTGGCTGCGAGTAGGGCTGTGCGTAGTTCGTCGTAGAGGGGTTTGCCGCTGGTGTGGAAGGCGGTGCGGCCGGCTTCGGTGGTGGTGACCAGTCTGCGTCGTCCGTGCTCGGGGTCGGGGTCGACCTGGATGAGTCCGGCTGTTTCCAGTGGGCGCAGGGCTCGGCTGATTGCCGGGTCGGATACCGAAAGTGCTTGCGCCAGTTGGTGTTGTGTCATCGGCTCGCTTTCTTCCAGCGTGCCGAGCAGTCGCATCTGGCTGTAGCTCAAACCGCCCGAGCCTTCCATGCGCTTGCGTGTGGCCTCGCTGAGCAGGAGTACGACGCGATGCAACAAATCGCCTAGCCCATCGTCCATAGGGTGATCTTATCAGAGTCTTGCATGGTTAATATTAACTGGGCAATGCTCGCGATACGACCCAGGCTGATGCGTCGCGCTCCGGTGGATTACTTACCGCATATCGGTAAGCGCGGCGATGACGTCGGCGACCTCGGTGCGGGCGGTGTAATCGGGTTGTACGTCGACGAAGCGCACAATGCGGTCCTGGTCGACGATGAGGACGGTGGGCCGCGGCAGCCGGGTCGACCCCTCCGCGTTGACCTCGGCCAAGTCGAGGCCGAGCTTGCGTTGGGCGGCGAGAACCTCGTCGGCCTGTTGGAAGGCGATTCCGATCCGCTCGGCGACGCGACTGCCGGGGTCGGACAGGACCGTGAATTCGAGTCCGGCCTTTTCGGTGGTCGAGAGGGACTCGTCCGGGGACTGCGGGCTGACGGCCACCAATTGGGCGCCGAATGCGCCCAATTGGGGTAACAACTCCTGCTGGTAGGTGCGCAGTGCGAGGTTGCAGTAGGGGCACCAGCCGCCGCGATAGAAGACCAGCACGACCGTCCCGGCCGAAGCGAGTTGGTCGAGGCTGACCGGCGTGCCGGTGGCGTCGTCGAGCGTGAAGGACTCCAGGCGCTGTCCGGCTCGGATCGCGCCGGAGGGGATGCCCTGGTCCAGGAACCCTTGGACGCTGTGGTCGAACACGGCGAGCACATCGGCGGGAAGGTGTTCGGCCGCAGTTGCTTTCAGTTGGTCGGACTGCTCGCGAATGCTGAGGGACATCGGACCTCCAGGACGGATCGAAGAAACTGGACTATGTAGTCCAGTGGGTAGCGAACCATGCCGGGACTGGACCGTCAAGTCCAGTCCGGGGATACTGTTCTGATGAGAGCCCTACCGACTACCGAAAGAGGCCGCCGCACCCGCCACCGGATCGTGGCCGCCGCACTCGATGTCGTGGCCGAAAACGGTGCCCTCGGGGCGAGTCTGGATGAGGTCGGCGCGCGCGCCCCGGCATCGCGCAGCCAGCTGTATCACTACTTCGAGGACAAGAGCGACCTGCTTCGCGCGGTCGCCGAGGCCACCAACGACGCGGTACTCGATGCCCAGCAAGACCTCTTCGCCGGACTCGACACCTGGGCCGGGCTGCTGCGCTGGACCGATGCCCTTGTCGCACTCCAGCAAGAGCGGGAAGGGAAGGGTGGCTGTCCGATCGCCAACCTCCTCGGACAGCTCGGCGAGCGCGACGACGATGTCCGTGCGGTGCTGGCGTCCGGTTTCGATCGGTGGGAGTCGGCTATCGGCGCGGGTCTTGCGGCCATGGCCGAATCCGGTGAGCTGCGGCCGGAAACTGACGTCGCATGGTTGGCTGCCTCTATGTTGGCCAGTCTCCAAGGCGGCCTGGTGCTCGCCCAGGCTCGCCGGGATCCCGAAGCACTGCGCCGGGCCCTCGATGGTGCGCTCGCCCTCATCGGGAGCTACCGCACACACAGCTAACCCGCAGCGGCCGCCGCCGATGTTGTTGCGGCGGTGCGGAAGCCGGCGTTGCCCATGGTGGAATCCGGGGTGTTCGAGGAACGGGCGGCGGTGCGGTATCGGGTGCAATAGCTGTCGTGGCAGAGGTATGAGCCGCCGCGTAGTACCCGTGCATGTCCGGTGGCGGGGCCTTGCGGATCGCGTACGTGGCCTGCTCGGGCGTCGTTACTGTAGGTGTTGGGGGAGAAGTGGTCTGCGCACCACTCCCAGACGTTTCCGGCTGTCTGCCAGAGTCCGTACCCGTTGGGCTGGTAGGTGCGCACCGGTGCGGTGGTGCGGAAGTCGTTCTCCTGGAAGGTGATTGGGAAGGTGCCCTGCCAGATGTTCGCCCGCCACCGGCCGCCGGAATCCGGCGCCTCGTCACCCCACGGATAGCGGGCTCCGGGCAGGCCACCGCGCGCGGCGAATTCCCACTCCGCTTCGGTGGGGAGGCGCCGACCTGCCCAGTCGCAGTAGGCGATTGCGTCGTGCCAGGAGACTTGGACGACCGGATGATCGCCGCGGTCGGCGATGCTCGAATGCCGTCCCTGCGGGTGCCGCCAGCTCGCTCCCTGCACCCCTATCCACCACGGCGTATGCGTGGTGGGGCCGAGGAGATCTGCCTCGTCGGCTGCCAGCACGAGGTGGAACACGGCAGAGTGCCCGAATTTTTCCGCGTCGGTTTCGTACCCGGTCTGCTCGACGAACGTCGCGAAGGCGGCATTGGTGACGGTGGTCGTGTCGATCGTGAACGGCGAGAGTGTCACGGAGTGCACCGGTGTCTCTCCATCGGCGTGAAATCCGTCGTGGTGTGGATCACCCATCGCGAAGGTTCCGCCGGGCAGGTGTGCCTGTTCGATCGGGTGCCGGGCGGGGTTCATCCGGCCGCTCGCTCGACCAGGAGGGCGCGTTGTCGTTCGACGTCGCGGGGGTACGTGCGATAGAGGAGGGTGCAGAAGGCGGCGTTGACGAGCATGAGAATGCCTGGGATCCAAAGCATTACGCCGCGCAGGCCGATCGCGTCGGTGAGCAGTCCGGCGGCGAGGTTGAACAGCGCGTACGCGAGGGCTTCGAACACCGACAGCAGGAGCGCGAAGGCGGCGCCGCGCATTTCGGGCGGTACGACGGCGGCCACGATGGGCCGGTTCACCCCCGGGTTGAGCCCCTGCATGAAGCCGAGCACCGCCCAGAATCCGGCGAAGACCTCGATACCACCCCAGTCGTGCTGAGTAGCCACCACGGCGACGACACCAAAGCCGAGCTGAGCGAACTGCAGGACGATGACGCGTCCGATCCTGGGCAGCCTGCTCTGCAGGTAGTCGGTGGCCAGACTGCCGCCGAAGGTGCCGAGGAGGTAGCCGATGCCGAAGGGCAGGGTGACGATCGATGCGACCGCGGTGCTGAAACCGTAGGTGTGTACGAGGAAGACGACGCCGAAGCTCATGATCAGCAGGTGACCCGAGATGAGTCGCTGGACCAGCATCAGGACGAAGGTGGGGATCCGGAGCATCTGCCGCACCTTGGTCCAGGTGATCTGGCTGTCCTCGGCCTGCCGTGTCGGCGCGGCGATTTCGCTGGCGCCGACGGCGGGGTCGGCGAAGAACACGGCCAGCAGCACGGCGGTGAGCACGGTGATGGCACCCCAGGCGAAGAATCCGTAGCGCCAGCCGTCGGGCACGCGGGACAACTGCCCGATGAGTGGTCCGAGCACCGAGCCGAGGAGGGAGATCGCGCCCCAGGTGTAACCATTGGCGCGACCGCGGGAGGCATCGTCGAACAGATCGGCGGTGATTTCGCTGGCGATCGGCAGCGCCGCGGCGATGAACACGGCCGACACTCCGTACAGGACGATGAGCTGGGCGTAGCTCTGCGCGAGACCGGTTGCGGCGGTGGCGATTCCGGCGAGACCGGAGGCCACGGCGAAGGCGACCTTGCGGTTGGTCCGGCGTGCCACCCACGCCCACAGCGGGCCGAAGACAATGCTGATGAACTTCCCGATGGAGGTCAGGTAGCCGACCGCGGCCGCGGGTGCCGCGACCGCCGCGACGATGACCGGGGCGAGGGTGCTGAGCACACTGGATTCGTTGTTGTCGGCCCAGAGCGGAGCGACGACGAGGGCGAGTTTGCGCCAGCGGCCGGGGACGATCACCGGGGTGCCGGTGGTTGTCAGGGACGCCGGAATGACGGTGTCGGTCAACGGAATACCTCACTGAGGGGGGCCGGTCAGCTTTCGGCCAGTGCCCGATCGAGCTCGTGCAGGGTTCGGCGGGTCAGCGCCGGGGTGAAATCGGCCAGGTCGAGGAGGGTGACCGACCCGGTCTGCTCGGCGATGCGGGCGATCGCGGGGCCGAGCGCGGCCTCGACGATCGCGCGGGTGCCCGCGGTGGCGAGGAGATCGGTGATCGGCGTGTTCACCCCCGGTCGTCCGGTGGGAAAGTCCGCCGGAACCGGTAGTGGGGCAACGGCTTCCTGGTAAGCGTGCAGTTGGGTCCGCGCCAGTAGGTGCCGGGAATCAGCGGGACCGTCGACGGGCAGTCCGAGGCGGGTGAACTGGGAATCCGGCGCGTCGTTCGCGTGCATGAGGTCCAGCAGGAGGTTGATCATCCGCAGTTCGAGGTCGTCGTCGATCATCGGATTCTCTTGGCGGGGATCGCTTTCCAGATCGAACAGGGCCGTGCCGAAGTCGAACGGGTCGCCGACAGCGAACCCGGGGACTCGCAGCACCGGGACGTTCTTGGTGAACGGGAGCGGGCCGACCAACTGCGCGTCCTCCAATTCGGCTGGGGCGAAACGGGATGCCATGTGCGTAGGCATCAGCGTGTGCTCGAAAAGCGGCGCATTGCCTTGTGCGGCCGGGGCCCGCAGGTACACGTACCGCCCGTCGGTGACGTTGACGTGCCCGCCGAAGATCCCGAACAGTGCCCCCGCTCGATGCCTGCCCGGCACAGGGGCGCGTAGCAGCGAAAGTAGCGACCGCCCTTGCATATCCGTGGTCGGCGGGAGACCGAAGAAGTCCAGCAGCGTGGGCCCGAAGTCGATGGTCTGAACCAGTTCCCGGCAGGTGCCTGCTTGCGTCCGGGCAACCGGATCCCAGACGAACAGTGGCGTGTGGATGTTCTCGTCGTACCAGGGCTGTACGTTCTTGCCCCACCAGCCGTGCTCGCCGAGCAGGAATCCGTGGTCGGTGCACACGATCAGCAGCGTGTCGTCCCAGAGGTCCAGTTCGTCGAAGACGTCCAGGACGCGACCCAGCGACGCGTCGCACATCGTCAGGAGCGCGGCGTATTCGGCTTGCGCGCGGTCCACGGTTTCCGGATCTTCGGCCACGCGCTTGTAGTCGGGCCACGCCGGGGACGGGCCCGTCGCGTCCAAAGCGGGGTAGTGGCGCTGGAATTCGCGGTGCGAGAAGTACGGTTCGTGCGGGTCGAAGCACTCGATCTGCAGGAACCACGCGTCCTCGGCGTGATTGGTGCGGATGAACTCGAGGCCGGCCTGCACCGTCCGGATCTGCGGGTGATCGGCCGGTTCGGTCAGGTACTGGCGATTGACGAGATCCTGCCGCCACAGCTGGTTTCGGACCCGACGTGGGCTCGGCGGTTGCGGCGGATCGGCGACCTGCCCCTTCCACGCGTCGCCCTCCTGCCCGCGGAAGAACTCGAAGGTGCGGAATCGGTTGTGGTACGTCGCGCCGCCGTCCTCCCAGTAGTGCGGATGGTCGGTGACCAGGTGCGAGTAGATCCCTGCTGCGGACAGCATTTCCGGCACGGAGTCGTCGAAGGGTTCCAACGGGCCCCAGGAACGATGCAGGAAGTTGTGGCGGCCGGTGTGCATCTCGCGGCGGGCGGGCATGCATGGCATCGAGCCGCCGTAGCAGTTGTCGAACCGCACGGTGTGCGCGGCGAGGCGGGTGAAGTTCGGGGCGTGCACCCAATCGGCGCCGTAGGGCGGCAGGAATCGGCGGTTGAGACTGTCGAACAGGACCAGGACCGTGCGCATCAGTAGCCCGCCTCGGCCGCCACGGTTTCCCTTGCCGTAGAGGAGGTTTCGGGTGTCCAGGAGAAGGTGCCGGTCAGTGAATCGAGGTACCGCGAGCGCGGTGTCAGCCACACGAGGCTGTTGCGCAGCGCGACCTTCAGCGGATTGCGCCATTGCGCGACTCGTCCGGCCGACGCCGAGGCCTTCGCCAGTTGCTGGGTCCGGCCACGTCGTGCCAGGTCGTAGCCGGCTATCACGGATTCCACGGTGGACTCTGTGGTGGCGAGCGCGTTGAGCGTCGCGGCGTCCTCCAGTGCCTGGGCCGCGCCCTGCCCGAGGTCGGGGGTGATCGCGTGCGCGGCGTCACCGAGCAGGATGACTCGGCCCGAAACGTAGGTGGGCAGCGGTGTTTCCAGGGAGTAAATGTCGTGTCGCAGTAGCGAGTTCAGTGGGGTGGCGGCGATGAGGCGGGGGATCGGGTCGTGCCAGTCGCGGAAGAGTCGCGCGATCGTGTCGATGTTCGCGTGGGCGTGGGAGTTCGGTGGGGCCGACAGTGTGGCGTACCAGTAGACGCGTCCGTCGGTGAGCGGCATGATGCCGAACCGCTGTCCTCGTCCCCAGCTCTCGACCAGCGAGCGGCCCACCTCGATGTCGGCGGCTGCCTCGGCCGGTACGACGCCGCGCCAGGTGAGATACCCGGCGTAGGCCGGTCCCGGATGGCCGGGAAACAGTTGCGCCCGTATCGGACTGTGGACGCCGTCCGCAGCGACGACGAGTTCCGCACTGAGCGTTGCGGTTTCGTCGTTCGGGCGCTGGAATGTCACGGTGCCCAGGTCGGGATCGACCTCGGTGACCTGGTGGCCGGTGCACAGGTTGGTCTGCCGCAGGGCTCCGATCAGCAGGGTGTGTGCGTCGGCGCGGTGCAGCATGTACCCGGGGACACCGAACCGGCGGACGATCTCGGTGACATCGCCACGCAACAGCCATCTTCCAGATGCGGTCCGAATTCCCGTGGCGCCCTGCGCGGTATCCAGCGACCGGAGCTCCTCGGCCAGTCCCAGCCAGTTGAGAGCTCGCACCGCGTTGGGCGCCAGCATCAGCCCCGCGCCGACCGGGCGGAACTCCGCCGCTCGTTCCAGTACCGTCACCCGCCAGCCGGCGCGCTCCAGGCCGAGTGCCGCGCTCAATCCACCGATTCCGCCACCGATCACGATTGCGGTGTTCATGCCTGCCTGCTCCAGGCCTCGTGCGATGAGTCAGTCACGTTGCTGGGCAACAGGGTTGGGGTTCCGGGCTGTTCGGTGGTGGTCAGTCGTTGTGCGCGGTAGGCGAGGATGATCGTCACGGCGGGGAAGAGCAGGTCGTAGACCAGGACGCCACCGGTGTTGCCGGGCGCGTGATCGCCGTGCGCGAACCACTGATAAACGTGGCCGATCAGCGCACCCCACAAGAACATTCCCGCGCCGAGGCCGATGGTGATGCGTTCGCGGGCTGAGGCCGAGACGGCACGAAAGCCCATGACCGCGAGTCCGAGGTTGGCGCAGGCGATCTCGAACTGGAACGGGGTCGAGTTGAACCCGATCGCGGTCGCCATCACCTCCGGCACCGTCAAGAACGAGATCGTCATCCACAGGCTGCCGAGCCCAAGGGCGACCACGGCCCACCATCGCTGCCAGGTCTCCAACGCGGCTGCGCGAGAGGGACTGTGCCGGGTAGCGACGAAGGCGCCGACGACCGCGACCAGCGGCCAGATCAGTGCGAGTGAGGTCTGGGCGAGGTATGACGTGTTGCTCATGCTTCGAGTCTTGCACAGTTAATATTAACCACGCAAGACTCTGGCGTGGCCCGAATCTTGGACGGCGGTCCCGCCTGAAAGATGTTCTCCACCATCGATATCCGATCCTCGTGTGACGGCCATCGTATGCCGCTTGTCTCCTGACGAAATAATCTTACTGCCAGTAAGGCCAATATGGTGATCGAAGGGCCGGTGCGGATTTATCGAGCTCACCGGCAGGGAGACGTGCTCAGGCTGGGGCGGAGCCATCCGCGAAATCGGCTCTCGCACAATGGTCTAACTGTCGGCGGCCGCGGAGTGTGAGATCGCCGACCGCGCGCGGGACAGGATGGTCACGACCGGGCGTTGGAGTCGCTCGGTGAGCCGCTCGCGATCCTGTGCGGCCAGCGCGTCGAGTATCAGGCGGAACTGGACCGTCGATTCCTGCGGTGCGGCCAGTATGTCGTAGTTGTGCGCGCGATAGGAGGCCGTGCGCGCCCAGAGCCGTTCGATTTCGGCAATGATGAGCGTGCGGTGGCACAGGCGGTAGATGGACAGGTAGAGGTCGGCCATCGCACCCCTCGCGAGGTCGGGTCGGCCTGCCAGCGCCTCGGCTTCGATTCGGTCGACGTGCGCGGACAGCTCGGCCAGGATCTCCGGGCTGGGCCACTCGAGCGTGCGGAGCGCCTCGGTCTCCAGTAGGTCGCGCATGGTGTAGAGCTGTTCCACCTCGTCGTTGCTGAACTTCGCGACGAAGTAGCCCTGGTTCAGTCCGTGCGTGAGCAGGCCCTCGTTGCTCAGTATCTCGAGGGCTTCCCGGACCGGTGGGCGGCTGACGCCGCACCGCTCTGCCCAGGCCTGCTGACGGAGTTGCTCTCCCGGGGAGAGCTCGCCGTTGAGGATGGCGCCGCGAATGGCATCGAGAACCTTCGCCGTGGTGCCGCTCGCGGGGCGGGTAGATGTGGCCGCCCGGCGGTCGGTGCCGGCCTGCTCAGCACCGCTGTTGACAGCGTCATTGCTCACCTTCATGATTGAAAACATAATTGAATACATTATTGAAGACAAGCTGAGGACTCTGGCAGTACCTGTACCGCAAGGTCTCCCAAGCTTTTGCGGAAGGCTGCCTAACCTGCTCCGGCAGGTTCTCGGTGAGACAAGAGGATGGGCAATGGGGTTGGAACTGCTGAAGGCTCACATTGAAGGATCGGAAGTCTTGCGTGGTTAATATTAACTATGCAAGACTCGAGGCATGAACGATATGGCGTACCTCGCAAAGACCTCAGTCCCTCTGTTCTGGCCGCTGGTCGCGGTCGTCGGCGCAACCGTTGCGACCCGGCACAGTCCTTCTCGCGCAGCCGCATTGGAGACCTGGCAACGGTGGTGGGCCGTGGTCGCGCTCGGGTTCGGCAGTCTGTGGATGACCTTCACGTTTCTGACGGTGCCGGAGGTGATGGCCACGTCGATCGGTTTCAATTCGACTCCGTTCCAGTTCGAGATCGCTTTCGCCAACCTCGGACTCGCGGTCATGGGCTTTCGTGCCGTCTCGGCCTCGGCTCGTGAACGCATCACGATCGGTCTGGGTGCGGGAATGTTCTTGTGGGGTGCGCTGATCGGCCATGTTTATCAGTGGTTCGCGCACGGTGATCACGCTCCCGGCAACACCGGCGGAGTCCTGGTCTGCGACCTGCTGTTCCCCGCGGTCATGATCGTTCTCGCCTACCGCTCGCAACGACTGTCCGCCACCGAGCCCGCCCGTGCAGCCTTCGCCTGAGACGCGGCGGTCGGAACCACCTCGGAGTCGCCGCAAGAGAGAGATGACTCAAATGAGTGAAGACATCGTGGAGGACGTTCGGTGGCGGGGTTCGTGGGCGGTGGTCGCTGGTTCGACGGGGGGTGTGGGGCGGGAGACGGCGTTGCGGTTGGCCGCAGACGGGTATTCGATCGTGGTCTGTGGCCGCGACGGTGCCGGTGCGGAGGAGACTCGCAAATTGATCGAGTGGGCCGGGGGACGGGCCGTGGATCTGGCAGTCGATCTCGGTGATGCCGCGGCCGTGCGGCGGCTGATCGCCGAAACGGTCGAGTTGGTGGCCGGTGCTCCGGTGGAGGTGTTGGTCAACAATGCCGGCGAGGCGGATTACGGGTCGACCGAGGACGTCTTCGACGCGGTGTTCAACCGGAATGTGAAGGCGCCCTTGGTCTTGACGGGTGCCTTCGCGCCGCTCATGGCCGAGCGCGGTCGGGGAGCGATCGTCAATGTGGGTGGGTTCGGCGCTTTGGCGGGGAATGGCGGGCAGGTGCAGGCCGCGAAGGCGGCGTTGATCAAGCTGACCAAGTTGTGGGCGGCGGAGTACGGGCCGAAGGGCGTGCGGGTCAATTTCGTGGATCCTGGCCATGCGACGGCTCAGGAGCGCAGAGGGGGAGTGGATCCGGGATACCCGCACGGTGGCGACCCGGTCGAGGTCGCGGAGGCCATCCGGTTCCTCGTCTCTCCTCGGGCCGCCTCAGTACAGGGCGCCCTACTGACCATGACCGGAGCAGCAAGCGCGGCGGAGAGTTATGGCCGCCCGTCAGCGCCTGCGTAAGGCCTGGCACTACGGGATAAGCGCCCATCGGATCGGGTTCGCGCCGGGCAATTTTCGCGGCGATTGACGCCACCAGCGACATTCTGATTGACTTGCAGTCAAATCAATTTTCTTTTAGTCAATATGGACGAAGTCGGCGCGGACGCGTCGGCATCGCAGAGTCCACCGAACAGCCTCGATGTTCGAAGGTGAGGGACCAGTGTCAGCATCGCGGAACCCAGGTAATAGTCGGACGAGACCTACGGAACTTCGGCTATCGGTACTGGGGCCGGTAGAGGCGTGGTTGGACGACCATCGCCTGGACATCGCCGCGCCGCAGCTGCTGACCGTGCTGGCGATACTCGCGATCGAAGACGGGCGCACCCTGACGGCGGCACAGCTGATCGAGCGAATATGGTCCGAGAACCCGCCGACCTCGGCAATCAGCGTGCTGCGCAACAACATATCCACCCTGCGCCGAGAGTTCGATGCCTACGGCGGCGCGGGTGCCGGGTTCGAGTGGCTCGATTCGACTCAGGGCGGGTATCGACTGTGCCTGCCGGTGAAGTTCGATGTCGTGGCGGTCGAGGCACTCATCGCCGCCGCCGAAGCCGACCGTCGATCGGGAGCTCCGGATCGGGCGGAGGCCAAACTGGCGACAGCACGGAATCTGTGGCGGGGCGACCCCTTGGTCGGTCTACCCGGACCGTGGGCGGACCAGGAGCGGAACCGCCTGGCCACGCTGCGTTCGGAGCTAAGTGAGGCGACGATCTTCGTCGCGCTGGATCTCGGCCGGCATTCGGCGGCGGTCATGGAGGCGCAGACGCTCATCGCGGCCGAACCACACCGCGAGCGCTGGCACGAACTGCTCATGGTCGCGCTCTCTCGCGGCGGGCGGCGGATCGAAGCGCTCGACGCGTATCGCAACGCACACCGCGTGCTCGCCGACGAATTCGGCCTCAGTCCCGGCCCGGAGATAGTCAGGCTGCATCAACAGCTGCTGTCGGCCGAGCCGCCGCGATTCGCTGCGATGAAACTGCCTCCCGACCTCGCCGATTTCGTCGGACGCGGGAATCTGGTGCGCGAGCTCACCGAGGTGCTCGGCGCCGACGCCGAACATCGGCAGGCGATCGCGATCACCGGCATGGGCGGCATCGGAAAAACCGCATTCGCCATGCATCTCGCCCATCACATGCGCGCCCACTATCCGGACGGGTCGGTGTATCTCGATCTCGACGGTCTGGCCGAGCAGCCGCCATCGGCCGATATGTTGCTGACGGTCGCGTTGCGCAAGATCGGGGTCGGGCCCGGCGAGCTGCCGGCGGATGCGACCGGGCGAACAGCGTTGTGGCGCAACACCGTAACGGATAAGCGCATACTGCTGATCCTGGACAACGCGCGCGACGTCGACCAGCTCGCCCCGCTGCTGCCGGGCGCGGGCGCGGCGGCGGTGCTGGTCACCAGCCGGTCGAGCCTGGCGGAACTGTTCGGTGCGCGACTGGTCCCGCTCGGCGTCCTCAGCACCGACGAAGCCTGGACGCTGCTGCAGCGGCTGGTGACCACCCAGCGATTGTCGGACGAACCCGCCGCGGCCCGCGAGATCCTGCGCGCGTGCGGAAACCTGCCCGTCGCATTGCGCATCGTCGGGGCGCGACTCGCGAGCCGGCCCGGCTGGCGACTCAGCACGGTCGCCGAGCGCCTGGCCGACGAGCATCAGCGATTGGCCGAGCTCACCCTCGGCAACACCAGTGTGGAGTCGGTGTTCTGGGGGAGCTATCGCCTGCTCGTGCCGGAGCTCGCGCGCGCCTTCGTCCTCCTCGGGTACGCCGAAGCGCCTGAGCTGTCGGCCGCGGCCGTCGCCGCGCTGCTGAACCGGGATCGGGCCGAGGCCGAGCAGCTCTGCGAGGCCCTCGTCGATCACGGCATGTTGCAGACACCGAAGCTGGGTCAGTATCGGCAGCACGATCTGCTGCGACTGTTCGCCCGCAAGGTGGCCGACCCCGCGCAGCGCCGTGAATCGCCGCAGGCCCTGTGCCGGCTGCGCGATTTCTGCACCTCGGCTGAACCGCGGTTCGCCGGCGAAGGCGACGGCACCGCGGCACTGGGCGCCACTCTCCTCCTGGCGGAAAGGCGTGCCCTGTGAACAAACTCAGTCTGCGCGTTGCAGGCTGGCCTGGTATCGACCGGGAGTTTGGCCGAGGATGGCGGTGAATGCGCTGATGAGGCTGGCGGTGTTGGACCAGCCACACAGACTGGCCGTCTGGGTGACCGTGCGCCCGTCCATCAGGTGTACGAGAGCGTGCTGGACGCGGAGCTGCGCGCGCCACTGATGGAAGCTCATGCCGAGTTCGGTGTGGAAGAGCCGGCTCAGGGTCCGCTCGCCCGCGCCGACCGCCCGGCCCAGCTCGAGCAGTGAGGATCCGTCGGCGGGGTCGGCGTGCAGCAGGTCGGTGACGGCGCGGAGCCGATCGTCGCGTGGTTTCGGCAGATGGAGCGCTTGCTCGGGAGTCTCGAGCAGTTCGTCGACGATGACCTGACGCAGCCGGAACGCGGCGGCCGTGGCGGGCGGTCGTGGATCGGTCAGTCGCAGCACTGCCGCTCGCAGCAGCAGGGACGCTTCGAACACGGTCGGCCGGTCCGGCAGGGTCCGGGCCAGAGTCCGCGGCAGCAGCAGGGTCCGCACGTCGGTTTCCCCGTATGCGCGGTGTTCGTGAGCGAAGCCGGCCGGGGTCCAGCTGACTCGATTGGCCGGGGTGATCCAGATGCCGCTCTCCGTCGCGATCGACAGGATCCCGCTCGACGGGTAGATCAGCTGCCCCTGCGGGTGCCGGTGCATGTCCATGTGCTCGCCGTGCGGCCACAGCCGGGCAGACTCCGGTAAGGGGGTGAATTGGCGGGTTTCTGGCACAGAAAGTCATTCTATCAGTGGTTGTCGTCGGGGCGATCGACAACAGTTGAGCTGACAGCACATCGAACAGGGAGGAATCCGCATGAGCGACAACCGAATCGACGACCACCTGGCGATCAGCGAACTGATGACAGGCTGGATTCATCGGGACCGGGAGCAGTGGGACGAGCTGGCCGGACTGTTCCACGAGGACGCCACGCTCAGGATCCTCTGGTTCGCCGGCTCTGCCCACGACTTCATCGACGGCTCCCGCCGGATGGGGCACGGGCCGCTGCGCAGCAAGCACTTCATCGGCGCTCCCAGCATCCGCTTCGCCGGCGATCGCGCGTTCGTCGAGACCAACGCGATCCTCCTCGCGGAACTCACCGGTGCGGGGATCGGCGCGACCATCCACAACCGATTCCTCGACCGCGTGAGCCGCCGCGGCGGCAGCTGGCGCATCGAGCATCGTGACTCCGTCTACGACATGGGCGGATTCACCTACCCGTTCGGCGTCGCGGGTGCCCCGGACATCGACGCACTGGCGTTGTCCGGCCGTCATCCCCGGGAGTACGCGGCGCTGGCCTATCTGCTCGAAACCGCCGGGCACCCGGTAACCGGCACCTACCCGACTCGCTTCGGCGCGCAGGAGGCGGCGATTCTCGAGGCAGGCAGCGCGTGGCTGACCGAGACACACCTCGCACACCGCTGAAACGCGGTCCGGACAGCGAGACCGCAGGCATCGGCTGCCACCACGTCGAGGCGAAATAGGGCGCTCTGCCGAAACCGCGTCGGCCGCAGGATCATCGCCCGGTACATGGCCGATTCGAGGTACTTATCGGCCCCTGAACGGCATACCGGCCAACTTACGGTAAGGGCAGGGAATCGGTCTCTTCGGCCCGCCACCTGAGCGGCGTCACGAATATCACTGAAGGAGAACGGATGTCGTCTCTGCAAGTCACCACGGCCCCCATGTCCGAGCGCAAGGCGGGTACCGGTTGGATGGTCGCGGCTTTGATGCTCGGCGTCCTGGTCTACGGTGTCCTCGGAACGGTGGTAACCCCGGCACTCACGTTGCTACAGAACGACTTACACACTTCGGTGGGCGGCGTGACGTGGCTGTTGACCGCCTACCTCCTGGCGGCGGCCGTGAGCACCGCGGTACTGGGCAGGCTGGGCGACATGTTCGGCAAGCGGCGGATGCTTCTCGTCGCCCTGATGTTGATGGCAGCGGGAGCGCTGGTCTCGGCCGTGTCCGGCGTGTTCGCCGTCGTTGTCCTCGGGCGGGTGCTGCAGGGCATGGCCGGTGGGCTACTGCCGCTCGCGTTCGGGATCATTCGCGACGAGCTGCCCCACGAACGTATCGGCCACGCGATCGGCGCCGTGTCCGCGATGATCGGCGTCGGCGCCGGCGTCGGCGTGATCCTGCCCGGCCTGGTCGCGACCAGTTTGGGCTGGCAGTGGCTCTTCTGGATTCCCTTCGCCCTCACCGTGCTCGCGATTCTCGGCACCTGGGTGTTCATCTCCGAATCGCCGGTGCGCCCCGGCGGGCGAGTGAACTGGGTGAACGCGGCCCTGCTCACGATCGGCATCACCGCTGTGCTGATCTCCGTCAGCGAGGGCTCGTCCTGGGGCTGGACCTCCGGCCCGACGCTCGGCCTCCTGCTCGGCGGGGTTGTGGTCTGCGCGCTGTGGGTTACTGCCGAGAGCATCAGCGGCCGGCCGTTGATCAACGTGCACCTGATGCGCGTTCGCGCACTGTGGACGACCAACATCACCGCATTCCTGCTGGGGGCGGCGATGTTCTCCTCGACCGCCGTGTATCCGATCTTCGCGCAGGTGCCGAGCAGCAGCGGATTCGGTTACGGCGCATCACCACTCGTCTGTGGCCTCTACCTGCTTCCGTATTCGGTCGCGATCGCGGTGGCCGGATCGCTGGCCGGGCGCATCGCCCACCGAATCGGCTTCCTGTCCGCGCTCGTCGCGGGATGCCTGACGTGCGCTGTCGGCAGCGGATACATCGCCATCCGGTATCACCACCCCCTCGACATGATGATCAGCCTGGCCATCTTCGGATTCGGTCTCGGCACCGCCACCTCGGCGCTGTCCGCCGTGGTGGTGCACGCCGCGCCCGCCGGACAGGTGGGCGAGACGACCGGGATGAATCAGGTGATCCGGATGATCGGCGGCGCGATCGGAACGCAAGTGGTCTCGACCCTCATCGCGAGCAACCAGCACAACGGACTTCCCGGCCTCCGCGGCTTCACCCAGTCCTACCTGGCGGAAGTGGTGTTCCTGATCGTGGCCGCCGCTGCGGCCATGCTCGCCGTGCCCCGGTCTTCGGCGAGCCGGGACGCCGGTCCGCTTGTTTGACGGCCGCCGCATGGTCTGATTGACTCCTGGTCAAATCAGATGATTCTTAGTAATCCTAATATGGGACATGATGTCAAAAGTGTTGGAATTACAGCGTTTATCGGCCCGGGACGGCCTCGGCATCGGCAAGCCTCCAGAATCCGTCGCCCAGGCTCGTCGACCTCTCGCATGAGCTGCAACCGTCCTGCCGATTCGAGATATCAGATGAGAGAAGGCATTGTGGGAAACCGGCGGGGTTCGTGGGCGTTGGTCGCCGGCTCGACGGGCGGTGTCGGTCGGGAGGTTGCGTTGCGGTTAGCGGACGACGGGTATTCCGTCGTGGTCTGTGGCTGTGATGGTGCCGGTGCCGCGGAGACTCGAAAGTTGATCGAGTGGGCCGGGGGGCGGGCGGTGGATTTGGTGGCTGATCTGGGTGACTCCGTGGCGCTGCGTCGGGTGATTGCCGAGACTGCCGGTGTGGTGGCGGATGCTCCGGTGGAGGTGCTGGTCAACAATGCCGGTGAGCTCGATGGTGGGTCAGCCGGGGACATGTTCGATGTGGTGTTCAACCGGAATGTGAAGGCGCCGTTGGTCTTGACGGGTGCGTTCGCGCCGTTGATGGCCGAGCGTGGTCGGGGAGTGATCGTCAACGTCGGCGGCCCCGGAGTCTTCGCCGAGGTCGGGGACGGTGGCCAGGTGCAGGCCGCGAAGGCGGCGTTGATGATGTTGACCAGGTTGTGGGCGACGGAGTACGGACCGAAGGGCGTGCGGGTCAATTCCGTCGACCCGCGCTGCGCGCTCAACCGCTACGGCAGTCGGCCCGCCGAAGTCGCCGAGGCCGTACGGTTTCTCGTCTCACCGCGAGCCGCCGCCATCCAGGGGGCCGTATTGACCCTGGGCACGGAAGCGGGCGCATACGACACCGGTGGATATTTGTCAGCGCCCGCGTAAAGCCGGCTACGAGATCGACGCCGATCCGCGCTCCCGGAAACGTTGTTCGAATCCTTCGGCATACAGCGATGGTGCGGTGGACGAGGAAGACTGTTCGATCACTCCGTCGTCGGCGATATAGAAAATGGCGCGGCCGATGGCGATCTCGCCGGGTTCGGTAGGGACGAAGACCATCCAGCCGACCTCGAGGCGTTCGGCGACGAGTTGGTCGAGCGGGTAACCGGTGGTGTCGACGTCGAGGCCGACGATGTAGTCGCGGACCAGGGTGATGGCCTGGTTTCGGGGGAGTGGCTCGAGGTCGGTGACAGTGAGGCCGGCCAGGGACAGCTGATACATCGCGGCGTCGACATTGTCGGTGGCGTCATCGAAGAAGGCGGACAACGTATCTCGGGTGACCACTCCGGTTTCGGCGGCGGCGACGAGAGTGGCCGCGGCGTCGCGCTGTTGCTCGGTCGGCTCGTCGCCGAGCACAGCGCAGAGGATGTCGGTGACCGTCTGTGCCGACCACACGCCGGGGACGGCTGCGCTGAACTCGGCGGCGGCCGGTGACTCGCCGCGGTGCCAGCTGCCGCGCTCCCACCAGTAGCAGAACGACAGCATGCCTTGGGCGGCACGGGGATTGAGCACCTGGTTGGCCACCCAGTCCGGGGCGCCGGCATACAGGTCCGGCAGCGGCTCGTCGGCGTTGTAGGCGGCGTCGAGTTCGGGAGCGTTCCACAGTCCGCCGGAGAGGACGGCGCGGCCGCCGGGCAGGACGAACAGGGTGGCGCCGCTGCGCGTGGCACCCTCGAAGATGCCGAGCGCGGGGCGGATTCGCGGTCCGAGTTCGGAGCCGACGGCGACGAAAGCGGCCGCGATGGTGGCCCAGCGTGCCCACAGTACGGGCAGCGGGGGGAAGTCGTCGCGGGAGAGGGTCGAGGCGATGCCGTCGTCGCGGTCGGCGCGGGCCTGGGCGGCGGCGTCCTCGGGCGAACGCCACTGCCGCTCGTCGTGGTAGATGTACGCGGCCAGCCACACCGGAACCTGTTCGCGGGGAAAGGTTTCCAGGTCGGCGCGGTAGGCGTCCGCGGGCAGCAGGTGATCGTCGGGGAACGGTTCGTCGGCGTAGTCGTAGTCGACCTGGACTTCACCGGTGCGGTCGAGGTCGATGAGCATCCGCCACCAGGGTCCGTCGCCGAGTTGCGCGGAGATGTCGCGGTGCAGCCGGACGAGTTCGCTGACCTCGGCGGGCGGTTCTGCCTGGGAGACTTGATCTTCGGCGTCGTAGTACAGGATGTAGGCGACACCGCCCGCGATGGTGAGGGAGAAGACCGCCTGCAGGTATTGCCAGCCCTCGGGACCGGTGGCGCCGAGTTCGCGGGCGATGCGGTGGGCGAGTTCGGTCGCCTGCTGTTCGATCGGCTGCAGTTCGGGCGCCTGGTTCTCGGGTGCCTGTTCGTCGGTGTCGGCAAGGTGCGCGTCGTCTGCTTGCGGCTCGCTCGGTTGTGCGTCAGCGGCCGCCGCGGCGTCGATGTTCCCCGGGTTCGCATCCTCCGCTGGCGGAGTGGTCTCCTCGGTATCGGCGGGCGGCGTTGTGCTCGGTGTAGCCGATTTGCCCAGGGTGAAGCCGATATCGATCGCGCTGTCGCCGGGGGAGTCTTGGGGTCGCAGTTCGTTCGGCTGCGGATCAGTCATCGGAACCAGTCCTCCGGGGTCCTGCTGTCACGATCGGGCTCCGGTCATCGTCGACCGTGGTCGCGAGGGGCGGGCCCGGTTCGGATCGTTGACGAATAGACAAATCATTTGCCTGCAAGTCAAGCAGAATGCTACGGTCGACGTCAACCGCATTACCTCGGCGCCTGCCGCCTTGCGAAAATCGTTGACCGTCAGGAGGTTTCGCCATGGTCGACAGCCGGAGAACCGACAGTCGCCGGTCCGGGGCCGAGATCGATGACCTCATGGAAACGGTGGGCACGCACATCCGATCGATCGCGGAAATGCAGCGCAAACGGAGCGAGCTCGTCGCAACGGCCAGTGCACGGGACAGGCGGATCACGGTCACCTGCAATGCGGACGGCGTACCGATCGACATCGATTTCGCCGACGACATCGACGACCTCGATTACGACGACATCGCGACGGGGGTGCTCGAGGCCGCGCAAGCGGCGGCCACCGAGGTCGCCACCTTGGCCGAGGATTTGCTGGCTCCGGTCCGCACGGCGCGATCTCGGCTGCCCAGTTTGTCGTCGATGGTCGAGGGGATGCCCGATCTGCGCACGGATGTGCCTGAGCTGCAGCGGGCGTCGTTCGAGCCGAATCGTTTCCCGGCCGATGACTCCCGGCCCCGGCGGCGGTCGGTCATCGACAGCGAGTGATTCGCCGCCTGTGGTGACGAAGATCGAGGCCTCGGTAGGTACTCGCCTGCGGTTGGGATCGCGCGGGTGAGTCTTTCGTTTCCGCCTCCGCTGCAATGGCTGTTCTATCTGGTGGGTGGTGAGTGGCCGAAGGGCGACGAGGACAAGATGTTCTCGCTCGACGGCCATTTCCAGACGGCGGCAGACGGCCTGGATGGTTTGATCGACCAGTTGAAGAAGGCGTGCGACAAAGCGTCCGAGAGTTACTCGGGCCCGGGTGCGGATAAGATGAAACGCCAGTTCGACCAGTTCTTTTCCGGCGATCAGGCAATTTCGCACCAGGTGGACGCGTTACGGGGGCTGGGCACCGCGAGCCATCAGACGGGTGTCTCGATCGAGCACACGAAGCTGCAGCAAATCTTCACCCTGTCATTGGCGGGCGCCGAGATCGCGTACCTGCTGACGACCTGGTTCGGCGCGGCACTGGTTCCAGCTGTGGAACTCGAGACCGAAGGCGTGGTGACGGGCATCAACCGCGCCTCGGCTTCGCGGCTCGGCTGGTTGATCAAGCAATCCACCGCGATCCAGACGATGCCGCTGTGGAAACTGACCGCGATCAGCGCCGTGGTGCAGGGCGGCCTCGGCCTGCTGACCGAGGTCGGGGTGGAGGGTATTCAGAAGTCGAAGGGGCATATCAGCGGCTACGACTTGAAGCAGATCTTCGTGGCCGGAGCCACTGGCGCGGCAGGCGCCGCCGCGGGCGTGCCGGTTGCCAGCTTCATCGGTAAAGGCCTGAGTAATTGGGTTGCCAAGAACTTCGAGATGACGGGCGTGAAGGCCTTCGGCATCGGCATGACCTCCAGCATCGGCGGCGGATTGGCAGGTGTCGGTGCGGGTTTCGTTACCGGTGGGTTACTGACCGGGGAGTGGGATTTCGATCCGGCCATGATCGCCGGAGCCGTGCTCAACCCGGCGGGCGTGCTCGGCGCCCTGCGCGGCGTGTCCGGTCGAGGGGGACCGGGCAAGGCGTTGTCCATGTCTCCCGTCGATTTGAAGGCTCATGCGAAAGCCATCGACGGCAGCGCTGCCCGTTCGGAATCGGGCGGGGACGATGGTGCCGGTGGCGCCGCAGGCGGTCGCACCGATGAAAAAACGGAGGGGGGACCCTCCAGGCCGGCGTCGTCGCGTGCCGTCGATACCGGGAATGAGAACAACCGCTCCATGGTTGCGGCGGAATCGCGTCCGGGAAATGTGTCCAGTCGCGCTTCGTCCGAACATGATTCGCGCTCCACCTCATCCTCGGTGAGCGGCCACACCGGGTCGACTCGACCGACATCCATAGGCACCGGCAGTATTTCGGCAAAGAGCGTGTTGCAGGGCCGCTCGGGTTCGTACCATTCGAATGCCGATGACGGGTCCGCGTCGCATGTTTCGGCGTCGTCGGCCCAAGCGCACCGGTCCGTCAGTGCGCCGCCACCGGCCAGCCGCGGGTCCGAGTCCCATTCCGAGCAGGTGTCCCGGTCGTCGTCGGCTCCGCCTAACGGCGTGCGGGCACTGTCGGAGAAGAGTTCGGTTGCTCCCGAACATCTTTCGCCGGAGACGTCGGTCGCTGCGCGCTCCGGCGGCGAATTCGCCTCGCCCGTATCCCATACCGGCGAGGCATCCTCGATGCGCGGTTCGAACGGGCACGAGCCGCCGCCCGGTCAGGCGGAGTCGCGGCCGCCGTCGAGGGCCTCGTCTACCGACGGCGGGTCGGACTCGCCGAGCCGGGGTCGGTCCACGGACGGGGTATCGGCGAATGGAAGCCGGAGTGGATCCGAAATCTCTACTCGGCCAACCACGCCGGATTCCGATCAGATCCGCGGCCGATCGGGAGCGCCGATCACCTCGGCATCCGACGTCGGATCGCAGGCGCGGATTACCGCGGCGCACAACGAGTCCGGCCCGGCCGGGCAGCGTCCGGTCGTCGCCAGGGACGACCAGTCACCGGTCTCGTCGCGAGCGGCGTCACCGGAGCGAAACGTCGGCCCCGCGGCCGGGCCGCGTCCAGAAAACCCGGCCGGGCACAGCGGGTCCGGCTCGGAAGCCGGG
Source organism: Nocardia sp. NPDC060255 (assembly GCF_042727395.1). Classification (NCBI taxonomy): domain Bacteria; kingdom Bacillati; phylum Actinomycetota; class Actinomycetes; order Mycobacteriales; family Nocardiaceae; genus Nocardia; species Nocardia sp. NPDC060255. Next base: position 87,344 of record NZ_JBHXAU010000027.1, on the reverse strand, counting down.
CAGATCCGCACCAACCGAAACTCGAGCGATGAGGCCCGTAGACACTCGGAAAACGGTGCGCCGCACCGGAAAAACGGTACCGACGAGCCCGACGACCGCTCGATTCGACGGCCTCGGGTGCACCTGTCCGAAACAAAAGACGGCCCGGCTGTTTCCGAGCAGCCTCCTCGACGAGCAGTTCAGCCGCTGACGGACTCCCTCGCCGAGGCCAACGATCGGTTGCGCGCCACCGAGGCACCGGACAATCCCGGCCTGCTCGCTTCAGAGCGGCACACTACCTCGCGTCCTGACACCCCCGTCGGTAGCCACCGAACCGACCCCTCGCGCAGGACGACCGGCACCGACGAGCCGATGGACCGGCGCGTGGCAGAACTGCGAAATCGCTTGCGGGACTCGGCCGAGATCCGTGACCACTCGGCAGTAACCGAGGCCCGGAGCCGGCTGGAAGCCGCGCGGAAAAACGTCGACGACAGCGATGCCTTGCTGGGTAGCAAGGGCGAGGTCAATCACGTCGAGCAGGGATCGAAAGCCGCAGAGGCGCTACGTGAGTCGCATGATGACGCCGCGGCCGAGTTCACAGCTGCACTGCGCGCGCATGAAGCCGCAATAGAGCATGCGGTGCAGGAGCGGTGGGAGCAGCTGCAGGCCGAATCGAAGGCCGGAATCGCCGCGATCGACCACGAGAACGCCCGGGTATTCGCCGATACCGAGACACAGTTCACCGAGAATCGGGGCCGTGTCGGGCAGATTCGCGGTGATCTGGAGGCAACCAAGCATGCCTACAACAACGCGCTCGACGAGTCCGAGGCGAGGGTGCGCGGTGGTCTGGAGGAGCGGATCAGGGCCGCGGAGGAACGGGTGGGCCAGGAACGGGCCGCGCTGGAGAGAAGCAGGCGCGACTATGACGCCGAGGCCGCCGATGACGAGCCGCGGCTGCAGCGCCTCGAGGGGCTGCAGCAGGAGATCAATACCCGTACCGAGCAGTTGCGGTCGGAGATGGTCGCGCATGAGGCGCTGGTGCGGGTCGCGGCCGGTGATCACTCGGCCGAGTTGAAGTCGATGGCAACCGCGCGGGAAAAGTTCTTTCGGGAAGCTGCCGGTGATCGTTCGGAGGCGTTGGCGACGGTCCAGGCCGAACGTGATCGGTTGCACAAACGTTGGGGCGGAAGGGGTGTCGCTTCCGATGTGTTGGGGTGGCTGCGGCCGGAGGTGCGGGCCGGGCGGCAGGAGCTTGTGCGGGTCCAGGAGCGGACCCGGGAGCTGACCGCCGAACTGGCGGAGCATCTTTCGGCTGCGGACAAAGACTTCCAGTCGAAGGTGGACCGGCGGGTAGCCGAACTGCAGCACGCGTTGGCCGATCGGGAGGCCGAAGCGAAGGCTCGTACGGGTGTGGATGAGCTGAAGTCTCGGCTGGACGAGCAGACCGCGGCGTTTGTGCAGGCGTTCGCGGAGTTCAAGAGCGGTGGACTGGAGATTCTGGAGAAGCGCTGGGAGGTGTCGCGGACTGCGGGGGCAGCGGATGTGGCGGTGTTCGAGACCGGACTGGTCGACCGTGCGACGGCGTTCAGGGCTGCGGCGGGTAAGGAAAGGCAGGCGCAGGAGAAGTTCCTCGAGCTCGCCAACATCTATGACCAGGAGGTGTGGCAGCGGTCGGATGAGGTGGTGGCGCGGGCCTCCGACGACGAGGTCAAGAACATGGTCAACCAGGGTTCGGCCGTGGAGAAGTTCGTGGGTGTCCGTGAGTATGTGCGCCGGGCGACGGGATACGACGTCGAGGCGAAGGGTGGCCGCGATCTGAGGGATACCCAGCTGTTCGGGATCATGTCCCACGTTTCCAACTTGCGGACCGGTGAGGGCAAAACGCTGGTGACGCTGGCCAAAGCGTGGGTGGCCGCCCGCGAGGGCGGGCGGGCGTATGTGACGACCAGCGGCGACAATCAGGTCGGGGATCTGATTCGCGAGTTCGGGAAGTTCGGTGACCTGTCCTCACGCATCGGTGGCCTGGATGTGCAGGTGGACCGGATCGTCGGCGAGGGGGATCTGCCCAAGCTGAGAGAGGGTGCGGGGCACATCGTGGTCGCCACGATGTACGACATGAAGAACCGGGTCCTGCACGAGGAGTCGCGGATGCTGGGCCGCCTCGAAGAAAAGGGCATGCCGAAAGAAGAGATCGAGGCGTTGCGTGACCGTTTCAATCTGGAGCGGCCCGACCTGGACGAGATGACGGAGATTTTCAACGACGCTGCTGCCCGGCATGGTCTGGATGATCGGTTCGAGCCGTTCCCTCCGGGTAAGCACATCGCCGATGAAATCGACACCTTGGGCAACGAGGAATCGGTCCTGACGCCCGGTAATCCCGAGAAGATGGCCGCCGAACAGGTCGCGATTCGCCGGCAGGTCCACGATCGGGTCGAGGCGGCCGCGGCGTTGCCGGAGGATCCGTTGACGGCCGCGCATTTCGGCAAGCCCGAGGGCACCCGGGGCTTCTGGCCGGCCCACGCGTCCGCCGAGGTGATCGAGCGGCTCAACCGGGTGCCGGGACCGCGGGTCACCGAGGACGATCCGCTGCTGGGCGAGTACGCCCACAAGGCAGTGGCCAGATGGGGGCCCGAACGCAACAACGACTACCTCGAAGGCAGGGGTGACACCCCCACCTTGAACAAGATCAAGACGATGTCGGCTAATGCCAAGGTGATGGCCGACCGGAGCAAGGGGACCGAGACCCGTTACCAGGGGGTGCATCCGTACCTGGAGCTGGAGGCGGGGGTGGATGTGATGGCGGAGTTGCCCAAGGAAGCGCTGCACATGTCGGATGCGCAATTGCTCGGTACCCGGCTGCTGCAGGACACCCAGGGCCATTCCGGGACGGCGAAGCTCGCGGAGCAGAAGCTCTTCGAGCAGGGTGTTATCCACGGTCCGGTGCGCGACATCGATCCGTACTACACGTCTCAGGTCAAGTTTTTGAAGGATCGGGAGTTCGACAGCACCGAAGACATGTTGAAGGACTTGGCCGGCCAGGTCGTGGCGGACGCGAAGCTCGAACTGGTGGTGCGGGACGGGCAGGTGGTCGATGTGCGGGCGACCGGGGTCAATCAGCTGGTCGGTGGCTTCGACAACCGGGATCTGCGTGGTGACGACATCCGGGTCGACGAGCACGGTCGGCCGGTCATCGTGGACGGCGAGCGGGTGCGGTTGTCGGGGTGGCGGGACAAGACCGACTCGGAGAAGGGTGTCGCCGACTGGATCGATGAGCTGGTCGAGCAGAAGGTGCGCGCCATGGCCGGTGACGAATTCACCGTCGCCGAGGGGATCAAATGGAAGTACGACATCCTCGATGCACGGTTCGACGACGGATTCGACAGCGCCGCCGAGGCCGAACTGGCGGGCCAGCACATCATCGACAAATTCGGTGACAACAAGCGGAAGGACGCGGTACTCGCTCTCGTGAACCAGAGCCGAATGCGTGGCACGGACTTCGAGACGGTTGAACGCTTGATCGAGGCGGGGACCGGTAATTCGGCCAAGTTCATCGGCGGTTCCAGATTCGGAGAGGCCGCGGTTGCGCAGGGTGACGGTCGAGTAGGCCGCGGTGGCCACGGACCCGACCGGGAAAAAGATGGGACCCCCGGCACCGTCGGGCACTGGTACGCACCGAAGGACTACCAGGGCCCGATAGCGCACGACGGAGTCATCCGGCAGGTCATCCAATACCAGAACGCCGCCAAGACGCACCGGCAGGCCGTTGCCGACCATGAGGCGAACCCGACTGCCGAGACCCGCAGCGCACTCAGCGACGCGAACAAAGCCGTACAGCACACCGAGCAAGTTCTGCACGACCAGACAAAACCCACCCTGCAACGCGCCGTCGACGAGCACCTCGCCGCATCCGCCCGCCCCCGGAACCACCGAGCCGGTGCCCTGCCCGCCCCGCACGAAGCACCCTCCTCGAACACGCCGTCGCCGCAACTTGCCCCACACCTTGCCCCCCAAGACACAGCAACCACATTGCGACATGCGACGGAAGACCAGCTGCAGTCCTCCGAGGATCCCGGGACCTACCGCGCCAACGCTCCTCCGGTGTTTGTTCCTGGCCCGGGCCAGCAGCCCGCCACTTCCCTGGCCCCGCCGGGGATGGACTTCACCGCACCGCCGCCCGCCCTGCAACTGCCGGAGCAGCAGACCGGTACACCGGAACCGGACCGTATCGATACCCCGGGCGGTGCCGGTATTCACCACGACACCGAGTCGGACGATGGCGCGAACACTCACGGCGACAACAACACTCGCTACGACAGTGACACCGACGACAACACCGATACGCGCAGCGACACCAGCACTCGCTACGGCAGTGACATCACCAGCGACACCGACATGTACAGCGACACTGACGGTGATACGAACTCGAAGGCGCCGCTGGCAGAGGTGACGCCACCTCCGGCGCGGGAGCTGACCGGCACTCGCAATGATGGCAATGCCGCGAGCACCGCTCGACGTTCGCCGCAGTTCGATGGGTCAGCAGATTCATTGTCGCGCAACATATCCGGTGCTTCGGGCCGATCTGGCATGTCCGGGCGAGCAGAGTTCGAGCCGCCCGTCGACGAGTCATATTTCCGTCCGCTGGACAAGATCTTCGACGCCGCCGACTCCTATTCGGCTGCCCACCCGAATGCGCTGGCGCACCAGAACTTCGGTACCGGTCGCGTCGGCTTCCAGAACCTGACCGAGATAGTCGATGACGACGGGCCGCGTATCGACCTCGACCTCGAGCAGGTGCACTTGAACCTGGCACCCGACGACCCCGGCCGCGGAGGATCCGCGCCGGCAGTGACTGACGGTAGTGCCCCGCACTATCAGCCGATCCAGGGACCTGGTATCGATAGTCATCTTGCGAGTGTTGTTGTGCAGCAGCTGATTTCGGGTCGTCGTAATATTTGTCTCGATTTGTCGGTGGCGGGTGTCAAGCGGCTCACTGGTAGTCCGCATATGACCGTTCCTGTGGAGTCGGCAGGTTTGGGCGGGCGTACCTTCGCCGAGGCCGAATCCTATTTCGGTGCACCGTTGGATGAGTACGGCAGTCACGCTCGGGTCGCGGAACATCTTCGTGCTCAGGGTCCTGCGGTGGTTCATGTGGTCGAGGAGTACAAGGGGCCGGTCGACAAGAACGGTATCGGTGCTCATTCGTTCTATGTGGTCGCGGGGCTCGACGGGACCGTCACTATGGTGGATGAGGCGTTCAACGAGATCGGTCCTTACCCGCCGCGATCCCAGCGCCCCGAGATTCAGACGGTGCACGCCAGCTACTTCACTCTGGCCGGTGGCAAAATTATCCCGCCGCCCGCCGGTGTCCAGCCGTCGCCCACATCCTCGCAGAACAAACTCATCGCCCTCGGACCCGACAGCGCCGACGACGACCCGATGTGGGACTACACGGTCAATACCGGGGACTTCGGGATCCACGACACCGACGTAACCAGCCAAGGCCCGCCGATCATCGACGACAGCTACACCATCGACCCCGCGATGCTGACAGGTCCACCGTGGGAAGGCCAGACGCTGCCGGACGACCTGATGCTCTGGGAAGATTCGGCGGGCCCCAGCCACACCACCGCCGACCCATATCAGAGTGCGACCTATTCCGATTGGCCCTACGGCGAACCCGAACCGCCGCACACCTACGTCACCGACCAGGCACACGCGTCCTCCTCCGGGGATGGCGGCGCCCTCGGCGCTGTCGACGTCGGCGCGGGAGATGACTCGGGTGTGTCGTCCCTGGCACGCTCGCCTCTCGTGGACTGGTACGGACCTACGGAAGAATTGCATCCCTCGGTACCGGAATTTTCCGGTAGATACAACGGCACCGTTTTCCCGGTCGGTACCGTGCTGCAATTCTTTAGCTTCGGCGTGAACACCCAAGGATTCACAGCAGAATTCGGACTCGACGAATTCGGAGACAACTCGGTGACAGTGACCGACGACGGGGACGACAGTCGGGTCCTGCCGCTCGCCCAGTTCTGGCAGACACTCATCAATCGTGGTGATTCGGTCCGAGAGCTGTCGGTCATTGTCACCCAGCCACGCCTGCGTGACGGGTACACCCGCCGCGTCGAAAGCATCGAAGACGTCAACCCCGCCGCGCCGGGACTGCGGAACAAGATAGTGAACAATGACCTGCCGTCCGGAACTGTGGTGAGTTGGCAGGAGCACACCGGTAACACAACAGAAACCGTCCATGCGGTAGTCCGCGCCGACGGTAGAGGGCTCGATATCTACCGGTCCGGCACCAATGCCGTCGTGATGTCGCGATCCGCCCTCGGCGCCTATCTGGAAAACGAGAACATCCTCACCGCTACCACCACTCTGCCCGCACCGACAGCATGGCACCGACCCCAACACGGGTTGCTCGTCGCCCTCGCCGGAGCTGGCGACTCTTCCCGTCGACGGGAACCGTTATCGGCACGGGTGGCCGAGTATCTGCGCCGCAACCGTGACCTGTTCGCCTCGACCATCACCAACGACGCACTCGATGGGCAGACTCGTTTCATGTCCCCTGAAGACCGGGCCAACGAAGGCGCGCAGTTGCTGGTGGATGAGATAGCGGCACTCGGGGAAGGGCGGATCACCGGCAACCGGGTCACCGGAGAGAGCCGCCTGGACTTCGCGGTCTGGGCCACCGCTAAATACAAAGGCGTGAATCTGTTCCTCGTCGACGACGACCGGATAACCCAGCACATCACCAACAGCGCCTACGACACCAACGTCTTCCTCCGCCGGACATCCGACAACAGCGGATACGAAATCGGCCGCGGCTCGGACAACACCACATTCACCACCATACGCCCCACCCCCCTTGACCGACTCGCACGCCTTTCACTCGAACACGCCGCCGCAGGCGACACCTTGTCACAAACAGCCGAAATTTTCAAAATAATACACAGCGCAGAGAACATCACAATTGACGCAGTAAAAGGCGCACGGAGACGTGCCGGCAGGAAATTAGGTGTACGCGGTTCAGGAGACGCTGTGCGAAAGGCTCGTGAAGATGGAAGATACTTGGATGAAACGGCTGTCATCGACATCCAGGAACGCAGGTCGCTAGAAAATCCACTGACCGCGCCCGGCCCCGCCATCGACGGCAGTGCCCCGGTCACCGACGGCGAACCCCAACCACCGTACACCGACGACGCCGGGGGTCATGCCTACCGGCACGGACGCCCACTCGACAGCACTTCCCACGTCAGCACGATCCCCGGCCGCCCCAGACTGGAGCCACTGCAAAAGGCGGTTCTGACGTATCGCGCGGCCGGGTTCATCACATATGGCGAAATCGCGCGACAGCTGAACCTAAAACCTGAATTCGCTGAAATCACTGTGGACGCAATAAGGATGACGATGAAGGCGAAGCGGTCGTCCGGCGCATTCCAGATACTTGGGGTTTCTGATATCGGGTCTGCTGTGGTCGAGGCTCTTCGATTGGGCCTGATCGATGAAGATGCCGTGGCCGCGCTCCGGCGGGAGCGTCTGCTGCTGCTCAACCCCGCTGCGCCGGCCACGTTGGTGTCTCAGCAGCAGGATGTTCTGCACTGCGTTATCAGAGGCTATAAGAACGAGCAGATCGTGGCGCAGCTCGGTATCGATTATCAGGCGTTGGAGACGATACTCATGACAGCGGCTCATGATCTCGACCTACCCGTCGCCACCCTCAACCCATTCTGTTACCGGGATGAGATCGCGGACAAGGCCTACCAAGAGGGCAAACTCGACCCGGATGCCATCAACGCCCTCCCGGATCCTGAGGAACTCCCCCCAACGCGGTACGTGAGACGGCTGTCGAACCTGCCTGCGCAGTTCGATGTGCTGCAGTATTCGGCCGCCGGCTTTACCCCTGAAGCGATCGCCGCCGATCGCCGCCAGCGCCACCAGCAGGAACTCACCTCTCCGAGCTCGGTTCACCAAGCGATCTCTCGTTTAAATAGAAATTTCGAGGTATCGGTACCGGTAAGCGAATCGGGTAGAGACAAGGGCCGATCAGGGAAAGCTCACGCGGAGGCTTCGGCTGTCGCTCACGATGTGGATTTTTTGAGGCGGGACGTTATCGACGAACTTGCCGCACGATTGCCGGGGTCGGCGATGACACTGCAAAATAGGATTCTTCAGTGTTTTGTCGCGGGCATATATGACAACCAAGGCATATTTGACAGGCTGCACGCCGCCGGAGTTGATATCGACCGGAACAGCGTAAAACAGATAAAGATCGACCTTATTCGTGGTCTCAATCTCAATACTTCTGGTAGCAAAGAGATGATTGATTTCGGTCGGATAGTGCATATTTTGACTGAGGTGAGGAGTAGGGCGAGGCGTGGTGAGCTGGATAGGGATCGGGTCAGGGCGTTGTTGACGCCGTTGCCCGCGTTGCCGCGGCAATCTGGCGATAGTGGCAGTGGACGCTCTCGCGCCGGTGTCACGGTAGCCGACGAATCCGGGCCCGGCCCCGCCCCTGACGGCAGCGCCCCGGTCGTCGACGGCAGCTACGCCACCGAACTCACGATCGGCCCCACCTTATCGACAAGTCAACCGGGGGAAGGCCAGGCCCTGCCGGACTACCCGATGCCCTGGGAAGACCCGGCGGGCGCCGGCCACACCGCCGCCGACCCAAATCAGGGTGCGCCCTATTCCGATCGGGCCGACGGCGAACCTCAACCGTCGTACACCTCCGAGGGGCACGGACGTCCACACGGCGGCACTCGCCACGTCAGCAGGACCCTCGGCCGCCTCAGACTGTCGCCTCTGCAGATTCTCGAGTATCGGGCCGCCGGGTTCGACACATATGCCGATATCGCGCAACACGTGAACCAAAACCCTGAATTCGCTAGAATAACTGCGGACGTAATAAGGGTGACGATGCAGCGGTCGGGCGGCTCATTCCGAGATCTTGGGGTCTCTGATATCGATTCTGCTGTGGTCGAAGCTCGTCGGTTGGGCCGGATCGATGAAAATGTCGTGGCCGCGCTCCGGCGGGAGCGTCTGCTGCTGCTCAACCCCGCTGCGCCGGCCACGTTGGTGTCTCAGCAGCAGGATGTTCTGCACTGCGTTATCAGGGGCTATAAGAACGAGCAGATCGTGGCGCAGCTCGGTATCGATTATCAGGCGTTGGAGACGATACTCATGACAGCGGCTCATGATCTCGACCTACCTGTAGCCACCCGCAACCCATTCTGTTACCGGCATGAGATCGCGAACAAGGCCTACCAAGAGGGCAAACTCGACCCGGATGCCAGCAACGCCCTCCCGGATCCTGAGGAACTCCCCCCAACGCGGTCCGTGAGACGGCTGTCGAAGCTGTCAGCGCAGTTCGATGTGCTGCAATATTCGGCCGCCGGCTTTACCCCTGAAGCGATCGCCGCCGATCGCCGCCAGCGCCACCAGCGGGAACTCACCTCTCCGGAGGCGGTTCACCAAGCGACCTATCGTATAAATGTAAATTTCGAGGTATCGGTACCGGTAAGCGAATCGGGTAGAGACAGGGGCCGATCAGGGAAAGCTCACGCGGAGGCGTTGGCTATCGCTCACGATGTGGGTTCGTTGAGGCGGGACATTATCGACGAACGTGCCGCACGATTGCCCCAGTCGGCGGTAACGAAGGTAAACACGGCTCTTCAGTGTCTTGTCGCGGGCATAACAGACGACCAGATGTTCGATTGGCTGCTAGCTGCCGGAGCTGATAGGACCCGGGAGCGCGTTCGAGGAAACCTCGTAGAATCGACAAAAGCTAATCTTCTCCGTCGTCTCGGTTCCCAGAGTCACGGTGGCGATGGAAAAGCTGATTTGGGTCAGATAGTGCATATTTTGGCTGAGCTGAGGAGTAAGGCGAGGCGCGGTGAGCTGGATAGGGATCGGGTCAGGGCGTTGTTGACGCCGCTGCCTGCGTTGCCGCGGCAATCTGGCGATGGTGGCAGTGGACCCTCTCGCGCCGGTGTCGCGGAAGCCGAGGAATCCGGGCCCGACGGCAGCACTGCGCACGTTCGTCCCACTCATATCGGCACCAGCGAACGCGACAACAACTGTGGTCCAGCCCTACTCGCCCACCTCGACACCCACGCCCCCGACTCCGCTCGTATCGACCACGACAGTCTTCCCCGCGGCCCTGCCGGGGTCACCCACCACCACATCGAACAAGCACTAGCCGCCAACGCCGGCTTCCGCACGGTTCCCGACTACGGCGTCATCGCCGCTACCCTGCGCCGAGAAGGTCCCGCGACCCACGCCTTCGTCGTCATCAACTACACCGACGACTACGTCAACAACAAAAACAATAAATACCGCATCGGCGCCCACGCCTTCCTCATCACCAACAACCACAAACTCCCCGACAACCTCACCACCCACGACCTGATCGTCACCGACCCCGCGAACCACACCACCCGCCCCTACCCGCCCCGCATCACCCAACCCATCACCAGAATCGACGTCATCTACCTCGACCACACCAACCAGCCCGTCCCACCGCCCGCCGAACACCACACCCCCACCCCACACACGCCGCGGCGCATCGGACTCAACGACAACAACCGCGGCGTGCATGCTTCGCTGTTCGACGGCCCGGAAGACAATCTGCTGCCGGCCCTGTTCGACGAGTCGAGCCAGGTGACCCCGATGTTCGAGCCAGGGGAGGGTGACACCTATTTCGGGGCACTGACCAGGACATTCGAAGACGGCTGGAACAACGCTCCGCTGGCAACGAATTACATCGCCCAGAATTTCGGTTCGGATCATACCGGTGTCCAGGAGCTCGTCGAGATCATGCCGCTTCCGGAAACGACCGTGCAATGGCTCGGCGATCAGATCTACCGCTACGTGATGAGCAAAGAAAGCGGGAAATCGACGGCAAAGCACCTGGTTGAGCAGATCTACCGTTATGTCACGAACGGAGACAGCCCGGAGGCGAAACTGCGAGCCGAGATTCGCCAGGTGCTGACGCCCCGCCTGCTCAGCGCCGAGTGGCCGCGACTGTTCACCGGGTCGGGCATGTCGCTGACCGTGACGCACAATGGCCGCCGCCACCGGATCGCGATACGCCTGAGTCTGGACGACGGCCGCCCGGCACCGGAGCAACTCGCGCCCGTCGGGGACCGCAACGATACCGCCAATGGGCCGCCGGTAGCCATTTTCCGTTATTCGCGTGGTCGGTCCCAGGTCAGCAATAACGTCAGCGAACACAACCTGCGGTCCCTGTCGGGTTCCTATGGCCTGAAGGCGCCGATGGGGGAAACCGGATTGAGCAGTCTGGATGGCACGCCGCAGGGTTCGACGATATATGACCAGTTGTCCACGCACGTCGAGGCCACCGCTTCGGTGGAGTCGACGGTCAAGATGTCGAGCAAGGGCCCGTCCATTCCGTTCGATTACGCGATGACGTTCCAGCTCAGCGATGAAAACCCGGATCTGCTGTCATCCGATACCGCGGCCAGGGTCTGGCACGATATCGATGCGGAAACGCCTGGCCGCCTGATTGTCTGGATCCCGAAATTCCTGGCCGACAGCACCGAGCTACCGGTGGTCGATGAGAATGATCCGACCACGGTGCCCCCGGCCTGGCACCCAGGGCGCGACGATGCGTACCCCTCGCTGGAAGAGGTTCCCCTCGACGCGCCGCTGAGCAGTCCGAACCACGAGGAACTGGTCAGCGATGTCATAGCGGGGTTCCGTGCTCGTCTCGCCGGCATCTCCGAGGACTCCGCCGATGACCTGCGGGGTTTTCTCAAAGAAGAAAATTTCCTCGGCAACATCAAGTTGATGCAGGGCGGTTCGATGGCCTCGCCGCGCATGCAGACCTCATCCGGTGAATCGCTCGGCTTTTTCCTGATGAGCGTCGACCTCGACGGCGGTACCGAACTCACCGGTCCCACGCATACGAGTTTCGGCCTGGAAAATTACACCGTCCGGGAACTGGGGGTGCAGGGTAAGTCCACGATCACCAATGAACTCGGCACGCACCCGGCGTTCAGCTTCGTTTTCAGTCAGGGTAAGGAGTTCGAGGAGTCCGGGTATTCGCGTCGCGGCGGCCAGATCACCTTTCGTGGTGGGGTTTCCGACCGATCCGACCAGACCCTCGGTTATGGCAGAAAGGCCCAGGCGGTGCGTTCGCTGCGGCTCCATGACGATCTGCTGCATACGACGCCACGCGCGAGGGTCACTATCGTCCTGGTCCAAGACGGCGAGCGCTTCGGGCCTGCCGCGAATACTCCACTGGCCAAAGGGAAGACATATCCGGTCAACGTGCTGGTACCGCCGAAGGGCGCCCTCGGTCGCAAACCGAAACTGGACGAGAGACTGTATCTGCCGTCGAAGGTCCTGCATCTGCAGCAACTCGGCCCCGACACCACCCCCGTCACGGTCGGGAACACGGAGCCGTTGTTCGTCGAGGCCGAAAAATTCCTGTCCGACAACGGCTTCTTCTCGAGCAAACACGACAAGCCCGGTGTACTGGACCTGATCACCCAGCGGGGGCTCGCCGCCGCGCGCGATGCGAATATCGTCGCCTTCGAACAGATGCGGGCACAGTTCAACTTGAAGGCAGCCCTACAGGAGATGATCGATGGCGACGTAGACGAGCAGACCAGAAAGCTCGAGGGCGGTTCGCTGGTCTGGTTCGAAAAGCCGGGACGGTATCGGACCGAGCGCATTTCGATCCGGCTCGTCACCAAACGCCACTACGAATCGGAGGAGGACGCACATCAGGGCGTATCTCATGATTGGATTCTGCCCAAGTTCCAGACACAGAATACGGTCGGCTTCGTTTTTTCCAGCAGCACGCAGTCCGGAAAATCGTCGGTCCGGCTCAACCCGAATGGCGGCGGTAATGTCGCGATTACCAATCCGTTCGACGTGAAGCGCAGCCAACTGCTGGCTAGTGTCACGCCGAGTGCCATCCATGCGTACCAGCACTCGGAGAGCGAGTTGCACGGTTTCGACACCGGCGCGAACAACATGCTCATCAGCCCCGCCGGCGAGGGCGCGCAGAACTTCACTATTCCGGTTACCCATTGGATGGAGATCACCTACCGGCACGGCACCAGCCCGGAGCCGATGCGCAGTGACGGCTTTGTCCGCCTGAATCTCCCCACCTATCGCGCGGTGTCCCAAAAGCCCGCCGAATCAGCTCCGCCCGCACCCGCTATCATCCGCAAAGTCACCCCTGCCGACATCGAGAACCTCACCTCGCCGCAGTGGAAACTCCCCCAGGACGCCATTATTCGCGATGCGGGCAGCAGCACGATGATCCGCCGGGCCATCCTCAGCCTCATCGACAGAACCGGAGCCGGAACCGGCACCGGCCGAATCGACGAAACCGAAGCCGACCAAACTCAGCAGACGGTGCCTGGCGCATTCCCCGTCGAATCTGGCGAGAATGCCGAACTGCCGCGATGGAACCCCCCTGCCGCACAGCAAGCCCCGCACACCGACCGCCGCCCGTCTGACACCCGACTGCCGGAGATCCCCACCGTCGTCGTCGTGGATCCGTCCGGCGTGCTGCACAGCGCGGAATGGGCACCCGACGCAGAAACCGACATTGCCGACACCCGCACGCGGATGCCCGGCGCATTCCCCGTCGAACCCGACGAGAATGCCGAACGACCGCGCTGGGACCGCCGTGCCACAGAGCCGGAAATCCCCACCATCGTCGTCGTGGATCCGTCCGGCGTGCTGCACAGAGCGGAGGGGGTACCTGCCGCCCCCGAATCGGATACCGACGCAGGCACCGGCTGGGCCAACTGGACAATGGGTCTGGCCGTCGCCGGTGGTAAGTGGGTGTGGGACCAAGCCTTCGGGACGCGCACCACGGATCCGGAGTCGGGGCCTTATCAGGTCATTCACACCAGCGTATCGCCGCAAGCGATGCTGGCGATGCTGGCGCATGGTTCGCATAACTCCGACGACATCGAGGTCGGCGGTACCGAGGGCGTCGTCGCGGGCAGAGATTTCCGGATACGTATCGAGTCCTATATCGCTGACCTGACGGTGTCGCCGAAATCGGTGCGGACCAACTCCGAGAACTGGAGCCCCTCACGCAACCATGTGGCCACCGGCAGTTCCACCCAGCACAGCGACCAGCTCGGCATCAGCATGACCGAACGTTTCGGCGAGACCGCCGACGGCAGCTTCATTCCCGGCGGCACTTACCAGCACACCCTCGCCAGATCGAAAAGCTCCAGTGCCGCTGAATCATTGGGCTCCAACCGGGTCACCTCGACCTCCGGCGGCCCGGCCTTCTGGTTCACCGGGCGAGTGGTCCATGTCATCACTGTCGAGAAGGGCACCCGCAACGTGGTCATCGGTGTGGCGAACGACTTCGCCACCTGGGTGCAGCACCTGCTCGGTATGGCGCAGCGCGCGCCCTACGGCGATAACACCCTTGTCGTCGATTCGCCGGGCCGGGCTGAATTCATGCTGCACGACAAGGATCTACAGCTGCATCCCGAACTGGCCGCACTCGTCGAAGCCGGCGGCGTGCACAAGATCGCTAAACGGAACGACGAAAAACTGTATCTGCCGAGCACTTTCATCGAGAGCGGCGGCGTCATCTCGTTCGGCAGAATCGTCAGTACAAACTTCGCGGCCGGCCGAGACGGGTTCAAGAAGGCGCTCGAGACACTCGTGGAGCCGGTGGCGCCCGGCATCATGACACCGAGCTCGGCCAGCTTCTTCCGGGGCCTGCTGATGGACATCAACGCTTACGTTTTCGATCCCCGCACCATCGGCCCTGGCAGCAACACATTCGGCTTCGTCCACCGCTCGTGGTTCGGTTCACTCCTGGGCGTGCTTACCTTCACCGCGCGTCCGGATACCAAAGATCTCGACCAGAAACGCGGCAGGCAACTTCCCGGGGGCGTGGGTTTGGAGAACACCTTCTACGACGTCTCGGGCGACGGCAATATTCTCGGTGGCCGTACCACCAAGGTGGGGGCGAATCGCGCCGGAAGCGACCAGTGGAGCGTCAACCCCACCGGGCAAGTACCCGGAGTTGGCGTGCGCCCCACGTTCAGCTTCGCGGTCAGTGGCACTGGAACAAGCGGCAGATCACATGACTCCAACCGGTCGTACGACGTCTGGGTGCGCGGTGATATCACCGCGCTCTTCGAGCTTCTCTACTTCTATGAGATCAAGATCGAATGGTGGCAGCTACCCAAGGCGCTGCCGACCCGCCTGGTGGACCTCGCTCTACTGCCGATGAAATTAGCCGTTCGGGGACTCGCCCGACTGTCCAAGAAGACAACCCTTCAGGGTCTGGCCCGACTGCCCTCGGATGTCGTTCTTCGGGGACTGGATCCTTCGGATTTGGGGCGCCCGATCTACACCAAATCGATCACGCTGGAATCCACCAACCTGGTCCAGTTCCACGCCGCCGACACCAGAACCGAGCCGAGCATCGACCCCGGCCGCCGCATCACACCCGAGGTCTACCGTTTCGACCCGTCGATCCCGCGCCCGGCCCCGCCCGAAGGCAGTGTGGCCATCGAGATGGAGATGCCCACCGACCTGCCCACCCGACTCGTGGAGCCCTGGGTACCGAACAACCCGTTCCAGCTGTACTGGTTCGACGGATTCGATCAACTCGCTCGAGCGCTGCGCGCCGTCGCCCCCCGCGTCGAGGCCAGCCGCCGCACGCATTCTCTCGAGAGCGCGGTCATCGCCCTGAACTCGCTGACCAGGAAGCACCGGCCCACCGCGCTCGGCCCCGCGGCCATCGCCGCCTTCCTCGGCACCGGCAACACCGGCGACCCCCTGCCGACCCCGCTGCCGCACCCGCCGGGCCACAAGGTCACCGACATCACCGCCGAGGTGACCCTCTACTCGTATGAGATCGAGCAGACCACCGGGACGATCGCTATCGACGCCCTGGGGGTCACGACGGAGAATTTCGCCTTCGGTGCCGACCAAGGCGTCACCTTCATGCCGACCTTCGGCATCAGCATCCCCACCGTCTCGGACGCCAGCAACCGCGGCGCACCCGCCGGCTTCCCGTACGCCGGCGGAGCCAAGGGGCACGGTATGTCGGTCAGCATGGGCCATCAGCTCCGCATGCTCATCCGTTACGGCACAACATCATTGAACAAAGACGGCCTCGGATCGGATAACCATCGCATCCGCACCTTCGTACTCATCAAGCTGACCGGCCCCGAGGGCATCACCTGGACCGTCGGCAACAGCGTCGGGCGCGCCGTCGACATCCTGTCGAAAGCCCCGCCCAGCGTGCCCGCCCCGAAACCCGCGCAGCAGCCGAAGCAGCACACCGAGCCCGTCCGCGACACCACCTCCTCGCGCGGCGTCCGGTGGCAAGGCCCTCGGTCGGCCGCTGTGAACGGCATCGCCGCACCCGCGGGACATGTTTGGGAATCCATGCGCGACGATGGTGATTGCTTGCCCCTCGCACTGGAGCGCGTGGTCTACTCGAACGACCCGCCGCTGACGCAGGCGATACTGGACCAACGGATCGCCGAATTGCGCGATGAGATCGCCACCGAGATCGATCAGAATGCCGACGACTACTTCGAGCAGTTCAAGGCCATCGTCGACGCCGTACTACTCGAAGAAGAACGTAACGCGAGACTCCTCGATCCCAACGAGCCCGAAGTACGCGTAGAGAGAACCACCGAGATCGATCGGAATGCCGAAGACTACTTCGAGCGATTCACGAACCTCGTCGGCGCGAAACTCGAAAAAGAGCCTGGCGCAGCGCTTCTCGATCCCGATGAGTTGGCGGTCGTGCGGGCCGCACGGGACAACGGCCAACTCCGCACCGAGTTCGACCGGCAGGTCCAAGCGATAAGGACGCCGAGGGTCTGGCGAAACGCGGCCAGCCATCTGGCCCCCGGAGCGGCGGGCGTCGCACTGCGCCGACGCGGGCTTTTACTGGCTCTGAACAGCCGGGACTACAGATCGCGCGCAGTGATACTCGGCCCGGAAACCACCGAAGCACCAAATGCCACCGCCCTGACCTACGGGAACCATTTCTACCTCGCCGTACCGGCCGAACCGAACGCACCGCCCCTCCTCCCGACGAAGCTGCCCACCCGACCTGCGCCGGCGGTGCTGGCCGGAAACTGGAAAGCCCAGCAGCGGCGGAACGCGCAGACACCAGCGCAGCGTTCAGCCGATACGGACGGCTCGACCACCAAACCTGCTGCGGCAGCACCGATCCGCGCCTTGCCGCACTTGGCAGGTGCTCCGGCTGGCTCGCAGGTTTCCATTGCACTCCAGCCGGGCTCCGAAGCAGAACAGTCGGATTCGGAGTTCCCATTCGCACTGGCCAACCCTGAAACCGAGCACTGGGACCCATTCACGACGTCACGGACCGACGACGCGGACGATTTCCGGCCCGCACCGCACTCCGACGACAGCGTGCGGTCGGCGGACACCGTCCGGCACGCACCGGCGGAGGAAGAGCAGGGCGATGTCGACCGAGCGACGGAGTCCGACAACCTCGCTCGGGTCGAGGAATGGCAACGAGGCATGCTCGATGTCCTGGCGGCGGAGGAGCGGCTCGGCGAGACATCGCGCGACGACGCGGTCCACGAGCCCGATCTGAACCAACCTCGTGCCCCGCTCACCGATGTCGTCCGATCTTCCTCTCTCACAGGCACTGTCGAGTCGACCGGCACCGTTCAGTACGCGCCGCTGCCTGAGCAGGAATCCACCGAAACCGAGCATCGCGAACCGCTCGCGTCGCCGCGGACATCGATCGAGGACGCGGACCTCGGCCGGCGTCAGCGCGAGGTCGAGCAGCTCACCGACCTCGTCGGACCGCTCGATCGCCGGGAGACCCGCGGCCCTGCCTCGTTGTCGGACCGATTCTCGTCACCACCACGCTCCGACGACGGATCGGTCTACAGCGCCGATTCGGACCGGACCCACGACACACCGCTACTCGACACCGACCAGACCGCCCTGGCGATCCCGCTCCGGCTGGCGGACATGCGGTCCGCACTGTGGAGCGATGACGATTCGGTGGCCGACAGCGACGACCAGGAACTACTGCGGCAGACCGAAACAACGCCGGATGATTCCGGAGCGCCCAGGGACGAGCGGGCTTCCGGGAGCGACGAGCAGCACCGGCCTCGCCGTGGGCTCGTTCGTCCGGAGATTCCGCCTCGCGCCAGTTCGCTGCAGCAGGCGCGGGAGGCCGAAAGCTCCAGGCAGGCCGCGCTTCCCCGGATATTCGCCGTCGATATTCCAGCCCGGAGCAGTTCCGTACACCCGGAGCAGCGGGACAACCGTTTCAGAGAGAACCGGTTCCCTCTCAGGAGCTTCCACGATTGGGCCAACGGCTCCGTACTGCATTCCGGGCTGCCGGATATGTACGAGCTGTTCGGACCGACCTGGGAAGCGCAGTTACTCCGGCCGACAGAACTGCCCACTATCCCGGAAACCGAGGAGCCACCGCGCAGTGTTTCCCCGACCGGGGTCACGCCGGATTCCGGGACGCGCGAGCAGCACGGCGAAACATCGCAGGCGGGTGTGCATTTGGGTCCGTTCGAGATGAGCCGTCCATCCGAGATGCTGGCCGAGATCAACCCGGAGCACGCGCAGTTCGAGGACGTCCCCGACGATGTCTACGATGCGCCCAGCACCGAACCCGCGGCGCGCGAGGACCACATCGGCGACACCCCGCACTTCGACGGAAGCCGCCAGACTCCAGACGGCACAACGACATTCACGACCGGACGCCGGAACTCTCGCACCCTGGGAACCGACGGCAGCACGCCCGCCCACATCCCGTACGAGCAACGTTCACGCAGATCGCGCGCGCTGCAACGACTGCGCGGCTTCGTCTCCCGTGTCCGCGGCGGAGGCGACTTGGCGGACGCGACGACCTCGCCGGCGATGCAGCACATCTCGGCGATCGTGCGCACTTCACCCCTCCCCGTACCGGCCGCCTTCCAGCGAATGTTGCACCAAATAAGCAGCGGCACAACAACTCCCACGGTCTCCGTCCACGGCGACGGCACGGCCGCGCATGCGGCCGTCGCCGATCGATCGAGTGTCGCCACACCCGGTCCCTACGATTGCTTCGACCACGTGCTGACCGACATCCAGCACAACACCGGCAGCACCGCAATCCAGCTGCAGTACCGGTCCCGGACCGAAAAGCTGCTCGGCCGCTGGAGGCAAGCCCTGCCCGGCCGCTCGCGGCGAACAGCCCAGAAGCTCGCCGGCGGCAAACTCCGCAAACACACCGACGAACACAGCATCGCCAAGCAGCTGGAACTTCTCGGCCCCGGAGCGGAAGCCGTGGTCGTCAGCGTGCACCCCGAGGTCAACGCGAACGGAATCGGCGCACACGCCTACCGGATGGTCAACGACCGCGGCGTCATCGTCGTCCACGACATCGACACCAGCGACCCCAACGCTCCGAAACACATACGCCGAGCTCCCGGACCCACCAAATCGGCCGGTCTCTTCGCCATTCACTACACCGCCACCGGCGAAGTGAGCCCAATGCGCCTGCACGGCCGAGGACTCCCGCATTTCCCACGCAACATCCGCATCGGCGCCCCGGACGACCGTGCGACCGGCGCCCCGGCCGTGCAGACACCCGTGCCGGCGCGCTGGGAACCCGTATCCGGCCACGATCCACTGTTCATCGCCGTGGCCAAGATCCGGGATCTCCCGGATGCCGAGTTCGTGCGCACCTGCATCGGCGACTACCTGAACCTGCGCGAGAAGAGGGAGGCCGGAGATCGTGCCGTCGACGACCGCGATCGACGCCGGGGGTTGATCGACGATGCGCTATGGCAGCGCGAACTGAAGCGACGCGAGGGATTCGACGAAGGACTGGCTCGACGGCACCAAGCCGTAGCGGATATCGGCGTTCACCGGACCATGTCGCAGCGCGAGGCCGTGGAGCTGGTTGCGGGCCTCGCCGCAGATGCTTTCCGTTTAAATCTCGTTGTCCAGCATCCGAACCGAGAGATGTCGATGCGCACCCCCGCTCCGGATCGGCCGAGCGTGTTCCTGCGGTACACATCCGATGGTCGTTACTGGATCGGCGTCACTGCGGAGGGGGGTTTGTTCGCCGCGCACGTCCCAGCGAAGCCAACCACGCTGAGCTCCAGTCTCGACGACGTCGTGCCCCGAAGCGAGATTCCACCGCCGCTGACTCGAGTGCTGGCTTCGCCACACATCCCACTCCTCGACGGTGCGGCCCCGTTGAAGGACTATGTCGGCGAGACCCGCCCAATCCCTATCAGATCTCGCCTCGACGCCATCCCGAACGCCCGGAAGCTCGCCCGCGCTCCCGGGAACGTCGCCTACACTCCGGTCCGGCGCATGAGCCCCGAGGAGCTGGAGAACCACCGGCTGTTCGTGCGCAACGGCAAGCTGTACCGGGTCCTCGACGGACGGCTTTTCGACACCACCCAGTCCCAAACCGTATTTTCCGATGGCGACGGTTGGGCGATATTCGCTATGGACGAGTTCGGCAATTTCTACGCTGGCATGCAAGAACTCGGTTTTATCCAACATTCGTCGTTCAGCGGCGGCCGCACCGGTGCCGCGTTCGGCGACATCGTGGTACGCGACGGCAGGCTCACCGCGATGAGCCCCCGCAGCGGCCACTATCGGCCGCCGCCGGCCAACAACGACTACGCGCTCGACGTGCTCCGGCATCAAGGACTCGAACTCGACGACAATTTCGGCCGATTGGACGTCGCAAACAACCCCCGTAACCGCGTCGGCGAACTCGGCCGTCAACGCACCGAAGTGGAACGACGCCAGATCGAACACGACGCCGCCACCACGGCACTGATCCGCATGAAGCACGATTACAGCGCCGCCGACTCCGCACCCGGCATTCGCGACCTCCTGCGGGCTCGGCAGGAAACACTGGACCGGCAGCAGAACGAACTGACCCGGTGGCGGCGATGGCTCTACTTGTTCCAAGTCCAGCCGGAGCTGCAACGCCAGCTGTTCGCGCATCCCGAACCGGGACCGAACGACCGGATCACCCCGCCGCAACCACCCCGCGGACTCGACACCACGAACCCATCTGGCGACGCGATCGCCACCTGGTGGCACGACACCGGCCAATCCTGGTGGGACGACCTGCATTTCATCGACCTCGCACCGGGATACCAGCACCAGCTGCTCGCCGGGTACCCCGGCCTGCGCAACAACGACGGCATCCCAGCCTCGGTACGGCACACCCTCAACACCAGATATCTTCAGCTCGAGATCCAGCGACTCGACAAGCTCTGGTGGCCGTCGTCGAGCCAGCAACGGCAACGGAACGACCTGCGGGCAGTGCTCGCCGCCCTGCATACCGCGGAGCTCAACGCCGCGATAGCGGCTGCGAGCGCGGGCACCGAGCAATCGGCGATCCGGCTGCTGTCCTTCGACCACGACCACGACCACGACCACGACCACGACGCCGACCACGGTCGCGGCCACGTCGTCATCGGATTCGGTTCCGTCGACACTGCCAGGACCGCGCACTGGCACGCACACCCCGTCACGGCACCCGGGCAGATGCACGAGGTGCTCGCCGACACCGCTACCCAACATGTGGCCAACACCGGCACACACCCCGAACACGCGACCGTCGTGTGGTTCGACTACGACTTCTCCCCGGCCGCCCACATACCGTCGGAATCGATCGTCGAGCCCACCACATCACAGGATCGCCTGGATACCGCGATCACCGAATTCACCACTCAACACCGCACTTTGCGGGACATTCACGTGTTCGCACCACCGACACACGCGAATTCAGTGTCACAACGCCTCGGTTCGCCGTCGGTGTCGACGTATCACACGCCGGTCGGCACCCCCGCCACCAGTACAGTCGGTTCGCCGTCGGTATCGACCTATCACACTCCGATCGGCACCCCCACCATCAGCCGATCCGCCAGCCCGATATTCGACGGCGCACCTCCACCCACCCGGCACACCGCCGATGCCCATCGCAACCCCTCGCCGCCGACCGACGGCGCCGAAGTCCTCGCCGACACCCGCCTCGGTGGCCACCCAACCGGCGACACCGACGTGCACGTATCCGACGCCGACCCGAGTCCGACAGGGAGCGGCCCCACCGCCGGGCCGGGCACCGGATTCGTTGCGCCACCCGAATCCGAGCAGTCCTCCGATGTCACACCGATCGTCAGCGTGGACCAGACATCCGCTCCACATTCCGCAGAGGTCCGCTCAGTGCGCCCCAATGGTGGGCCTACCTCGGAATATCCCCGGAGCATCCGAATCGGCTCGCCGTATGAAGGTGTGGGCGAAGCGAGTTCCGTTGACGAGCCGGAAGGTTTCCCCGAGGACAACGGCCTAGGACCCGGGTACCTCGAAGGCCGGGAATTCGCGTCTACCGCTGATCAGTTGGGGTGGTTGTTCGAAGCCGAATCCGAATCTGTGGTGGTCGCGAGCACGGTCGATGCCGATGCCGCCATGGTTTCTTCGGTGGCGCCGCCGAATTTGTCTGCGCGGCAGGCGGACACGATCGGGGATACCGGAAATACGGTGCTGATCGCCCGAAACGGGCAGGCGGTAGTGATCGGGCCGACGGACCATGTCCTGTGGGATGGGCTGGAAGTGCGGGGTAATTCACGGATCCAGTTGGGTTCGGATCCTGCGGTGTCGTATCGGGTGCACACGGAATTGCTTCGCTACCTCGATTGGCGCAGGGATCCGAATGGTGGGTTGCATGGCACGCCGAAGGGTGATCGGCGTGCGGGTCAGTTGCTGTTCTACGACAACGGAGTGGTGGAGCTGGGGGTCGGCGATTTGCTCCCGACCCGGCCGGAGGCGGGCGGTGCGGTACGGATCGAGTCGCTGAGCTGGCGGATCGTGCTTCGAGAGAATGCCGTGCGGGCGCTGGGTCTGGGTGGACCGGCGGCTGGCACCGCAATGGTCATGCATTCGGGTCCGGTGTTCGCGACAGTGGATGGGCGGCTGGCACCGCGGGAGTCGGATGCGCGGGAGGGAAGCTGGGCCGATTACGGGGTGCTGATGGGTAACCTCGGCAGGCTCGCCGCGGAGGATCCGCGGGGTCTGGTGGAGATGTTCCACGAGTACCCCAATGGGATTGTGGGTGTGCGGTTCTTCTTGGATGGCGAGCCGCGTTGGGTGGGGGTGGATCGGCGGCTGTTGCACGACTCGTCGGGGATGCCGATGCATGCGGGGCATATCGATGGCGAGCCGTTGTGGGCGGCGTTGGCGCAGAAGGCGTATGCGTTGTTGCGGCCCGATATCCATGCCGATGTGACGGTGTCGGTGCGGCGGTTCGGTGAGCCTGTCCATCCGCCGCCGATATCGCCGATGCCGGGCACGACGATCACGGCACCGGCGGGCCGGTTGGTCATCGTGGACCGGCACGGTGGGTTGCTGAGCGTGCGGCCGGGTGATGACGTGCACGGCGTCGTCGATCCGCAGAATCCGGATGTGCTCGCGGTGTGGATCGGTGACGACCCGACGTCCCCGGTGCATTCGGTGGATCGAAACCTGTTGGGTGAGTTGACCGTGTTCGGTGCCGACAGTGACGGCGTGTATCACTGGACGACGCCGACCAGTTGGTCGTCACCGGCAGCGAAGTCGATGTTCGCGGGGCTGCGGCGGATGACACCGGACGCGACCGAGACGCATATTCCGGCTGGCACGTCGATATCGCTGGATGTCGGCAGCGGTGGGGAACTGCTGCTGGATGGGCACACCCGGGTCTCGGAGCGGGTGCTGGGGCAGCTCGGTCGCACGATCAAGTGGGCCGAGGGCCCGGTATTCGGCGATGCGGGACCCGTGCCGGGGGATGCGGCCCAAGGCCGAATCGGGGACTGCCATCTGATAGCGCCACTGATCGTTATCCCCGCCAGTAACCCCCAGCCGATCCGGGATATGATAATCAAATATCCCGACGGCACTTTCGGTCTGCGATATTTCACCAATGGTGCCCCGCGGTGGAAGCGGATCAATAGAGAATTCTGGGCCGACGAACACGGGCAGATGCTCTATGCGGCCCATGACGCGAGCCGGGCATTGTGGCCTGCGCTCGTCGAAAAGGGCTATATGGTCATGCGGGGTGGCAAAGCCCAGTTGATCGAGGGCGGATTTCCGGCCAGCGCGATGATGGAGTTGCTGCCGCCGTACGAGGTGGACGACACCGGAGCCGCCCGCCAGCCGGTAAGCGGTATCGACCTGGCCTATTTCCTGCATCCTATGCGATTCGGCGTTGATTCGCTGTATGACCTGCTCGTTGAGCAGATCGGCCCGGCTGCCGATCTCGAGTCGGTGTTCGCGTTCGCGCAACGACTCGGCGCGCTGGAGCCGACCTGGAACATCAATAGAGAGAGCTCCGTCGAACGATTCCGGAATTTCCTCAATTATCATTTGGAGGAAGCGGAGCTGGCGCAATGGCAAACCGAGATCGCCGCCGTCCTGGATTACCTCAGCCGGATCAACGATCCCAGGGAAACTGTGACCAGTTCCGTAGTCCGGCAGCACTTCGCCGATCTGGTCCGGTTCATTCGCAGTCGCGGCGACAACGTCCTGCTGGGCACCGGAAGTTTCGGTGCGGGTATGGAGAACATCACCGAATATCCGGGTCTGGTAGGGACCCATGTGTATTCGGTATTGGATGTGCGGGCCGGCGACGATGGCGGCATCGTCCTCGTACTGAAGAACCCGTGGAACGACAACCCGGAGGTGCCCAAGACCATCGACGGACTCACCTACGGCCCGGGCGGCACCCTCACCCTCGACGCCACCCAGCTGACCAAATTCGCGTTCTTGTCGATTCACGGCACCGGCACCCGCTTCGCCTTCGGCGACTCGACCACAGCACCGTCGAACACCGCATCCACACCGGTTTCCAGTCCGCCGCTCGAAGTAGAGTTGCCAGTCGGCGCACCCGCCCCGTCGGACATCGAGCCGGGTCAGCTGCCTGCGGGACTGCCGGGAGTGCGTGACTACGCGGAAGCGGTGCATTCGGCGGCGACACCGGACATCGCATTGGCGTTGGTGGCGCGACTGGACCGTGACCCGCTGCAGGCGGTGAAGGCCGCATACGCGCTGCGGACGCACGGCGGTGATTTGGCCGGGGACCTGCGTGCCGCGTTGCCGGAGGAAAAGGATTACATCGATCACGTATTCGCCGTATCGCAGGAGGACGACCAAGCGTCCGCGAGTAATCGGAATGCCGGGGGCGGGTCCGCACACACTGCGGGGGCCAACCTCGGCCGTGCACGGTTCGGGACGCGACCGCAGTCGCCCGCGCACCCCGGACTGGCCGGTGACGACGAATTCGACACGCGGCCCGCACCTTCCGGCCCGCCGAACCGAATCGGGCAAGGTGATCGGCAGTCCCGCCGCGAGATCGGGCGCACCATCGATGGGTCGCAGCCCCACGACTTGCGGCCACACCTCGCCCATCGTGAATCAGCAGACGAACCGCCGGGCGAGAAATTCACCAGTGCACCCGGCTCCCACAATTCTCCGCAATCGCTCACCGGCCCGGCAGGGCCCGATTCCGCACACACCCTGCTGGGAATGGATTTTGAGCACAACCCGACCGACATCTCGATGGTTGATCGGCCGGGCAGTCCCGATGATCGCAGTTCGACAGACGTCTCGATGGACTCTCGGCCCGAGAGCCCGGCTGGTCACGCCCCGGTCGATACACCGATGCGTGATCGCCCCGGACGTCGCGTGCCGCCATTTGAACCCGAAGGTGCGGAAACCTACTTCGCGGATGCACTGCTGCGTCACCTCGACTACGAACCGCCGGGCGGTAACTCGGCCCCGCCGCGGGAGTTGCCCCACCACCGGCCGCCTCCGCCGCCGGAGCTCGATGACAGCATGCGTCTGAACAACCTCACCCCTGAGCAGAAGGCGAAAGAGCTGCCCGAAGCCGCGGTGGTGATCAAATCGGGACATCTCACTCTGCCCGATGGCGGAGCCGCGATCACCCTCGTGAACCAGCGGGGCGAGATCGATCAGCTACCGACTACCGGCCGCGCGGAGGCGTACCTGGTCACACCACCGAACGGTCCGCCTGAGTACCACCTGGTAAGCCCGGACGGTAGTCCGGACACCAGGCATCGCCCGATTCCCTACGATCTCGTGAGCGATTTCGAATTCGAGGCCGGAAAGGGTAACTCGCCCGGCACCCTGGAATGGAAAGACAAGTCGCCCGAGTTCCGCATTCTCGGCAAAGACGCCAGCGGAAACGGGGTCATCAAGGTGCCGTACGAGTACGATCTCGTCGCCAAATCCGCACCCGGGCCGCAGCGCACGGTCAGGCACCCCGACAGCGGGACGTGGATCACCGTCGAGGTCCCCTATTACGTCCTGCCCGAAGTCCCGGTCCTGGTAGAGCGGCATCAGGATGAACTGTTCGGCCCGCACGGACCGAAACCGGAAGACGCCCGCCAGGGCAACATCGGCGATTGCGCCCTGATCGCCCCGCTCAAGGCGATGGCCCAGCACGCACCGTGGCTGATCGAGGAGATGCTGCACGACAACGGGGACGGCACCGTCTTCGTACGATTGCGCTATCGCGGCGATGCTGGGTGGACAACCGGGTGGATACGCGTGGAGAAAAGCGTCCACGTGGCCCCGGGCACCCAGAGCGGGTATTTCGCCGCCCACGAGCCGGGGCAACCCTTGTGGGTGGTCATTATCGAGAAGGCGTACGCACTACTCGGCGGCGTCAACGGCTACCACGCGCTCGGATCCTCCGGTGGGCTCGACATCTTCGTCAACATCATCCCGGATTTCTACCTCCCCAAGAACGGTGCGCTGCCACAACCCGCCCACGTCATCGCCGACTTCACCTTCCTGCACCCGCTCCACTTCGACTTCGACAGCCTGCACGACCTGGTGAGTCGCCACCTGGAAAATTCCGATCCCGAGTTCTCCCACCGGCTCGTCGACGACTCCGACAATTTCCGCAAGCGGACCCTCGCCAGACGAGATGTCGTGTGGCGCAAGATAATGGCCGACCATCCCGGCAATAAGGCCGCCCGAGCCGCTGCGTGGGAGCGTTATCTACGCGACGAGGACCCCATCGACTCGACGGCGGGCTTCCGTCGTTACCTCGACGAAAAATTCCCCGGACAGTGGGCAGCTGAGAAAGACGCCCTCACGGCGTACCAGCACGCGATGTTCGACGGACCGCCCGCGCTGCGGCGGCTCCTGTTCGAGCGGAATCCCGAGTACCGGACCGCCGCAGAGGCAATCGCCGACCGGATCGATTGGGCACGCAAACGCGGCATAGTGACGCTGGGTACTGCCGCATTCGGAAATGACCTCGAAAACATTATTGCGGTACCGGGTTTGCGAGGCAGTCACGCCTACCCGGTCCAGGGCGTCCTACGTAATGAGAAAGGCCTGCCGATCGCGCTGTTGCTCGAGAACCCGCACCCCAGCAATCCCTTCCTCCGCTCGCAGGACGGTATCGAATACCGCCTCGAGCCGAATGGATGGGGATACGCCACCACAACCGACGTCGCCCAGGTTCTCCATCACGAGAACCCGGACAAGACCATCACCAAATACGTCGTCCATCCCAACGGCAGCCAATCACGGGAGGATCCGGACGGGACAACCTACAGCATCGCCCGAGACGGAACCCGGCAATTCGCGCACCCCGACGGTTCACGAGACCTGGCCTTACCGAACGGTGCCAGACGTTGGCAAACACCCAGCGGAGCGCAATTCCTCACCATGCCGGACGGCACGAAGCTGCGGATGGCCGCGAATACGTGGGTACCCGACATCCGCGTGGACCCGCCCGACAGGACAATTCCCAGCCGCGGCACCATTGTCGCCGTCGGCCTCGAACACCTCCCGAAATTCAAAGCAATCGGGATCGGCGGCTCCGCCGCATACGGTTTCTACGGACCGGAAAATCCCAAGAACGTGGACCTCGCCACAGCGGGCCCGCCGAGCGAATTCTTCGCCCCTCCCGCCAAGCGCAGGCGGAGGAATGCCGGTGCGGGCGGGCTGGGACAGGTGGCGGGGTCTTCGTCCAGTGTCCCCGGGGGGGACGATCAACTTTCGCACGCAGGCCGGCAACCGGACCCCGCGGGCGGCGCTGCTGCACCGAGACGGGCCCCCAAGCAGATGGACGTCTGGTTGTATGCCGCGGCCGGCTACAGCGCTACGCGGACTGTACGGGCGCTGCGCGAAGAACTGGGTGTCGAGGTGACCGAAAAAGCGGTACGTAGCCTTCTCAGAGAGATGTTCAAGAAACACGGGGTGCGTGGGGTCGATGGTGTTTTGGCGAGGGCTGGTGAGTTGGGGCTTGCGGATCGGGGACAGGCTTTGCAACAGGTTCCGCCGCCGTGGCGGTATCTGACGGACCGTGAGAGGGATGTACTGCCCTACGTGATGAAGGGTAATTCTGTCGGTGAGATCGTGGCGGCACTCGGTGAACGTCCGGAAGCAGGCGCACGCACAATTTCTGAGGTGCAGAATTCTGTCGAAGATTTGTATCGGGTATTCGGTGTCGTTCGGACGAGGAATCGAGAGTCTGATGCTCGAGCTTTGGATCAGGCGGTGCGGAAGGTTCCGGGTTTGTTCGCTGAATTGCGGCAGGTGGGGTCGGAGCCCACGATTGTGTCCCTCAGTGACGCGCGGAAGGAAGTGTGGACGTATGCTGTCGCCGGTTACGATGCCGCGCGAATTGCGCGAGCACTCTCGCTGCCCGAAAACGATATAACAATCAAGGCGGTGAGGAGGCGCCTCGAATGGATCTATTCCATTTTGGGGGTGTCTGGTTTCGATGCTGCTGTGGTGCGGGCGAGGGAGTTGGGGTTTCCGGATCGGGAGCAGGCCCTGAAGTTTGTGCGTCATCCGTCGCAATATTTGACGGATGATGAAGAGCGGGTTATTTCTCATGTGCTGAGTGGTCGTGATCTCGCGCGGATCGAGGATATCCCTGGAGTATCGGGCAGTAAAGCGCGGAAAGCATTGATCAGCCTGTACGAGATGTATGGTGTTGTTTTTGATGCGGAGGGTCTGCTGGGTGCTGTGGGGGATTTGGTGGGGGCTGCGGGGGCGCGTGCGGGGGATGTGGAGTTGGGTCAGTTCACGTTTGTGGATTTGGTGCCGGGGTCGTCTGGTTCGTCGTGGGTGTTTTTGTCGACGGCGGAGCGGGCGGTGTTGGAGTATCGGGCTGGGGGGTTCGGTTTCGAGGAGATCGAGCGGAGGTTGGGGTTTGCCGCGGGTGAGTTGGATCAGATTTTGGGGAGTGTGTGGGAGAAGTTCGGGCGGGTAGCTACCGGTGAATCGGGGGCTGGTGCCGATCAGCGACCCGAGGACATCAGGGATGCGGCAGCGAAGCTTATCCCCGAGCTGCGGCGGCAGGGACGCCTGAACCACAGCAATATCGCCAAGCTTCGGGACCGCCGGGCAGGAGATGGGTCGGCCTCTTCGGCGACCGCAGCGCCGGCGGAAGCCCAAGCATCCACATACGACTCCACCCAGCATCCTGGAGCGCAACTTTTGCGCGCGCCTATCTCCGAGCAGCCGCGGGAATGGTTGTATGCCGCGGCCGGCTACAGCGCTTCGCGAACTGTACGGGCGCTGCGCGAAGAACTGGGTGTTGAGGTGACCGAAGAGGCGGTACATCGCCGTCGCGGAGCGATGTTCAAGAAACACGGGGTGAGTGGTGGGGTCGATGGTGCTTTGGCGAGAGCTGGTGAGTTGGGGCTTGCGGATCGGGGACAGGCTTTGCAACAGGTTCCGCCGCCGTGGCGGTATCTGACGGACCGTGAGAAGGATGTACTGCCCTACGTGATGAAGGGTAATTCTGCCGGTGAGATCGTGGCGGCACTCGCCCAGCGAACGGAAGCAGGCAAACATACAACTTCCCAGGTGGGCAAGGATGTGGAGGAGTTGTATCGGGTATTCGGTGTCGTTCGGACGAGGAATCGAGAGTCTGATGATCGAGCTTTGGATGAGGCGGTGCGGAAGGTTCCGGGTTTGTTCGCTGAATTGCGGCAGGTGGGGTCGGAGCCCACGGCCGTGCACCTCACTGACGCGCAGAAGGAAGTGTGGACGTATGCTGTCGCCGGTTACGACGCCGCGCGAACCGCGCGAGCACTCTCCCTGCCCGGCAGCGACGTAACTACCCTGGCGGTACAGAGGCTCCTCCAAAGGTTATATTCAAATTTGAGAGTTTCTGGTTTCGATGCTGCTGTGGTGCGGGCGAGGGCGTTGGGGTTTCCGGATCGGGAGCAGGCCCTGAAGCTTGTGCCGCATCCGTCACAATATTTGACGGATGATGAAGAGCGGGTTATTTCTCATGTGCGGGGTGGTCGTGACCTTGCGCGGATCGAGGATATCCCTGAAGTATCTGGCAGTAAAGCGCGGAAAGCATTGATCAGCCTGTACGAGATGTACGGCGTTGTTTTCGATAAGGAGGATCTGCTGGGTGCTGTGGGGGATTTGGTGGGGGCTGTGCGGGCGCGTGCGGGGGATGTGGAGTTGGGTCAGTTCACGTTTGTGGATTTGGTGCCGGGGTCGTCTGATTCGTCGTGGGTGTTTTTGTCGACGGCGGAGCGGACGGTGTTGGAGTATCGGGCTGCGGGGTTCGGTTTCGAGGAGATCGAGCGGAGGTTGGGGTTTGCCGGGGGTGAGCTGGATCAGCTTTTAGAGAGTGTGTGGGAGAAGTTCGGGCGGGTAGCTACCGGTGAATCGGGGGCTGGTGCCGATCAACGACCCGAGGACATCAGGGATGCGGTGACGGAGCTCATCCCTGAGCTGCGGCAGCAACGACGCCTGAACTACAGCAAGATCTATGAGCTTCGGAATCGCCGGGTAGGAGACGGCAGCGTGCCGAATATCGTTGGCCGGGACGATGCCCTGGTCGGTTCCGCACAGACTGCTATCGACGAGGCTGGCGATGGCACCGACGTTCGCGGTGATTCGGCTATGGCGGTTGATGAACCGGACGATTTGGCTGGTCCGGCGTCCCTCGACGCCGAAGAATACGGTGGCGACGCCACTCCGGCCACGTACGCCGCCGACGTTTTCCGGAGAGTCAGCAGCAGCGTCGCATCCGGCAGCGATGTTCTCGACCAGGCCGTTCCGCATCCAAACGAACCTGTGGCGGATGATTTCGGCGGGTTGATGATGGATGATTTCGGTGGGCTGGTGCCAGATGAGTTCGCCGGGGTGATGACGGATGATCTCGCCGGACTCATTCCCGATGATTCCGCCGAACCCATTGCGGACGACCGTATCCGGGCGTTGCTCCAAGAGCTCAGTCAGGCAATAGACGCCGGCCCGGCTACGGATGGCGGGCTCGCCGGCTTCCCGCCCGGCACCCACATCTATCTCACCGGTCTGCATAAGTACATCCCCGACACCGAAGTCCGGCTGCGATTGACCATCGCCTCGGACGGCGGATTCAGCGCGCTGCTCAACTACAGATCCGGCGTGGGACGCGAGGAGCCCGCCGGCTACGGCCACGAGGCCCTAACCTTCCTCCGCGACCACATCGAAATGTGCACCGCGCCAGTCATTTACGTGCAACGGCCCGCGCTGGACACCTCCGGACCGGCTGCCGATACCTCCATTGCCGAGCTCGTCGACCGGTGGGACCAGCTCACCCTGTTGGCCGGCAGTGTTCTGCATTTCCCCGACGGCGTCACCGCCACCCTGCATCCCAATGGTGACTTCAAATTCCGCGACTCCGTAGGCTCGCAATTGTTCGACAAAGTCCAATTCCTGCCCTATCTCCGCACCCGAATCCTGGCGCGGGTCACGATCATTGCCCCCATCCCGCCGAATTGGCTTCCCGTCCACGGTGATCCATTGGTCGCGTTTGCCCGTGCGTACGGCCTCGACCCACAGCGGCTACGTCTCGACATCGCCAACCATCTCGCGGCCAACCGCGACCATTACCTGGGCCAGATCACCACCGACCATCTCGACGCACAGGAGATCCACGAAGGCGAACATCGCCGGGAGTTCTTGGACAACCCGGCTTTCCGGGGTGACGTTCCGATCGCCGTCGAATTCGATCGTGCCGCCGAACTGCGTGGCCGCGTGGACCGCGAGCGCGGACGACTGCTCCAACTGGAGATCGACGCACTACACGCCGGTGGCAGCACCGGCCTTTGTTCCGCCGCGCACCTGGGCCTCCCTTTTCTACTTCACGTCGCCGCCGACGTCACCCACGCCAATCTGGTCGTCATCCGACCCGGGGTTACTCGGCACTCAGTCCTCGCTACACCCGCTCCCGGCCGGCCCGTCGTGTTCTTCCGGCACCATCCGGAGCACGGCTACCAGGTGGGACTCACGTCCACCGGAGGCCTGTGCACAACTTCGATACCGGGCATCACCTTGACGCCCCATCAGCGCGCGCTCCTGAACTATGTCGCGGGTCGACACACAAACAATCAAATCGAAGCCCGCTTGCGCGCGGACGGATTCTCCGGCACTCGGAATGATCTAGTGGAGGACGCTCTCAAGCGTATGTACAAAGAGTTCGGGCTTGCCGGTTTCGCGAACCCACGTTATGAGGTCATCGCCAAAGCCCGCAGGCTGGGGCTGCTAGATCAGGCTTCCGACACACCCTCGGGACCCCCGGCCACCATGCGGTCACCCCTGCAAGCAAGGGTGCTCGAATACTATGCTGCGGCGGTCTTCTTGAAATGGGATTTCAACAACCGCTTCATTGTCGATGATCTCCGGAGAAATGGATTTACCGGCGATGCTCGATCGGTATCGGGGGCGTCCCAATCGTTGTTCGAAACGCTGCGGGTACACCGCAGTCCCGAAGAGTCCGAGGCCGACTGGCGTGAACGGGTTGTCACCACCGCCCGCAACCGTCCAGGTCTGCTCGATGAGGGCGCTGTCACCGAACTAGCCGCACGCCTGTCCGCGATCCGGGCGGTTATCGACGGCGGCGCACACGCCATCGGCGGCCCAGCGCCGATTCTCGAAACCCACACTCTCGCAAGTGAATATCACCACGACTGCGGCCCCCGCACACTGGCCCGGCTACGGGAACTCACCGGCCACACCGGCATCGACGCCGGTGGCCTCACCACCGGCCTCGCGGGCATGACTCACCACGAACTTCACCGGCGCATACCCGGCGCACAGCTCCACACGGTGCGCGATCCCGATACCGCCATCGCTGCCTTTCTGCTGGACTCCGAATCGCCAGCAACCCACGCTTATGTCGTCCACAACCACGTCACCCCCAACCAGCAGGGAGTCGGCGCACACGCCGTCCTCGTCACCAACAAGGACAAGGCCCGCAACCTCGACCCCGCCCGCACCCAGCACCTCGACACCCTCATCGTCTGGGACATTTGGTACGACCGCACCTTGCGAACGCCGCGCAACTACCCACCGCACCACCCCGCCATCACCACCACCGAAGTCATCTATACCGACAAGCACGGCAACGTCGTCACGCCGCCGACCGACACCCACACATCCACCCCCGGTACACATCGGCGACACCTCATCGGCAGCGACCCTGACCCCGAATACCTACCGGAACTGCCGCGCTACGACGCGGACGGATTATGGTTCGAAGAACCTGTCGACATGCCCTGGGATGTGCTACCCGGATACGACGCCGATACTCCCGCCCTGGACACGCCCCGGACGGAACCCCTTCCTCCCGGGCCCTATTACCAGGCATTGCGTGGGACGGGACTGCTGATCGACGAAGACTTCTTCGACCGTGCCTCCTACCGGGACGCCGGCGGCGACCATGCGGAATTGCAGCGGCAACGGGAAGCGCTCGCACGTCAGTCGAGACTGGCGGCGGTTTTGCGCGGAGCGTTGTCGCTACGGACGATCGGCAATCACGGCAACACCCATCTGCAGTCGGCCCGGTACCTGGCAGGTCTGGTGTCAGTGGGACTGGATCGGTATGACCGCGGCCTAACCGAATGGCGCGGGGAGCTGGAAAGCGGCCGGATCCGGCCGTCGTTGTCGACGTCGGCGCCCGCGCCGGGTGACTATCTCAGCGGGGGAATGTTCATGATCCCGCAGCAGCGGCCGCCGGGTTTGGAGGGGGCAGGGCCGGATCCCCGCGTGGCCGCGTTGTGGTGGCAGCAGCACGGCGAGCGGTGGTGGCGCTTGCTGAACTTCGCGACAGCGACCGAGGCACAACAACGGCGCCTGCTCACGGAGTTGCCCGGCCTGCGTAACGGGGAAGGCATTCCAGCAGCGATACGAGATCAGTTGAACCGCACATATCTTCGGCTGGAGCTCGAGCGGCTGGCGGACGCTCCCGCCGGCGAGACCGCGCAAGAGTGGGACCGGCGGCGGACCTTGGTCGCCGAGTACACGCGCCTGGCGGATTTGCTGGCCGCCGCGGACCTCGAGGCCGGGATGACGACGGCGCGCCGCGGGCGCGACATCCCACCGGTACATCTGCTGTCGTTCATCCAGGATCGCCGTGGTCGTGCGGCGGTGATCATCTGTTTCGGACCCGCGGACACCGCTTTCGGCGTGACGTGGCGAGTGGCACTGCCTGGCCTGTCGTTCACTGCGCTGACCGGCGAGATGGTCGACGCGGCAGAGGATTACGCCCGTAGGTTCGGAGCGAGCCACGCGTCGGTGCTCTCGATCGGGCACGACGAACCGCACGGGCACTCCAGCGCGTCCGATAGGCAAGGGGCACAGCCGATCTCGTCCGGGCAAGGGTTCTCCATGCTGCGCAACCCTGGCATGCTGTTCGGCGCTGTGCGCAGGTCCGCCGGTTCGCGGCCGGGTCCGAGCAGGTCTGCTGCGATGATCAGCGCGTACGTGCATGCCCGCGGCTCGGCGTTGGGGGGCGTAGAGGTGTTCGCGACCAGGTCGCAGGTCTCGGCGATGATGCGGTATGTCGATGCGTCTATCGTGACGTTTCACATGGGGGAGCGCTCTTTGCGCGCCACGCGAGCAGGAGACGGGTCCGCCAGGCGACCGACCTGACCAGGGGGATACTCCGCAGCGTTGGCCTCGGCGATTATTCATGCTCCGGTTCGAGCAGTGCGGTGCGCATCGCCGTGGCATGCCATTGTTCGAAATCCTGGTGGCTCCAGCCGCGTTCGTCGACCAAGCGCTGGTAGTTCGTGTACTGGAGTTGTAACCACAGCACATCGGTTGCGGCGTCGGGGGAGATGCCGCGCCGCAACGGCCCGGTCGCGGCGATGGCGGCGACGACGCTTCCGGCCGTCTCCAGCAGCTGCCGCTGCGTTGACTTCAAGAGCTCCGCCAGGTCAGGGTCGGTGCCTGCGGCCTGCTCGAGGACGACCTGCAGTGGTCGCACGCGCTGCATCTGGGCTGCGGTGTGCGCGGCGAACTCTTCGAGAAGGCGTCGCGGGTCGGTGATGGTGAGGATTTTCGTCGTCGTCGAGTCGATCGCGATTGTGCCGTTGTCTGCTGCGGTCAGCTGACCGTCGGTGGCCGCGTACTGGCGAGCGAGCGCGAAAAGCTGGGCCTTGTTGCCCGCGGCGAAGACGGTCGGGCGGGAAACGCCTGCGCAGGAAGCGATCTGGTCGATGGTGGCGCCACCGTATCCGCGTTCCGCGAACACCTGCACTGCCGCCTGCACCACGATGTCGCGGGTGCGCCGCGCAGCCTCTTCGCGCACCGGGGAACGGTAGGCGCGCTGCAGTCGATTGACGTCTGCCATAAGCTCTGGTTTACTCTCAGTCATGTCATTTTACTGAAGGTCAACTCAAATGTGAGGCTGACATGGACGGTGCCGGAATCGCAGCGTCAAGGAACTGGGACTGCCTGATCGCCGGTGCCTGTCCTGAGGTGGGTGCCGCGGTCCGGACCGGCCGCACCGACCGAGCCGAGCGCCTGCGTGCGGTGCCCTCGGCGGGGTGTAGATGTCGTCGGTCTCATGCGGTCTCTTCTCCTGCCCCTTGCGGCGGGTGTCCGCCGAAATTGGTTTTGCTTCGACGAGAAGCATATCAGTCGAGTGCGCGAAGAGGTCGTAACGCGAGGGTAATGCTTTCTGGGGCGCCGATTATGGACAGGGCAGAATAGTGGAAGAATCCATCAACATCGATCCGGACGGATTGCGTTCGGCGGCAGCGATGTTCGACGATATCACCGACCAACTCAAAAAGCTTACGGACACCCTGGTTAATTCTACCAACGGCGAGGGTGAAGCATGGGGTGACGACCGGCTCGGCAAGAAATTTGCCAAGGGTGACAAGGGATATCTGGTCGGCCGGGATAATTCTTTCAAAAACCTGTCGCAGCTCGCCGACATACTCGGTCAGAATGCGACGAACCTGCGGGACACGGCGAATGTCTTCGAGGAAAACGAGAAGGCTCAGTCCGGTCGGCCGCTTCGGTCCTCGGCCATACATAGGAAGCCCGGGCAGTAACCAATGTTCAGCGTTGCGGTACGGCTAGACCTACGATGCGGAGGCCCCCGGTGGTGAACGAACGGCTGCAGGCCGATGCCGCGATGATGCTGGAAGCTCTGTCGGAGCAAATGCGGGGTCTTTCGAAAATTCAGCGAGATCGTGCTCGGCTCACCGCGACCGTGACCGCGTGTGAGAAGCGGATCAGCGTGACCGTGAATGCCGATGGCATTCTCATCGAGACCCGGTTCGCCGACGATATCGGTGACCTGACCTACGCCGATATCGCCGCGGCGATGACCGAGGCCGTGCAGGGCGCCGCCAGGAAGGTGAACGAGCAGGGCCGCCTGCTGATGGAGCCGCTGCGGGAGCGCAAGGATCGGTTGCCGCATCTGTCGGATCTGGTCGAGGACATGCCGGATGTCCGGTCGATGATTCCGGTGCCGCCGCCGGTGTCGACCGCGCCGCCGAACTCGCCGGAGCGCCGCTACGACGACGACCCGGGTTTCGGCGATGCCGAGCCGCTGCGCCGCCGGTCGATGATCAACGGTCTCGACGAGTAAGGCCGTTGCGGGATGAGTTTGTATCTGCCGCCGGAGTTGCGTTGGCTGGGG
Source organism: Nocardia sp. NPDC060255 (assembly GCF_042727395.1). Taxonomy (NCBI): domain Bacteria; kingdom Bacillati; phylum Actinomycetota; class Actinomycetes; order Mycobacteriales; family Nocardiaceae; genus Nocardia; species Nocardia sp. NPDC060255. The sequence goes on along the minus strand of NZ_JBHXAU010000027.1, from coordinate 50,401 downwards.
TGGATCGCCGGCGGTGCGTGGCCGGACGGTGACGAGGACAACGTCTGGGCGGTTGCCAGCGCCTACCGTACGGCCGGCGAGGCGCTGCGGAAACTGACACCGGAAATCGCGGACGTCAAACGCGCCGCGGTCGAGGCTTATCCCGAGGGTGTCGGCGGCGACAAAATCGGCGCGCTGTTCGACCAGATGCTGACCGGCGATCAGTCGATGGATTCGCTGGGGCATTTCATGGACCAGATCGCCGACGCCGCCGAAGAGTTCGGCACATCGATTCAGGGCGCGAAGCTGATGACCATCGTCTCGCTGGTGGCATTGGCCATCGAAATCGCGTGGGCCTGGGCTACTTTCCCGCCGACCGCACCAATCGTTGAGGTGGCCGAGGAGGCAGCGACCCAAATCGTGGTGCGCCGCCTCGAAATACAAGTCCAGGAAAAGATCGCGGCGAAGGCGGCGGCGACATTCGCGGGGAAGTTCGCGAACCTCGGCAAGCATTGGATCGTGAAAATCCTGGAGGGGGCGCTCATCTCCGGTGGACTGGACGCCCTTGTGCAGGTCGGTCAGATGGGACCGGGTGGGCACCGGAAGCATTTCAACTGGAAAGAGTTCGGGGCATCGTTGGCCGCGGGTGGCGCCGGCGCGCCGTTCGGCCGGGCGGCGGCGAACTGGATGAACAAGTACACGACGAAGTTCTTCGGGAACAAGCTGGAGAATCCGTGGGTTCGGGCTGGGAACGGCGTGATCGTCGGGGTCGGTTCCAGCCCGGTGTTCGGCTTTTTCGGTGGCGTCGGTGCCGGGTTGGTGACCGGTGATTGGTCCGAGACGCTCGGCAACCCGCACGGCTGGGTCGGCGGCGTGGCACACGGTGGGCTCGGGGGCGGTGCCAAGGCCTATTTCGGCAATAATCGGTTCAGCAACAAGCGCTTCGAGGTCGAGTGGAAGCTGCCCGGGGACGGGTCGGTGCGCAACCTGGCGCGGGGCGGATTCTCGTTCGACCCGGGCGGGGACGGAACCCAGGGTTCTCGGAACGGCCTCGCGGGCAACGGATTCGGCGGCGAGCATGTCACGAACCAGAATCCGTCGGCCGGATCGAGCGGGTCGCGGGGTGGCGATCGAGACGTCTTCGACGGTCCCCGATCTCCTGGTGACCGGTCGGGATCGTCTGCGAGCGAGCAGGTTTCGCGGGCGACGCACCCGGCCTCAGGTACCGGGCACAGCAATTCGGAGCGGCCGGTCACGTCACCGTCCAACAGGAACTCGCAGTTCGGCCAGGGCAGCTCAGGCGGCTCGCATCCGGACAGCTCGAGCACGAGATCGCAAGTGTCCCCGGCTACGGGGAACAATCGCAATGGCGGTACGTCGGACGGTACGTCCAGTTCCTGGCGGTATGAGCCGCTCTCGAGCGGTAGCTCGCACTCGGTCAGTGGGTCATCGAACGGCGGCTCGGGCTCGTCGAGCGGGTCGGCGAATGGCAGCTCAGGTTCGGCGAGCGGGTCGACGAGCGGTGGCTCGCACTCGTCGAATGGGTCGGCGAGCGGTGGCTCGGGTTCGCCGAGTGGATCGTCGGCCGCTGGGGACCGCCGGGGTGCGTCTCCGGCATTCTCGAATCATTCCGGGAGCAGCGGAAGTTCGTCCGCCTCGGAGGGATCGCCGCCGTCGAGAGCGTCATCGTCGAACCAGTCCGTCGACAGTCGCGGCTCGTCGGTGATCAGCCGGGCGAGCGATGGGCCTGCGGGCGATCCGCCCGCGACGCGTCCATCGCCCGCGAGCGACGGTTCGGTGTCGCAAACGCCCAAGGGCGGTATCCAGACGTCGTCACGCTCGACACCCGACTCGAATATCGTTGCGGGACAATCGCAGCGCGGCCCGGCATCGGTGTCATCGGTGAGTTCGAACGAATCGAGTGTGCCACCGCGTTCGTCGGCTGTGTCGTCGGTGAGTTCGAGTGATTCCGGGCAGCCGCCACGCCGTCCAGCCGGGCTGAATCTCGAGGGGCCGCCATCGCAGCGTTCGCCGGAGTCCGGTGTCTCACCGCAGGGCCAGCGGCTGTCGGGCGGGGAGACGCCGCTGTTGCCACGCCGTCCAGCGGGGCCGAATCTCGAGGGGCCGCTACCGCGTTCGCCGGGTTCGGAGATGAGTTCGGACAACCCGAAGTCGTCGCGGTTCTCGGCGCCAGGTGCCGGCTCCGGTGACCAGCTGCCGCCGGTTCGGCGCACACCGTCGGATTCAGGAGGTGGCTCGCCGTCGCGGCAGCGTCCGCCGGAGTCCGGTGCCCCGCCGCAGCGACAGCCGCCGTCGGCGGCGGAGACGCCACGGGGATCGGTTCCGCCGGAACAGCATTCGAGTCCGAGCGGGCGGCGTGGGCCCGATGACGCCGAGCCGGGTGTCCGGACGTTCGAGGGCGATCAGGAGCATCCGAACTGGACGCGCGGTGAGTCGGGTGACGTGGTGGTCACCTCGCCCGATGGCACCGAGCATTGGGTGGACAAGCACGAGAACATCTTCCTCGGGCGACCCGAGGACCAGCAGTGGATCAAGATAGCTCCGGATCGCTCGGTCGAATTCGTGCTCAAGACCGGCAATGATCCTGTGGCGGAACCGGGTTCGCGGGCCGGTGGTCCGGCCCGCGAGGGCGAGGTCATCGTCCGGGACGACGGTACCGAGCACACGGTGCTCACCGACGGTTCGGTACGGACGAAGTCCCCGGACGGGTCGACGACGATCGTCCGGCGAAACGGCAGCGCGGAGCTGCGTTCGCCGTGGGACGACCGGACGCACTTCGATCCGGACGGCACCACCACCTACACCCGGCCGGACGACCCGACGACGGTCACCACGCATGACAACACCGTGCACATCGGCACGCCGGGGCGGCACCGGGACGAGGACGACAACCTGGTTGTCACCTCCCCGGACGGAACCAGGCATGTGGTCGGCGACGACCGGACCATTCTGGTGGGTCGTCCCGGTGATCCGCAGTTGCTGAAGGTCGAGGCCGATCGTTCGATCGTGTTCGTCGGCCCGGACGGCACCAGCCCGTCGGCTCATCCCGGGGCGACTTCGGGCAAAGGGAGCGGAGTGCAGTCGCCGACGTTCACTCGGCGCGATGGCGTCTCGCACACCGTGCTGGACGACGGCTCGGTGCGGACGAAGTCCCGGGGCGATTGGACCACGATCGTAAGACCCAACAGGGCAACGGAATTCATCTCGCCCACCGGCGAAAGGACCGTGCACAAGGCGGACGACACCGTGGTCGAGTCCGGGCCTGGCAAGCCGACCGTGGTTACCGCCCCCGACCAGACCAGGCTGACGACCGAGCACAACAACACGGTCACTGTCGACCATCCCGACGGCACCACGCATGTGGTGTTCGATGCCACGGATACGCAGGGCGGCGGGCGCACCCGGCACCCGGATCAGACGGTGATCCATCACGACCTGAGCGACACCTCGAAAGTCGGGATGCGTGATCGGCTCGGCGGCTTCGGCGAGGACGGTCCGCGCAAGCCCGGTGTCGTGCACATGGATCGGCCCGACGGGATCACCCTGGAGTCAACGCCCAAGGGCATCAAGGTATTCGACAGTGACGACACTACCTATGAGCGGGGTCCGAAGGGATCTGTGCACGTCACCAAGCCGAACGGGGACACCGAGACGCGGTCGGCGAAGGAGCCGATCGAGCTGGCCGACGGCTCGCAGTTGGAGCGGACGCCCAACGGCTTCCGGGTCACGCACAAGAGCGATGAATCGGTCTCCGAGGTCGAGCCGCACGGGGTCACCTTCACCGACGCTGACGGTGTGGTGCGTGGGACACGATCGGACGGAACGGCTTTCGTCGACCATGGCGCCGACGGTCCGCTGCGTGAGGTCCGTGCCGACGGGGCGGTGCGGATCACGGCGCCGGACGAGACGAAGTGGGGTAGCAGGGGCGACGGCACCACCTGGACTGTCGACGACAAGAACAAGGTGCACGTCTCCGCTCCCGACGGGACAATCGCACCGCCGGTCGACCGGATGAGTCCCTATGTCGCCGGTGCCCACCTGACCGCCAAGATCAAGCCGCACCCGCTGAACGGCAACAATGAGCTCGGCGACGGGTACACGGCGCCGGACGCGCCGCTCGCCGACGACTGGATTCCGCCGGGGTACGACAACAGCCAGGCACCGCCGGACCCGGACTATCCGGGACCGCCGGATCCGGATGCGCAGGAACAGTATTGGGGTCCCCTGTACCGCTGGGATCCCTCGGATATGGACTCCTGGCCGCCGCCGGATGATGATCCGTATAACGATGGCCCACCGAATCCCGGTCCGTACGAGAACAATCGGAACTTCCAAGGGCCAGGAGGGGACGACCACGATCAGGGCCCCGGTGGCTCCTGGCACAGTGGGGATTCCAGTGGCTCCGGGCGCGGCGACTCCGGCGATTACGGCCACGGCGGAGATTCCGGCGGCTCCAGTCGCGGCAACTCCGGTGGTTACGGCCGTGGTGGCAATGCCGGTGGATCGGGTGGTTCCGGTGACGATGGCGGCAGCTCCGGCACGTCGGGCCACAGTGGCGGCTCCGGCGGTGATCACCGCTCGCCGGACAACGACCGGCCGCCGCCGCGGCAGTCGCCGCCACCACCTCGACCGGACCCGGCGATGGTGGCGAGGATGCTGCAGAACCTGCACGCGGCCGAGAATATGATGCCGCCGCTGGGTATGGGTGATTCGTTCCTGTCGCCGGGCGGGAGTAACGGCGAGGGGACGAACGGTCAGGGCGAGCCGTCGCCGGACTTCTGGCGTCTGGGTCCCGGCAACGCTTCGCCGACGTCGTCGGGTAGTTCGGTCGACCGACCGGGACCGGAAGGTTCGACCGGGGCGTCGAACTCGTCGCGGCAACTCCGGCCGGGCGACGGAAACAGTTCCGGCCAGTCCGATCCGTCTGCTCAGCACCGGGGCCTAGACCAGCCGGGACAGTCACGTTCAGGCGATCCCGGACTCGGAACCTCCGATCAACCCGGCTCCCCGAACAATCCCATTGCCGGGAATCGGTCGGATCAATCGCAGGATACGACTAGACAGGGCGCTCCGGGCACGCAGCATCATCCGGGAACCTCCGGCGACGAGGGCGAGCCGGATCGTTCAGGGACACCGCGGAATTCGGCCGGCCAGCAATCGCCGGTTCCGTCCGGAGACCCGAAAGAAACTGGTGGCGAGAGCAATTCGGAATCGACCGAGCCGGGAGGTCGACCGGGAGTTGACGACAACACGGGGACTCCGGGATCCGAGAATCAACGGGATTCGGCAGACCCGGCGGTAGGCGATGATGCTGGAAGCCATTCGGGTGTAACGGATTCCGCAGATCCGTCCCGCGGTGCCGGTGCCGGGGACAATTCGGGTGCTCCAGGTTCCGGAGACCAGCACGGTGCACCGGGGGCCGAAAGCCATCCAGGAGACCCGCAACATCCGGGTGCGCAACTGGATCCGGATCAGCATCCGGGAGTGCCTGGGCAGCAAGAGAATTCCGGGTCGAGCGGGAACGGGACGCAGTCGTCCACACCGAGGATGCCTGCGATGCCGGACGGGCACCAACCCGCCGCGCCGTCCGCACCAGGCGGGGCCCCCTCCGCATCCGGGGCCCCGCCACCGGGAACTTCGCCCGGCGGTGCCCCCGGGGCGCGGCAGCAGTCGCGCCGAAACCGCAAGAAGGACGACACGCCGCGCAAGAAGCCGAAGTCGATGCTCATGCCCTCGCCGGACGAGGAACCCGAGCAACGCGCCGGACCCGGCGACTCGACCGACGTCCCGTTCACTTTGGGAGCTTCGCCCTCCGCGACCGAGCCGGTCATAGAGAGGCGACCCACCACGACGACCAGGAGTACTACAGATGGCTGACGACAATCGACCACCTGCTGGAGCGTCTCGAAACACAGTGGGAATGGGGACGCCCCGAGGACCGGTACTGAATTCAGCGCAGGAGTTAGGAGACCGTAATGGCCGGAGATCGGCAAATTCGGGTGGATACCGCCCGATTGCGGCAGACCGCGGACCGGATGGACGAGGTCGGCGACAAGGCGAAGGACATCATCACCACGCTGAAGAACGCGATCAACGCGCGTGACTATCCGTGGGGCCACGACGACTACGGCAACAAGTTCGTCAAGGGCGATAAGGGTTACGGGAAATCCGCGGAGAACCTGCTCGCCGGCGGCGACAATATGGTCGATTCGGCGGGCAAGTTCAGTAAAGGCATGCGTGACGCAGCAGACAAAATGGACAACATGGACGGCCGGTAACCATGATCGATGCCGAGCGCGAGGGCATTGCCGTCGTGGGGATCGGTTGCCGGTTCCCCGGGCAGGTGTCCGATGTCGAGGACTTCCGGCGGCTGCTGGCCGAGAACCGCGACGCGGTGCGTGAGGTTCCCGAAGACCGTTGGTCGACCGAGGCGGCGCGGATCGATCCGCAGCAGCGGATGTTCCTGGAGACGACCTGGGAGGCCCTGCAGGATGCGGGCATCGTCGCCGAACGAACCGGTCGTAGAGCAGCGGCCCACCACGAAGACCACGAGGAGTAACGCAGATGGCTGACGCCCCCCCGAAGATCGACGACACGACCAAGGCGACGTACGACGACTGGGAAAAGAACCGCGCCAACGCGGACAGCGGCACGTTGAAGATCAACGGGCTGAAGTTCGAAATGAAGGCCGTGGTCGAATGCGTACAGCGATGCCACGACCTGATCGAAAACCTGGCGTGGTACCAGGACTTCATTCGCGAGTTCAAGATGAACACCATGGACCCGTGGGCCCTCGAGAACGGTGGCAGAGAACTGACTCATCGCTTCAATACCAAGGGTGACGACGTCATCGAAACCATGAATACCATGAAACGGATCCTGGAGGACCTGGGCGATACGTTCCGTAGCGCCGGCGGCGGCTATCTCTATTTCGAAAAGCTGAATTCCGAAGCTCTCGACAAGGTCGGCGATCTGCAGGCTGCGTTGACGAACAAAGTGAAGCCGAAGACCGATCCGCCGAGCAGTACGACGCTGTCGAAGGTCTCGGACAAGCCGAATCCGTTGGCACCCGCAACGGGTGCGGGCAGCGAAAAGTCGATTCAGACCGAGTCCGCCGATCTGTGGCCGTACGACAGATATTACGAATTCAGTCATTCCCTGACGGGGCATGATCAGGTGGCATACGACGCCGGTGCCCGGTACACGTGGATGGGCGGACAGCTCACGGATGATCTCGCGGAGCTGAACACGGCTCTGACGCGGGTGAACTCCGACATGTGGACCGGTGACGGTGCGGACCAGGCCGTGAAGGCGATCGAGCGATTCACCCGCGATTCGGGCTCCTTCGCCGATGAGCTGAAGGGCCTGGGCAGCGATCTGAGCTACTGTGCTCAGTGGTTGAACTACATGTTGCAGGATATTCCGGCCAATAAATGGGACGACGATCCTGCCGAAGAATGCGATAAGAACAAGGCACTCGCGGGCTGGCGCGAGAGGTACAAGAACGCGTACCAGCCCGGTGTCGAAAACGCTGTCAATGCCATGCCCATTGTGGCCGTAACCGGTGCCGCGGCGGCGCCTCCACCGGGCGGTAACAACAACGGCAGTGGCAACGGCGGTGAACAACGTACTCTGACAGACCACAAAAACCCTTATGAACAACGTACCCTGACAGACTACAAAGACCGCAACAACAACGGCGGCAACAACGGTAACAATAACGGCGGTAACAACAACGGTAGTAGCAACAACGGTAGTAGCAACAACGGCGGCAACGACAACGGCGGATCGCAAGGCGGTTACAACCAGAGCAAGTCCCGGGGTGCCGGCGACGCCTCGAACGGCGGTGGCTCCCAAAGCGGTGGTGGTTCCCAGGGCGAAGGTTCTCAGGGAGGTGGCGGTTACCAGGGAAGTGGCGGTTCCCAGGGAGGCGGCGGCTCTCAGGGAAGTGGCGGTTCGAAGGATGTCTCACGCGCGGGCGGCGGCAACCTGCCCGCCTACCCGAATGTCAATCCCCCGGGCGGCGGAAACCAGGGTGGCGGTGACGGATCCGGCAGCAACGGCGGGTCCGGCAATGGCGACGGCAACAACGGCGACAACGGCTCCAACACGTCCAACAATCCGCAGACCAGTCCGGCGGCGAGCCACCGGATCTCCAAACCCGGACCGAACGGCAAACCGGGATCGGGCCCCAAGGCGCCGCCGGGATCGCCCCAAGATCTGATCAACAAGCTGATGCACGGCGAGAACCCGTTCAAGGATCTGAGTCCGGAGGCACTGCAGCAGATCGGCAAGGATCTGCTCGGTGGCTTGAACCCGGATCTGTTGAAAAATATGAGCCCCGAGGACTTGCAGAAACTGGGCTCGGATTTCGTCCAGCACATGAGTCCCGAGGATCTGAAGAAGATCGGCAACGACCTCCTCGGCGGTCTCGGGCCGGACGGACTGAAGGGGCTGGATCCGGACACGCTGAGCAAGCTGGATCCGGAGACGTTGCGCAAGCTGAACCACGAAACGCTGACCAACCCGGCGAGTCCGCTGGTCAAGACCCCGGGCGGCGCCGATCTTTTGAAGACGCTGATGGACGGTTTCAAGGAAGCGTCTTCGGCGCTCACCGATGTGATAAAGGCCGGTACCGAGGTATTCGCCGGTCTGACGAGCAACAGCATGGCCGGCATTCCGGGTATCGGAGATCTGCAGAATCTCAATATCCCCGGTTTCGACAGCAGTGCGATTCCGAACGATATCGCGGCTGCCTTCGGTGGCGCCCATGCCGGAATTCCCGGAGGTAGCGGTGGGGTCGGTGGCGCACCGCACGCGCCTGGTGTCCCTCCCGGCATGGTCGAGTCGAAGTTGTTCCCACGGGCGTCGGTGCAGAGCGGGCTCGAGAACACGCAGATGTCGAACCTACAGGCGGGAAGTACCGGTTCCAGCGGCTCGGGAACGCCGATGGGCGGCGGCATGGGCGGCGGCGGCATGGGCGGCGCGCAGGGCGGTGCGGCCAAGGAATACAAGCGGCCCAAGTATCTGGATGCGGCAAGCAATATGGAGGAGGGCCTCGGCGATGACGCCGCGTGGTCGAAGCCGGTGATCGAGCCGTGACGAGGCAGTGGAAATTCACTGTGCTCGAATTCGTCGTGCTGTGTGAGCGGCATCGTCAGGGTCTGCTGCCCAATCCGTTCTGGCTCGAGAGCGACGAGGTGGTCTTCGCGGACGACCTGGAGCGACGCAAACGTGCGGCTTGGGAGGACCTGCAGCGGCGGCTGGACGGTTGGTTCGACGGCGCGATCGAGGTGCTGTGTGCCCCGGAGCTGTATGTGGAGGTGTCGAGTTGGGACGAACGAAATATGCGCAACTCGGCGAAGGGGCTGCGCGTATATGCCGCTCGCGCAGGCGCTCTCGCTTATGTCTTCGAGCAGACGCCCGGATCGCTTACCTACGACACCGTTGCGTTCACGGTGACCGAATGTGATCCGCGCAGGCTGGCCGACGCCGTGGAGGAGCTGCTACCACGGGTGGAGGCCGGTCAGCTGCCGGGCATCCCGATCGTCACCGACCGCACCGAGGACGTCGCACCGAGTTGGGGCGGCAGCTACCTCCGTGACGATCGGGAAAACACGTTGATCTATCGGACACAGCGGTTCTTTCAGCGTCCCGCCGACTGCACGGGAACGATCGAGGTGGTGCAGGGCCGGTCGAAGTACGGGCCGCGCGGGATTCAGAAGACGAGGATGATGTGGCGCGATGTGATCGGTGACGGCCGCTATGTGATGTCGCTGGACGAGCCACCGTTCGCGGTGGGTACGAATCGTCGGATGCTGGTCGAGCGGATCCAGAAGGATATCGGCAATTTGATGCAGCGGCTGGAAACCCATTGGGAATCAGGGCGTCCCGAAGACCGGTATTGAATTCAGAGCCATTGTTAGGTCGACTTTATGCGAGTTAAGCGGCTGGAATGTGTTGTGTCACAGGTAGTCCCGGCATCGGCCGTTGCGGTCCACACGGCTTATAACGTGGTGGAATCGAAGCGGTAACAATGCGAGCAGATCGGGATGATGAGCGAAGAGCAGAAGGACACCTCTGACGAAAAAGGCGGCATCAAACCGTCGCAGGTCACCGCGGCAGCACTGGCGGCGGTGACTGCGGCTTTTCTGGGATCGACGCTGGGAGTGGCCGGTACCGTGGCGGGCGCCGGGATCGCGAGCGTGGTGTCCACGGTAGGTGGCGAGCTGTACCTGCGCTCACTGAGCAAGACCAAGGCGGCGGCGCAGCGCACCACGGCGGCGGCGCTGGCGCTGGCCGACTCGAGTACGCGGGAGCAGGCCGGGCAGGTTCAGCAACCGCAGCGGGTGCCCGGACCGCGAATGGTCGGCTACCAGCCGACCGCGCAGGACCGGGCGGGGCTCAGGAACGGCATGCGTCCAGGAGCCGGTGCCGGGCCCCGAACTCAGTGGCAGCAGCGGCAACCCGCGCACCACAGGGCACCAGGAGCCAATGCCGGACGGACCGTCGACGAGGTACCCACCGTATTCATTCCCCGGCTGAATCCCGAAGCGCCGGTCGAGACCGGTGCACAGCAGGCACGCCGCCGGTATAGCCTGCATTGGCCGTTGATCATCGGCACCAGCGTGGTGGGATTCGTCATCGCGATCCTGGCCATCACCGGCTTCGAAGGCGTCACCGGAAAGTCGATCTCGGGCGACGAGGTCACCACCGTCGGCCACATATGGAGTGGTGTCGGGGGTGGTCAGCCCGACAAGCCCCCGACAGGCGGCGACGAGAACGTTGCGCCGAGTCAGACCCGGGTGCCTACGACCACGACCCCGCCGAGCAGCACCGACAGCACGAAACGGTCGACGACCAACAGTTCGACACCGTCGACCAGCGTGCCGGAGTCGTCGACACCATCGACGACCGTGCCGGAGTCATCGACACCGTCGACCACCGCGCCGAAGTCGAACTCCTCACGGGCCCCAGGCTCCCCGCCGAGCAACGGCAGCAGCGCACCGAGCGGTAGTAGCCAACGCCCCGGCTCGGATGGGGCGTCGGAGGCGCCTAGGCCGAACGTCCGGTAGCTGCCGCTGGGCGCACGCGTCAACCGCTGCCGTACGACGCGCCGCCCAGCCGGACTGACCGGCTACTGCGGCCGCGTGTCGGCTGGCAGGACCTGTCGGGGTGTAGCGCCTACAGGGGTGTGATCGCTCGGACGATCAGCATGCGCTGCGGGCTCGGGCAGATCAGGTTGTCCCAAGGCAGCCACAGTGATTCGGTGTTGTCGGGCGGGTAGACGCGCAGGGTGTTGGTGCGCAGGGCGGCGCATTCGTTGATCTGCTTGAGGTAGGAGATGAACTCGAATTGTGCTGCCGCGCCTGGTGTGAGGGTGACCGGGGCCGGTTTGGGGGCCTGTGGGCCCTGGTCTCGATCGGCGGGCTCGCCTACCGGATCACCGGTGGGGCCGTTGGTTTGTGAGACGCCCGGGAAGCCTTGCAGGACACAGGTTCGCGAGCTGGAGTTGATGAACCTCAGGAACCAGGTTCCGCCTATCTGGCCGCCGACTCCCTTGTCCAGGCGTAGTTGGGCGGTAACGCATTTCGGGGGTGGGGTGTCGGCGGGTGGCGGCGGGTCCGCGACGACGGTTCTGGTCGCGGGTGCTGCGGGGGGTTCGGGGATGTTGCCGCCGGGCGCGGGGACACTGCCGCCGGGCTCGCTCACGGGCCCTGGTTGCGGCGGCTGCCCGGGTTGGGTGGGCTGCCCCGGTTGGGTGGGCTGCCCGGGTTGCGCTGAAGGCAGCGGAGTTCGGGTCGCCGGGGTTGGCGCCGACCCGGTCGTGCCGCAACCGCTGACGGTGATGGCGACGCCCGCCGCGAAGCCGGCGACGAGCAGTGATTTGATCCGCATGAGATCCCCTCCAGTTCGGTACTGCAACCGTTCGGTATGCAAGCTGCACATCGATGTGTGGCAGTTCCCGTTACGTCACGTACCTGCAAGAATTTGTGTAATCGGCTGCGAATAAACGCAGTTCACCGTAGCTTTTTTCGAAACTCCCTGCTCCGAGTACCTTCGGTCGAAGTGTTAACGCCACGCTGTGCCCCAGAAAGTGGGGGCCGTCAGATGTGCCGAGCTAGGCGAGGTGGAGTGCCGCTGAATCAGCACGGTGTGGGCAGAGTTCGCAACTAGAGTGAGCACCATTTCCTGACAGCGAGGGAGTATTTGTGACGACGACCCAACAGGTGCGGCTGGCCAAGCGTCCGCAGGGGCTGCCCGACGCGGACACGTGGAGTGTGGTTACCGAGGAGCTGCCCGCGGTGGGGGCGGGCGAAATCCTGGTGAAGGTGGATCTCATCTCGATCGACCCCGCGATGCGTGGCTGGCTCAATGATGTCCGGTCGTACGTTCCGCCGGTCGCGATCGGTGCGGTCATGCGGTCGCTGGATATCGGCACCGTGGTCGAGTCCGCTCATCCTGGTTTCGCGGTGGGGGAGACGGTCAGCGGTACGTTCGGTGTCACCGAGTACGCGATCAGTGATGGCAGCGGCGTGCAGCGGGTCGATCTCGATATCGCCTCGGCGGCAACGTGGCTCGGCGCCCTCGGAATCACCGGCATGACAGCCTATTTCGGCCTGCTCGACGTCGGCAAAGTGCAGGCGGGTGAAACCGTGCTGATTTCCGCGGCGGCCGGTGCCGTGGGCAGTGTCGCTGGGCAGATCGCAAAAGCGTTGGGCGCCAAGGTCATCGGTATCGCGGGCGGTCCGGAGAAGTGCCGCATGCTGGTCGAGGAGTTGGGCTTCGACCTGGCGATCGATTACCGCAGCGAGGATGTGCTGCGGCGGCTGCGCGAACTGGCGCCCGGTGGCGTCGACGTCTTCTTCGACAATGTGGGCGGGGAGATACTCGATGCCGCACTGGCCAACTTGCGCCGGGGTGCCCGGGTTGTCCTCAGCGGGGCGATCGCGTCATACAACGCCGCCAAGCCACCGCCCGGCCCTTCGCGCTATATGTCGCTGCTGGTCTTCCGGGCATCCATGACGGGGTTCGTCGTGTTCGACTACGCCGACCGCTATGGGGAGGCCATCGAAAAGCTCTCGCAGTGGCTGGCCGAGGGCAAGATCAAGACCCGCGAGCATGTGGTCGAGGGCGGCGTCGCCGAGTTCGGCCGAGCACTCGAGATGCTGTTCACCGGCGCGAACACCGGCAAGCTGTTACTCGCCGTCTGACTGGTTGAACCCGGATCGCGCCTCGAACGTGTTACGAGGGAAGTGTTTTCGATCACGGGAGGAACCATGAAACGAATCATCGCCGGCACGGTGTTCACGGTAGCGATCGCGGCAGGAGTCGCGATCGCGGCCGGACCAGCTGTCGCAGAAAATGGTGTGATCCACATCGAGGGCACAGGTGTCGCATCGGCATCCGGCGGTTCGGCCACACCCGACGCTACGGCGATCGAGTACGGCCTGCTGGCGAAGTCCGGCGGCGGCGCGGCGCACACCGCCCCGACCGCCACCAGACCGTCTCGCTGAATGCGAACGAATTCGCGAATATCGACACGGTCAGGATCTCCGCATCAGGGGCGCAGATTTTCCAGCTCGGCAGTGAAAGTTCGAATCGCCCCGGGGTCGTCATCGAAATAGGACTCCCAGAACCCGGGCCGCAGGAATTTCTCGGGGCCGATGTCCAGGTTACCGTCGGATAATTGTGTCACCCAGCTGCTCGGGATACTGCTGGATGTGGTTTCGAACATCTCGGCGCGCCAATAGCTGGGACCGTCGTCGGTCAGGATTTGGAGGGTCAGTCCACGACTCGTGTAGCTGATCGACAGGACGGGGTACTCGGCGCCTATCCGGATCGACGGGTGTGTTTCCCTGGTAGATCCGTCGATGGGGCTTATCACCTTTACACACCTGACCAGCACGTATTCACCTTACTCAGTTCGATCTTGTGCTCTCGGCCCCGGGGTTGGTACGCGATCGCTGGGTTTGTGCTCGGTTGGACTGCGGAGCGTCACGCGTGGATCTGTCTACGGTCGCCTTAGCCTGAGACGCGCAATCCCGGACCGGCGGCACCCGCGCCACGATCTCCACGGCGGGTTCCGTGGTCCGGGGATCGGCAGCGGATCGCGAACTCCAGGAGGTTGTGTCCTTGTGGCTGTGCTGAACCCGCGCGAACGTCCGAGGCGTTGGTCGCTCGACGATATTGTCGTCACCGATCCGCCGGTCATCCGCCGGGCGATCGGCGCGGCGAGTATCGGCAACATCACCGAGTGGTACGACTTCGGCGTCTACGCCTATTTCGAGCCGACCATCAAGGAAGTGTTCTTCTCCCACTTGGGCGACACCGCGGGCACGGTCGCCACTTTCGGCCTGTTCGCGGTGGCGTTCCTGGTCCGCCCGTTCGGCGGGATGTTCTTCGGCCCGCTGGCCGATCGCATCGGCCGCAACCGGGTGCTGGCCACCACGATGATCCTGATGGCATTGGGCACCTTCGCCATCGGCTGCATCCCGGACCAGAACTCGATCGGCATCTGGGCGCCCATGTTGCTGCTGTGCGCGCGGTTGCTGCAGGGTTTCTCCACCGGCGGTGAATATGGCAACGCGATGACCTTCATCGCCGAGTACGCGCCGGACCGGCGGCGCGGATTCCTCGGCAGCTGGCTGGAATTCGGCACTTTCACCGGATATCTCCTCGGCGCGCTGGTCGTCACGCTTGCCGACGCCACACTGAGTCATGACCAGTTGCTGTCGTGGGGCTGGCGATTGCCGTTCTTCGTCGCGCTGCCGCTCGGTCTCGTCGGCGTCTACCTGCGCATGCGCTTGGCCGACACCCCGGCTTTCGCCGCCCTGGAAAAGGAATCCGAGGAGCGCGAGAAGTCGAACAAGACCGGCGACGAGGCCAAGATCCTCGCGAAGCTGTGGCCCTACGTCTTGGTTTGTATGGGTCTGGTCGTGGTCTGGAACGTCCCCAACTACATGCTGACCTCCTACATGCCGACCTATGTCACCTCGACGGTGCCCGACGCGACCGGCGGCGGGGTGTCCTCGTCGACCTCGCAGTGGCTGCAGATCGCGGTGATGGCCGTTGCGCTGCTGACCATTCCAGTGCTCGGTCTGCTCTCCGATCGAGTCGGCCGCAAACCGATCATCTGGACCGGTATCGCGGCGCTGATCGTGCTGTCGTTCCCGATGGTGCTGCTCGTCCGCACCGACAATGCGTTCGCCGTCTTCGCGGGCCTGCTGATGATGGGGCTGACGCTGATCTGCTTCAGCGCGACAATGCCGTCCACCCTGCCCTCGCTTTTCCCGACGAAGGTGCGTGGCGCAGGCCTGTCGGTAGCGTTCAACGTCGCGGTGTCCCTGTTCGCAGGCACCACCTCGGTGGTGGTCGGCGCACTCGTCGGAGTGACCGGCGATTTGAACTGGCCCGCTTACTATTTGATCATCGCGGGTCTGGTGGGCGCGATATCGGTCTACTTCCTGCAGGAACCCAACGGCCGACACATGTGGGGTTCGGCGCCCGCCGCGCAATCCGAGGCGGAGGCGGCGGAGCTCGTCGGGTCGCAGGCGCTGTTGTAGCGGCGCCCGGTTTCGGGGGAGGGGCGAATCCGCAGGATCGTCGGATTCTTCGGCGGATTGCGGGATATCTAGTGCTAAGCCAGCAGTCGGTGTCCGATCGATTCGAGTCGGGCCCGGTGCGTCGATTGCTGTTACGTTCCTGGGCGATATCATCAGTGTGGACGCGGTGTGGCTTGCCAGGGCGTGGGTGGGGCTACCGCTGGTGGTCTTCCCAACATCGGAGTGGAACGCTTATGACCGCAGAACCGAAACGGATCGCTGTCGATTCGAGTGTCGCTGAACGCGGCCCGACGGCACTGCGGATCGCGGTCGGTGGGCAATTACGTAAGCTGCGTGAGGGATGTGGCATCACGCCGCAAGCCGCGGGTGATCATATTCGTGGCTCGTACGCCAAGATCAGCCGACTCGAGTTGGGCCGTACCGGGTTCAAAAAACGCGACATCGTGGATCTGCTCGACCTGTACGGGGTTACCGACGCCGAGCAGCGCGAGATGTTCGTGGATCTGGCGCTCAAGGCCAACGAGCCGGGGTGGTGGCATCGCTACAACGATCTGCTGCCGCAGTGGTTCGAGACCTACGTCGGGCTGGAAGGCGCGGCGCGGACGATCAGAACCTATGAGGGCCAACTGGTTCCGGGTCTGCTGCAGACCGAGGATTACGCTACCGCCATGGTCGAGATCGGCCAGGAGAACAACGACGCGGCACGGCGCGTCGAATTGCGGACCAAGCGTCAGAAGATTCTGGATGTGCCCGGCGGGCCGATGCTGTGGGCAGTGCTGGACGAAGCCGTCCTGCACCGGCCGGTCGGCGGTACGGCGGTGCAGCGCAAGCAGATCGAGCATCTCGTGGACATGTCGGCGAAGTCCAGCGTGACGATCCAGGTGCTGTCGTACCGGTCCGGCGGCAGCGCGGCCGCGGGCAGTTCGTTCACTATGCTGCGTTTCGCTGAGCGAGACCTGCCCGACATCATCTACCTGGAGCAGCTGACCACCGCGCTGTATCTGGATCGCCGGGAGGACGTTCGCCTCTACCGAGAGGTCATGGATCGCCTCGCGATCCAGGCGGAGACGCCGGAGCGATCCCGGGAACTGATGATCGCCGCCGCAGCCGCGCTGTGAGGTGCGCGCTGTCCGGCCGATAGGAATGAATCCGGATTCGAGTCTTGACAGAAGAACCGAACCTGGGTTCAACTGTTGACATGGCTTATCGGCAGACGCCGGCGGTGCGGCAGCGTCTCGACGCGACTCGCGCTGGAATCGTCAAGGCGGCAACCGATTTGGTAGCCGAACACGGATACGGCGGCTGCAGCATGGCCGCGGTGGCCGAGGCCGCGGGAGTGGGCACGGGAACGATCTACAGTTTCTTTCCCGGCAAGGGCGAGCTGTTCGCGGAGGTGTTCCGGCAGGCCTCGGCGCGCGAGGTTTCCGCCGCATCCGCAGCGGGCTGGCAGGCCATGACCGAAGGTTCGCCGCGTGCCTCGATCCTTGCGGCGGCGCGCACGTTCTGCACCCGAGCCTTGTCTTCACCGAAGCTCGCTTACGCCCTGATCGCCGAACCTGTCGACACAGTGGTCGCCGCCGAACGTCTCGCGTTCTACGATGCCTACACCGATCTGCTGGCCAGCGCGGTCAAGGTCGGGATCGATAGCGGCGAGCTCGCCGAGCAAGATCCCCGCGTTGCCGGTGCCGCGATCATGGGCGCGGTGGCGCAAGCATTGGTGATCCCGCTCGCGCACGGCACCGCCGACCCCGCCGTCGTCGAGTCGCTGATCGCGTTCGTCGATCGCTCACTCGGCTACGGGACCCCGAATGTCTGACCGAATACCCACCAATCCGGCGTCACCGCCGAAAGGATGCTCGTGACACTCGAATTCGAAAATCGCGTCGCCATTGTCACCGGCGCGGGCGGCGGCCTCGGCCGCCAGTACGCGCTCGAACTGGCCCGCCGCGGTGCGTCCGTCGTGGTCAACGACCTGGGCGGCTCGGTCGACGGTGTCGGCGGCTCCGACGCCGCGGCCAACCGGGTGGTCGAGGAAATCCAGGCGCTCGGCGGCCGCGCGGCCGCGTCGTTGCACAGCGTCGCGACTCCCGAGGGCGGCCAAGGAATCGTCGACACCGCGCTCGAGGCGTTCGGGCGGCTCGACATCGTCGTGCACAACGCCGGAATTCTGCGGGACAAGACGCTGGTGAAGCTGGAATGGGCGGATCTCGACGCGGTCCTCGACGTGCACCTGCGGGGCGCCTTCTATCTGAGCAAGCCCGCGTTCGCCCGGATGAAGGACAACCACTACGGCCGGTTCGTCTTCACCTCGTCCAACGCCGGTGTGTTCGGCAATTTCGGCCAATCGAACTACGGTGCCGCGAAGGCGGGCCTGGTCGGGTTGTCGAACGTGCTCGCGATCGAGGGCGCCAAGGCCGGTATCGCAAGCAACGTGATCATGCCGGTCGCGCGGACCCGGATGACCGAGGAACTGCTCGGCACGTTCGCCGATCAGGTTGCGCCCGAACTGGTTACGCCGATGGTGGTGTTCCTCGCCAGCGAGGCCTGCCAGCTCACCCACGAATGCTTCTCCGCGGTCGGTGGCCGATACGCCCGCGTCTTCACCGGTCTCACCCCGGGCTGGTACGCCGGTCACGGCGTGACCCCGACCGCGGAAGACATTCTCGCGCACCTCGACGAGATCGAGAACCGGGACGGCTACACCGTGCCGCTGTCGACCGGCGACGAGTTGGCGACGCTGCTGCCGCTGCTGAACCAGCAGTAAGGCAACGGTATTCATGTACCGGGAACCCGAAGCGCCGGAGTATCAACAGTTCCGGCAGACCGTCCGCGCCTTCGCCGAACGCGAATGTCTGCCCTACCACGCACAGTGGGAAGCCGACGGCATCGTCCCACGCGAGGTGTGGAAAAAGGCAGGCGCGGCCGGGATTCTGGCCACCGCCGCACCGGAAGAATTCGGTGGCGGCGGCCAGGACGACTTCCGCTTCAACGCCATCGTCAACGAAGAACTCACCAAAGCTCGCGTGCACGGGCCCGGCTTCATCGTGCACAACGACCTGGTCCAGCCCTACCTGCTCAAATACTGCACGCCCGAACAACAGCGGCGCTGGCTGCCCGGATTCTGTTCCGGCGAAACCATTTCCGCGATCGCGATGAGCGAACCCGGCGGCGGCAGCGACCTGCAGGCCATCGCCACCACCGCGATCGCCGACGGCGACGACTACATCGTCAACGGATCGAAAACGTTCATCACCAACGGAATCAACGCCGACCTGGTCATCGTCGTCGTGAAAACCGACCCCGCGGCAGGCGCCGCCGGAACGAGTCTGCTCGTCCTCGAACGCGGCATGCCCGGGTTCGAACGCGGCCGCAGCCTCGACAAAATCGGATTGAAGGCTCAGGACACCGCGGAACTGTTCTTCCGCGACGTCCGGGTGCCCAAAGCCAATCTGCTCGGTCAGGAGAACCAAGGTTTCGCCTACCTCATGCAGGCGCTGCCCCAAGAACGACTCGCCATCGCCGTGGTCGCCGTCGCCGCCATGGAACGCGCACTCGAAGACACCATCGCGTATTGCAAGCAGCGCAAGGCCTTCGGACGCGCGATCGGCTCCTTTCAGCACAATCGCTTCGTGCTCGCCGAACTCGACACCGAGATCACCATCGCCCGCACCTTCATCGACCGCTGCGTCGAACTGCTGGCCCAAGGCAAACTCACGATTCCCGACGCCGCCAAAGCCAAATGGTGGACCACCGAACTCCAGAAGAAGGTCATCGACGCCTGCGTGCAGCTACACGGCGGCTACGGCCTGATGTCGGAATACGATGCGGCACAGGACTATCTCAATGCCCGGTTCCAAACGATCTACGGCGGCACCACCGAGATCATGAAGGAGATCGTCGGCCGCGCACTCGATCTCTGAGCACTGGGCGTTACATGTCGCCTGTCGATCAGGTTCGCGCGGGCGGCACTATATCGCGGTGCCGAAGCCCCGTGAGTCGTTACGGGCCTTGGGTCCACTCGAGCATGCGCGGGTCGAAATTGTCGAGCCGGGTGGTGGGGCCGATGGTGGCCAGCATCGGGCGACTGCGCTGGTAGGGCTCGAGGTAGATCATGGTGCCGGTGCGGTCGACGGTGCACACCAGCGAGTCGACGACGACGCAGGATGCGGCCCGTAACCGCAAGCCGTCGGAAAGCCAGGCCGTGTGGAAATTGCCGGGCGGGAAGTGCATCGCGGTCAACGGGGTTCCGTAGGCGCCGCCGACGCCGTTGCCGAATTCGAGGCTGTTGCCGAGCCCGCTGACCAGCTGGAAGTATCCCGGACTGGTCGGCACCGGCACGTGATCCCATCGCTGATTCGCGGCGATGGAGCCGTCGGCGTCGAAGTTACATGCCATGAGGACGACCTTGAAGTTCTCGCCGCGATCGGTCAGGCATCCCCAGTTCCCATAGAAATCGTTGTGCAGGTATCGGCCTGCGGGGCCGGGGTTCGCGGTGGCCGGGACGGCCACGAGAAGTAGTAGCGAGCATGCGGCGGTCAATACTCCCGCCGCAGGCCGCCATCGGCGTATCACCCGCGTAATCGTCCGGAACATGCTGAGCAGGATGCCCGGTCGTCGTTTCAACCGCCTTTCAACGGCCGCGCCGGTCAGCGCGTTACCGGCAGGTCCGAGGCCGTGCGGGTGAACAGGTCGATCATCGCGTCCCACGACATGGGGTTCGGTGGGGGCGGAGTGGTCGGCAGGAGCCGGGTCACGCGCGCATCGAGTTCCGGCCCGGCACCGCGCATGTATCGGGTGGGGTCGGTGCCGATGCGGTCGGCGTGCTGGGCGACGGCCGAGCTGAGTTGGCTTGCTACGTCGTGCATTCCGAGTTCGGCCAGGGCGAAGGCGCCCGCGTGCACGGCGCAGAGTGCATCGGAGTAGTTCGGCTGCTGCCCGAACGCGGCCACCGCGCGAGCGAGCAGGTTCAGGGCGTGGCGGGCGGTGGGCTGGCCGCCGGACGGGTCGGCGAGTACGCACCACGCGAGCAGGAGATCGGTGATCGCCGCGCCAGGGACAAAACTGTGCTGGACGCTGATTTCGTGTGCGCGGGTGAGGATTTCGGCCGCGGCATCCGGTTTGCCGTCGCGGAACTCCGCTAAGCCGAGGCCCCACAGCGCGGTCGCACGCAGGTAGCCGGGCGGGTCGCGGTGCGCGCAGGCCGCGGCGAATGCCTCGGCCCCGGCACGCAATTCGGGACTGTACAAGTCGGCCAGCGCATTACAGCGCCGCAGATGGGCGTCGAGCAGCAGCAGGTCGTGGGCCGGATCGGTGTCGTCCAGCAGGGCGAGGGCCTGCTCGGCGGCACTCAGCCCGGTTTGCGCGTCGCCGACATGACAGGAGGTCAGCGCGAGGGCGCTCAGGGCGCGTGCGCGATCCGCGGCGGGCGCGTCCGGGCAGGCGTGCAGCGCGGACCGCAGCAACCGCAGTCCTTCGGGGACCGCGCCCGCGGTCACCCACATGTATCCCAGTGCGCCAGTGGACCGCAGTGCCTGTTCGGGTTCGTGTTCGAGGTCGTAGTCGATACCGGATCGAATGTTGGCGAGTTCGTTGCCCAGGACCTGGATCGCGTCACCGAATGCCGGAGTGCCGAACAACGCCACCTGATCCGCGATCAGGTCCCGGATCCATTGCGCATGAGCGCGTTGGGTATCCGTGGCATCGGGGTCGATGGCGCGACAGTAGCGGCGGATCGTTTCCAGCATGCGGTAGCGCGCGTGACCGGTGGTGACATCGGCGGTCAGCATCGACCGGTCCACCAGCGCCGCGAGAGTGGCCACCACCGCGGCATCCGCGGTGTCGGGACGGACCGATTCGACTGCCTGCCAAGTGAATCCGCCCTCGAACGGCCATAGTCGCAGCAGCAGCGAGCGGTCGGCGTCCGAGAGCTGCTCGATGCTCCAGCCGATGGCGGCGTCGAGTGAGTCATGGGGCGACACCGAGCCACGTGCGGTGCGGCCGAGGACGTCGAGCCGTCGGCGCAGGTGCGTGGTCAGCCCGGCCAGACCGAAGCTGTGTGCTCTGGCCGCAGCCAATTCGATCGCCAGCGGCAGGCCATCGACGGCGGTACACACTTCTCGCGCCGAGACGATGTCGGTAGGGGTTGGCTGCCAGCCGCGGCGGTGCGCCCGCAACCGGTCGAACAGCAACTCGATCGCGGGACTGGCGTCGCCCTCGACGGGCAGCGGATGGAGCGAGACGACGTGTTCGCCGTCGATCGCGGTGGCCCATCGGCTGGTCGCCAGGATCCGCAGCCCGCCGCAGGCGGCCAGCAGTGGCAGTACTACGTCGGGGAGGCCGGCGATCAGGTGCTCGCAGTTGTCCAGGACGAGCAGGGCCGATCGCTGCCGCACTGTTTGCTCGATCGCGGTGAGGGAATCAATTGCGCTGTGCGCGACCGCGATTGCCGTCGCGATGGCGGCGGCGATCGACTGTGTGTCGCGGATGTCCGCGAGTCTTACCAGCCAGGCGTCGGGTAGGTCGGCGGCGTATTCGATGGCCAGGCGGGTCTTTCCGACGCCGGCCGGTCCCGTGACGGTGACCAGCCGAGCGTGCGCAGGCAATGCGCGGAGCAACGCCAAGTCGGTCTCGCGGCCGAACAGGCGGGTCAGCGGCCGGGCGATCGTGACAGTTTCCCGGGGGACAGATGACGAGAGATGGCCGGGGCGTGCCGATTCGGCGATCAGTAGATCCGGGTCGTGCTCGAGCATGCGCTGCTCGAGTCTGCGCAGTGCGTGACCGGGTTCGACGCCGAGTTCGGCCACCAGCAGCTGGCGGACGCGGCGCAGTTCGGCCAGTGCGTGTGCCTGCCGGCCGCAGCGATACAGGCCCAAAGCCAAAAGCTCCCACCGTCTTTCCCGGAACGGCGTCGCGATCACCGCCTCGCTGAGCTCTGCCACGGCAGGCGCGGTGTCACCGCAGGCCAGCCGCGCCGCTTGCAGTTCTTCCACGGCGACATCGCGCAACTCGACAAGTTTGGCGCGGGTTCCCGCCACCCACAGCGATTCGCCCAGTTCGGTCCACGGACGGCCCCGCCACAGCCGCAGCGCGCTGTCCAGCGTGCGCGCGGCGGTATCGGCTGAGCCGGCGGCCAGTTCCTTGGTACCTCGCGCCACCAGGTCGGTGAAGCGGAGATGGTCGGTCGTGTCCTCCGGTCCGAGCACGAGCCGATACCCGGATGCGGCCGATTCGAGGCAACCACGGCCCGCCGGGCCCAGCGCGGTGCGCAATCGAGAGACGACCACCCGGATGGCGTTGGCCGCGTCCATCGGGGCCTGCGCGCCCCACACCAGCTCGGCCAGCACGGCGTTGCCCACCGGGTCGCCCCCGGCGGCCGACAGCGCGGCCAGTAGGCGTCGGGGGACCGGGCCACCGAGGTCGGCCACAGTTCCGCCGACCTCGACCTCGATCGGGCCGAGGATACGGCAACGAATCACCCGCGCAACGATATCGGACGCGCCGCACCGACCGCGCGGCGGCGAACGGCGGGGTCAGCAGTGCGATGCGTGCCAAGCGTCGAGTTCCTGCACGTCGTTCTCGACGGCGGGTGAGCTGACTTCGCCGCGGACCTCCGGGTGCTTCATGACGGTGATCGCCGGGCCTGCCGCGCCCTGGGCCGCGCGGCGAATATCGCCGGGAGCCGAGAGGGCGAACGCATCGATTCGCCGTGCCGCCGCCCGGATATCGGCCGGATTGTTGCCATGTTGCAGATCGCGCACGGTTGTCACCTCGAACGCGACCTCAGCGCAGGCCTCGCCTGCTGAGGCCGGTGCGGGTGCCGCAGCGGGCGCCTGTTGCGTCGACGTCACCGCAGCCGAAGGTGTTGCGGGCGTACTGTTTCCGCTCGCGGAGCAGCCCGAGAGTGCGACGGACGCGACCACGACGGCGGCAGCGGCGATGCCGGCGGCCACGCGGCGCGCCCGCCGGGTCGCCCGCAGCATGCGAACCAGATACGCGGGGCTGGGCGGCGTCCAGCCCAATTGCATTGCCTGGCCTAGATCGTCCCGGTTCGCCCAGTGCTCGATGAGTTGTCCGTCGGAAATTCGGCACCAATGGGTCTGGGTCACCGCGAATTGTCTGCCGGTCGCCGGAAATGCCTGTGCGACTTTACCTTCCGCATCGTAAGCGACGAAGGCGCCGACCTGACGCCCGGACATGGTGGTATGCAGCACCACGAGTCCACCATCGGACACCGCCTCGTGGACCTCCCAGCTCATGTCCGCGTACGCGGACCGCAGCCACTGCGCGCTGGCGAAGAACGCCTGCGGGCCGCGCCCACGACAGGCCGGCGGTTCGGCGACGGCCTCGCGGTTGACCGCCTGCGAATGGATCAACGCCGCGAACTCGTCGATCGCGCCGTCGGCCATCATGTGCACGCAGCGGATCGCCACCTCCTCGACGGTCAAGTGAACAGCGTTCACTACCCTCCTCCTTCTGATCTATGCCGAACTGTGCTGTCGCAGACGAAATAGCTGGTCCGGCGACCGTATGCGGGGACCGTTTCAAGACGATTACAGTGCGGCGCCCCGCTGTAATGCGGTTGTAAGGAGCTGTACCCAGGATGTCGTTCATGAACGTGATCCGAAGCAGCACCGTGGCCGCCGCCGTCGTCGCACTGTCGAGCGGACTCATCCTGTCGGCGACCGAAACCGCGAACGCGGAGCCGGCGTACGACGTGTGCGGTGAGGCCCAATATGTCACGAGCCTGTTCGTCGATCTCTTCCACGACAATCCGCCCGCCGACCGCGTCGGCGCCAGTGACCGCGTGCGACTGTTCGCCGGCAATGCTCCGGCCGAGATCAAAGCCGACGCACTCATCGAGGCGAACGCGGAAACCGCTGTGCTCGAAGGTGTTCCGGCAGACCTGATTCTTCGCACCGATCCCGTGTTCCAGGCGTGGGGCGATGTCATGGACTGGCACACCGGACACTGCCTCCCGCAATAGCCCCGGCCAGTTGCCGGGCTGTCGCCGCTCAGCGGAGTTGTCGCCTTCCCTGTCCTCGACTAAAATTGACAGCCTTAGGTATCGCTAACCTATGCTCTAGCGTCATGAGCTCGGTGGACACGAAGCGTGCGGCGCCACAGCGGCACCGTATCGCGGTGCTGCTGTTCGGGTTTGCCGCATTGCTGCTGTGTATCGTGCTCAGTCTGGCGCTCGGCGCCCGATCGGTGGCTCCGGGCACCGTTGTCGAGGCGCTGTTCGGCGGGCAGGGCCGCGACGCCATGGTGATCACCGGGATGCGACTGCCGCGCACGTTGGTCGGGCTTGCGGTCGGCGCGGCACTCGGACTCGCGGGCGCGGTCGTGCAGGGAATTACCCGCAACCCACTTGCGTCGCCGACCACGCTCGGCATCAACGCGGGTGCCGGATTAGCCGTGGTCACCGCGATTTACGCGCTGCACCTGACGCGTCCGGTCGAGTACGTGTGGTTCGCGTTCGCCGGCGCGGCGGCGGCCGCGGTGTTCAGCTTGGCTCTCGGGCGCCGGGCCGGCGACCTGGATCCGATCCGGCTGGTGCTCGGCGGCACCGTATTGCACCTCGTGCTCGTCTCGTGGACGTCATCGGTGCTGCTGTTCAGCGAGCGCACACTCGACGAGGCCCGCTTTTGGCTGGCCGGTTCGATCGCCGAACGCAACCTCAGCGTGCTGACGCCGATGCTGCCCACCCTCGCGATCGGCGCTGTTGTCGGCTTGGCGATCGCCCCCTCGCTGAATACGCTTGCGCTGGGCGACGATTCCGCCCAGGCGCTCGGCATGCCGGTGGCTCGGATCCGGCTGGCCGGAATGATCGCGGTGGTGTTGCTCGCCGGTTCGGCGGTCGCCGTTGCCGGGCCGATCGCGTTCATCGGCCTGGCCGCGCCGCACCTGGTCCGGTTGGTGCTCGGTAACGACAACCGGCTGCTGATCCCCGGCTGCCTGATCGCCGGTCCGCTGCTGCTGCTCAGCGCCGACATCCTGGGCCGCCTCATCGCCCGGCCGTCGGAGGTCGAGGTCGGGATCGTCACCGCCTTCCTCGGCGCGCCGTTGCTGGCCATCCTGGCCCGCCGCAAGGAGGTGCGATGACGAACCAAGTGTTGTCCGGCACCGTGATTCGGACGGCCGTCGAGGGTTCGACTGCGCTGGCTCGACAGCGGCGAAGGGTCTTGCTGATCGGGGTGCTGTGCGCCGCCGCCTTGGCGGTCCTCACGACGATCGCCCTCACGACCGGCGAGGTGGCGATGTCCGTCCCGACGGCGCTGCGAGCCGTGATCGGCCTCGGCGACCAAGGCGACGTCTACATAGTTCAGGAGTTCCGGGCCCCACGCGTGGTTGCCGGGCTGATCGCCGGTGCGGGCCTGGCCGTTGCGGGTGCGGTGCTGCAGCGACTGTTCCGCAATCCGCTGGCCTCCCCGGATGTCATGGGTGTCACCGGCGGCGCCTCCTTCGGTTCGGTGCTGGTGCTCGCCCTCGGTGCCGGCCAGACGCTCATCCCGCTCGGCGCGCTCGGCGGCGGCCTGCTCGCCGCGGTACTGCTCGGCACGCTCGGCTGGCGGTCCGGGTTGTCGGTCACCCGCCTGGTGCTGGTCGGGCTTGCCGTCCAAGCCGGTCTGGCCGCCGCGGTGAACCTGATGGTGGTGCGCTTCCCCAGGGAACTCGCCGGCCAGGCGATGCAGTGGACCACCGGCTCGCTCTACGGGCGGACCTGGCCGGAGGTCGAGGGTGCCGCGATCGCCGGCGCGCTCGTGCTGGCGGTGCTGTTCTTGCGCTACCGAA
The DNA here is from genome assembly GCF_042727395.1 of Nocardia sp. NPDC060255. NCBI lineage: Bacteria > Bacillati > Actinomycetota > Actinomycetes > Mycobacteriales > Nocardiaceae > Nocardia > Nocardia sp. NPDC060255. Next base: position 24,044 of record NZ_JBHXAU010000027.1, on the reverse strand, counting down.
CGCTGGAAGTCCTTGACCTGGGCGATGATTCGGCAGGCACGCTCGGTATTTCGGTCTCCGGCGCCCGGCTCACGCTGCTGCTCACCACGGTTGCGCTCGCCGCCCTCGCCGCCGCCTTGACCGGTCCGGTTTCCTTTGTGGCCCTTGCGGTTCCACACCTTGTCCGGCTGCTCGCCGGTCGGCCGACCGTGGGCACCATGGCGGTCACGGGGCTGGCGGGCGCTACGCTGCTGGTGGGTTGCGACTTGATCGTGCAGCACGTCCTGCCGATCAACGGACTGCCGGTCGGCGTGGTCACCGCCACGGTCGGCGCGCCCTGGTTGCTGATTCTGATGCTGCGGGAAAGCAGCCCCGTCCAACGGAGAACCGCATGACCGACAGTCGCGCCGCTTACGACGTTCGACCGGACATGCCCGGCGATCCGGTCGGTCACGAGAGTGCCGGTGGCACAGCGACTCCCGACGTGTCGAACGAATTACGCACGCACAACCTGGATTTGCGCTACGGCGACCGCGTCGTCATCGAAGACCTCGAGCTGGTGCTGCCCGGCAATTCGATCACCGCGATCGTCGGTCCGAACGCCTGTGGCAAATCGACTCTGCTGCGCGGGCTGACCAGGCTGCTGCGGCCCGCGTCCGGCACGGTCACCCTCGACGGCGCCGATATCCATCGCATGTCGGCCCGGGCCTTGGCGCTGCGGTTGGGGCTGTTGCCGCAGCAGCCGATCACCCCGGAGGCGATCACCGTCGAGGCGTTGGTGCGGCTCGGCCGCCACCCGCATCAGCGACTGCTGCGCCCCTGGTCGGCCGCGGATCAGGCGGCCGTCGAGGACGCGCTGCGCCGCACCGGCACCGCCGAACTGCGCGATCAACACGTCGACCAGCTATCCGGCGGTCAGCGGCAACGCGCTTGGATCGCGCTGGCGCTGGCGCAGGACACCGACCTGCTGCTGCTCGACGAGCCGACCACCTTCCTCGACCTGCGCCACCAGCTCGACGTGCTCGATCTGGTCGCCGATCTGCACGCCGAGGCGGGCCGCACCGTCGTCATGGTGCTGCACGATCTCGGGCAGGCCGCCCGCTACGCCGACCACCTGGTGGTGCTGCACGAGGGACGATTGGCCGCGGCGGGCGCACCCGCCGACGTGCTCGACGCGGATCTGGTGCGCACTGTGTTCGAGGTCGACTGCCGAGTGATCCCCGATCCGGAGACCGGCACCCCGCTGGTGGTGCCGCGGAGCCGAGCCGTCCGACATACGTCCGCCGGCAAACCAGCTGCCGCCGTTCGCAGCTGACCGGCTCGACCCGCACAGCGTCACCGAAGACGTTGCGCCACAACGACAAGAGACGAGGAACTGCCATGTCCACCCGACGATTCCAAATGGGCCTATCCGGCCGCGTAGGCGTCGCGCTCGTCGCCGCCGCGATGGGTATGTCCGCGCTGGCGGCCTGCGGTAGCGATGCGGCCAAGCCGGAGAGCGCCGTGTCGGCGGCAGACTCGGCCAGCTTCCCGCGCACCCTCGACACCCCGATGGGCGCGGTGACGATCCCGCACGCGCCCAAGCGCGTGGTGGTGCTCGACACCGCCGAACTCGACTCGGTCACCCTGCTCGGCATCAAGCCGGTCGGCGCGGTCGCCCCGCACACCAAGTCCAGCGGCAGTTTCCCGGCGTACCTCGCGGACAAGGTCGGCGCGGCAACCGATGTCGGCCCGCTGCTCGAGCCGAACCTGGAGCGGATCGCCTCGCTCAAACCCGACCTGATCCTGTCCTCGAAGGTCCGTCACGAGAAGATCTACAGCAAGCTCAGCGGCATCGCCCCGACCGTCTTCACCGAAACCACCGGTGGCCCTTGGAAAGCGAACCTGGCCGTGCACGGCCAGGCGCTCGGTCTGGAACAGCAGGCCGCCGACGCACTGAAGGACTACGAGGGCCGGGCGAAGGCCCTCGGCGCGGCCATCGGCGCGAAGAACAATGGTGTGCTGCCGGTAGCCTCGGTGGTCCGGTTCATGGCAGGCCCGACCCGCCTATACCAGAGCACGTCCTTCAGCGGCGTGGTGCTCGGCGACATCGGCCTGCCCCGCCCGGCCTCGCAGGTCGCCACCGATCCCGCGAAGACCATGAGGGACATCAGCCCCGAACAGATCGACCAGGCCGACGCCGACCTGATTTTCATTGCCACCGTGGAGGATCCGAGCAAGACCCAGAAGGGCGCGGTAACCACCAGCCCAGTGTGGAACGACCTGCGCGCGGTAAAGAACGGCAAGGCCATCGAGGTACCGGACGAGACCTGGATGTCCGGCATCGGCGTGCAGGCCGCAGACAAGATGCTCGCGGACGTCGCCAAGGCGACCGGTGTGGAGCTCACATAGCAGGAGTTGAATTGGGCATCGACATCATCATTCAGAATCAGATCCACGAACAAGTCGAGCTGGCATACGGTGATGCGTCGGACACGCTCGTCAAGTATCGCGCGAAGGCCCCGGCGGGCTCCCTGCTCAGCGGCTTGCACGCGCATGCGGACACCATGTTCAACACCTCCCAGCTGAACGTTCTTCTCGATGAGCTGGCGACGATGTCGGCGGACGACGACCAAGAGGCGGAATTGCTCACCGCGTTGCGCAAAGCCGCCGAGACCGCTATCCGCCGGAACGGATACCTCTGGTTCAGCGGGGACTGAACAGGCGTCTGTGGCATCTTGCAATCGGTACCCAGGTACAGGCTTACCGTGGATTCATGACGATCAACGTTGCTTCCAGTGGTTGGGTGCCGGATGCATGCACGCTGCCCACCGTCGAGCAGCCGGTGCGGGTAGCCGAGTTCGACGAATTCTTCGGTAGCTCAGTGCATCACGTCGATCGCCCGCAACCAACGAGGCTCGATGTCCAGCTTGCCGCGGACGCCGAAGCGGTCGGTCGTGACCTGGCGGCCCGTGAGGTCGGGTGCTGTTCGTTCTTCACCTTTGTCTTCGACACCAGCGCTACCGGCTCGGTGATGCATATCGACGTTCCTGCCGCGTATGTCGATGTCCTCGACGCGCTGCAGGCTCGGGTCAGCACTGCGGTGCATGCGAGCCCACGGTGAGTACCGGCCTGCGGACCGGCGAAGTTGCGGCGGCGGCCGGTGTGAACGTCCAGACGCTGCGCTATTACGAGCGCCGTGGGCTGCTGGCCGAGCCGGATCGTTCACTGGGTGGGCATCGTCTCTATCCCGAACAAGCTGTGACAGTGCTGCGTGTCATCAAGGCGGCGCAGCGTGTCGGATTCACCCTGGACGAGGTGGCCGATCTGCTCGAGGTGGCGAGAGTCCGCGGTCGGCGCCCTGGACTACACGCCCGCGCCACCACCAAACTCGCCGAAGTCGATGCGAAACTCGCTGAACTCAGCGTAGTTCGAGACACCCTGCGTGCGGCTTTGACCGCTGGATGTGACGATCTGCTCGAATGCAGCGAAAGCCCTTGCTGTCCATTGCCATTCGACAGAAATCCGAGGCCCGCAACGACCGGGGGAGACGGCGCCGGCGGTATCGGAACCGTTCGTGGGCGCGATACGACCGAGCCGCGCTGACGTCCCGGCCACCCGGCAGGCGCTGACGCACCGCTGCTGCCAGTGGCTACATCCTCCCGACCGCGCTCCTCGTTCTCAGTGACGCGGCGGCCGCCAGCCGATATCGGCGAGCAGCATGAGGTCAACCACGTAGGGATCGGCAACCTCCTGAGACAACGCACACAGAATCCTGCTGCGATTGCGTGAGCCGCGTCTCCAACCTCGTAAATGTTGCGTCAGGGTCGTTTCGCGCAGGGTTTGTTGCGCTCTACCGTGGCGAATCAGGACACAGGTCTGAGCGTGGAGGCATGGTTGTATCACCAACACTCGTTGGCGGCTCTGGAGCTGCGCGGGCGAACGGTTCAGCGCAGTGTTCGGCACGGTGTTCCGGGTCTGGTCCGGGCGGTGTCGAGGGAAACGCCGGAGGCGATCGCGGCATCGGACGGTGGCGGCGAGCTGACGTATCGGGAGCTGGAGTTGCGATCGGATCGCGTCGCGCGGATGCTCCGGGCGACCGCGCCACCTGCCCGGCCGGTCGCGATCGCGGTGCCGCGGGGCCGGGCGCTGCTCGTCGCGATGCTCGGTGTGCTGAAGGCGGGTCTGCCCTATCTGCTGGTCGATCCGGCCGCCTCCTCGGCGCGGATGCGGCAGTTCACCGAGATCGCCGATTGTGAGGTCGCGCTGGTGACGGGGGCCGGACGGGAGTTGGTCGTCGAGTGCGGGTTGCGCGCGGTGGACATGCCGCGAGAGTCCGACACGGAGGAGTTCGACAACCTATCGGAAGCCTCGGCCGATCAACCGGCGTACGTACTGTTTACAGCGGGATCCACTGGGGCGCCCAAGGGCGTCGCAGTGTGCGGTCTCGCGCTGTGCAACCGTCTGGAATGGATGCGCGACACGTATGGCGTCGGTGCCGGTGACCGAATTCTGCAGAAGACTCCGGTCACCGCCGATGTGTCCGGATGGGAACTGCTGCTGCCGCTGATCGCCGGTGCCCGATGCGTCTTCCTGGCCTCGGCGGAACACCGCGACCCGGTATCGGTCGCCCACGCCATCGTCCGGCACCAGATCACCATCTGCCATTTCGTGCCGACCATGTTGCGGGAGTTCCTACGCTGGCCGGACGCGGCCCGGTGCACTTCGCTGCGGCACGTGTTCTGCGGCGGTGAGCCGCTACCGGTTCCGGTGGCCCGCGAATTCGTGGCGAAACTGCCTGCGGCCCTGCATAATCTGTACGGTCCGGCCGAGGCCGCGCTCGACGTGACCTCGTGGACCTGTCCGGTCCGGCCGGAAGACATCGATCAGGTCTACATCGGCCGTCCGATCGACAACTGTGTACTGAGCGTTCTCGGCGAGGACGGCAGCCCGGTCCGTCCCGGCGACGAGGGCGAGCTGCACATCGGCGGAGTTCCGTTGGCGATGGGATATCTCGACCGCCCCGACCTGACCATGCGGGCGTTCGTCACGGCCCCCGAAGGCTCGTCGGTGCCCAGGCTCTACCGCACCGGCGACCGAGTACGGCTGGTCGACGGCGAGTTGGAGTACCTGGGCCGCATCGATGACCAGGTGACGATCCATGGCGAGCGAATCGAACCGGGCGAGATCGAGCACCATCTGCTCGCGGATCCCGAAGTCGCCGCCGCGGTGGTGGTAGCGGTCGACGTCGACGACGACACCACCATGGTCGCCTGGATCCAGCCCGCCGACCCCGACTGCGCGCCGGAGGGCCTGTTCCGGCGGCTGCGCACCAGTCTCGGTGACCAGCTGTCCCCAGCGGCAGTGCCAAGCCGTTTCGTGCGTACTCGCCGAATCCCATTGACCTGCAACGGAAAACAGGACCGCGCCCAGCTGCGTCGCCGCGCGATCGAGCAAGTGCACGCGCGTCCGGCCCTGCCGGCGGAGATTGGCCGAACCGGCGGTCCACAGGGATGGTCGCGCCGTCTGGCCGGGTAGCGGCGCAGCACCGTTGACGCGCCCTCCGACCATGGCGGCTGTTGAACCTTATTCGATGGAGACTTCGTCGAGCTGGACGAGGCTGTCCGGGCCGCCGGTGCTCAGTTCGGGGATGGCGGAGATGAAGTCGTGGACGTGCTGGGTTTGCAGGTGGTCGTCGAATGCTGCTGCGTCGGTGTAGATCTCGTAGAGGTAGAAGCGGCCGGGGTGGTTGCGGGCTTCGTAGGCGGTGAAGGTGAGGCAGCCGGGCTCGTTGCGTACCGCGCGGACGAGTTCGGCGATCTTCGCGCGGAAGGCTTCGGCCATGCCGGGTTTGGCGTCGAGGATCGCGATCATCGGGCGCGGGTCGGGATCGGTGCGGTCGACGTGGAGGTTGTCGTGTCGCAAGGCCGTGGTGAGGAAATCGTCGGTCATGGTCAGAGCTCCACTCGGACGCCGGGTTCGATGATGCGAACGGTGGTGTCGGGGGCCAGTTTTCGCGCTGCTTCCAGGTAGTGTTGTGGGTCGCGGTCGCTATCGGTGATCAGTCGGTCGCCGAGCCAGCCTTTGGTGAAGGCGTAGTGGTGCGGGATGGCGAGTTCGGGGGCGAGCAGGGCGGTCAGTTCGGCTGCTTCCTCGGCGTTCATGACGACCTGCATGTTGTTCGCGGGTCGCACGTGCAGGCCGTTGGTGGGCAGCAGTGCCAGTGAGATGTGGCCGAGCCGGTCGGGGATCTCGGTGAGTTCGGGGATCAGCAGGGTGTCGCCGGCGAAGTACACGGCGTCGGAGCCCGCGCGCAGCACGAAGGTGATTTCGTGGACGCCGTGTTTCGCGGGGACCGCGGTGATGGTGACGCCGCCGATCTCGAGGTCGTCCCACGGCGTGAGTCCGGTGACGTTGTCGAAGCCGGCGCGATGTGCGTGTTCGACAACGGTCTCGGCGACAACGAACGGCACCGAGTGATCACGGTATGCCGCAAAGGTTTCCAGGTCGCAGTGGTCATAGTGGTCGTGGCTGATCAGTACGCCGTCCAGCGGCGGCAGCTCGGCGATGCTCACCGCGATCGGTTCGCCTTGGTAATAGCCGGGTTTGGTGCTGAACCACGGGTCGGTCAGGAAGGTGCGGCCGCCGATTTCGATGAGGTGGCAGCTGTGCGTCACACGGGTGACAGCGATGGTCGACATGATCGGTCCTCGAATTCGTCGATATGGTCGGGAAATTGGGTGGTCAGCGTGCGAAGACGGAGAAGTCGGTCTCGGCGCTGTGCCAGATGGCGTGCAGGACTTGGTGCGGTGTTTCCATCTGCGGCTGGTGGCCGGTGCCGGGCAGCGGCTGGAACCGGGCCAGGGGGATGGCCACGGCGTACGCGCGGCCGTAGTCCACATCGACGATGCCGTCGCTCTCGCCCCACAGCACCAGGGTCGGAATCTCCAGGCCCGCAAGACGTTCGGCGAGGTTCGGATCGGTCATCGAGGTGCCCGCGTAGGCGGCCAGTGCGGCCCGGTTACCCGCGGCGACGGCCTGTGCGGCCGGGGGCAGCGTGGCCGGGTCGAAGCGGAACGGGTCGGGGTTGTGGAAGCTGAGGGTGAAGACCTCGTCCATGGCGAGGGCGAAGAAGTCGGCGACCGGGTGCACCGGCACCTCGAGACCGACCGCGTCGATGAGCACGATGCCGCTGACGCGCGGGTTCCGCAGCAGCGCGATCTCGGCGGTGATCCAGCCGCCGACGGAGTTGCCGATCACGGTGACGTCGGTCAGGTCGAGCTGCTCGAGCAGCGCGTCGTAGAGCGCGGCGAGATCGGCGATGCTGTACAGGGTTTCGGGCCGGGGCGTGCCGCCGAAGCCTGGATGGGTCGGCGCGAGCACGCGCACGTCGTAGCTGGTGGCGAACAGTTCGGCGAAGGCGCTCACCGATTGTGGCCCCGCCCCGCCGTGTAGCAGCAGAAACGGTTGTCCGGTGCCGTATTCGGCGACGGTGAGCTCGACCGGACCATTTCCGGCGAGGGGCACGGTATGAATCGTGGTGACAGGCATGAGGTCTCCTCTGATCGTGGTGAATCCTGTTGTCGTGCAGTCGGTGTCTGGCTGCGGTGCGGTCGGCGTCCGTCTGCAATGCCGCGGTCGAGCTCGGTGTCCTGGTGGTCCGCACCCGTCCCTGAATCTGGTTCCGAAACCAGCCTGTGCCGAGCGGGTGTCGCCAACCAGGGTCGAGTTGTCCCACCCAGCGACACGGTCGTCCGGCAGTGCCCGGCAGGTGCCGTCAGACTGTGGGTTGCTCGACCTTCGCATCGACCGGAACGGACCGACATGGCAACTGACAACTCTCGAAGCCTCGGCCCACTCCTGCGCGAGTACCGTGATCGCCTCGCGCCCGCCGAACTCGGCCTGCCGCACCTGCCCGGCAGCCGCCGCACGCCCGGACTGCGGCGTGCGGAACTCGCCGAATTGGCCGGAGTCTCAGAGGATTACATCAAGCGCCTGGAGCAGGGGCGCAGTCACCCATCGGCCTCGGTCGTCAACTCGCTGGCTCGCGCGCTCCGGCTGTCCCAGGCCGAATACGAACAGCTGTCCGCGCTGTCCGGGCACGCGATAGCCGCGCCGGGAGCCGTGCATCGCACCATCGACGCGGCCACGCGGCAACTCCTGGAGCGGCTCGGGGATACGCCGGTCGCCGTCTACGACGCGGGCTGGACCCTGTTGGCGTACAACGCGATCGGTGTTCGCGTCTTCGGCGAGCCCGCCGACGACGCCCACCTGCGAAACATGGCCTGGCGATTCTTCATGGAACCTGCCAATTTCGCCTGGGCGTCCGATGCGCAGGAGAAGCAGTTCAAGACGGCGTTGGTCGCCGATCTGCGCGACGCGGCGAACCGTTATCCACACGATGCGGAGCTGGCGAAACTCGTCGCGGAGTTGCGGGCCTCGCACGGTGGCTTCGACGACCTGTGGTGCACCGGGTCGGCCACGAAATTCGTTGGTACGACCGGGGTTACGCATCATCCCAACGTCGGGCTGATCACCCTCGATGCGAACGCACTCACCGTGCCCGCCGGTGATCTCAAGATGGTTGTCTTCACCGCCAAGCCGGGAACCCGCGACGCCCACCGCCTGACCGCCCTCGGCGAGGACCACACCCGCCTGCTGCACTACCCGCAGTGACGACCAGGGCTGACGTCTTGGCGGAACATGCTGGGCGGCAATGCATTCCGGCAGAATCAAGAGGATTTTAACCCTCGCGTAGTGGGTTACCGGCGGGTAATCATGTCTTGGGTGGATCGATGGGGTCATCGATCCACACTGACATGCCGGGCTCGACTGACCTGCGGCACACATCTATTGGGTGTAGGGGGATTGAAGTGGTTGTGCGGCAGGAATCCGAGAGCGTCGTATCCCCGACGGCAGGAAGCCGATCCGTCGTGTTGACCGCGTGTAGCGCGGTCGCCGCGGCGCAAATGGCGACCACTATCTATCTGCCGAGTATGCCCGCGCTGGGCGCCGATATCGGGGCGAGTGACTCGATGCTGCAGGTGTCGGTGGCGGTCTTCGTGGTGTTCGCCGCGCTGCCGGTGGTCGCCTGGGGCCGGGCGGCGGAACGGTTCGGGCGGGTGCCCGCGTTCGTGGCGGCGGGACTGTGCTTCATCCTCGCCAGCGCGGGCCTCGCGCTGATCACGAACGCGCCGGAACTGCTCGGCCTGCGGATCGTGCAGGCGATCGGTGCGGGCGGCATAGCCGTCGTCGCGCGGATGATGATCAAGGACCTGTTCTCGGGTGCTGAACTCGCACGGCAACTTTCGCTGTTGTCGATGGCGTTCGTCGTCGCGCTCGGCGGCGGCCAGGTGGTCGGCGGCGTGATCACCTCGACGGTCGGGTGGCGCTACGGTTTCGTGGCGCTGGCCGTACTCGCCGCAGTGCCCGTCGCGCTCGCTCTTCGGATCAAACTGCCACGGCCGGAGGCGAAGTCCCCGGCCAAGGGCGCGGTGCGCAGGCTGATCAAAGATCGGGTCTTCGTCGCCAGCGCGGTCGCCGGCGGTATCGGGTTCGCCATTATCGTGATGATCCAGCAGAAGTCGGCGTTCATCTTCGCGGACCGATTCTCGTTGCAGCCGTGGATATTCGGCCTCTTCGGCGTCCTCTACGGTGCGGCGTACCTGGCCGGTGCGACCTACGTGCGGCGCACCGTCCGCCGCGTCGGTGCGCGCACCATGATGCGGCAGGGCGCGTGGATCATGCTGGCCGGCTGCGTGCTCATCACCGTGGTCTGGGTGGTCGAGCCGCACCGCGCGATCGCACTGCCGATCTTCCTGGCCGGCTACGTCGCGACCACCTTCGGGCAGGCGACGTTGTTCCCCAACAGCGCCGCGCACGCGGTCAGCCATCTCGTCTCCGGCGCCGCGATCGCGGTCACCTGGTGCGCGCTGATCCAGCAGGGCCTGGCGGGTATCGCCTCGCTGGCCGGACCATCGCTGACCGGGTTGGTCGCCTGGTCCATTGCTATCACTGCGCTTGCCGGTGCGAACGTACTCGTTGTCGCGGCACCGGAAAAGCCCGCTACTACTTCTTGATTCATCGATCGACGCGCACGCCAACAAAGGAATAAGGGGAATGGTTACTCATCAATTCGCCAATGTCCGTCGGCAGTTGCAATTGAGCAACTCCTTCTGGGACGACAGTGCAGCTCACGGCCTGGTCGATATCGTCGCAGCGGACATGCGCGACGGGCTCGTGCACGACCGGGACGGCCGCACGATCGTCAACTTTTCGTCGTATTCGTATCTCGGCCTGGACAGTGACCCGCGCATAGTCGCGGGCGCCCACCGCGGACTCGACGAAACCGCGACAATCAATTCCTCCATCTCCCGCATGCGAATTCGGCTCGCACTCCTGGAAGTGGCCGAACAGCGCCTGTCACAGACCTTCGGCGCACAGGCGGTCACGGTGTCGTCCTGCGCCGCCGCGGCCTGGGCGACCCTGCCGCTGCTGGCCTCCGGCGAGCTCACCGACGGACACCCGCCGCTGGTCGTCTTCGACAAGAACGCGCACTTCTGTCTGAACGCGATGAAACCGCTGGTCGCGGACGAGACCGAGCTGGTCACGATCGCCCACAACGATATCGCCGCCTTGGAAGAGTTGTGCCGCAGCCACTCTCACGTCGCCTATGTCGCCGACGGCGTCTACAGCACGGGCGGCGGCGCACCGCTGGACGAGCTGTTCCGGCTCCAGGACGAGTACGGGCTGTTCCTGTATTTCGATGAGGCACACGGCATCTCGACCCTGGGCTCGCGGGGGCGCGGATACGTCCTCGGCGCCTACGCAGGCTGGCGGGACCGCACGCTCGTGATCGCCTCGCTCAACAAGGGTTTCGGCGCCAGCGGAGGGGTCATCTTCTTCGGCGGGCTCGGCGACGACGCCCTGAAGAACACGCTGCTGCGCACCAGCGGGCCGCTGATGTGGTCCCAGCGAGTCAACACGGCCGGACTCGGCGCCATCGTCGCGGCCTGCGATCTCCATGACGACGGCACGGTCGACGAACGTCAGGTCGCGCTGCAGGAACGCATTCGGCTCTTCGACTCGCTGGTCGACACCGACCTGGCCGGTGACGGCCTGCCCATCCGTTTCGTCAGTATCGGCGAGGAGGACGGCACCATCGCCGTGGCACGGGACATGCTCGGCGCGGGCTTCTACACCTCGCCCATCTTCTTCCCGATCATTCGCCGCGGCAGCGCGGGCCTGCGCCTCATGCTGCGCGCCGACCTCGAGCCCGACACGATTCGCCGATTCGCCGACACCCTGAACGCGAGTCTCGCCGCACACCAGGATCGAGCGGAGCTACCGGCATGACCGTCACCGTTGAACACAACATCGGATTCGAAGCACAACGCAAACTCCTCCGTGACCACAACGCAGGCATAGTCGCGCCGCGCCGCCGGACGGGCGACGCCAAACTGCCGGTCCGGGAACGGGTGAACCGGATCCTCGACCCGGGCACCCCATTCCTGGAGATCGGCCGCCTCGCGGCGCACGACGTGTACGACACCGACCTGCCCGCCGCCGCGCTCGTCGTCGGGATCGGCAGCATCCACGGCCGTCCCTGCATGGTGTTCGCCAATGACCCGCACGTCAAAGGCGGCACCTACTACCCGCTCACCATCAAGAAGCAGCTGCGTGGGCAGAAATTGGCCCGCGAATACCGCCTGCCCTGCGTCTACCTCGCCGACTCCGGTGGCATCTATCTGCCGTTGCAGGAGGAGATCTTCCCGGACGAGGAGCACCTGGGAAAGATGTTCCGCAACATCGCGGAGATGTCCGCGCTCGGGCTGCCGCAGATTTCCGCCGTGCTCGGAATCTGCACTGCGGGAGGCGCTTACATCCCCGCGATGAGCGATGAGACCGTCATGGTGAAAGACCTCAGCACGGTGTTCCTCGGCGGCCCGCAACTGGTGGAAGCCGCCACCGGCATCAAGGTCGACGCACAAACACTCGGCGGCGCGGACCTGCACGTGCGAGAGACCGCTGTTGCGGACCATCTGGCCATGAACGAGGTGGAGGCGCTGGCGATGGTGCGGGATATCGTCGCCCGCACACCGGGCGACAAGGTGCGCCCACCGGCCTTCGCGGCGCTCGAGCCCGCCGACGATCCGGCGCGGCTGCCGGAGCTGATTCCGGCGACCACGAAGAAGGAGATGAACGTTCGCGCGATCCTGCGCTGCGTCGTCGACGCCACCTCGTGGGTGGAGTACCGCAAGGACTACGGCATCACCATGGTGTGCGCGACGGCGCGGATCGCCGGATACGAGGTGGGGATCGTCGCGAATCAGGGCGTGATCTTCCCTGACAGCGCGCTCAAGGCGACGAACTTCATTCAGATCTGCAATCAACGCCGCATCCCATTGCTGTTCGTGCACAACGTGAGTGGCTTCATGGTCGGCGAGCAATACGAGCGTGCGGGTATCGCGAAGCACGGCGCGAAAATGGTCAACGCCGTCTCGTGCGCGACGGTGCCGAAGATTTCGCTGGTGATCGGCGGCAGCTTCGGCGCGGCCAACTTCGCGATGTCGGGACGCTCGATGGGCGGCCAGTTCATGGCCATGTGGCCGAACGCGCGCTCCACCGGCGTCGGCGGCGAGCAGGCGGCAGCGGTGATGGCAATTCTCAAGCGCGACAAGCTCCGCCGTGAGGGGAAGGAGCTCGGCGCGGACGAGGAGGCGGCGATCAAACAGCCGATCATCGACAGTTTCGAACGTCAGTCGCACCCGGCGTATATCGCCGCCCGGATGTGGATCGACGCGGTCGTGGAACCGGAGGACACCCGCACCTGGCTCGCCCAGTGCCTGTCGCTGGCACATGAACGCTGGGATCGACCCCAGCCGGACGCAGGCACGTTCGGGGTGTTCCGGCTGTGATCGCAACCCTGCTCATCGCGAATCGGGGTGAGGTCGCGGCGCGGATCGCGCGGACCTGCCGCCGCCTCGGCATCGACTACGTCACCGTGAGTGTCGACGAGGATCGCGAGCTGACCTATCACGACGGTGCGGTGGCAACCGTGCGACTGCCCGCCACCGGCGGCCACCTCGATGCCGCCGCCTTGGTGCACGCGGCCGTCGAAACCGGCTGTGACGCAGTACATCCCGGCTACGGCTTCCTCTCCGAGAACGCCGATTTCGCCCGCGCGGTCCGGTCCGCCGGATTGGTCTTCGTCGGCCCGAGTTCCCGGGTGATCGAGACCATGGCCGACAAGGCCTCCGCGCTCACGGTCATGGCGGAGGCGGGTGTCCCGGTGCTGCCCGGCACCCGGCAGGCGAGCGGCGACCTGGATGCCCTGGCCCGCGCGGCCGAGGACATCGGCTACCCGCTCATCGTCAAACCGGCGGGTGGCGGCGGTGGCAAGGGTATGTCGGTGGTGCGCTCTCGCACTGACTTGCGCGAGTCGCTGGCCTCCGCCACCCGGACCGCGACAGCGGCTTTCGCCGATGGTCGCCTGCATCTGGAACGATACGTCGAGCACGCGCGGCACATCGAAGTACAGGTCTTCGGCGACGAATTCGGCAGTGTCGTACACCTTTTCGATCGGGACTGCTCATTGCAGCGACGACACCAGAAGGTGATCGAAGAAGCGCCCGCCCCGCGGATCCCGGACGCCATCCGCGACCGGATCTTCGATGCCGCGGTGCGCGGCGCGCAGGCGCTGAACTACGTCGGCGCAGGCACTTTCGAGTTCCTGCTGGTGGGCGACGAGTTCTTCTTCATCGAGATGAACACGCGGCTACAGGTCGAACACACGGTGACCGAGGAGATCACCGGTATCGATCTGGTGGACTGGCAGCTGCGGGTCGCTTCGGGTGAGCCGCTGCCGGCGACGCAAGAGCAGATCACCTATACCGGTGCCTCCGTTCAGGTTCGGATGTACGCCGAGGATCCGTTCCGGGCCTTCCTGCCCTGTCCCGGTGCGCTCGAAGTGACGCAGTGGCCGAACGTTCGCATCGAGCGCGCATTCGATCGCCACCTGAATGTCACCGGCGGATTCGACCCGATGATCGCCAAACTCGTTGCCACCGGCGCTACCCGCGACGAGGCGCTCGCCGCCGCACGGCAGGCTTGCACGGAGCTGCGCTGGACCGGTATCTCCACGAACCTCGGATTCGTCGGCCACGTACTCGGTTCGCCGATCCTGGCGGCCGTCGAGCACGACACCGCCTACCTGGATCGAATCGATCCGACCGCAGCGTTCGCGGATCCAGACCTGCTGGGCGCCTTCGCAGTTGCCACCACACTGACCGCACCCGATCGTGCGACACCGTGGTCGGTCGGCGCACCGGTCGGCGACCGCGAGTTGCTCGATCCCGCCGATCATGACCTCGGCAGCATCGATCTGACGGTCGACGGGCGGCCGTTCACCGTCCGCGTCAACGGCTACGACGGCGATGCGGTGCGGGTTCGCGCGGACACCGCCGACGCGGGTGTCGTGTGTGTTCGAACCAGCGGCGACACGGTTTCGGTCGGCTCGACACCGTCTGTGGTCCGACGCGTCGGAGAGGCGTGGGCCGTCCAGGTCGCGGGAGTGTCGAGGGAAGTCCGGTACGCGGAATACCGCTCGTTCGGCAGTACCGCGACCGACCCCGAGATCCGTTCGCCCATGCCGGGCACCGTCGTTCGGCTCCATGTCGAATCCGGCGCGCAGGTCGAGAAAGGCCAGCTGCTCGGCGTGGTCGAGGCCATGAAGATGGAGCACGAGCTGACCGCGACCCATCCCGGAATTGTGACCGTGACCGCCACCGAAGGCACGGTCGTCACCACCGATCAACCACTATTTCTCATCGAAGATAGGAGCGCCGCACTGTGATGCGGACTCGGCGAATAGCAACAGCTCTCCTGGTGGCCACGGCGCTGCTGGCGACCGCATGCGGTGGATCGGACACCACCGCGGGCACCTCGGCGCAACCGAAGAGCGGAGGCTCGCTCACCTGGGGTGTGGAGACGGAGCCGACCACGCTCAATCCCCACCTCAACGGCCAGAGCAACACCAGAATGATGTTGCGCAACACCTACGAGACGCTGCTGGCGCGTACCAAGGACGGCGCCTACGTCCCCTGGCTGGCCACCGGCCACGAGGTGTCGCCCGACGGGCTGACCTACACCTTCACCCTGCGCGACGGCGTGAAGTTCACCGACGGCAATCCGCTGACCGCGGCCGCGGTGGTCCGCAACTTCACCACCATGCAGGACGTCGCCTACTCCGGCGGCTTCTCCTCCGGGCCGCTGTCCAACCTCGGCGGGGTGAGCGCGCGCGACGAGCGAACGGTGGTCTTCACCCTGAAGAACCCGTACGCGCCGTTCCTCGACTTCGCCGCGGGCTTCGACATCATCTCGCCGGCCGCGTTCGACAAGCCCCAGCTCAAAGCCGGTGGACCCGAGATCGCGGGCACCGGTCCGTTCATCCTCGATCGCTACGTCAAGGGTCAGGAACTGCACTTCAAGAAGAACCCGGACTACAACTGGGCGCCGCAGAACGCCGCCCATCAGGGCCCGGCCTACCTCGACGAGGTGACCTACCGGTTCCTGCCCGAGTCGTCGGTGCGCACCGGTGCCCTGACCTCCGGCCAGGTCGACCTCATCGAGGGGGTGTCCGGGAACGACGCGTCGCTGTTCGAGGGCGATTCCGGCTACACCTACCAGCGCTCGCTGAACAACGGCAGCCCGTACACGCTGTACTGGAATGCCACCTTCGGTCCGGCCACCGACGAGAAAGTCCGTAAGGCGCTGAACGATTCGGTCGACGTCGACGCGGTGCTGAAGTCGATCTATCGCGGCCAGCGCACCCGCGGCTGGGGCATCGCCTCCAGCGTCGACGCGCTGTTCTACGACAAGAGCATCGAAGGCGCCTACGGTCCGAACAAGGACGCCGCCAACCGCCTGCTCGACGAAGCAGGCTGGACGGCAAAGGATTCCGACGGATTCCGGACCAAGAATGGTCAGCGGCTGACCATCGATCTGGTCCAGGCGCAGTCCACCGTCCGCGATCAGCGCGAGGTGCTGTTGCAGGCGGTCCAGGCGCAGGCCAAGCAGAATGCGGGCATCGATCTGAAGCTCTCCTACGTCGATCTCGGCACCTATGCCGAACTCCGCAAGAACAACACCTTCGGTTCGATCGCCAACTCCGACACCATCACCGGCGGCATCGATATCGAAAACCATTGGTACCCGTCTACTTCGAAGGGCACTCTCAACTACAGCCGGGCCGGCGATCCCGAACTGTCCGGCTGGCTGCAGGCCGCCGCCGCTACGACCGACAACGCCGAGCGCGCCAAGCAGTACGCGCAGTTGCAGCGATTCGCGTTGGTGGACAAGGCGTACGGGCTGCCGCTCTACATTCCGGAGAATCAGATCGCGGCCGCCGCGCACGTGCACGGCGCGGGTTTCCGCCCCTACAAGCAACTTCCGGAGAACTCCTACGACGTCTGGGTCGATCGTGGCTGACGCGGTGCGGGTGTGGTGTCCATGACGCTCGAAATCACCGCACCGCCGACGGTGGAGCTCGCGGCCGACACCGCACCCGATGCGCGCTGGTGGATTGCGAAACGGGTGCTGCTGCGGTTGATCTCGGGTATCGGCGTGCTGTGGGGCGCGGCCACACTGTCGTTCATCGGCGTGCGGCTGGCGCCGGGCGACACGGTCGACGTGTTGCTCGGCGAACAGCCACGCACGCCGGAAATCGAGGCGGCCATTCGCGCCGAGTGGGGGCTCGACAGCCCCGCGATCGTGCAATACGCCAGATACCTGTGGCACGTGGCGCACGGGGACTTCGGGCGCTCCTACGTCCTGCAACGGCCGGTGTCGGAGGTGATCGGCTCACAGGCTGGGCCAACCCTGGCGCTCACCGGGGCGGCGCTGCTGGTGGCGGTGGTGTTCGCGGTGGCCGTCGCGACCACCACCGCGCGGCGGCGGCGAGCCCGCGCCATCGCGAATGCGGTTGAGCTGGCGTTGATCTCGACGCCCGCGTTCTGGCTCGGCATCGTGCTGCTCTCGGTGTTCAGCTTCCAGTTGAAGATATTTCCGGTGGCGGCGAACAAGGGGCTGCCCGCCCTGGTGCTGCCCGCGGTCGCGCTCGGTCTCTCGCTCGGCGCGGTCGTCTCCCAGGTGCTGCGGGACGGGCTGGAGCGGGCGCTCGACGAGCCGTTCGCGGTGACGGTGCGCTCGTGGTCGGTGAGCGAGACCGAGCTGCGCCTGCGGCACGGGCTGCGCCACGCGGCGCTGCCCGCGGTGACCTTGACCGGCTGGCTGGTCGGCGGGCTGCTGGGCGGGGCGGTGATCATCGAAGAGGTCTTCGGCAGGCCGGGCCTCGGCCGAATCACGGTCGATGCCGTACTGGCACAGGATCTTCCGGTGGTGCTCGCGGTCGCGATCCTGTCGGCGTTCGTCTACGTGGTGATCAGCACGCTGGTCGATCTGCTGTATCTGTGGCTCGACCCGCGGCTGCGCGGGGGCTCCCGAGGAGGACCGCGATGACGACCGCCGGTCTGCCGCGCACGACCGTCGATCGAATTGCCGCGCGGGCAAGGGGTTTCGCTTTTACGCCAGGTGTCGCCGTGGCCGCGTTGACAGTTGGCCTGGTCGCCATCGCGGTGATCGCGCCCGCCGTGCTGGCCGGTGACGATCCGCTGGCAGCTGATCCGCTGGCCGCCCAGCTCGCGCCGAGCGCGCAGCACTGGTTCGGCACCGACCATCTGGGGCGTGATGTCTTCACCCGGGTGGTCCACGGCGCACGCTACTCACTGCTCATCGGCGTCACCGCCGTAGCGATCGCGGTGGTGGTCGGCACAGCGCTCGGCCTGCTGTCCGGGCTGGCCCGCGGGCTGCTCGATGAGCTGATCACCCGCTTCCTCGACGTGGTCTCCGCCTTTCCCGATCTGCTGCTCGCGCTGGTCCTGATCTCGTTCACCGGGCCGGGCACCACGAACCTGATCTTCGCGCTCGGCATCGCCTCCATTCCACGGTTTGCCAGGGTGGTGCGCGCCCAGACACTCGTCGTCCAGGAATCCGGGTACGTCGAACAGGCCCGCACGTTCGGACTCACCCGGGCCACGCTGGTGCGACGGCACGTCCTGCCGCATGCGGTGGCCCAGGTGCCGATCCTGGCCACCATCGGCCTCGGCACCGCGATCCTCGGCGCGGCGGGCCTGAGCTTCCTGGGGATGGGACCGCAACCCCCGGAACCGGAATGGGGCGCGATGCTCGCCGAGGGGCGCAACTATCTGCGCAACGCCTGGTGGATCTCGGTGCTGCCCGGTGTGGCGGTCACTGTCACCGTCATCGCGGTGAGTTCACTTGGGCGGCACTGGCAACGGCACTACGACGGGAGGCCATCATGAGCCTGGTCTCGATCACGAACCTGCGCATCGGGTTTCCGGCGAAGGGCGGCGCGCACGAGGTGGTGCACGGCATCGATCTGCGGATCGAGCCGGGTGAAGTCGTTGCGCTCGTCGGTGAGTCGGGCTCCGGGAAGTCGGTGACCGCACGCGCTCTGCTCGGTCTGTCCGGACCCGGCGCGGCGGTCCGCGCGGACAGTCTGGAGCTCTTCGGGCAGGACGCGCGTGCGTATCGCGAGCGGCAGTGGCGGCGAATCCGCGGCTCCGACATCGGGTTCGTCCTGCAGGACGCGCTCGTGTCCCTCGATCCGCTGTGCACGATCGGCGCGACACTCGCCCAGGTTCAACGTGCGCTGACCGAGCTGCGCGGGTCTGAGCGCACCGCGCGCAGCGTGCGGTTGCTCACCGATGTCGGTGTGCCCGAACCCGAACGGCGCTTACGCCAGTATCCCCATGAACTCTCCGGTGGCCTGCGCCAGCGGGTGCTGATCGCGACGGCGATCGCGGGCGATCCGCGCTTGATCATCGCCGACGAGCCGACCACCGCCCTCGACGTCACTGTGCAGCAACAGATTCTGGAGCTGCTCCGGCAGCGCAAAGCCGCGGGCAACGCGCTCCTGCTGATCAGCCACGATCTCGCGGTGGTCGCGGAGCTGGCCGATCGAGTGCTGGTCATGAAGGACGGCACGGTCGTCGAGCAGGGGAGTACGCACGACGTCCTGACTCGACCGGCGCACAGCTACACGAAACGATTGCTTGCTGCCGTTCCGTCGGCCGCCTCCCGCGGTACGACGCTGTCGATCCCCGACGATCCGTCGGCTGATATCGACGTCCTCGACCGCAGGCCGCTGCCGCCGCGCACAGTGGACGAGAGCCGAATCGTGTTGTCGGTACAGGATCTTCGGAAGACGTACGGCACCGGCCCGGCCGCCCGCACCGTGGTCGACGACGTCGACTTCGATCTGTTCGCCGGTGAGACGCTCGGCATCGTCGGTGAGTCGGGCTCCGGCAAGACGACCACCGCGCGCCTCGCGTTGCGACTCCTCGCGCCGACCTCCGGGCGCATCGTCGTCGACGGCGAACCGTGGAGCGAATATTCCGACAGCGAACTACGCCGCCACCGCGGCACCGCGCAATGGATCGCCCAAGACCCGCTGAGCTCCTTCGACCCGCGCTACACCGTCGAACGCATCATCGGCGAAAGCTTGGACACGGTCGGCATTCGAGGCCGCGCCCGAGCGAACCGCGTCCGAGAAATGCTCGACGCGGTGCAACTCGGCCGGGAGTTCCTCCATCGCCATCCCCGCACCCTCTCCGGTGGACAACGGCAACGCGTCGCCATCGCCCGCGCCATCGCACCCCGGCCGGCTTTGATCGTCGCCGACGAGCCGGTATCCGCCCTCGACGTCTCGGTGCAGGCGCAGATCCTCGACCTACTGGCCGTGCTGCAGGCGCAGTTCGGCACCGCGCTACTGCTCATCTCGCACGACCTCGGGGTGGTGCATCATGCTGCGGATCGCGTGGTCGTCATGAAGGACGGCCGCATCGTCGAATCCGGTGCGGTCGACGCGGTATTCGACGCACCGCGACATGATTACACCCGCCGGTTGGTGGCATCGGTTCCTCGACTGCCGGCGCGGCAGTCCAGCTCCGGTGTCGCCTGAGCCCTGCCGGCGCAGGACGCGAGCAGAGAAGGGTGCCTCGTGCCCGACCAGCACAGACCGGGCAGCGGTCAGCTGGCGCCAGCCGACTCCAGCAGTCCCGGCACCGTCTTGGTGGTGTTGTGGCGGAAGATGTTGACCGCGCCCACCACCTCGTCGGACTCGTCGCGGATCGGGAAGACGTTGACCAGCGCGAGCAGCCGGAAACCATCGGGCTGTTCGCAGATGACGTCGGCGTCGCGGACGGTGCCGCCGTTGTTGATGACCACCGACGGCGGGGCGGCCTCGTGCGGCATGACCTCGCCGGACGGGTAACGCAGCCGGAACGCGCCGCAGTACTTCTCGCTCGTGCCCAGTTCGGGACTGCGGCCCCAGGCGCCGATGGCGGTCTTGTTGCAGGCGATCAGCGTGCCGTCCTTCTCCAGCACGTAGATGCCGACCTCGATATCGTCCATGGCGGCCTGGTCGCCGAGCAGGCCACCGGGCACCAGGTGCCCGTCCTCGAGCTTGCCGTGAAACGTGAGATTGTCCAGTTCACCAGCGGTGATTTTTTCGCTGATACTCATGTCGTTTCCCCTGACTCGGAATTAGCGTGTCGTAGCTGCTTTCGACAAAGAAATTCGAGTGCGTTGCTCAGCCGAGTAGCGGTGTTTTCCGCACTCCATGCACCGCACGTAGTGTACCGAAATTATCGGCCGGACAGTCTGTTTCATACCGAGGAACCATGACTGAAACGGTGCGGCAACAACTCTCGAGTTCTCCGAGAGGGTGGGCGACGAAGTGGTGTCGTGCGGCTGCCCCGTGGTTGCATGGGGAGCGCAGGACAAGGCGGAGGAACATGGGATACGACTGCACATTGCACCTGGTGGACGAGGACGCGATCCGGGAGCAGTTCGTGCCGAGGCTGCTCGGACGTACTACCGAGCCGACCGCGTTGGATCGAGTGCATCCGGGCGCTGCGGACCTGTGGCGGCAGGTGCGGGAGCTGCTGCTCAGTGAAGACGGGCGGGCCGCGGCGGAGGCTGTGTCCGTTGCGGCGGTCATGTTCAGCGCCTCGATGCTGCCGTACCGGTACGAGCGAGGACTGGCGCTGAGCCTCGCGTTCGAAGCGGGGCGGGTGTTCCCGGACGCGGTGTTCGCACCGAAGGCCGCGTACCGGCCGGACGGGCTGTTCGCCGAAATCGTTGCGGCGCATCCACAATTGAGTGGGCGGTTCCCGTCGGGATGGTTCAGCGGGAATTATTCTACGGGCCTGTATGTGCCCGCCGAGCATGTCGCGGAAGTGCTGGCTTGGGTCGAAGAACAGCTCGTGCCATTGCCGAAAGGCGAGCAGCGGACCTACCGAGGCATCGTGGCGACCCTGCGGGCGGCGGTCGACCGCAAGCTAGGGTATTGGGAGGCGACCGATCTCGCGGTACCCGCGGCAGGTGAGTTCCCAGGCGATCCGGAACTGATGTGGGCGCAGTACCTCGGCAACGACGGAACCCCCTCCGCCGCAGTCGAGACCGCGCCGCCGTCGCCGATCGCCAGCGTGCTCGACGACATCGTCGACGGATTCCTGTTGTCGCACAGCGCCGGTAAGACACCGCGGGTGGAATTGTGGGATCTCGACACCTGGCCACCACGTCTATCGTTGCAGCGCAACGAATTCTGGGTAGCGGCGGCACGATCGCCCACCGGCGAATGGCTCGCGCAGTCCACCGCCGACACCAGGGCCCGCCCACGCGTATTCGGGCCGATCCTGGTGGCCGACGCAACGGATGCGCCACGAGCACTGCCCGCTAAAGGACCGGGCGACGCCGACCTCTACGCGCACGAGTGCTATTTCCTCGGCACGCGCCCCGTGGTGTTGCTCGATGTGAAGACCCACCTGCTGAGATACGGCGGCCTGAATATCGGTGACCCACTGCCCGGCCCCCTGTGGCTCACGGAATCCGGTGCGTGGGAACGGATTCCAGGCATCCCCGACGCGGCCGTGGTCCACAGCGTGCTCGGCGACGCCGCGCGCCCGATGACCGGGACGGCACGGCTCGCTGACGGCAGCACCGTATTGATCTGGGACGGAAACGGTTACGAACTCGACCCGGCAGGCACCGCCTGCGTCCGCACCTTCGAGATGGACGCACACCGCTCCTTCGTCGACTTCACCTCGGTACCCACAGGACCCGACGGATTCTTCTACCTATCCGATCGCGCCCTGTACGAGATCCATCGCGGTGGTACACCCGTCCGGCATATCGAAGCATGGACAAACGTGATGGCAGTACGTCCAGGACCGAACGGCAGCCTCCTACTGAAGTTCGGCGGCAACGACGAAGGCGATATCGGCGTCCTCTACTTTCCACAGAACGGCACGTACATCCCGCTGCCGCCAGAAATGTTCGACAACCGATCCAGCTACTCAGCCCTCTATTGGAGCCAGTCGGCCGATCGAATCGTAGTGGCAGGCGGCGGTTTCGTCGCCGCGCCGGTGAAAGTGGTTCTGGCACAGCCAAGATCGGCGGTGCCCAAGTAGCTACGGGAATAGCCAATGAATAGGAACCCGATCTGAAAGCCAGCACCTCTCCACCATCAGATATCTACCCGAAAACAACTGGTACACAGCGCCCCGCACCGAAGCCACCGACCGCAACGCCACCGACCGCAACGCCACCGACCGCAACGCCACCGACCGCAACGCCACCGACCGCAACGCCACCGACCGCAACGCCACCGACCCCTTCGGTGCCCCTGCCCACACATCACGAGCATCGAGCAGAGTCATATGGACGCTAAACGATCTTCACCAACAACCATTCGACTCTGTCCGATCGTGAAAACTCCCTCAACGCCACCACAGCCAGATGACCACCTCAGCAACGCGACATCGCGCACTCGACACGCCCCTAAAGTCGGGTACGGCACACGACGCGCCCACACTACTTCAGGGAAAACCTGGGTAGGTCTTCAGCTTTCATGAACAGGTCACCTCGGGAAGTCCTTAGGTGCACTTGCTCGGATAGGTATACCCGTCCAAGGGAAATGACCGAGTAGTGCTGGGCACGTCAGGTGGGGTACCCGGCTTTAGTTATCGGTCAGGTGCGCGATGTCGCGTTCCCGAGGTGGTCATCTGGCTGTGGTTGCGTTGAGAGAGCCTGATACCCAGCGAATCCCGGCTTCCCGAGGTGGTGAAACCACTACCGCGCCCCCACTGTGTCAGCCCCGCCCCCAGTACACCGGGTGTGGGGCTGACACAGCGGGTGTACGCATGGGTTCCCGCGTCTCGATCGGGGCGCAGTTGCGCCCCTTTTGGCCTCGATGCGATGAAACCCGGTGGCGGGGAAGGGTGCACAGAGCGCGCACACCCCTCACAGAGTGTCTAACTGTTGTGCAGGGTAGGCACGCTCTGTGGGTTCGATACGTGTGACCGCAGTGGCGTCGATCAGCGCTACCTGTGGCGGGGTTCGAGGCCGGATCGTTCGGGATCTGCACTGTCTCTCGGGATCTGCACTCGGAATAGGGCCCTAGAGTCGGTGCCGATCCCGAAAGAGAGTGCAGATCTGGGGAGGGGGCGTGATTGAGTTCTGGCGTGGTGGCCTGGCCGTGGTCGTGGCCCAACAGCTCCGGTGTGTGCTGAAACCTGTTGGCGGGGAAGGGGTTCGCAGAGCGTGCATACCCTTCGCAGGGTGTCTAGCTGTTGTGCAGGGTATGCACGGTCTGTGGGTTCGGCAGGTGTGACCGGAGTGGCGTCGATCAGCGCCCGCTGTGGCGGGGTGCGAGGCCGGATCGTTCGGGATCTGCACTGTCTCTTGGGATCGGCACTCGGAATAGGGCCCTAGAGTCGGTGCCGATCCCGAGAGAGAGTGCAGATCTGGGGAGGGGGCGCGATGGAGTTCTGGCGTGGTGGCCTGGCCGTGGTCGCGGCTCAACAGCTCCGGTGTGTGCTGAAACCTGTTGGCGGGGACGGGGTGCACAGTGAACCGCCCCGACTTTCTGGCCGCTTCCTTCTTTGTGGAGGATGTGGGCTATGCCCAAGCGTTATCCGATCGAGCAGCGTGAGCGTGCGGTG